>CAXTHJ010000018.1:0-18202 GCA_964243985.1 uncultured Caulobacteraceae bacterium | reverse complement strand
GCAGTACCTGAACCTTCTCTCCGACATCATGGCCAACGGGGTGGAGCGGGGCGATCGGACCGGCACGGGGACGCTGGGTGTTTTCGGGCGGCAGATGCGGTTCGATCTTTCCAAGGGATTTCCGCTCCTCACCACCAAGAAGCTGCATTTCAAGTCTGTGGCGGTGGAGCTTTTGTGGTTTCTGCGCGGCGAGACCAATGTGCGCTGGCTGCAGGAGCGGGGCTGCTCCATTTGGAACGAGTGGGCGGACCCAGAGGGCGAGCTTGGCCCGGTCTACGGCAAGCAATGGCGCTCCTGGGCCGCGCCGGATGGGCGGAGCATTGACCAGATCGCCCGGTTGATCGAAGGGCTGAAGACCAATCCCACGAGCCGCCGCCATATCGTCTCCGCCTGGAACCCGGCGGATGTGGACGACATGGCGTTGCCGCCCTGCCACTGCCTGTTCCAGTTCTTCGTGGCGCCGGATGGAGAAGGGGGAGGGCGACTGAGCTGCCAGCTCTACCAGCGCTCCGCCGACGTGTTCCTGGGCGTGCCGTTCAACATCGCCAGCTATGCCTTGCTGACCCATATGGTGGCCGAGGTGGTGGGGCTGCAGGTCGGCGAGTTCGTGCACACCTTCGGCGATGCGCACCTTTACCTGAACCACCTGGAGCAGGCGAAGCTGCAGCTTCAGCGGGCGCCTTATCCGTTCCCAACCTTGAAGCTTTCGCCCCGCGCCGACCTGTTCGCCTATGCGTACGAAGACATCGCGCTGGAGGGCTATCAGGCGCATCCGCACATCAAGGCCAAGGTGGCGGTTTGATCCCCATCGCGCTCGGCCCCGTCGCGCGGGCGAAGAACGGGGTGATCGGGCGGGACGGAGGGCTGCCGTGGCGTCTGAAATCCGACCTGAAACTCTTCAAGGCCACCACCCTCGGCAAGCCCGTGATCATGGGGCGGAAGACCTGGGACAGCCTGCCGAGGAAGCCCTTGCCTGGCCGCACCAACATCGTCCTCACCCGCGACGGCTCGTTTGAGGCGGAGGGCGCGGTCGTCTGCGAACGGTTCGATGAGGCGGTCTCCATCGCTCGCGAGCAGGCTGAGGAGGACGGTGCAGAAGAGGTTTGCGTGATCGGCGGCGCAGCGCTGTTAGCCCTGGCCATGCCCAAGGTCAGGCGGATGTACCTGACTGAGGTGGATGCCGTGGTTCAGGGGGATGTGGCCTTTCCCGCCTTCGACGAGACGGGATGGCGCGAGGTGCGGTCCGAAACCTATTCCGCGGGAGAGGGTGACGACTACTCGTTCGTCTTTCGGGTGCTGGAGCGGGGCTGAGGCCGCCGCGCCGGGCGCCGCTTAAGACAGCAGCCCCATCGCTTCCTTGGTGAAGGGCTGCAGATCGTCGTTGCGGCCTTCATGCACCTTGCGAGCCCATTGCGGGGCCTGCAGGAGGGCGCGGCCGACGGCTACGAGATCGAAGTCACCCCGATCCAGGCGGCGCAGGAGCTCGTCCAGGGACGCGGGATCGGAGCTTTCGCCTCCAAACGCGTTGATGAAATCCCCTGAGAGGCCGACTGAGCCCACGGTGATCACCGGCACGCCGGTAAGTTTCTTGGCCCAGCCGGCGAAGTTCAGATCCGAACCCCCTCCATCTGCGTTAGGGAACTCCGGCTCCCAGAAGCGGCGCTGGGAGCAGTGCAGCACGTCGGCGCCCGCGTCCACCAGGGTTCCGAGCCAAGCCTGCAGCTCTGCTTCGGTTTCCGCCAAGCGGGCGCTGAAGTCCTGCTGCTTCCACTGGCTGATGCGGATGATCACCGGATAGTTCGGGCCGACCTCGGCGCGGACCGCCTTCAGGATCTCGGCGGCGAATTTGGAGCGCTCCACGATGCTGGGGCCGCCATATTGGTCTTCGCGCAGATTCACCCCCTGCCAGAAGAACTGGTCGATCAGATAGCCGTGCGCGCCATGCAGCTCGACGGCGTCAAAGCCCAGCGCCTTGGCGTCCCTGGCCGCCTTAGCGAAGGCGGCGATGGCGTCGGCCACTTCCGCGTCGCTCATAGCCTCGCCGAACTTCTTGCCGGGGCTGGAGAAGCCCGAGGGGCTGTCGTAGGGGCCGGGCGGGGTCCAGTCCGCCTCCCGCGTGCGCACCGCGCCCACGTGCCAGAGCTGCGGCGCGATCAGGCCGCCCGCGGCGTGGACCTCGTCCACTATGGTCTTCCAGCCGGCCAGTTCGGCGTCGCCGTGAAAGCGCGGGATGTTGGGATCGTTCAATGAGGCGGGACGGGCCACCCCCGTGCCCTCGGTGATGATCAGCCCGACCTCGTTCTCCGCCCGGCGGCGGTAGTAGGCGGCGACATCCTTTGTGGCGACGCCCCCCGGCGAGAAGGAGCGCGTCATCGGCGCCATCACCACACGGTTTGGCAGGTGGAGGCCCTTGATATGGAAGGCGCTGAAGAGGGTGTTGATGGAAGCCATGAGCTGCGCCTTTCGGGGCGGATGGGGGTTCGCGCAACTTAAGTCGCTTGGGCGCGGGAGCCACCCAGAAAATCTGTGGGCGCGTCGGCGCCGACTTATCGGCGTTCACTTGAAAAGCAAGAGCTTTGGCCAAGGCTCGTTCGTGGGCGAGCGACGGTGGGTGCTTGCTGATTTCGCCAACGCCCTGCACAAGCGCGTTTACGATCGCGCGGCGGCGTGCAACCTTCGCTTTAACCGGGCTTATCCAGATCAAAGGGTGATTTGCCGAGGCATGGATAAAGCGGCCAGCTTCCAGATCGACAAGGGCGGCGACGTTCCGAAAGTAGCTTTGAGCGGCGATTGGACGGCGCTTGGTCTCGGTCGCGCCGGCGTGCGTCTGACCTCCGCTCTGAAGGGCGCCGGCGCCGCGGACCTGGATCTCACAAACCTCGGCAAGTTCGATTCGGTGGCCGCCTACGCCCTGACCGCCGCCGCGCCCAAGCTGTCCATCCCTGCAGAGCGACCAGACGTGCACCAGCTGATGCAACTGGTGGCCGACAGCGCGCCCAAGGAGCAGGCGGCGGCGCAAGCGCCCCTCAATCCCACCTACGCCATGCTGGTGCGGGCTGGGAAAGGTGTTGAGACCGTCGGCGACGACATCTTCCACACCCTGGCCTTCCTCGGGCGGCTTCTGAGCGCCCTGGGCCAGGTGATCATCAATCCGGGCCGCATCCGTGTGGCGGCGACGGTCTCGTTAATGGAGCGCGCGGGGCTGGACGCCTTGCCCATCGTGGCGCTCACCAACTTCTTCATCGGCGCGACGGTGGCGTTTTTGGGCGCCTCGCTCCTGACCCAGTTTGGGGCGTCGGTCTTCACCGTCGAGCTGATCGGCGTCGCCATGCTGCGGGAATTTGGGGTGCTGATCACAGCCGTCCTTCTGGCAGGGCGCTCCGCCTCCAGCTTCGCCGCTGAACTCGGCGCGATGAAGATGAATCAGGAGGTGGACGCCATGCAGGTTATGGGCGTCGATCCCTTCGAGGCCCTCGTCATCCCGCGCTTCCTCGCGATGCTGACCATGACGCCGCTCTTGACCTTCATCGCTATCGTCTCGGGTCTCGCGGGCGGAATTTTGGTGACGTGGGTGGTGCTGGACCTCTCGCCCTCCTTCTTCCTGCAGCGGATGCTGGACAATGTGGGGGCGCTGAACCTCTACCTCGGCCTCGCCAAGTCGCCGGTGATGGCGGTGGTGATCGCCGCCATCGGTTGCCGCCAGGGGCTGGAGGTCGGCGGCGACGTGGAGCAGCTCGGCCGGCGCGTGACCACCGCGGTGGTGCAGGCGATCTTCTCCATCATCGTCATCGACGCCGTCTTCGCCCTGATTTTCATGGAGCTCGGCGTATGAGCCCGGGCGATATGGCTCCAGACGGCGAAGTCGCCCCGGTTCCCCAGCAGCAGCGCCGCCCCGCGCCGGGCGACGATGCGGAGAAAGTGATCCAGATCAAAGGTCTCGTATCCCGCTTTGGCGACAATGTGGTTCATGATGGCGTTGATCTGGACGTCCGCAAGGGCGAAGTTTTGGGTTTGGTCGGCGGATCGGGCGCCGGCAAGTCGGTGCTGCTGAATTCCCTCATCGGCCTGCGCCAGCCCGACGGCGGCTCTGTGGAGGTGTTGGACATCAATCCCTACACCAGCACGGACAAGGCGCGGCGGGACCTGGAGAGCCGTTGGGGCGTCCTGTTCCAGAACGGCGCCCTTTTCTCCGCCCTGACTGTGCGGGAAAACGTCGGCGCGCCCCTGATCGAACACACCAAGCTGCCCCGCCGCATGGTGGATGAGGTGTCGGACCTGAAGATTTCCATGACGGGGCTTCCCGCCAACGCCGGCGCCCTGCATCCGGCCGAGCTATCCGGCGGCATGAGAAAGCGCGCCGGCCTCGCCCGCGCCATCGTCATGGACCCGGAGCTGTTGTTCCTGGACGAGCCCACCGCGGGCCTGGACCCCATCTCGGCGGAGGCGTTCGACCGGCTGATCCGCAATCTGTCCGACAATCTTGGCCTGACCGTCTTCATGATCACCCACGATCTGGACTCTCTCTACGCCATCTGCGACCGGGTGGCGGTGATTGCGGATAAGAAGATCGTGGCCGTGGCCCCCATTCATGAGCTGGAAAAATCCGATCATCCGTGGATCAAGGAGTATTTCCTTGGACCCCGCGGCCGGGCCGCCCAAAACGCCAAGATGGGCGCGGCAGGAGACACCTGATGGAGCGCAACGCGCATTACGCCCTTGTGGGTCTGATCTCCCTGCTTTTAGTGATGGCGACGATCATCTTCGTCTTCTGGCTGGCGCGGTTCCAGTTCACCAAGCAGTACGACATCTACGACGTGGACTTCAAAGGGCCGGTGCGGGGGCTCTCCAGCGGCGGCGAAGTCTATTTCAACGGCATCAAGGTGGGGGAGGTGACTAAGCTAAGCCTGGACAAGCTCGATCCGAACCGCGTGGTGGCGCGCATCCGCACCTCGTCCGACGCCCCGGTGCGGGAGGACTCCCTGGCGACGCTGGAGCCTCTCGGCATCACCGGGGTGAACTACATCCAGATCAGCGCCGGCACCGTCTCCAAGCGGCTGTTGAAGGACACGGTTCCCTCCAACACCGTTCCGGTGATCCACACCAAGGAAGGGGCGCTGGAAAGCTTGCTGCAGGGCGGCGGCGATGTGCTCACCCGCACGGTGGAGGCCCTGGACCGGGTCAACAAGCTCCTCTCGGACAAGAACATCGCCAGCGTGTCGGACACCCTCACCGACGTGAAGGCGGTGGCGGACGAGATCAAGGGCCAAAAGCAGATGCTGGCCGACCTCGACACCACGATCAAGTCGATTGACCAGACCTCCCAGCACATCGCCCAGCTGACCGATAGCGCCAACGGCCTCGTCAACGGCGACGGCAAGCGCACGCTGAAGAATCTCGCCGACGCCGCCGATCAGATCAAGGGCACGGCGGAAGACGTGAAGAACACCCTGGGCAAGCTGCAGGGTCCCACCACCGACTTCGCCACCAACGGCCTGCCGCGCATCTCCAGCGCCATCGTCAGCCTGCAGACCGCCGCAGAGTCGCTCAATCGCGTCATCAACGACATCGAACAGAATCCGCAGGGCGTCCTCTCCAAGCCGCCGGCCAAAGAGATGAAGGTGCACCCATGATGCGCAAACCGCTTCTCGCCCCCGTGTTCGCGGTTGCGCTGGCCATCGGCCTCGGCGGCTGCGTCTCCCTCCTGCCCAAGGTGAAGCCGGCGCAGCTTTATCGGTTCGGGGTGGAGGCCTCCATTCCCGCACCGAGCCCGCCGATGACCCCGTCTGCAGCGGCGAAAATCGGCTTGGTGCTGGGCACGATCGGCTTTCCCCGCGCCTCCAGCTCCGACGGCATCCTAACAGTGAAGGGGGATGAGACCGCTTATCTCGCTGGCGTGCGCTGGGTGGCGCCGGCGCGACAACTCTTTACCGAGGCGATGCAGCGGGCGTTCGAGCAGAAGAGTGTGCGGACTGAAGTGGTCAATGTGGGCGATCTCGGCCCCGCCGGCGCGGTCCTTCGGGTGGACGTCACCAGTTTCGAGGCTCGCTACGACCGCTCGGGCCAAGCGCCGACGATCGTGGTCACCGCGGCGGCGCGGCTAACCCGCTCGGACGGCCGGCTTTTGGATCAGCGGGCTTTCGCCGCTTCCAAACCGGCCGCCGCCAACAGCGTCGCCACCATCGTCACGGCGTTCGATCAAGCCACGGGTGAGGTCTTGACCAACATCACCGGCTGGGCCGACACTGAGGTGGCGACCATCGGATCAACGCCCCCGCCGCCGGCGGCGCCCAACATCGTCACCACGACACAGTCCTCCTCCACCACGACCACGAGCGTCCAGCCCCACTGACTTTTTGCTCCGGCCCGGTTGAACGCCTCCGCGTTCTGCGCCACTGAAGCGCGGCAAAAGGGTGTGGAGGCTGTATGAGCGGCAAGGTTTGTGCGGATGCGTCGGCGGCGATCGAAGGCGTTCTTTTCGACGGCATGACCATCATGGCTGGCGGGTTCGGCCTCTGCGGCATTCCGGAGAACCTGATCGCCGCCATTCGCCGCGCCGGCGTGAAAGACCTCACGGTGATCTCCAATAACTGCGGCGTGGACGGGTTCGGCCTGGGTCTCCTTCTGGAGAATGGCCAGATCAAAAAGATGATCTCGTCTTACGTGGGGGAGAACAAGCTGTTCGAGCAGCTCTACCTCTCGGGCGATCTCGAGCTGGAGTTCAATCCACAGGGCACCTTGGCCGAACGCATCCGCGCGGGCGGCGCTGGCGTCCCGGCCTTCTACACCAAGACCGGATACGGCACGGTGATCGCCGAGGGCAAGGAAACCAAACAGTTCGACGGCGAGTGGTACGTGATGGAGCGCGGCCTCCTCGCCGACCTCTCCATCGTCAAGGCGTGGAAGGGCGATACGGCGGGTAATCTCATTTATCGTAAGACGGCGCGGAACTTTAATCCGATGATGGCCACCGCCGGCAAGGTCACTCTGGTGGAGGTCGAGGAGCTGGTTCAGCCCGGCGAGATCGATCCGGATCAGATCCATACCCCCGGCGTCTACGTGGACCGTATCTTCAAGGGGGCGGTGTTTGAAAAGCGCATCGAGCGCACCACCACCCGCGCAAGGGCGGAGCTCGCCGCCGCCGGATCGGAGGTTTAATATGGCCCAAGACCAAAAGGGATGGACCCGCGAGCAGATGGCTGAGCGCGCCGCCAAGGAATTGCGCGACGGCTTCTACGTCAACCTCGGCATCGGCATCCCGACGCTGGTGGCCAATTACATCCCAAGCGGGGTCAGCGTGACCCTGCAGAGCGAGAACGGCATGTTGGGCATGGGCCCCTTCCCCTATGAGGGCGAAGAGGACGCGGACCTGATCAACGCCGGCAAGCAGACCATCACCGCGCTGCCGACCTCGTCCTTCTTCTCATCGGCCGACAGCTTCGCCATGATCCGGGGCGGGCACATCAACCTGTCGATTCTCGGCGGCATGCAGGTGTCCGCCAATGGCGATCTGGCCAACTGGACGGTGCCCGGCAAGATGGTCAAGGGCATGGGCGGCGCCATGGACCTCGTGGCCGGGGTCAAGCGGGTGGTGGTGGTGATGGATCACTGCGAGAAATCCGGCGCGCCCAAGCTCCTGAACGCCTGCACCCTGCCGCTCACCGGGAAGGGCGTGGTGGACCTGGTCATCACCGACCTCGGCGTGTTCGCGGTGGACAAGCCGAATGGCGCGGCGCTGAAGGTGGTGGAGTTGGCCGTAGGGATCACGCTCGACGAGCTGAAGGCCAAGACGGAAGCGGTCATCTCATCCTAGCTGCCTGCCCGCATTGAGTAATGGCGCGTGTGCGATATAAATTGGCGTTTTAGCGCAAGTGCGCCACACTGGGATCTCATAGGCTGGTGGTTCAGCTATGGAGGTCAACGATGCCAGCCACATTCCGGCACTTCGCTATCAACGCCGACGACATTCAACGCGCCAAGCAATTCTACGAAGACGTCTTCGATTGGCGCTTCGATCCCTGGGGGCCGCCCAACTACTATCAGGTCAAGAACGCCGGCGAGGGCCTGCTTGGCGCCTTGCAGGAAAGGCGGTCTTTAACACCGGGCGTGCAGATGGCGAGCTTCGAGACCAGCTTCGGCGTCGAAAACCTGAAGGAGACAATCGCTGCTGTCGAGAGGAACGGGGGCAAGATCGTCATGCAACCCTATCGAATCGAGGGGGTGGGCGAGCTGATCTATTTCGAGGACAGCGAAGGCAACCTGGTCGGCGCCATGCAGTACGATCCCGGCGTCTTCGACTGATGGCGGTGGAAGACGGGTTCGACGTCCGCTCCCTCGCCATCACCCTTCGGTCGGGCGCGGTTATCGCAACCCATCGACATCCCTGGGCGCAACTGGTTTTCGCGCGCTCAGGGGTCATGCACGTGGTGACCGAGAAGGCCGTCTGGCTCACGCCGGCCACCAAGGCGATCTGGCTTCCCGCAGGGGTCGAGCACCGGATTGATGTCCAGGGAGAGGTTGCGATGCGGACCCTCTATATCGCGGCCGCCCGAGCGGCGTCCTTGTATCAGGAGCCTGGAACGATCGAAGTCGCGCCGCTCCTGCGCGAGCTTATCTTGCATATCGTCCGCATCGGCATGTTGGCGCCTGCCCGGCCGGAACACGATCGCATGGCCGGCGTGCTCATCGATCTGTTGGGGGAGGCGCGCCGCGAAGATTTGTGTCTACCGCTGCCACGCGATGCGCGGGCTTACGCCCTCGCTCATCGCCTCCAGCAAGCGCCGCAAGATGAAAGCGACTTGACGTCCCTGGCGCGCGGTTCCGGAGCAAGCCTTCGCACCCTACAACGCCTCTTTCCCCAGGAAACAGGATTGACCCTCGATGCATGGCGCCAAAAAGCGCGACTGATCCATTCGGTCGCCTGCCTGACATCAGGCTCCAGTGTCACCAACGCGGCGATCGACAGCGGCTATCAAAGCGTCGGCGCCTTCATCGCCGCCTTCTCGCGACAATTTGGATTAACGCCGGGTCGATATGCTGCGGCGGCCCGATAGCCCAATGGCGAACCCCAAACGCCAGAAAGGAGACCGGCTCTCGCCGATCCCCTTTTTCTAACGCGGGCCCGCGCGGATAAGCGACGGTAAATATTGGACGTGAAGCGAACTCAAACAGACAAAAACGCACACCGGTCTCTGGCCGATTCGGCGTTTAGCCCGCTTACCGCTGAGCGGCGTGATCCAGTTCGATCACATTGGCTGATTGCGTCGGCGCCTGCGGCTCTGCGGCCGGGGCGTGCAGCGCCACGGGCTGAGGCGCGGATTGAGCGGCCGGGCGGAACTGGGCGCAGCGGCCTTGGAAGAAGGCGCCGACGTCGATGGAGAGCTGCTCGTGAGTGATGTCCCCCTCGACGTGAGCGGTTTCCAGCAGGCGCACGGCCTTGCCTTCGATGTTGCCGTGGACGTGGCCGCGTATTTCGATGTGAGCGCCGCGCAGGGTGCCTTCCACATGGGCGTGTTCGCCCACCACAAGGCGCGCCACGTGAACGTCGCCCTTCACCGCGCCGTCGATCATCAGTTCGCCGTCGCCGGAGATATTGCCCTCGAACACCAGGTCCGCCGCCAGGATCGACGCGGGTTTGCCCGAGGTGCGGCGCATGGCGTTGTCCATCTGCGGCTGGGGCGCAGAGGGGATGTCCATCCGCCGGGGCGGCTGGGACTGCATCGGCTGCTGAGAATTAGTCGTTGTTTTGCTGAACATAATCACCCGCCTTCAAAAAACGTGTTGGGTCTTGCACGCGTCCGTTCTGCCAGACTTCGTAGTGGAGGTGGGTGCCGGTCGAGCGACCCGTCGAGCCCATCCCCGCAATGTGTTCACCTAACCCCACCCGCTGGCCCATGGCCACGAAAATCGCCTGCAGGTGGGCGTAGCGTGTCTTGAATCCCCCGCCGTGGTCTATTTCAACCACGTTGCCGTAGCCGTTCCTTTGCCCGGTAAAGGAGATGACGCCGGGGGCCGTGGCATGGATCGGGGTCATGGTGGCGCCGGCGAAATCCTGTCCAGGATGGAAGGCGGCATGGTGGGTGAAGGGGTCCACCCGCACGCCGAAGGGGCTGGTGCGGCGCGGATCGTTCAGGGGTTCGGCCAGGGGCAGCTTCTTCACCTCCACGCTCATGGAGCGCATGGCGTTCAGATCCTGGCTGGCGGCCTGGATGCGGCCGGCGAAAGCCTCGTCCACGTCCAGGACAGCGGCGAGGGCGCGCGGGTCCTTCGCTTCGATCAGAGGGCCGCCGAGACCTTCGCCTGAGGCGGTGCGATTGGAATAGGATGACGGATCGAGGCCGGCCAGATGAAAAGCCAGGCGCAGGCGATCGGCGCGGCTGTGGGCGTAGCCTTCGGCGGCGGCGACCAGGCGCTCCTGATCATTTTCCACGGACTTGATCTGATCGGTGGGCGATTTGCTGGCGAGGTCTTGCGGCTTGATGGGCGCCAAGGCCTGGGCCGCGCCCGGCGCGCCATGAAGGTCGCTGAGCAGCATAGCCAGGGCCGCGTGGCGCTCGGTCACCGCCTTGGCGAGGCCGTCCATGGAACCGGCGGTGGAAGAAAGGCGGGCCACGGCGGAATTCAGTCGCGCCTGGCGATCGGCGATCAGGCGCTCGTAATAGGCCTGGGTCTTGGCGGCGATGGCGTCCTGGGACGCGCCGGAGAAGGCGCTGATGGCCATGGATCCGGTGGCGAACAGGGTCCAGGTGAGGCAGGCGGCGAGGCTGGCGGCCACGATCACCTGATCGGCCGAGGTGAGCACGAAGGAGCGCATATCGCCGCCGGAGCGCAAATAGACATGGCGCTCTGGGAAGATCCGGAAGATCGTCTGGCGCAAACGCGCCAAGCGCCCATCACTCATTTGCCACCGCCCCGGCTGTTACTTTCGTGGGCTATGCAGCAAATATGCGACAGGTAAGCAAGGCGACTCGCCTGCGGCGATTAAACTCTTCTTTACTTTTGAAGGCACTCCTCGCGAAGGCCGCGCTGATTCTTAAGGCTTTTCTAAACCGGCTGTGGCGTTGCGCGTTAATGTCGCATGCCGGCCTGGTTAGTTTTTGAGCGCCTTCAGCACCGCATCTACGTGGCCCGGCACCTTCACCTTGCGCCAGATTTGTTTGATCGCGCCGTTGGCGTCGATCAGGACTGTGACTCGTTCAATACCCATGTACTCGCGACCGTACATGCTCTTCTTCACCCATACGCCGTAGCGCTCCAGCATCTCGCCGGTCTCGTCTGAGGCGAGGATCAAATCGAGGTCGTACTTGGCCTTGAACTTGTCGTGGCTTTTGACGCTGTCCTTGGAGACGCCGATCACGGTCGCGCCTGCGGTCTTGAACTCTGCGGCGGCGGCGGTGAAGCCCTGCGCTTCGGAGGTGCAGCCGGAGGTGTCGTCCTTGGGATAGAAGTAAAGCACGACGGATTGACCTTTTAAGTCCGACAGTTTCACCCGGCCGCCGCCGTCGGTGGGGAGATCGAAGTCGGGAGCTTTGTCGCCAGCGTTCAGTTCATTCATTTCAAGTTCCTCAAACAAATTTAGTCACCCTCTGACGATCGAAGATCGATCAGAGCACCCAGCAAGCGGGACGGCGGCTGCTGCTGGGTCCTCGGGCTATCGGCGCGCGATTCCGAGGATGACCAGCGCCGGACGTTTATTGCGGTCGCAACAACACGATCTTCTTCTTGCCTAGAGCCACCTTCACCACGCCGTCGGCGTTGAGGTCCGCCGCCGTAAGCGCGCGGTCAGGATCGCTCTCAGCCCGGTCGTTGACCCTCAGCCCGCCCTGCTGCGCCAGCCGCCGCACCTCGGATTTGGAGGCGACGAAGGCGGAGGTCACCAGCTCGGCCGTAACGTTGGTCCCCGTGATCGGCCCCTTGACGTGAATAGTGGGCAGGTCGCCCGACGCCTTTCCCTCCTCAAACGCCGCTTGAGCCGCCCCAGCCGCCGTCTCCGCAGCGGTTCGCCCGTGCATCAGGGCGGTGGTTTCGTTGGCGAGCACCTTCTTGGCCTCATTGATCTCCGCGCCCTGCAGCGCCGCCAGCCGCATGATCTCGTCCAGCGGCAAATCGGTGAACAGCTTCAGGAAGCGGCCGACGTCGGCGTCCTCGGTGTTCCTCCAGAACTGCCAGTAGGCGTAAGGCGAAAGAAGCTCGGCGTTCAGCCACACCGCCCCCGCCGCCGTCTTGCCCATCTTGGCGCCCAAGGCGGTGGTGATCAGCGGCGTCGTCAGCGCGAACGCGGGCTTGCTGTCCACCCGCCGGATCAGCTCCACGCCATTCAGGATGTTGCCCCACTGATCCGACCCGCCCATCTGCAGCACGCAGCCGTAACGCCGGTTCAGCTCCAGGAAGTCGGTGGCCTGCATCAGCATGTAGTTGAATTCAAGGAAGGTCAGCGGCTGCTCGCGGTCGAGGCGCAGCTTCACCGAATCGAACGTCAGCATCCGGTTGATGGTGAAGTGCGGCCCGTATTCGCGCAGGAACTCCACATAGCCGAGCTTGGAGAGCCATTCGTCGTTGTCCACCACGATGGCATCAGTCGGGCCGTAGCCAAAGCTCAGAAACGGCTCGAAGGCCTTCCTCAGGCTGGCGATGTTGGCGGCGATCTGCGCGTCGGTCAGCATCTGCCGCTGCGTATCCTTGCCGGACGGATCGCCCACCTTGGTGGTGCCGCCCCCCATCACCACGATCGGCTTGTGCCCGGTCTGCTGCAGCCGACGCAATAGCATGATCTGCACCAGCGAACCCACGTGCAGGCTGTCGGCGGTGGCGTCGAAGCCGATGTAGGCGGTGATCGGGCCTGACGCCGCGGCGGCGTCCAGCTCTTCGGCATGGCTCTGCTGGTGGATGTAGCCCCGCGCGCTCATGACGCGCAGGAACTCGGATTTGAACGGGGCGAGCGACATCGGTGCAGCTTTCTCGGCGAAGCGCGGGCGTGTACCACGCGGGTTCGGTTTGCAGAACCCAGGAGGGCGCATGCGTATTCTCGGGTTCATGAGCGGCACCTCTCTGGACGCCGTGGACATGGCGGTGCTGGAGACCGACGGCGAGACGATCCAGGGGTTCGGCCCGGCGGGGGAGCGCAAGCTGTCGCCCGACACCCGCGGCGTGGTGCTGCAGGCGACCGAGGCCGCCAAGCGCTGGGCGCGCGGTGCGCCGGAGCCGGCGGTGTTTGCGGACGCCGCCCAGGCAGTGGCGGAGGAACACCTGACCGCCGCGCGCGAGTTCCTCGCGGCCAACGGGTTGAAGGCGTCCGACCTCGATCTCGCCGGGTTCCACGGTCAGACGGTGCTGCACGAGCGCCCGACGGGGGCGCGTATCGGCCGGACGGTGCAGCTCGGCGACGGTGCTTTGCTGGCCAAAGGGTTGGGCGTGCCCGTCGCTTTCGACTTCCGCACCGCCGACGTGGCGGCAGGCGGGGAGGGGGCGCCGCTGGCCCCGATCTACCACGCCGCCCGGGCCAAGGCGTCGGGGTTGGAAGCGCCGGTGGCGATCCTGAACCTCGGCGGCGTCGCCAACATCACGTTAATCCCCAGTTCCGGTGAACTGCATGCCTTCGACACTGGTCCAGCCAACGGCATGATCGACCTTTGGGTGCAGGCCAAAACCGACCTGCGCTTCGATCCTGACGGCCGCTACGCGCGGGTCGGGACGGTGGATCAGGCGGCGCTGTCCGCCCTGCTGGATCATCCCTATTTCGCCGCTAAAGGTCCAAAATCCCTCGACCGCTATGATTTTCCGTTGACACCGATCGAACATCTTTCCCTGGAGGACGGCGCTGCGACCCTGACCGCCTTCACGGCCGAGACGGTGGCGCTGGCGGTGCGCAGCCCGGACGAACGGCCAAGAGAGCTGATCGCTTCCGGCGGCGGGCGGCTCAATCCGGCCCTGATGGACGCGATTACAGCCCGGGCGGGCGTGCCGGTGCAGGCCGCCGAAGCGCTCGGCTGGCGCGGGGACGCGATCGAGGCGGAAGCCTTCGCTTATCTGGCGGCGCGCATGGCGCGAGGGCTGCCGATCTCGTTTCCGGGCACCACGGGCGTGGCGCAGCCGATGACGGGGGGGCGGATCGTGAAGCCATAACAAGCTCCGTCATCCTCGGCCTTGTGCCGAGGACCCATGAACTCGACAGATGGCGTTGAAGAGCGGCGCTTGCCAAAACATCCTTCTCATCAGCTCAGCGCTTATGGGTCCTCGGCACAAGGCCGAGGATGACGACGTTATGGAAGCGATCAGAACCCCGGCAACTCCGCCGCCATTCGTTTGTCGAGGTAGTCGCCCACGTGGTCCTCCACGTCCTGAAGATGGTTGGTCCAGTAGTGATTGGCGCCTTCGATCAGGTCGTAGTCGATGACGATGCCCTTCTGGGTGCGAAGCTTCGCCACCACCCGCTCCACCTCGTTGGGGGCCGCGACGCCGTCGTCCGTACCGTGTAGGAACAAGCCAGAGGCAGGGCAGGGCGCCAGGAAGCTGAAATCGTAGACGTTGGTGGGGGGCGAAACGGAAATGAACCCGTCCGTCTCCGGCCGCCGCATCAGGAGCTGCATGCCGATCCAGGCGCCGAACTGATAGCCCGCCACCCAGGTCTGCGCCGCCGTCGGGTTATTGGTCTGCAGCCAGTCCAGCGCCGAGGCGGCGTCCGCCAGCTCGCCGATACCGCTGTCGAACTCGCCCTGGCTCCGCCCGACGCCGCGGAAGTTGAACCGCAGAGTCGCGAAGCCGCGCTTCATGAAGCAGCGATAGAGCTGCACCGTCGGCGCATTGTTCATCTGCCCGCCCGCCTTGGGGTGGGGGTGCAGGATCAGCGCGATCGGGGCGTTCGGCTTTTTTCCAGGGGTGTAGGCGCCCTCCAGCCTTCCGGAAGCGCCAGTCAGAATCACCTCGGGCATCGACGTCCTTAATTCATGCGCCGGGCGCGCCGGCGGACCTATAATACTTGACCGAGGGAGTTGGTCTTCTTACATCCCGTAGGTCCCAATGGCGCTTTCGCCCTCGGAGCGGCGGCTTTAGCACAGACGCCGCCAAGGCTGCGTCATTTTTTGCGCTTTCGAGGTCGTCATGCGTCTATCGACCAAGGGCCGCTACGCCGTGATGGCCATGACCGACCTCGCCCAGCACGGCCGGGACGGCAAGGCGGTGTGCCTGTCTGAGATCGCCGCGCGCCAGGAAATCTCCCTCGCCTATCTGGAACAGCTGTTCGCGCGCTTGCGCCGGGCGGGGCTGGTGGCGAGCGTGCGCGGCCCCGGCGGCGGCTACCGGCTTGCGCGACCGCTCACCGACACCAGCATCGTCGCCATCGTCCTGGCGGTGGACGAGCCGCTGCGCGCCACCCGCTGCAGCGAGCTGAAGCTCGGCAAGGACCCCGCCAAAGGCTGCATGGCCAGCGGCGAGCGCTGCCTGACCCATAACCTCTGGGACGCGCTTGGGCGCCAGATCGAAGGCTTCCTCGCCGGCGTCTCCTTGGAAGACGTGGTGGAGCGCCGGGTGGGCGGCGCGCAGCCGGCGAGGGCGGTGTGATGGGCAAGGTCTACCTCGACTACAACGCCACAGCGCCGCTTCGCCCGGAGGCGCGTGCAGCCATGCTGGCGGCCCTGGACGTCGGCGCCAACGCTTCCTCCGTCCACGCGGGCGGGCGGGCGGCGCGGGCTGTAATCGAAGACGCGCGTGCCCACGTGGCGGCGCTGGTGGGCGGCGCCACGGCGCGGCTGATCTTCACCTCGGGCGGTGCTGAGGCCAACACCCTGGCCGTCAACAGCGCCGTTGCGGCGGGATCCCGCCGCCTGATCGTCGGCGCCACGGAGCACGCCAGCGTCGTCCAGGCGGCGAAGGCGACGGGTTCGCCGATCGACATCCTGCCTGTGGATCGCGACGGCGTCAGCGACCTCGACTGGCTCGAAGCCCGTTTGAAGCGTTGGAACGCCCATGACGGCGCGCCCTTCGTCGGCCTGATGGCCGCCAACAACGAGACGGGCGTGGTTCAGCCCGTGGTCCGCGCCGCCGAGATGGTCCACGCCGCCGGCGGTCGCCTGCATGTGGATGCGGTGGCGGCGGCCGGGAAGATACCTCTGGGTATGAGCGCCCTTGGCGCCGACACCTTGGCGATCTCCGCCCACAAGCTCGGTGCGGCGCAAGGCTCGGGCGCCCTTCTTTATGGCGAGGCGGTCTCCCTCACCCGGCAAATCCACGGGGGCGCCCACGAGCGGGGTCTGCGCGCCGGCACCGAGAACCTTTCCGGCATAGCCGGCTTCGGCGCGGCGGCCAAGGCGGCGCTGTGCGAAGGTTCATCCCCGATGTTGGCCCATCAAGGCGGGATACCGGACGAGGTGATCAAACGCATCAAGGCCGCCGGCACCGTCGTCATCGGTGAAAATGCACCCCGCACGGGCGCCGTGCTCTGCCTCGCCGCCGACGGCTTTGCCGCGCATCTGCAGGTCATGGCGCTTGATCTGGAAGGGGTGATGATCTCCGCAGGGTCTGCTTGCTCGTCGGGCAAGGTCGCGCCGTCGGGCGTGCTTCAGGCGATGGGCCTGAGTAACCTCGCGCCCTATTCTATTCGCGCCTCGGGCGGCTGGGCGACCACGGCCGAGGACTGGCGTCGTTTCGCTGACGTATGGCTCGCCGCCTATGCTCGCCAGTCCGCACGTCAATCCGTTAAAAAGGTCGCGTAACCCATGGCCGCTGTCAGAGAAACCGTCCGCACCGTCGAAGCGCTGGAAGGCGAAAAGTACGCCCATGGCTTCGTCACCGAGATCGAGCAGGATTTCGCCCCCAAAGGCCTTTCCGCCGACACCGTCCGCTTCATCTCCGCCAAGAAGAACGAGCCGCAGTGGATGCTGGACTGGCGCCTGGCCGCCTACGAGCGCTGGCTGGCCATGGACGAGCCGGAATGGGCAAAGCTGAACTACCCGCGCATCGACTATCAGGACGCCTACTACTACGCCGCGCCCAAGGAGAAGATCGGCCTGAAGTCCCTCGACGAGGTCGATCCCGACATCCTGGAGACCTACAAGAAGCTCGGCATCCCCATCCGCGAGCAGGAGGTTTTGGCTGGCGTGGTCGGCTCGCCCAAGTACGCGGTGGACGCGGTGTTCGACAGCGTCTCGGTGGTCACCACCTTCAAGGCGGAACTGGCGAAGGTCGGGGTGATTTTCTGCCCAATTTCTGAGGCCTTGCAGGAATATCCTGAGCTGGTGCGTCAGTACCTCGGCACCGTGGTGCCGACGTCGGACAACTACTTCGCCTGTCTCAATGCGGCGGTCTTCTCCGACGGCTCCTTCGTCTACATTCCGCCGGGGGTGCGTTGCCCGATGGAGCTGTCCACCTATTTCCGCATCAACGCCAGCTCGACCGGCCAGTTCGAGCGCACCCTGATCATCGCTGACAAGGGCGCCTACGTCTCATATCTCGAAGGCTGCACCGCCCCCATGCGGGACGAGAACCAGCTGCACGCCGCCGTGGTTGAACTGATTTTGCTGGACGATGCGGAGATCAAATACTCCACCGTCCAGAACTGGTATCCCGGCGACGCGGAGGGGAAGGGCGGCATCTACAACTTCGTCACCAAGCGCGCCGATTGCCGGGGCGAGCGGGCCAAGGTCTCGTGGACGCAGGTGGAGACCGGCAGCGCCATCACCTGGAAATACCCCTCCTGCGTCCTTCGCGGCGACGGGTCGTCTGGCGAATTCTACTCCATCGCCATCACCAACGGCCGCCAGCAGGCCGACACCGGCACCAAGATGATCCATCTGGGGCGGGATACGAAATCCCGCATCATCTCCAAGGGCATCTCCGCCGGCAAATCCTCCAACACCTATCGGGGCCTCGTCTCCAGCCACCCGAAAGCCATCGGCGCCCGCAACTTCACTCAGTGCGACAGCCTCCTGATTGGCAAGGACTGCGCCGCCCACACCGTGCCCTATGTAGAGGCGCGCAACGGCCACTCCACCTTCGAGCACGAGGCCACCACAACCCGCCTCTCCGACGATCAGCTCTTCTACTGCCAGCAGCGCGGCCTCGGCTCCGAAGAAGCGGTAGCCCTCCTCGTCAACGGCTTCGTCCGCGACGTGATGCAGAAACTGCCCATGGAGTTCGCCGTGGAGGCGCAGAAGCTGGTGGCCGTGAGCCTGGAAGGGAGCGTCGGATGAATGAATCCACTGCTCCTTTCCCC
>CAXTHJ010000017.1:0-45440 GCA_964243985.1 uncultured Caulobacteraceae bacterium | reverse complement strand
CCTTGGTAGGGCTGCTGATTGTAACCCTGATAGGAAGGCTGGCCTTGGGGCGGCTGACCTGTCCCGTCATAATAGCCGCCGTTGACGTAGTTGCCGGGCGGGGGCGGGGGACCTTCATCGCCCGGACGGTAGCCTTGGCGGTAGCCGGGAGGCGGCTGCGTCGGAGCGTAATCGTCCGCGTAGCCGTCGCGATAGCCCGGCGGCGGCGGGGGCGGGCCGTAACCCGCCCGATAGTTCGGGTCATAGGGCGGACAGGGATCGTTGTGCTGATTGGCAAGGGCGCCGCCTGCTACGCCGCCCGCGACAGCGCCGACCGCCGTGTCCGTTCCGCGGCTATGGCGACCGCCCAGGGCGTTGCCGATCAAGGCGCCGCCGATGGCGCCGAGGACGACGCCGGTCCCCGTGGTGCTCTGATTGGATTGAACGCAGCCGGGATCGGGTTGCGCCAAGGCCATCGCCGGTATGGCGAAAGCGGCGAGGCCGGCGGCGAGAAAGAGCTTACGCATGGGCTACTCCTTTGCTGAGTGCCCGGTGAGCGCGGGCGCGCTTGGATGGGTTAACGATCCGACGGTGCAAAGGATGCGTGGTCGCTGATGAACCGGGGATGACTGAGGCTACGCTTCAGCCGAAGAGGCGTTCCCGAAGCGCGTGGATCATCCCCGCCGTGGCGCCCCAGACCGTGCGCCCGTCCCGCTCCATGGCGTAAAAACGTCGCTCCGACCCATCCTTCCCAATCACCGACCGGAGCTGGTGGTTGGAAAGGTCCATCAAAAAGGCGAAGGGCAGCTCGAATATCTCCGCCACCTCCGCATCGTAAGCCTTCAGCACAAAGCCGGGCCGGATGAATCCAACCACCGGGGTGATGGCGTAGCCCGTGCCGGTCTCCCAGGTGTCGCCAAGGCCCACCAGGTGCACGAAGCTCGGGTCAAGGCCCACCTCCTCCCAACTCTCGCGCAAGGCCGCGTCGGCGACGGTCTCGCCCGCGTCTATCCGCCCGCCGGGAAACGCCACCTGGCCGGAGTGATGCCGCAAGGTGTCGGAGCGGCGGGTGAGCAGGACCGTCAGTCCCGCCTCCCGCTCCACCAGCCCCACCAGCACGGCGGCCGCTGAAAGCGTGCGGGGAGCGGGCCGTGCGGCCGGGTTCAAGTCGAAGTCGGACAGCGCCGCTGGATCTAATGGCTTCCACGCATCCAGCGGCCTCAGGCGCCCGGCGATGAACGGCTCCAGCACAGGGGTGGGCGAATGCGGCGTAACCTCGCTCATGGCGCCGCCGCGCTGGTGGGTAAGCCGAGGGGAAACCATAGGCCGCCTGACTGCACCGCCAGCTGCGGACCCTCCGGCGTCTCCCGCACCTTCGCCAACTCCACCAGTTCGTAGAACACCGGCCGACGCAGGCGCGCCTCCAGCCCCCGGCGCACGTGTAGGTAGGGCGCGGGCTCGCCGGTCTCCGGGTCGGTCTCGACGCGCAGTTGGTGATCTGGCCCCGCCACCACTTCGTCGCCGACGTTGGTGAGGAAGCGGAGGTCGTTCCCCTCTTGGTCCACCCGCACGGCGAGGAAGGGCGCATCCTCCACCGTGATCTTCATCTTCTCCACAGGGGTCACGAGGTGGAAACCGTCCGGGTCCTTCCGCAGCACGCTGGAGAACAGGCGCACCAGGGCTTCGCGTCCGATCGGCGAGCCTTCGTGGAACCAGAGGCCATCCTTGCGAATGCGGATGTCGATCTCGCCGCAGTGGGCGGGGTTCCACAGATGCACTGGAGACGGCCCGCGCGTCTTCCCGGCCGCGTTGTCGGCCATGTTATCGGGTTGAGCCGCGCTGGCCGCCGCGACGACGCCAGCCAGTCCGGGCGGCGGTTGCGGGTCCGCCATCCTCAGCGTCCCGGAACCCGCGCCGCACCCCTGAGGCTGTCTGGTCCGCCTTCACGGAAGATTCGCAACAGCACGCGCTTCGCGTCCACAGGCGACGGCATTTGGATGTGCCCCGCCGGCGCGGAGGTGAAACCATAGGGTCCGAACAGGCGAAGATCGCCCACCAGGAGGATGAAGGGTTCGCCAGCCGCAGCGGCGGCCGCGCAGCACCGCTCGATCAGCATCCCGCCCACCCCGTGTTTGCGCCAGGCCGCCTCCACCGCGATGGGGCCTAGAAAAGCGCCTTTGACCTCGCCCACTCTGACCGGCCACTGGCGCACCGCGCCCACCAGGCTTTCCGCCCCGAAGGCGCAGAAGGACAGGTCGGCGCGGAGGATATTTCCCTCCCGCAGGCGCTCGGACACCTTGGCGTAGCGGCCCGGGCCGAACGCCCGCTCCACCAGGGCGGCCACGTCGGCGGCGTCCTGCGGTCGCTCGGCGGCTAGGCGCACCTCGGCTGGAGCGGCGTCGACAGCCGGATCGGCAAAGGCGGTGCGGACGTCCATCCCTGTCAGCTAGGGACGCGATCCTCCCTCGTCAAAGGAATTTCATGCAAAGTCGGTTGCGCCTCGGCCTCGCGCCCGCCATCGTAGCGCGTTCATGCCCGTCGTCCCCACCTCGCCCGACCCCGACCCAGCAAAACCTCTAAGTCCAAGGCCTTTCAGTCCGGGCCTGGGAGTGTTTCGCCATCCCGACTACGCCGCCTTCTGGGCCAGCCGCTTCCTGGCGACCCTGGCGGTGGCGTGCGAGGGCGTGACTATCGGCTGGCAGGTCTATGCCGTCGCGCGCCTGCACCAGGACGTGGAGCACAGCGCCTTTATGGTGGGCATGGTGGGGCTGGCGCAGTTCGTGCCGCTGTTCGTGCTGACCCTGTTTGCGGGGGAGACCACTGACCGCTACGATCGAAAGATCATCATGCTGGTCTGCCTTGCGGTGGAAATGGTGTGCGACCTGGGCCTCGCCGCGCTGGCGTTCACGCACCAGGGGTCGCTGTTGCCGATCTTCCTGATCGCCGGCGTGTTCGGGATCACCCGCGCCTTTCCGACCACCAGCGCCCTGGCGCCCATGCTGGTGCCGCGGGAGGAGCTGCCGCAGGCGGTGGCCTGGAGTTCGCTCGCCTGGCAGACCGCCGCGGTGATCGGCCCCCTGATCGCCGGGGTGCTGGTCGCCATCTCGCCGGCGACGGCCTACATGGCTGCCGCCGTCCTATACCTCGGCGCCACCATCGCCACCGCCCTGATCCGCGGCAACACCAAACCGGAATACAAGGGCGAAAGCCGCCTGGCCTTGATCAAGGAAGGGATCGCCTACGTCTGGACCAACCAGATCGTGTTCGGCGCCATCTCGCTGGACCTGTTCGCCGTCCTGCTTGGGGGGGCCACGGCGCTTTTGCCGGTATACGCCAAGGACGTGCTGCATGTGGGCGCCAACGGGTTCGGCATCCTCCGCGCTGGTCCGGCGGTGGGCGCCTCCCTGACGGCTCTCGCCCTTAGTCGTCATCCCATCCGTCAAAAGGCAGGGCTATGGACGCTCGGCGGGGTGGCCATCTTCGGGGTGGCCACGCTGGTGTTCGCGGTCTCGAAAATCCTGGCTCTCTCGGTGATCGCCCTGGCGGTGCTGGGCGCCGGCGACATGGTCAGCGTCTATGTGCGCCAGATCCTGGTGCAGATCGCGACGCCGGACATCATGCGCGGCCGCGTATCGGCCATTTCCTCGGTCTTCGTCGGCGCCTCCAACGAGCTTGGGGAGTTCGAGACCGGGGTGATGGCCCGCTGGCTCGGCCCCATAGGCGCGGCGGTCTTCGGCGGGATCGGCTCGCTGATCGTGGTCGGCGTCTGGGCCAAACTCTTCCCAGCGCTGCGCAAGGCGGATCAGCTGGTGCAGGATTGAGGCTGCGCGACAGCCTCAGCCGAGAAGGAACTGCGCCAGCACGTCGATCACGGCGCGATTGTGCGCCTCCAGCCCGATGGTGATGCGAAGGCAATCACCCAGGCCATAACCCGCCGTGCCCCGCACGAGATAGCCCTTGGAGGCCAGGAACGCCTCGCCCTCCGCCGCCGTCCTGCCCGCCGCCTTGGGGAAGCGGGCAAGGACGAAATTACCCTGTGAGGGCATGACCTCAAGGCCGAGTCCGCCGAGCTGCTGCATCATCCAGGGCCTCCAGACGCGGACGAGGTCTTGGGACCGCTCCACGAAATCGTCGTCGGACAGCGCGGCCAGGGCGGCGGCCTGGGCCGGCAGGTTGACGTTGAAGGGCCCGCGGACCCGCTCCAGGGCGTCGATCACCGCCAACGGCGCATAGCCCCAGCCGACCCGGAGCGCCGCCAACCCGTAGATCTTGGAAAAGGTGCGGGTGACGACGATGTTCTGCGACCCCTGCGCCAGCGTTGCGCCGTCATCATAGGCCGGATCATCCGCGAACTCAGCGTAGGCGCCGTCCAGGACCAGGATCACGTTCGGCGGCAAACGGTCATGCAGATCGCGGATCTCCGCCCCGCTAAGCCAGGTGCCGGTAGGATTGCCGGGGTTGGCGATGAAGACGATGCGCGTGCGGTCATCCACCTCGGCCATGACGGCGTCCACGTCCACACGGCAGTGGGGTTCTTTAGCGAAGCGCACTTGCGCCCCGGCGCTCCGCCCCGCGATGCGGTAGGCCAGAAAGCCGTACTGGCCCTGCACCACGTTGTCGCCGGGCTCGCAGTAGACCTGGGCCAGCATGGTGAACACCTCGTCCGAGCCGCAGCCGAAGATCAGCCGCTCCGGCTCCAGGCCAAACTTCTCCGCCACGGCGGCGCGGAGGGCGTCGCAGCGTCCGTCCGGATAGAGGTTCAGCTGGTGCGCCGTCTGCGCGAAAGCCGCTTGCGCCAGGGGGCTGCAGCCCAGCACGTTCTCATTGGAGGAAAGCTTGATCGGATGGTCGACGCCCTCGATCTTCGATTTGCCCCCCACATAGGCTTGGATGTCGAGGATGCCGGGCTTGGGCTTGGGGCGGTTTAGGAATTCCGGCGGCGGGGGATCGATCAGGCTCATAGGGCGCACATAGACCCTCCCTATCGCGACCTTCAAGGCTTCTGGCTTGGCCGAGCGCCGGTGCACCGGCTAAGAACGGGGATGACCAGCGGGCCGACAGAGCGATGGGTGTTCGGCTACGGCTCCCTCATGTGGCGGCCGGGGTTTGCGTTTGTGGAGCGGCGGTGGGCGACGCTGCATGGGCGGCGGCGGGCCTTCTGCATCTACTCCGTCCACCATCGCGGCACGCCGGAGCGGAAGGGTCTGGTGCTGGGGCTGGCCAGCGGCGGCTCGGTGACCGGCGCGGCCTATCGGGTGGCGGACGCGGAGTGGGAAGAGACCCACGCCTATCTCAAAGAGCGCGAACAGCCCACCGAGACCTACATCGAGGCCCACTTGGCCGCGCGGTTGGACGACGGGCGGACGGTTGACGCTCTCACCTTCCTTTCCGACCGCAGTCATCCCCAATGGGCCGGCGTGCTGGACCTCGACGTACAGGCGCGGCTGATCGCGGGGGCGACGGGGCTGTCGGGGCGCAACGTGGATTATCTGCGCGACCTTGTGCGGAACCTAAGAGAGGAAGGGGCGCGGGACCGTGGGATGGAGCAGTTGCTGGAGAAGGTGGAGGCGCTGGAGGCTAAGCGGGCTTAACCGTCCAATAGCTGCGCGCGCACTCCCCGCCCCTGCAACGATTTTACCGCTTTCCGGTCAAAGGATACAAACACCTCACCGCCCAGCCGTTGGCCCTCGTAAGCAACGACACCGTCGGCGAAACCTCCGCCCTCCTCCATCATAGCCAGACCCGCCTCCACCGCAGGCCAGTCCAATTTCGTGTTGGTGGCGGTGGTCAAGCGCAAGATCACTGCGGCAACATCCGTTCGTGGAAAACGGTAGGTTTGGGTCAACACCCAGACCATTTTGCAGAGCACGATGGTCGTCAGCACCACCTCATCAGCTTGCTGCAGGATATGCTGTGCGAGACGCGTCTGCTTGGGATCATCTTCCACAAAGGCCCGCAGCAGAATGTTGGTGTCGACGGTGATCTTCACCGTTCTCCGGCCCAACCCCGTTCTATGGCCTCATTGATCTGATCAATGGCCAATTTTGGACCATCCGGATTTTTGAAAAAACCGAATAGGTCTGAAATATCACCCTTTTTTTCCAGTGCCGCCCTGATCTCAAGCCGACCATCTGGGAGTTTGTCCACGGCTATCTTCTGACCAGGGCCGATCCCAAGATGCGCCAGGACATCCTTGCGCAAGGTGACCTGGCCCTTTGAAGTTACAGTGAGCGTGCCCATAGCCAAATGTAAGGCAAATACGCCTTACATTCAAGACTGAATTAGCCGTCCTGACGCCTCCTCCACCGCATCCTCCAAGAGCGCCATGAACGTCGCCCGCTTCAAGCCGGCCTGGATCGGCGGCAGGATCTCGAACACCACCGTGCCCGGATAGCGGAGGAACCCGTGCGCCGGCCAGACCAGGCCGGAGTTGGTGGCCAGCGGCGTGCAGGGAATGTTCAACTCCCGATAGAGGGCGGCGATGCCGGGCTTGTAGTCGGGAGTTGCCCCCGGCTCCTTGCGGGTGCCTTCGGGGAAAATGAGGATCTGGCGGCCCTCGTCCAGCGCATCCTTGGCGTCATGGACCATGGCGCGCAGGGCCTTGGACGCGGCCGCCCGGTTGATGACGATCATCCCCAGCTTGGCGGAAAACCAACCGAACACCGGGATCATCATCAACTCGCGCTTCATGACCAGGCAAGGGTCGGAGAGGTAATCGAAGGGTGGGATGATATCCAACATGCCCTGGTGCTTGGCGGCGATCAGACAGGGACCGGGTGGCAAACGCTCCAGCCCCCGGACCTCCACCCTGACGCCGACGATCCGCTCCAGTCCGCCGATCACCAGCCGTGACCAGGTCCTGACCGCCCAGATGGCCGTCCTCCGCGGCGCCAGGAGCAAAGGCAGGCAGAGAAGGCCCATCACCGCGCCCAGCCCATAGACCCAGGCGGTGAATATGAGTGACCGCAGCACGATATCCAGAGTCGCCCGCGGCCGGGCAGACGGCTCTACAAGGGCCGCGTCGCTCACGGACTGTTGGAGACGGCGTTGGCCGGCGCCTCGCTCCCCGCCGGCTTGACCAGCGTCTCCCGCTTGGCGCCGCCGACGTGCAGGAGGCCCTCCCGCGCCAGGATGGCGATGTATTTGCAATATTCCAGCGTCATGCGCCGCGCGCTCTCGCCGCTGCGCCACCAGTGATGCGCGTCCAGCGCCGCGCTCGCCACCGGATAGGGGTAGAGCTTTACCCCCGGCATGGCGGCCTTCAACTCCAGCATGGCGCGGGGGATGTGGTAGTCGGAGGTCACCACGATCAGGGTGCGATAGTGGTGGTAGTCCACCCAGTTGGCGGTCTCCCGCGCATTGCCTTGCGTGTTCGCCGCGTGGAAGCCGAGATCGACGCAGCAGTTGAAGGCGCGGCCAAAATCGTGCGCCACCGCCTGCAGCTCGGGCCGAGTCACGTCCGGATTGACGCCGGAGACCAGCAACCGCTGGCCCTTGCCGTTCTCCAAGAGCTGCACCGCCGCTTCGATCCGCAGGGACGAGGCGCCGGTGAGGGCGACGATGCCGTCGGCGTTCGGCGGGTCGTCGGCGGGGGTGGAATTAGCCACCCGCATCCCGAACGCGCCGAGCCCCGCGGCCCAGATCAGCAAGATGATCAGGAGGATCGCCAGGAATTTCACGCCGCCTCCCTTTTCCTAAGTGAGCTTCAGAATAGACATCGCCGTGCGCCGAACCGCAATGGCCGCGACACCCGCCGCCAGCAAAGGACAGGGCAGGACGGCCAGGAGATCGATCCACGCCAAGGGCAGGACGGGGGTCAGGCCGTTCTCGCCCCCCGCCAGCTTCGCCGCCGCCGCCAGGGCCGCCGCCAAGATCGCGCCGATCGCCCCAGCTTCTCCGGCCAGGAGCGCAAATCGCCTTTGCACGAGGCCAGCGACAAAGCGGTCCTCCGCCCCCGCCAGATGCAACACCTCCACCACGTCACCCCGGGCCTGCAGGGTCGCGCGGGTGGCGAAGGCGATCATGGCGGCGGCGGAAAGGGCGAAGAGGAGGAGCGCGCCCAGCGCCACCCCTCGCGCGATGTCGCCGGTCCGCCGCACATCCTCGATCCAGCGGCTGTGATCGTCCACCGTGGCGTCCACCCCGGCGCCGCTAAGGGCGGCGTTCAGCGCCGCGGCGCCGGCGGGTTGCTTGGGATCGAGGTCGACGGTGACGAGGCGCGGCAGGGGCAAATCGTCTGGGATGTTTCCCTTGCCAAGCCAAGGCTCCAGCAGTTTCTCCGCCGCCTCCCGGTCGAGCGCGCGGGCTTCCGTCACCCCCTTGGCGCCGGCCAGGGCCTCGGCGGCTTTGGCGGCGGCTTCGGAGGCTGTCTCCCCGGCCTTGGGCCGCACCTGCACCGTGGCCGACGCGCCAAGCTCCCGTCGCCAGCTGCTGGCCGCCCGGTCCGACGCCAGGGCGGCGATGGCGCAGAGGCAGGCGAGGAAACAGAGGACCGCGATTACGAGGCCGAGCGTCCGATCCTGAACCGACTGACGGGGAAACAGGGGCGCGGGGCGGCCGATGGCTTCGCCCTCGTCGGTGCGGGGGTCGAAGGTCATGGCGCCGCCATCGCCGCAGGACCGAACAGCTTGCCGCCCTTCAGAGTCAGCACCGGCGCATCGGCCTCTGCGATCAGGTTCAGGTCGTGGCTGGCGACCAGCACGGTAGAGCCCATGCGGTTCAGCTCCTTCAGCAGGCGCAGGATGCGGCGGCCCATCTCCTGGTCCACATTGCCGGTGGGCTCGTCCACCAGGAGCAGGTCGGGCTTCCCTACCACCGCGCGGGCCACGGCCAGCCGCTGCTTTTCCCCGCCGGAGAGGGTCGCGGGCATCGCCGCCACCTTGTGCCCAAGCCCGACCCAGGACAGCAACTCCATCACGTCCTGGCGGTAACTCTCAAACTTCCGCCCGGCGATCCTGAGCGGCAACGCAGCGTTGTCGAACACCGTCAGGTGGTCCAGCAGGCGATAATCCTGGAACACTACACCCATCCGCCGCCGGATCGCCGGCGTCTCGGCGCGCGGCAGCGTGGCGATATCGCGATCGAACAGATTGATCAGCCCGCGCGAGGGCTCGTGCGCCAGATAGATCAGCTTCAAGAGCGAACTTTTGCCCGCCCCGGACGGTCCGGTAAGGAAATGGAAGGAGCCCTGTGGCAGGGTGAGGTCGATGTCGCGCAGCACCTCGGGCGCCCGCCCGTAGCGCATGCCGACGCCCTGGAAATTCACCAACGGCCCTCCGGCGGAAACCGGCTTGGCCATAGGGAAGTCAGAACCGTGTTTATTACCGATTTTCGGCATCCCCGTTCGGCGTCTTTGGTGCGACTGGACTTAAGCCAGGAAATCAGCCTACCCGAGTTCGTCGGGCGAAAAGCCGTAACATCTTTGCCATGATACTAACCTGCCCAGAGTGCGCCAGCCGCTATTTCGTGGACGATGCGCGTGTCGGCCCCAAAGGCAGGACCGTGCGTTGCGCCAGCTGCGCCCACTCGTGGCGGGCGATGCGGGACAGCGCGCCCTTCGACGACGCGCCGCTGGCCTTGACGCCATCCCCGTCCTTCGCGCCTGACGCTCCTTCCGATGGGACCGCCCCCGCCGGCCGCGCGACGCCCCTGCCCAAACTGATCCGCGCTGAAGCCATCGAGAAGAAGAAGAGCCGCGAGGCCGTCGCCGCCGGCGTCGCCTGGGCGGGGCTCGGCGCCGGGTTCGTGGCCTTGGTGTTGGCTTCGGTGCTGTTCCGGGTGGACGTGGTGCGCCTGTGGCCCCAGGCCGCCAGCGCCTACGCCTTCGCCAAGATGCCGGTGAACCCCACCGGCCTCGCCTTCGATAGCGTCCAGGGCCAGCCGAACCTGATCGGCGGCCACGCCGCCCTCACCGTCACCGGCGTCGAGCGCAATGTGGAGACCGGACCCCGCGCCTCAATGCCGCTCCGGGTGATCCTCTTCGACAAGGCGGGCAAGCGCCTGACCAGCGCCGTCTCCGCCCCGCCAAGCCGCCAGATCGGCCCCGGCGAGACCCGCCCCTTCGCCGTCAACTTCATCGACCCGCCACCGGAGGGCGCCTCCTTCGTGGTGGAGTTCGCCTTCGATAAGACCTCGGCCCCGCCCGGCTCGCCAAAGCCCGTTCGGATCGCAACCGCCAAGCTGGCCCTGCGCGGACGGGCCTCGCCCCCACCGCCGCCGATTGAGGCGCAGGAGGCCAAGCCATTGCCTGCGACCTCGCCCTATGCTTTGCCGGCCTCCGCGACGGAGCAGACCACGCATTAGGTGGGGTTCTTCAGGGCTGCCCGCCGGAGGGGTTAATGCGCGAACCGACGGTGTTGTTGACCGAAGCCGAGGTAACCGAGCGGGTGAACCGCCTGGCCGTCGAGATCGCCCCCCGGGTCACCGACGACACCGTCGCCGTATGCCTGCTCACCGGCGGCCTGTGGTTCGCCGCCGACCTGATGCGGGCGCTTTATCGTCACGGCCGGAACCTGAAGTTCGACGCCCTGTGGATAGCCTCCTACGGCGATGAGCAACTCACCTCCGGGCGAGTCTTGCTCCGCGCCGGGCTGCAGCGGCCGGTGACGGGTCGCCAGGTGCTGGTGATGGACGACGTGATGGATTCGGGCCTGTCCCTCATCGAAGCCGTGCGCCTGTTGAGGGACGCGGGCGCCGCCGAGATGCTCACCGCCGTGTTCGCCCGAAAGCCCTGGCCGGGCCCTAGAGCCGCCCAGTGCGACTTCTGCGCCTGGGAAGCGCCGGCGCGCTACGTCGTCGGCTACGGCATGGATGCGGCGGGCGCTTATCGCGGCCTGCCTGGAGTCTCGGCGCTGGACTGACCGCGCGGGTTGGCCTTTGCCAATCAGGCAGCGGGCATGGGCAGTCGCCGCCCGTTCCACTCGACGGCGATGGTCGCCCAGTCGAGGGTGCGGCCGGGGACCTGCCGGGACAGCCAGACGTAGGCGGGCTCGCGCCAGCCCTTGATCTGTTGCGACAGGCTGTCCAGCACCAGATCGCCCCGGTCGGTGGCGATGATAAGCACGGCGTGGATCTCCCCCGCCTCGGTGCGGACAATGGCGATGGAGAGGGCGTCGGAGGGCACGCCTGCGTCCACCAGGGCTTTGCGCTTTTCCAGAACGTAGTGCTTGCAGTTGCCCACCGGGCGGGGAGCGTCGGTGAGCGGCAAGGTCCAGTAGTCGGAGACACCGAACGCCGCCTCGTCCGTCATGGGCCGGATGCTGGCGTTGATGGTCCGGTTGATGCGGTTCAGCGCCGCCCAGTTGTAGGGATCAAGCTCGATCGCGCGGGGACCGGCTTCTGTCGGTATGGGCGCAGGGGCGGCCGGCAGAAGGGGCGGCGGCAGGACCACCGCTTCGACCGGCGGCAGTTCGGGCGCGGCGAGCGTCAAGCCGTCGTCCTCGTGGAATGATGTCTCCAACGACGCCGGGTTCGGCGGCGGGGTGATGGACATGGGCCGGAGGTTGAAAAGGTAGGCCCACTGGCGGCGGTTCAACATCTTTTCCACGGATCGCCGATCCTGGTCGGGCATGGGCGCCGGCAGGTCGCACTGATCCGGGCGGCGCACGCAGAACTGGATGTAGCCTTTAGGCGCGAAAGTAGGCGCGCCCAAGGGCATGAAGGAGGACAGGGGCATCGGCTCGGCGCCGGCGGCCGTGGCCACCGCGCCGGCCGCCAGGACCACGACGAACAGCAGCGCCACCACCACGGCGGCCCTCGATCGCGCGGTCCCCGCTCGCATATCCAAGGACAGGATCATGCCGCCATTATGGGCGCAGGGGCTCTAAAGACGGTTCACGAACGTGGTCAACGAAACCGTAAAGGAACGGACCATGCGACCGAACCGGCGGCCGTGCGTTTACGGCGACACGTTCAACAGGAGAGACCCGCCATGGCCGACCTTAGCCAGATCGAAGAGCATGCCGATGTCATCGGCGCCGACGGCGTTCATGTGGGCACCGTGGACCATGTGGACGGCAAGCGCCTGAAGCTGACCAAGAAGGATTCCGGCGACGAGCATCACCACTATATCGACGGCGGCCTGATCGCCGACATCGAGAACGGCACGGTGCGCCTTTCCGCCAATGCCGATGTGGCCATCACCCTGGAAGACGACAAATAAGCGTGACTTTGGCCGGCGGCGGCTAAAAAGCGCCGCCGACCGGCCCATCTAAGCTCGAGCACAGCCCGCCGTCCGACCCTCGGCGACGCGGCTCGGCGCCATAAAATAACGGATCTTCATCATGCAATCACCGCCCTCAGCCGTCGCCTCCGGCCAGTTCCGCATCGGCGGCGACATTACGGTCAACCGCCTGGGCTTCGGCGCCATGCGCATCACCGGCGAGGGCGTCTGGGGCGAGCCTAAGGACCGCCCCGAGGCGATCCGCACCCTGCACCACCTGCACGACTTCGGCGTCAACTTCATCGACACGGCCGACGCCTATGGCCCCTTCGTCAGCGAGGAGTTGATCGCCGAGGCGCTGGCGCCCTATCAGGACGTGTTGATCGCCACCAAGGGCGGCCTGGTTCGCGCGGGGCCGAACATCTGGTCGCCGCTCGGCCGGCCGGACTATTTGCGCCAGTGCGTGCTGATGAGCCTTCGCCGGCTGAAGGTGGAGCAGATCGGCCTTTGGCAACTGCACCGCATCGACCCTGAGGTTCCGCGGGACGAGCAGTTCGGCGTCATCGCCGACATGCTGGAGACCGGGCTTATCAAGCACGCGGGGCTCAGCGAAGTCAGCGTCGAGGAGATCGAGGCGGCGCGGGCGGTGTTCCCCGTCTCCACAGTGCAGAACCGCTATAATCTGGTGGATCGGGGTAGCGAGGACGTGCTGGATTATTGCCAGAACCACGGCATCGGCTTTATCCCCTGGTTTCCCCTGGCCTCTGGCGATCTCGCCAAGCCGGGCACGGCGCTGGACGCCATCGTGCACAAGACCGGCGCGACGCCGAGCCAGATCGCCCTCGCCTGGATCCTGAAGCGCAGCCCCGCCATGCTGCCCATCCCCGGCACCAGCAAGGCCGCCCACCTGGAAGACAATGTGAAGGCCGCCTCGATCCTGCTGTCGGACGAGGATTTTGCGGCGTTGGATCAACAAGCCAAGCAGACCGCCTGATCTTTGATCCTCCCCATCGCACAGTGGGGAAGGGTTTGAGACTAAAGCCAGTTCGCCATCCGCTCCCGCGCCAGCATGTCCTCGTAGGTCGGGCGGGGGCGGACGACGGCGTAGCGGTCGCCGTTCACCAGCACCTCGGGGACCATGAGGCGGGAATTGTATTCGCTGGACATGGCGGCGCCATAGGCGCCGGCGGTCATGAAGGCGACCGGGTCTCCGGCCTGGAGCGGCGGCAGGCGCCGCTCGCGGGCGAAGGTGTCGCCGGTCTCGCAGATAGGACCGACCACGTCGTAGGTTAGGGGCTCGCCGCCCGGGAGGGGCTCGGCCACCGGGCGGATGTCGTGGAAGGCTTCATACATGGCGGGGCGGATCAAATCGTTCATGGCCGCGTCCAAGACGAGGAACCGGCGCCCCTCCGGCCGCTGATGCACGTGGATTACGCGGGAGACCAGGACCCCGGCGTTGGCGACGAGCACCCGGCCGGGCTCGAAGGCGAGATCAACATTGAGCCCCGCCGTCACCCGCTCCACCATGCCCGCAAAAGCTTCCGGCGAGGGCGGCGTCGGGGCATCGAAGTAGGGCACGCCGAGGCCGCCGCCGAGGTCCAGGCGCTCGACGCTCAACCCTTCCCCGCGGAGCCGCTCCACCAGCCCGCGCATCTTGCGGAATGCTTCCTCCATGGGCGCAAGGTCGGTGATCTGGCTGCCGATATGGCAGGCGACGCCGACCGGCTTTAAGGCGGCGTCGTTGGACGCCTGCGCGTAGAGCCGCTCCGCCTCGGAAAATGAGACGCCAAACTTGTTGTCGGACTTGCCGGTGGAGATCTTGGCGTGGCCGCCGGCGCCCACGTCCGGGTTGACGCGGATGGCGATTGTCGCCCGCACGCCCTTTTCCGCCGCCACCGCCGCCAGGGCGCGCATCTCCGGCTCGGACTCCACGTTGATTTCGGAAACGCCCGCGTCCAAGGCGAAGGCCAGCTCCGCCCGGGTCTTGCCGACGCCGGAGAAGACGATGCGCTGGGGTGGAACGCCGGCCTTCAAAGCGCGGCGGATTTCCCCTTCGGACACCGTGTCCGCACCCGCACCCAGCTTGGCCAAAGTGGCGATCACCGCGATGTTCGGATTGGCCTTCACCGCATAGGCGATCAGGGGCTTCTTGGTCTTGAAGGCGTCCCGGAACACGGTGAAGTGCCGCTCCAGGGTGGCGGTGGAATAGACGTATACGGGCGTGCCCACCGCATCGGCGATTTTGGTCAAGGCAACGCCTTCACAGGCCATCGCCCCGCCGTCATAGTCGAAGTGGTTCATCCCAGATGTGCTGCGGTTTTAGCGCCCGCCGGGGGGCTGCAGGCTGGGCGTGGGGCCCATCAGGTCGGGCGCGCCAGGGATGGGGGCCTGGGTGATCGGGGCCACGGTCTGTTCCGGCGCCTGCACCTCCCGCGTGGTCTTGGGCGCATTGTCGGCGTCCGGATCGGGCTGGTCGGCGGCGGGCAAGGGAGGCCTAGCCCGGCCGTCGTTGGCGGCGGCCGAAGCGGCGGTCTGCTTGGCCGCATAGTCCTCCTTGGCCCGTTCGCCGAACAGGGGCGCGGGGGTGTCGAGAAGGCCCTTCTTGCCGCACCCGGCAAGGCCGGTGGCCATAACGGCGGCCACCACGGCGCCGGTAAGGACTGTCGCGCTGATCTTGAGGCTCATCTGAGGATCGCCTTCCATCGTTTGATCTGTTCCGCGACCCGGATGGGGGCGGTCCCGCCGTAACTGGTCCGGCTCGCGACCGAAGCCCCCGGCGAGAGCACAGTGTAAACATCTGCGGTGACGCTTGGTTCGATGCTCTGCAACTCTTTTAGCGACAAATCTTCCAGACCGACGCCCCGGCCCTCCGCCAGCTTGACCGTGCGGCCGGTGACGTGGTGTGCTTCACGGAAGGGCATGTCCAGAGTGCGGACCAGCCAGTCGGCCAGATCGGTGGCGGTGGAGTAGCCCGCGCCAGCAGCGGCGGCCATGCGCGCCTTATCGGGCTCCAGGTCGTCGATCATTCCGGCCATGGCCTGCAGCGAGAGGTCCAGGGCGTCGAAGGCCTCGAACACCGGCGGCTTGTCCTCCTGCATGTCCTTGGAGTAGGCGAGCGGCAGGCCCTTCATCACCACGGTGAGTTGGGTGAGTGAACCGAGGATACGGCCGACCTTGGCGCGGGTCAGCTCCGCCGCGTCGGGATTACGCTTCTGCGGCATGATGGAGGAGCCGGTGGTGAAGGCGTCCGACAGCTTGATGAAACCGAACTGGGGCGTCGTCCAAATCACGATCTCCTCAGCCAGACGCGACAGGTGGACGGCGCAGATGCTGGCGGCGGAGAGCGCTTCCAGGGCGAAATCGCGGTCGGAAACGCTGTCCAGGGAGTTGGCGGTGGGACGATCGAAGCCCAGCGCCTCCGCCGTTATGTGGCGGTCGATCGGAAACGGCGAGCCGGCCAGCGCCGCCGCGCCGAGGGGGCTCTCGTTCATGCGCGCGCGGGCGTCCTTGAACCGTGCGGCGTCGCGGCCGAACATCTCCACATAGGCCATCAGGTGGTGGCCGAAGGTGACCGGCTGGGCGGGCTGTAGGTGCGTGAAGCCGGGCATCAGGGTTTCGGCGTTAACCTCGGCCTTGGCCAGAAGCGCCATCTGCAGCGCCTCGATCTCGGTGATCGCCCGGTCGCAGGCGCCGCGCACCCAGAGGCGGAAGTCCACCGCCACCTGATCGTTTCTGGAGCGCGCCGTGTGCAGTCGCCCCGACGCAGCGCCGATCAGCTCGGCCAGCCGCGCCTCCACGTTCATGTGGATGTCCTCGAACTCGTCGCGGAAGGGGAAGGTCCCGGCCTTCATCTCCGCCTCAATGGCGTCCAGGCCTTCCTGGATCGCCGTCGCGTCTTGGCTTGAGAGCACGCCCACCTTGTGCAACATCGCGGCGTGGGCGCGGGAGCCGGCCAGATCCTGCGCCGCCAGCCTCTGGTCGAAGCCGATCGAGACGTTGATCGCCTGCATCAGTTCAGCGGGCTTCTTCTCGAACCGGCCGCCCCACAGGCTTTGACCTTTGGCGTTCTGGTCTTTTGGTGTTTCGGAGGCGTCGTCGGACATGAGCGGAAAACAACCCTGGGGAACGGAAGCGCACCCCAAGGTGGGACGCGGAACGACGACCGCGATCACCGGCTTTCTCGGCGTGGGCGCGATCGCGGCTCTATACGTCATGGGCCTCGCCGCGTGCAAACCGTCGCCGGACGAGGGCGCGGCGTCCCTGGCCCACGGGACGATGGCCAAGCTGAAGCCGCCCATCGTCGCCGCCACCTATCCCGACGCCGGCTTCGTAGATGGCGCGGGCAAGCCGGTGAAGCTGGCCGATTTCAAGGGCCAGGCGGTGGTGCTGAACCTTTGGGCCACCTGGTGCGCGCCCTGCGTGAAGGAGATGCCGACCCTGGCGGCGCTGCAGAGCGCCTACGCCGGCAAGGGGCTGAAGGTGGTGGCCCTCTCCGCCGATTCAGCAATGGCGACGGACAAGGCCAAGGCCTTCATCGGCGCCCATCCGCCGCTTGATTTCTATCAGGACGCGTCGAGCGCGGTGCCCACCGCCCTGAACCCGCCCATCGAAGGCTTTCCCACCACCCTGCTCTACGATCGCGCGGGGCATCTGAAAGGGGTGATGGAGGGCGACACCGATTGGAACAGCCCGGACGCCAAGGCGGTGGTGAATAGCCTGTTAAAATCTTAGTCATTCTCGGACGGCGCAGGCGGTCCGAAAACCAAGCCGCTCCAGGCGTTTCGCTGGCTAGAGCATTTTCCGCAAACGTGGGTCCGGTTTTGCGGTCGAAAAATGCTCTAAATATATGATGTAGAGCCTTTTTATCCGGTCAGGTCGGACCGACCTGATCGGAAAGGCTCTAGGTCCTCGGGCCCGCTTTGCGTCCCGAGGATGACTGGATGGGAGGATCAGTCGTTCGGCCCAAGCCCCGCCCGGGCCGCCTTCAGCGCCTGGTACTCGGCTTCCAGGTCGGCGATCACGGTGCGATCGTCGGACGGGCCGCCGATGGTGGGGCCGGCGCGCAACAGCTCCAGCTGCTGGCGGATGGCGTCCATCGCCTCGGTCATCTGTTGGCGCAGCGGCTTTTCGGAATCAGGCATGGTCAGAGCTTAGCCGCTAACGCCAGGCAGGACTAAACTTTCGCCGCCTTGGCCCGCTCGATCCCTTCGAGCACCAGGCCCTGCGCATGTTCGGCATCTCTCCAGCCAAGAATTTTGACCCATTTGTTGGGCTCTAGGTCCTTATAGTGGGCGAAGAAGTGCTCGATCTGGTGCAGGGTGATCTCCGGGAGGTCGGCGTAGGTCTGTACCTTCTCGTAGCGGCGGGTGAGCTTGGGCGTCGGTACGGCCAGAAGCTTTTCGTCCTGCCCCGCCTCGTCCTCCATCATAAGCACGCCGACGATGCGGCAGCTCATCACCGCGCCGGGCACAATGGCACGGGTGTTGGCCACGATCACGTCGCAGGGGTCGCCATCGCCCGAGAGGGTGTGGGGAATAAAGCCGTAGTTCCCAGGATAGCGCATAGAGGTGTAGAGGAAGCGGTCCACCATCAGCGCGCCCGAGGCCTTGTCCATCTCGTACTTGATCGGCTCGCCGCCGATAGGCACCTCGATCACCACGTTCACGTCAAAAGGCGGATTGGCGCCGATGGAGAGGGCGTCGAGGTTCATGGAGGGACTCTATCCAAAAAGCAGTTTGAAGGGACGGCGGGTCAACGCGTCGGCACCGGGTGCTCGCCCCGATAGTCGTAAAAGCCCCGGCCGACTTTCTTGCCGAGCCAGCCGGCCTCCACATACTTCACCAGGAGCGGGCAAGGGCGATATTTGGAATCCGCCAGCCCCTCGTGCAGCACGTTCATGATGGAGAGCAGCGTATCGAGGCCGATGAAATCGCCCAGCTCCAGGGGCCCCATCGGATGGTTGGCGCCGAGCTTCATTGCAGTGTCTATGGCGTCCACCGTGCCGACGCCTTCATAGAGCGTGTAGACCGCTTCGTTGATCATCGGCGCCAGGATGCGGTTGACGATGAAGGCGGGGAAATCCTCGGCGTTGGCGGTGGTCTTGCCGAGGGACTTGGCGAAGGTCGCCGCTGTCTCATAGGTGTCCACGTCCGTGGCGATGCCGCGGATGATCTCCACCAGCTTCATGATCGGAACGGGGTTCATGAAGTGTAGGCCGATGAACCGCTCCGGCCGGTCGGTGGTGGAGGCCAGGCGCGTGATGGAGATGGAGGAGGTGTTGGAGGCGAGGAGCGTCTGCTTGCCCAGATGCGGCGCGAGGCTCCTGAAGATGGCCTTCTTGACTTCTTCGTTCTCGGTGGCGGCTTCGATGATGAGGTCTGTGGCGCCCACCGCCTCCAGCCCCTCGGACGGCGCGATGCGGTCGAGCGCGCTTTGCATCTGCTCGACGGTGATCATCCCCCGCGCCATCTGACGGGTCAGGTTCTTGTTCACGATGGCCAGCCCGGCGTCGATCCGCTCGCGCGAGACGTCGTGGAACGCCACCCCGTAACCGGCCAAAGCACAGACATGAGCGATGCCGGCGCCCATCTGCCCGGCGCCGACCACGCCAACCGTCCTGATATCAGCCATGTTCTAAAAGCCTTTGGCCTCGCCGAAGCTGGCCCCATCCCCGATGACACAGTCTTCTTATCCGCATGGATAAGACTTTGCTGCGTCGCACACAAGTTCGCTCTTCAACGGGTGCAGGGTCAGAGGCGCTGCATCAGAACCGCCATGCGCAAAACCGCTGCCTCGTCTTCCAAGCTGCGTCGTTCCACCCGGCTGATCTGGGTGGGTTCACGGCTAAGGTCGTTAGACGGCGACGGAACAGCGGACAAGGCGGGTCGTGCTGCGCGTTTCGTGCTGGTTTTTATCATGGTTTCCTCCCGAAGAAGGTTAACCAGCAAGAAACGCGCCGCCAAGCTTCGGCCGGGGTTTATTTGCGCTTGGGAATAAGCCTGGAGATCAGGCTGACCGTTCGTTCCTCGTCCGACGATCGGCGGTGGGGCTGCATCACGCCGGTGAAGGCGAAGTTGAAGACCGCGTTGTTCAGGGTCGAGTTGGTGTTCATGTGGGCGTCTCCTACCAGCAATCTTCGGCCAGACTCCTTAGAGTTTCCGAAGCCAGAAAGAGACGCGTCGCCGACTATTTGGGGTTGCTCCCTCCGAGTCGTCAGCGCGCCTGACACTAATGTGACAGGTTTGCGACAAAGGTCAAGAAAAATATCCGGGTTCGGAGCATTTCTTGCATTTTGGCGTCGTGCCGCCGTCGTCGTTCAGACACAGGTTCGCGACCTCAACGTTCTGCACGCAAAGCCGGAGACGGAGCGGCGCTGCGGGCGATTGTTTCGGCGCCCTTCGGGTCGCCCGAGCTGTGTGTTTAGCAAATACCGTTTCGACGAATGACTTCAGCGCCGCGTAGCCTGCTTCGAGAGCACCGGTCAGGCAGCGCTCTTAACGCTTGCTCCGGCTCGCCCAAGGACGGCGGGGCGCCGCACGATGACGCCGATCACGCGCCCTCTCCTTCGACGGGGTTGCAGGTAGTGTGCGCCCAGTTTTCGGGACGGGGATAGATTTCCATCTATCCCCTTCTTTAGTCATTATCGGTTGGTCCTGAAGATGTCCGTCATTTTGCAGAGGTACTTTCGCGTTGCGCCGCCAGCCTTTCTAGCAAATAGATCATTCAGCGTGGCTGTTGTGGCGCCGGGCTTCAGCTGACGCCAACTCAACGAAGGTCTACGTCAACGGAATCGCGGCGGCACTTATGTCCAACTAAGGTCGTCAGCCGCCAACGACGGGTAAGCCACATACGGACCCGATCTGCCACCTCGCCGGCCCGCACTAGCTTTTCCCCCGCCTCTCGCGTAGAAGCGCGCCGCGCCTATATCAGCGCATCCTCCCTCTCTCGCGCCTCCCCGCGACCTCCTCCCAAGGCCGTCCGTCCGTCATGTCTCTCCGCAACATCGCCATCATCGCCCACGTCGACCACGGCAAGACCACCCTGGTGGACGCTCTCCTCGCGCAGTCCGGCGTGTTCCGAGCCAATGAGGCCACCGTCGAGCGGGCTATGGATAGCAACGATCAGGAGCGCGAGCGCGGCATCACCATCCTGGCCAAGTGCACCTCGGTGCTCTGGCACGGCGCGGCGGGCGAGACGCGGATCAACATCATCGACACCCCCGGCCACGCCGACTTCGGCGGCGAGGTGGAGCGCATCCTTGGCATGGTGGACGGCTGCGTCCTGCTGGTGGACGCCGAGGAAGGCGTGATGCCGCAGACCAAGTTCGTGCTCGGCAAGGCCTTGAAGATGGGCCTTCGCCCTATCGTCTGCCTGAACAAGGTGGACCGCCCCCACGCCGATCCGGATCGCGTGCTGAACGACGCCTTCGACCTTTTCGCCACCATGGGCGCCACCGACGAGCAGCTGGATTTCCCCCACATCTATGCGTCCGGCAAGAACGGCTGGGCGACGCTGGATATGGCCAAGCCCAACGACACCCTGGCCCCCCTGTTCGACCTGATCGTTGAGCATGTGCCCCAGCCCAAGGCCGTGGCCCGCGCCGACGAGCCGTTCCAGATGCTGGCGGTGCTGATCGAAAGCGATCCCTTCCTCGGGCGCCTTCTCACCGGCCGCATCGAGGCCGGCCGCGCCACCCCCGGCATGGCCATCCACGCTCTGTCGCGTGACGGCAAGGAGATCGAGCGCGGCCGCATCACCAAGGTCTTGGCCTTCCGCGGCCTGAAGCGACAGCCGGTGGACGAGGGTACGGAAGCGGGCGACATCGTCGCCATCGCCGGCCTGGCGAAAGCCACCGTGGCCGACACCCTCTGCGCCATGGACGTGACCGAAGCCCTGCCCGCCCAGCCGATCGACCCGCCCACCATCTCCATGACCGTCAGCGTCAACGACAGCCCGTTGGCCGGCAAGGAGGGCGACAAGGTGCAGTCTCGCGTGATCGCCGCCCGCCTGCTGAAGGAGGCGGAGTCCAACGTCGCTATCAAGGTCCGCGAAACCGACGCCAAGGACGCCTATGAGGTCTCGGGCCGGGGCGAACTGCAGCTCGGCGTGCTGATCGAAGGGATGCGCCGGGAGGGCTTCGAGGTCTCCATCTCCCGTCCCCGCGTGGTCTACCAGAAGGACCCGGAGACGGGCGAGCGCCTGGAGCCGATCGAGGACGTGATGATCGACGTGGATGACGAATTCAGCGGCATCGTCATCGAGAAGCTCTCCGCCCGCAAGGCCGAGCTGAAGGACATGGGCCCGTCCGGCGCCGGCAAGACCCGCATCTCGCTGATGGCGCCGTCGCGCTCGCTGATCGGCTATCAGGGTGAGTTCCTCACCGACACCCGCGGTTCGGGCGTGCTGAATCGCGTGTTCAGCCATTATGAGCCGCACAAGGGGTCCATCGACCAGCAACGCAAGGGCGTGCTGATCTCCAACTCCGAGGGGGAGACGGCGGCCTATTCCCTGTGGAACCTGGAGGAGCGCGGCACCATGTTCGTCGGCCCCAACGAGAAGACCTACCAGGGCATGATCATCGGCGAGAACGCGCGGATGGACGATCTGGACGTCAACCCGATGAAGGCCAAACAGCTCACCAACGTGCGCGCCTCCGGCAAGGACGAAGCCATCCGCCTCACCCCGCCCAAGCGCATGACGCTGGAGCAGGCCATCGCCTACATCGACGAGGACGAGCTGGTAGAGGTGACGCCGAAGAACATCCGGTTGCGCAAGCAGGTGCTGAATCCATCCTTCCGCAAGCGGAAGGTGAGGGAAGACTGAGGCTTCTCCCTGCTTCCCCTCGATGGGGAAGCTGTCAGGCCGTAGGCCTGACTGATGGGGTGGACGACGGCGTGTTTGCAGGAAACGGCGGCGCTTCCCCCCCACCCGGCACGGCGCTTCGCGCCGCGCCACCCACCCCCTCAAGGGGAGGGAGGCTGACTCACCCCAAGGTCTAAGCCGCCGCCATGGCCGCGACCTTCTTCACGCGCGGCTTGGCCACGGCTGTCTTCTTCACCGGCTTGGCGGCTTCGCGGCGGACCAGTTCGGCTTCAATCAAGGGGCGCAGTTCGGACGCCTGCGTCTGCTTCAAGCCGGTGGTGGAGGCTTCGATGCGGCGGGCGTTGTCGTAGAGGCTTTGCAGCTCCGCATCGCTCATTTGCGGGATCAGGTCGGCGACAGCCATGGAAGTCTCCTTGCCAGACAGCGCCAAAGAGGCGGCGCTGAAAAAATCGGGCCCGGCGCGGGTCGCGCCAGGCCCTTCTTTGGTGTTCGATTGTGCCGGCGCGGCGAACCGCGCCTGGCGAAATCGTTTAGGCCGCCTTCAGGTTGACGGCGCTTTCCTTGCCCGAGCGTTGGTCGCGCTCCATCTCGTAGGAGATGGTCTGCCCTTCGACCAGCGAACGCAGGTCGGACCGCTCAACCGCGGAGATGTGAACGAACACATCCTTGCCGCCGTCGGTGGGTTGGATGAAGCCGAAGCCCTTGGTGGTGTTGAACCATTTGACAGTGCCGGTAGCCATTTTTCAGCCTCCGTTAGAGTTTGGCGGCCGGACAGTCCGGCGCGCCATCGAGGTCTGAGAAAGTCGGCTAGTAAAGATCCCCGCGCGAAACGACGACTTCAAAGCGTAGTGCAGCAGAGATCGATCCGCGCCCTTTTAGACCAATTCTGCGCTGATTGATAGCCCCATGCTCCGCCGGACTTCTGTTGGAGAAAGTCAGCCACTAAAAATAAATCCTGCAGTTTTCTGTATCGATAGAAACATATAAGGCTGGCAACCTTGACCATAAGACGCGTTTTGAAGCTTAGCCTTTGAAACGATTGCGCGTGTTAAGGATTTGTTCTGCGGAACAATTCAATGGCCGGCGCAATCTGGCCCGAAAGGGAGACCTCCAATGAAAAAGATCATGATGTCCGTAAGCGCTATCGCTGCATTAGCGATCGCGACGCCTCTGATGGCGCAAACGGCGGGCGGCGCCAGCGGCGGAACGGGGCCCGTCACGGGCGGCGCCGTCGGCGGCACGATGCCGGGACCGGGCGGTCAAGGCGCGCCTACCGCCAATCCCAACGCCGGTGCGACCGCCACGCCCGGAACGATGACCCCAGGCTCCACCATGACGCCAGGCTCCATGACCCCCGGCGCGATGACGCCGGGCGCGATGACTCCTGGCACAAACGGGTCGGCGAGCACATCGTCGACGATGAGCCCGACCTCACCGAGCACCACGACCCGGCGCAGCCGCACCGCTCCCTCCTCCTCGGGAACCACTATGCCGAATTCAACGACTGGCACGCCGATGAATCCGGGCGGCACGCCGCCGAGCAGCCCCCAGTAAAAATAACAATAGCAGCGGCGTTCTGAACGAACTGCCGATGCGATCAGAGGCGGCGGTCAAGGATCGCCGCCTTTTTTCGTGTCAACTTTGTGGCGGGTGCGGCGAGACGTCGTCGCGCACCGGTCACCTAATCTTGCTAGTTAATGCCCGTTAGGAACCAGTTCGCCACCTTCCCCAAGTTCTAGGCACGCGCTTTGCCCCTGTAAGGCCTGGCCGTCCCACTTCGAGACGGTGATGACCGGAGGGTGGGCCCCATGGCCAACGATATCGATCTGCACCTGGGACGCCGCCTGCGCCGCCGTCGCCGGCTTTTGGGGCTGACGCAGCAGCAGCTGGCGTCCGCCGTGGGCATCCGCTTCCAGCAGATCCAGAAGTATGAGTGCGGCGCCAACCGCATCTCCGCCGCCCGGCTGTGGCAACTGTCGGAAGCCTTGGAAATTCCGATTGGCTACTTCTACGACGGCCTGACCGAAGCCCAGGAGCGGCGCGAGCGCGAAGCGCCCGCCATGGCCAACGAAAACCGCTCGGGCGAAGTCATGGCCCGCAAGGAGACCATGGACCTGATCCGCGCCTATTATCAGCTCGGCGAACGCCCCCGCCGCCGCCTGCTAGACCTGGCCAAGTCGCTGAACACCGAAACCGCCGCCTGAAAGGCCCCCCACAGCCTTCGCAAGGGTGACGCGGTTGCCGGGACGGGATAAGCCGGGCCATGCCCCTGTCCCAAGACCGTCTCCAGGCGCTTGAAGCCTTCGCCGTAGAGCTGGCCGCTGTCGCCGGCGACGTCATCCTGCCCCTGTTCCGCGCCGATCACGGCCTGGAGGACAAGGGCCTCACCAAGGACGGCCTGTTCGACCCGGTGACCCAGGCCGACAAGGGCGCGGAGGCCGCGATCCGCCAGGCGGTCGGCGCCCGCTTTCCCGATCACGGCTTCATCGGCGAGGAATACGGCGAGGATCGTTCGGATGCGGAGTTCGTCTGGGTGCTTGACCCCATTGACGGCACCCGCGCCTTCATCGCTGGCCTACCCCTCTGGACCACCCTGATCGGCCTTCGCCACCAGGGTCGTCCCGTGGTCGGCATGATCGGGCAATCCTACCTTGGCGAAGTGTTCATCGGCTCGGCGGGGGGATCGCGGATGATCCGAAAGGGCTCAGAACGACCTCTGCACGTCCGCCCCTGCGTCGGCCTCGACCAGGCGCTGATCGCCACCACAGACCACAACATCTTCAAAGGACCGAAGCTGGAAGCCTGGAACGGCGTTCGCCAGGCCGCCCGCCTGGCCCGCTATGGCTGCGACGCCTACGCCTACGCCATGGTGGCGCTCGGGACCCTGGACCTTGTGGTGGAGACCGGCCTGAAGGCTTGGGACATTGAGGCGGCCATGCCCTTGCTCGAAGGGGCGGGCGGTTTCGTCACCGACTGGCGGGGCGAGCCCATCGGCCAGGCGGGCGGTCAGATGGTGATTGCGGGCGATCGACGGGTGCTGGATCAGGCCCTGCGCCACCTGGCCGCCGGCGCGGCCTAAGCCACCGCTTTTCGCTCGATCTCCAGACGCGGCGCGACCGCGTCGGCCACGGCGTCGAAAGCGTCCCAGAACACCGCGCGCCGATCATCCGTCTCCATCAGCACTTCATGGTAGGCGCCCGCCACCTCCACATAGCGGCCCAGGGGCGCGCGGTCGGCCACGGCCTTGGAGGCGGCGTTGACCACCAGCTTCTCCTCCTCCGCCGCGACAATGGTGAGAGGAATGGGCAGCTTGTCGATCCGCCGGGACGCCTTGCACCGATTGGAAAGGATCAGCGCGAACGCCAGCCAGCCCCAGGTGACGCCGCCTTCTTTCAAGTCGGGGTCGGCGGCGCCCTGACGTACCGTGCGCTCCCACCGCGCGCGGTCGTGGGTGAGGATGTTCTTCTCAAAGGTCTCATCGTGAGGATCGGGGGCCGGCACCAGAAGATCGCGCGCCTTGCCGGCGAAGTTCATCAGGAACGATAGGCGTTTCACAGAAGCCAGGCTGCGCTCCCCGGTGTCCACGCACAGCATGGGCGCGGAGAGCACCGCCGCAGCGAACCGGTCCTCGCCCTCAGCCAATGCGAGCGTGGTCAGGCCGCCGCCCATGGAGTGCCCCATGGCGATCCAGGGCTTGGGCAGGCGGTCGGAGAAGCGCTCCAAAAGCTCGCCAAAATCGGAAATGAAGGGCCGCCACCCCCGCGCGTGGCCCCACATCCTGGCCGGCGGCGCCCGGCCGGAAAGCCCCTGCCCCCGCCAATCGTGGGCCAGGACAGCGAAGCCCCGCGCCTGCAGCTCGCCGATCACCTCGAAATATTTCTCGATGAACTCCGCCCGCCCCTGACTCAGCACTACCGAGCCCCGCGCCGGACCGTCCGGCAGGAACAGGGCGGCGCGCAGGCGCACCCCGTCCTTGGCGTCCACCCAATCGGCCGCGCCGTTTCTGGGCGCCGGCGCCTCGGGGATCGACAGCAGGGGAGGCTGGAGCGTCGTCATGTCAGGCGCCGGGCGCCATTCCCCGCGCCTTGGACAACAGGGGCTGCAGCTTCATCGCCACCCCCATGTCGCCGTTTACTTTCAGCTTGCCCTGCATGAAGGCGGCGGTGGGATCGAGCGTCCCCTTGGCAAGGGACTCGAAGTCGGCCTTGGAGACCAGGATGGTGCAGTCGGCTGGCGCATCGTCGTTGGTGACCTTGCCGCCGTCGATCAGGATCACCCCGTCGCCCTTCAGGTCGAATTTGACCGACTTGCCGAGCCCGCTATCGGCCCCCACGGCGGTCTTGAACCGGTCGGTGATCTCTTCCAGCGTGGCCATGGCGGGAACCTTTCGAGGGGGCGGCCGACTTTGAAAGCCGCGCGCTAGCTTTAATGAGTAAATACGGCTGTCGTTGCGTCAAACAAGATTGCGGGCGCAATGATCTATGACGCGGCGGCGAACCAGAACCACTTCATTTTTTTTGAAACCTCAGCGTCATGCGGTCCGGCTCCACGGCCTGGGTGAAGGGGAGCGGGCGTCTGGCGGTCTTGGGATCGCTTGGGTTGGCGTTGATCTCGCTGGCCTTGTCGAAGGCCAAACCGGCTTCGGTCGCCAGCTGCTTGACGTAAGCCTCCTGCACGTAGCCGTCTGCCGCCACGGGATCCTGCTCCTCGCCTACGTCGGCGCGGGCCTGCACCACGCCGAGAACGCCGCCGGGCTTCAGGGCGGCGAAGGCGTCGTGAAAGGCCTTCTCCGCCAGCCCCGCCGCCATCCAATGATCCAGATCGAAGAAGAGGACGAGGTCCGCCGTTCCGGCCGGCGCCAGCATGCCGGAATTGGGCCCAAAGGCGGTGATGGAGACAGCGCCGTAAACGTCCGGCTTCTCGGCGGTCATCTTGCGATACGCGTCCACTACGGGGGCGGCGGCGGGATCATCTGGGTTCGGCGTCTCGAAGGTGGCGGCGTAGAGCTTGCCCTTGTTAGCGGTCAGGTAGGGTCCAAGGATCTCCGTCCACCAGCCCGCGCCCGGCCACATCTCCACCACAGTCTGGCCGGGGGCGAGGCTGAAGAACTCCAGCGTCTCGATGGGATGCAGCGCCTTGTCCCGCAATCGATCCGCCGCCGAACGCCAGGGGCCCGCCGCCGCCCATTCCAGCGTTCCGGGCGGCGCCGCGGAGGCTGAGGAGGCGCTTGTGGGCGCGTCCGCCTTCTTGCCGCACGACGCCAAGGCCAGAGCCGCCGCGCCGATCAGCAGCAGCCGCCGCGACGGCGCCCATTCATCAGGGATCAATATCGAAACTCTCAAGCTTGCAGTGGTAGCGCGATCCGGGGTGAAGCGTCAAAGCGCCTCGCGCCCGTCACTCCGGCTTGCGGAACCGTAGAGTCATGCGGTCGCTCTCGCCAATGGCGTCGTACTTGGCGTGGTCGAATTTGGGATCGGCGACGCTCTCGTCCGCCGTGCTCTGCCGGACTGGCGGCAGGGTCCAGACACCGAAGGGATAGTTCTTAAGATCGGCGGGATTGGCGTTTACTTCAGATTCCGCGTCGAACTTAAAACCGGCCTTGGCCGCCGCGTCCTTCACGGTCTGGGTGGCGATGTAGCCGTTCTTCCACTTCGGCGCCTCCGGTCCTGGATCGGCGCGATGATCCTCCACGGCCAGAATGCCGCCAGGCTTCAGCGCGGCGAACGCGTCGCCCATGATCTTGTCGAGCTTGCCGTCGGGCGCCCAGTTGTGCAATTCGCGGGAGGTGAGTACGAGGTCCACTGTGCCGGACGGTGCGAAAGGACCGCTATCCGGGCCGAAGCCTGTGAAGACGATCGGGCCGTAGAGCGCCTTGTCCCCGAACTTGGCCTCGAACGCCGCGCGCGCCTTCTTCGCCCGTTCCGACAGCTTGGGGTTGGCGAAGTCCTGCACCCCGGCGATGTAGGTTCCATGGGTCTTCAGCGCATAGGGGGCCAGAATCTGGGTCCAGTAGCCGCCGCCCGGCTGCAGATCGACCACGGTCATGCCGGGCTGCAGACCCCAGAAGGTCAGGCTCTCGAGGGGATGGCGGTATTTGTCCCGCGCCACATCGCCGGCAGGGCGCCAGGGCCCGGCGATGGAGGCCAACAGCGCCTGATCCTCCATGTAGTGGGGCGGCGGCGCCTTGATCGCCTGCTTCAGGTCCGGCTCGGCGCGGGCGAGGCCCGATGCGGAAAAGGCTAAGATCGCGGCGACGGCCGCCGTCTTCAACGAAAATCCCATGAACGCTCCCGACTTTGTCGGGACCCTCGTCCGCCCCTGAGGCAAAAGCAAGGCGCGGCGAAAAAGCTGCGATAGATTTTCTGGCCAAAAGGTCTTGCGGCGAAAGGCGGCGCGCCCATCTTTGATACTGTGAAGGCGCTGGCTGTCCGGGCCTTCATGGATGACCGAGGCGCCTTTTGGGCTTCAGCATTCCAATCTCATAGCGTCATCGGCTCAACCGGCCGGCAACGTTGCAACCTTGCTTCGCTTTAGGAGGATTTGCTTATGCGTACCGTTGATTTCTCTCCCTTCTACCGTTCCGCCGTCGGCTTCGACCGTCTCGCCGGACTGTTGGAAGCCGCGTCCAAAGCGGACGCGCCGTCTGGATATCCCCCCTACAACATCGAAAACGTGGGCGAGAACGCCTACCGCATCGAGATCGCCGTCGCCGGCTTCAAGTCTGAAGAATTGGCCATCGAGGTGAAAGAAAATCTCCTGACCGTCACCGGCAAGAAGGCCGCCAACGACGATCAGAAGCGTTATCTGCACCGCGGCCTCGCCGAGCGCGATTTCGATCGTCGCTTCCAGCTGGCGGACTATGTGGTGGTCACCGACGCCAACCTGTCGGACGGCCTTTTGTCCATCTCGCTGAAGCGGGAGCTGCCGGAAAGCCTGAAGCCCCGGCAAATCTCGATCAACACCGGGGCCGCCCCCGCCTCGACGTTGATCGAAGGTCAGGCGAACGCGGCCTAAAGCCCGCTCGATCGCCGAAGGGAAGGGCGTCGCCTCCGGGCGACGCCCTTTTTTCGTTGTGAAGTCAGGCGGCCGCCCGGCCGATCTCCAGACCGCCGGCTCTGTCGATCAACGCCCCTCGCCAGCTGGCGCCCTCCGTGATCGCGCCGTCGAAGCTGGAGCCGTTGAGGTCCGCGCCGTCGAACAGGGTCCCGGTGCAGTCGGCGTCGATGGCTTTGGCGTAGCAAAGGCGGGCGCCAGTGCAGTTGGTGGGCGTCGTCCGACCGCCGCCGAGGGGCAGCATGGACAGCAGGGCCTTCCGCAGGGACGCCTTGGTCAGATTGGCGCCGTTCAGCCGCCCGCCCCGCAGGTCGGCCAGGTTGAGGTTGGCGCCGCGCAAGTCCGCCCCTTCGAAATTTGCGCCCTGTAGCTCGCAGCCCGAAAGGTCCATGCCGACGCAGCAGGCGCCCTTGGCCGACAGGGCCGTCAGCAACATGCCCTTCAGCTCGGCGCCGAGGGGGCGAAGATCGAGATTGTTGAACATGGCGGGGGCGCCGATCTTGCCCCCGGTCCTGCACCAGTCCTGGTGCGCCTTGGCCCGGGCGAGGAGATCGTCACGGGCGGCTTCGCCGGCGGGAAGGTCCCGCAGAACGCCGGCCATGTTGGCGCCGTTCATGCGGGCGCCGGCGATATCCACGCCGGTCAGGACCGCGCCAGAAAGGTTCGCGCCTTCCAGGTTGGCGCCGCCGATCTCCGCGTCCTGCAGCATGGCGCCGGAAAGATTGGCCTCCTTGAGGTTGGCCTGGGCCAGCTTGGCGCCCCGCATGGAGCAGTCGGTGAAGTCGGCCTTGCAGGCGGTGGACCCGTTCAGCTTTGAGCCGTCGAGGGTGGCGCCGGAGAAGTTCACATCGTCGAGCTCGCCCGTCCGCTTATGCTTCAGCATGGACAGACCCTTGCTGGGATTCACCACCGCGATCAGGCCCTCGCGGAAATCCGCCTGGGTGAGATCGGCCTTGGAGAGGTTGGCGCCGCGAAGGCTGGCGCCCCGCATGTCAGCCCGGCGAAGGCTGGCCGACCGCAGATCGGCGTTGCGCAGGTCGCAGCCGAACAGATTGGCGCGATCGAAGTTGACGTTTGAAAGATTGGCGCCGTCGAAGCACGACCCGGAAAAATCCGCCTCCGCCAGATTGCGGCCCGAAAGATCGAGGCCGGAGAGATTGACGAAGCGGAGCGAGACGCGCTTGCCGCCCGGCTTCCCTTTAAGCAGGCGCTCGTGCGGTGCGATCAACATGTCCAGCTCGGCCTGACTGAGCCGCGAGCGACCCCCGTTGCTGGAATTATACGTGCTCAAGCGCCGCCCCTCCTCTTGATGGAGGGGATCATAGGGCGGCGAGGTGGCGGAGCCGTTAACGCGGCGGCGGATCCGGCGTCAATCGCTGCGGTGCAATCCGCGCACCCGCGTCAGCAGCGCACCCTCGAAATCTGCCATCTTCACATTGGCGCCGGAAAAGTTGGCGCGCTCCAGATCAGCGTCGGTGAACACCGCCCGGCGAAGATCGGCGCCGGAGAAATCCACGCTCTTCAAGATAGCGTTGCTGAGATCGGCGGGCAGGACCTTATCCTGGCGGATTAGGAGCGGACCCATGTGCACCTCCCGCAAATCCGAGCCGGACAGCCTGGCGCCGGAGAGCTTGGCGCCCCGCAGATCGGCATGGCGAAGGTTGCAGCCGCGAAGGTCGGCGTTCTCCAGATGGGCGCCCTGCAGCTGCACGCCCTCCATGTCGAGACCGTAGAACACCGCGCCCTTGGCCGAGAGGGCCGTCAGGTTCAGCCCCTTGATGGACTTCAGCGCCCGAAGGTCCGCTCCGTCGAAGATGGAGGGCTTTCCCGCCGCGCCGCCGGTTTCGCACCATAGGGCATGGGATTGCAGCATGTCGGCGGAAGGCAGGTCCGCCACGTCCTGGCCCACCGGCGCCTCGGTTAGGGTGCCCTGCATGTCGGCGTTGTCCACGTTCCAAAGCATGGTTTTGCAGCCCACCAGGATGGCGTGGCTGAGGTCGGCGCCCGAAAGATCAGCGCCGGAAAGATCGGCGCCCGCGAGGTCCGCGCCCTTGAACGAGGCCTGCTTCAGGTTGGCCCTGACGAGCTTGGCGTCCTTCATGATGGCGTCGGAGAAATCCGCCCGCACGGCCATGATGCCGGAGAGCTTGGAGCGCTGCAGATTGGCGCCCTTGAGGTTGGTGCCCTGCGCCTGGGCCGCGTGGCTGGTGTGCTCGATCAGGCGAAAGCCGTGCTCCTGGTCGGCGGCGGCCAGGGCGCCTTCGCGCAAGTCCGCCTCGAACATGTCCGCGCCGGAAAGGTTGGCGCCACGGAGGCTGACGCCGCGCAGGTCGGACCGGCGCAAGGACGCCTCGATCATGGAGGCGCCCTGCATATCGGCGCCGAAGAAGTTGGCGTTATCGAGCTTGGCGTGATCGAAAATGGCGTCGTGCAGCACCGCGCCGGTGAAATCAGCGTCGGTCAGATTGCGGTTGGCGAAGGTCAGGCCGGAAAGTTCGGCCCACGAGAAGACCGCCCGGGCGCCCCCTGGCTGCGCCTTCCATAGCCGCTCGTGCCGAACGCAGATGGCGTCCACTTCGGCCTGGGTCAGATGGCGATGGGTGACGGCGGTGCGGGACATCTGCCCCTCGAAACATTACTGAACGGCGATCACCGTACAGCGCACTTCTTAAGGAATGCCAAAGCCCCGGAGCGGCTAAGCTTCAGATCGGCGGCAGTTTTTCCGCCCGCGCCGTATCGAGATAGCGGGCGGATTTCGGCTTGAGCTTGGCGTCCAGCTCGATCAGCAGAGGATTGCCGGTGGGTATCTCCACGCCCACGATCTGATCGTCCGGCACGTCGAACAGATGCTTGACGATGGCGCGGAGGGAATTGCCGTGCGCGGCGATCAACAACGTCTCACCCGCTTCGATGTGCGGCGCGATTTCCGAGCTCCAGTAGGGCAGAACGCGGTCGAGAGTGGTCTTAAGACTCTCGGTATCGGGGATCGGCGCGCCGGCGTAGCGGCGGTCCTGGGTGAAATCGTAGGGTCCGCCGGGCGCCAACGGGGGAGGCGGTACGTCGTAGGAGCGACGCCAGATCCTCACCTGATCCTCCCCATGCCTGGCCGCCGTCTCCGCCTTGTCGAGGCCGGTCAGCCCCCCGTAATGGCGCTCGTTCAGCCGCCAGTCCTTGACCATGGGAATCCACAGCTGGTCCGACGCCTGCAGCGCGATCTCGCCGGTGCGGATGGCGCGGGTGAGGACCGACGAATAGGCCCGGTCGAACAGCACCCCCTCGACCTTCAGAAGGTCGCCGCCCTTCAGCGCCTGCGCCGCGCCCTCGGCCGTCAGGTCCACGTCCACCCAGCCGGTGAAGCGGTTCTCCAGGTTCCACTGGCTCTGACCATGACGAAGCAGGGCGAGGGTCGGCATGGGCGCGTCCTTGTGGTGCGGCGGTGGCTTCGGCTAGAGCGGGGAGAAGGGAGCGTCAAGCTTCGCAGCAAGGCGCAACGGGTTGGATGGTGCGAAACATCTGACGGCTCGACGCTTCAACAGAGCCCTTTTCCAATCCCGCCCCGCACCTGCTATGAGGTCGTTCACCACATCACCGCCCCAGGCGCCGTTCCAAGCCTCCCTTCCTGAGCCCCCCTTCCTGAGCGCCCATGTCCGACCGCGTCTTCTATTCCCTGGCCGCCTTTATCGCCGTGTTCCTGATCCTTTTGGCGTCCGTGTTTCCACAGGGGGTCGGCAAGCGTTCGCCGGGCGCGTTCGGGCATGAGACGGCGGCGCACCTGGCCGCTCGTACCAAGAAGCCTCCCCTGGTGAAGAAGCCCTCCACCCAGATCGATCTTCGGGGCCCTCAGTGAGCCTCACGCCCGTCGGCGACGATTTCGATCCGGTCGCTGTTGGCCGGAGGGTGCTGACATGCGAGGCGAGAGCGTTGGGCGACTTGGCCGAAGGGCTTGGCCAGCCGTTCGCTGACGCGCTGGCGCTGATCGCGCAGCTTAAGGGCCGGGTAGTGGTCACTGGCGTCGGCAAGTCCGGCCACGTGGGGCGCAAGATCGCCGCGACCCTGGCCTCCACCGGAACGCCGGCCCTGTTCGTCCATGCGGGGGAGGCCGGCCATGGCGACCTCGGCATGATCGGCGCGGACGACGCCGTCTTGGCGCTCTCCAAATCGGGCGAGGCGCGAGAGCTGGCCGACGTGATCGCCTACGCCAAGCGGTTCGCCATTCCCCTGATCGCCATGACCGCCGACGCCAAAAGCGCCCTCGGCCGCGCGGCGGACCATCTCCTCCTGCTGCCTGACGCGGCGGAGGCGACGGAGGAGGCCCTGAACGCCCCCACCACCTCCACCACCCTGCAGATCGCGCTGGGCGACGCGCTGGCGGTGGCGCTGTTGGAAGAACGCGGCTTCACCCACCACGATTTCAAGGTGTTCCACCCCGGCGGCAAGCTCGGCGCGGCGCTACGAAGCGTACGCGAGTTGATGCATGCAGCTGGCGAATTGCCGTTGGTGCGCCACGAGACGCCCATGCGGGATACGCTTTTGGTGATGACGCAGAAGCGGTTCGGCGCGGTGGGCGTGACCGATGCGGATGGCCGCCTTTCCGGCGTCATCACCGACGGCGACCTCCGCCGCCACATCGACGGCTTGATGGATCATGTGGCGGGGGAAGTGATGACCGCAAACCCCAAGACCATCGCCCCCGAAACCCTGGCCGCAGAGGCTCTGGCGTTGATGCAGGGGCGGATCACCGTGCTATTCGTGGTGCAGGATCAGAGGCCGGTGGGCGTGATCCACATCCATGACCTCCTCAGGAGCGGGGTGGCTTGACCTAAGTTGTCATCCCGGTCGTAGCGAAACGGAGAGCCGGGACCCAGAATGGCAAGCGCTGAACTGCTGGGCCCCGGATAAGCGCTGCGTGCTTTCCGGGATGACAAGGATTGGTTAGAACTCTCCGCCTCACAACCCGGAGACCTTCATGCCCACCCCGCCCCTATCCCGCGCACCAAGGGCCGATCTCCTCCCCAACACCCTGGAGTTCGAGACCCAGGCGCTGGTGAAGGCCACCGGCTTTCGCGAATATGACGCGCGATGGATCCTGGAAAAGGAGATCAACCTCCTCGGAATCCAGGCTCTAGGCCTAGGCCTCGGCACGGCGGTGCAGGAGATGGGGGTCGCGCCGCGCATCGTGGTCGGCCATGATTTCCGCAGCTACTCCCTTACGGTGAAGCAGGCGCTGACGCTGGGCCTGATCGCTTCGGGCTGCGAGGTGTTGGACATCGGCCTCGCCCTCTCGCCCATGGCCTATTTCGCCCAGTTCGATCTGGACGCCCCCTGCGTCGCCATGGTCACCGCCAGCCATAACGAGAATGGCTGGACCGGTGTGAAGATGGGCGCGCAACGCCCCCTGACCTTCGGGCCGGACGAGATGGGCAAGCTGAAGGACATCGTGCTGGGCGGCAAAGGGATCGAGCGGCCGGGTGGCAAGCTGACCCGTGTGGACGGGGTGATGGACCGCTACATCGACGACCTTTCGTCCAAGGTGCAGATCAAGCGGCCTCTCCGCGTGATCGCCGCCTGCGGCAACGGCACCGCCGGCGCCTTCGCCCCTAAGGCCCTGGCCAAGATGGGCGTCGAGGTGATCCCGATGGATTGCGACCTCGACTGGACCTTCCCCAAATATAATCCGAACCCGGAAGATACCCACATGCTGCACGAGATGGCCAAGGCCGTCCGCGAACACAAGGCCGACCTGGCGCTCGGTTTTGACGGCGACGGCGACCGCTGCGGCGTGGTGGACGACGAGGGCGAGGAGATCTTCGCCGACAAGATCGGCTTGATGCTGGCTCGCGATCTGTCGGACATTCACAAGGACGCCACCTTCATCGTCGACGTGAAATCCACCGGCCTCTACGCCACCGACGAGACGCTAAAAAAGAACGGCGCCACAACAGTTTACTGGAAGACCGGCCACAGCTACATCAAGCGGAAAACAGCGGAACTGGGCGCTCTGGCCGGGTTCGAGAAGTCCGGCCACTTCTTCTTCAACGAACCCCTGGGGCGCGGCTACGACGACGGCCTGGTCGCCGCCGCCAACATCCTGGCCATGATGGATCGCAATCCCGGCAAGAAGCTCTCGGATCTGAAGAAGGCCTTGCCGGTGGCCTTCACCTCCCTTACCATGTCCCCGCACGCGGGCGACGAAGTGAAGTACGGCATAGTCGAACAGGTGGTGAAGGAATACGAAGATTTGGCGTCTAACGGCGGGACCATCCTTGGGCGGACGATCAAGGAGGTGATCACCGTCAACGGTGTGCGCGTGGCCCTGGACGACGGCTCTTGGGTCTTGGTTCGCGCCTCCTCCAACAAGCCGGAGCTGGTGGTGGTGGTGGAGAGCACCCGCTCCGAAGACGATATGCGCGACCTCTTTCGCAAGGAGGTGAAGCCGCGGCTGGCGGCCCATGCGGAAGTGGGGAGTTATAACCAGGAGGTTTAAAGCGCGACCCGCCAGCGACGGCGTCGGCGCTTACACGAACCGCGTGTGAACGCGACTGTGAGGCTCGCGACCGACAAGTTTCGCCATCTGGAGAGTGTGAGATGAGCCGGCGGTTCTCACGGTCCTGGCGACCGGCCTGGCAGGCGGCTTTCGCGTCCCGTCGAGCGCCGCATCGGCCACCTGGAACTCGCCGCCCGCGTAGGCGCTGGCCAGGGCGCTCGGCATCCCCGCCTTACCCCTCCAGCTGCAGAAGACGTGCTTGCCGATCTCGGTGATCTGCGCCACCGATCGCAGCCAGTTTGGATGGACGTAGGTGGCGTAATAGTGGGTCGCGGTCCCGACTTCGGGCACGATGGAGCCGTTCAGCGCCGCCGTCGCCACCGGGCGTAGGCGGTCCCAGGCCGCCGGATTGGCGTGACGGCGGCGGATCGAGCCATCGCAAGCGAAGGAGAACTGGCATCCCGTCCGCCGTTCCCACCCCTGATAGACCACGCCGCAGACGGATTTGGGGAAATGTTTGTCGCGCACCCGGTTCACCACCACCTGGGCCACCGCCCGCTGGCCTTGGATCGGCTCGTTGGCGGCTTCGTAATAGAGGGCGTCGGTGAGGCAGCGCACCGCGCGGTCTTGCTCGGCGGCGTTCTGAGCGTGCAGATAGAAGGGCTGGACAGTATTGAGCCCGCTCATGGGGCTTAAGAGCTTGGAGATGTCCGGCTTCTGCACGATGCCGGCGCAGGGGAAAAAGAGGCTGGCCGCGCCCATCTTGATTTCATTGAAGAACAAGGCGCAGAGGGCCAGGCCCACGGCGGCTAACATGAGCAGTCCGATCCGCGCGCGCGGGAACGCGGGCGCGGACGGCGCGAGCAACTCGGTCATAGGGCCTCGGGAGGCTGCGGGTTCAAGGGCTCCGCGCGTGCGGAGTAGGGTAGCGGAGCGGCAACCTCCCCCCGCGGGTCGGGCGCTCAATGTGTTTTAATTACCACGACCACCGCCGATGTTCGCCGCGACAAGTCGTCTCCGGCCAAGCATCCGACATCTAAGCTTGTCTATTCAGAAAAAATAACGCCAAGCTTAAAGCTGTTGATCGGTTATGCTGAAGCTACTCCTTGAGGTAAAGCGCACTTCAACCCTTCTGTACCGCTTATACTTAAGATGCATTCGCCACATCCTGGATGTGCCGCCCCATCGAGACGCCCTTGGCGGCGGCTGACGAAACCCGTCATAAGACGCCATGCCTTTCGACTCGCCTTTGGACGCCGCCCGCGAGGTGCTGCGTCGAACCTTCGGCCATACCGATTTTCGTGGCTTGCAGGCCGGGGTGATCGGCGAGGCGCTGGCGGGACGGAGCGCCCTGGCCGTGCTGCCCACAGGCGGCGGCAAGAGCCTCTGCTATCAGATCCCCAGCCTGATCCGGCCGGGCCTGGGCCTCGTGGTCTCGCCCCTGATCGCGCTGATGGCCGATCAGGTGGCGGCCTTGCAGCAGGCCGGCGTGGCGGCGGCGCGGCTGGATTCCAACGCCACCCTGGATGAGCGGAGCGAGACGTGGCGCAGGATCGGCGAGGGGACGCTCGATCTTCTCTACATGTCGCCGGAAGGACTGATGCAGGGCCCAACGCTGGACCGGCTCTCCAACCGTCCCCTGGCGCTAGTCGCCATCGACGAGGCGCACTGCGTCAGCCAATGGGGTCATGACTTTCGGCCGGAGTACCGCAGCCTCGGCCGCCTGGCGGAGGTGTTCCCGGATGTGCCGCGCCTCGCCGTCACCGCCACCGCCGACGCCCGCACGCGGGCGGATATTCGCTCGGAGCTGCGCCTTCAGGACGCCCGCGAGTTCGTCGACAGTTTCGCCCGGCCGGAGCTGCAGCTTTCAGCCGAGCGCAAGGCCGGCTCCTCCCCGTCCCGCGTGCAGCAGCTGGTGGAAGCGCGACCGGGCGTCTCCGGCGTGATCTACGCCGGCTCCCGCGCCAAGACGGAGGATCTGGCCGAGCGGCTCTCAGCCCTCGGCGTCCCCGCCCTCGCTTATCACGCCGGCCTCGACAAAGGCGTGCGCCACGACCGCCTGACCAAGTTCCTGGAGGCGGACGCGGCGGTGATGGTGGCGACCATCGCCTTCGGCATGGGCATCGACAAGCCGGACGTGCGCTACGTCATCCACGCCGATCCGCCCGCCTCCATCGAGGCCTATTGGCAGGAGGTCGGCCGGGCGGGCCGCGACGGCCAGCCGGCGGAGGGCATCACCCTCTACGGCGCCTCCGATATCGCCTGGGCGCTGCGGCGGATTGACGAGCGAGAGGTGGCTCCGGAAGTGAAGGCGGTGCAGGTAAAGAAGGCCCGCCAGCTCTACGCCATGCTGGATGGCCTGGGTTGCCGCGCCGCCGCTGTGCGCCGCTATTTCGGCGAAGAGGGGGTGGAGGCGTGCGGCGTTTGCGATGTCTGTATCGCCCCGCCCGAGGCGCGGGACGCCACCAAGGCGGCGCAGATGGCGCTCTCCGCCGTTCAGCGCCTTGGCGGGCGGTATGGGCGGGGCCGCGTGATCGATCACCTGCTCGGCAAGACCAAGGATGTGCATCCCAACGAGGCGGGGCTCTCCACCTTCGGCGTCGGCGGCGACCTCAGCATGGCGGAGTGGAGGACGGTGCTGGACCAGCTCCTGTTCGACGGGCTGCTGCGCGAAGACGCCAACGATGGCCGCCCTTTGGTGATGCTGGGCGAGTCGGAGGCGGTGCGCGCCGTTTATCGCGGCGAGCGTCGGGTGGAGGTGCGCGCGCCGGCGCCGCGTCGGGAGCGGACCGAGCGGCGGGGGCGGCCCTCCCCCATCCTCGACGAACGTCCGGAAATCCAGGTGCTGTTCGCCGCGCTCCGAGCGTGGCGCAAGGAGCAGGCGATAGAGCAGAAGGTGCCGCCCTACGTCATCTTCCACGACAAGACCTTGCTGGACATCGCCCGCGCCAAGCCCTCCACGCTCGCCGCCCTCGGCAAGGCCGCAGGCGTCGGCCAGGGCAAGCTCGACCGCTACGGCGAAGCGGTGCTGGAGGTGGTGCGGCGAGCGGACGCCTAGCCTAAGCGCTTAGAGAGCGTTCTGCTGGCGCCATCGCCTCCGACCGTAAGCGTAGAGCGGGATGGCCGCCGACAGGGCCAAGGCGGAAATCAACCCCGTCTTCCAGTCGCTCACCAGGAACAGCGCCAGCAGCGCCAGGTTGATCGCCATGCTCACCAGCGCCGGCAGGGGGTAGAAGGGCATCCGGTACGGGCGGTTCAGGTCAGGCTCGCGCCGCCGCAGGACGATCGCCCCAAGGGCCAGGGCGAAGAAGATCACCATCGCCATCGGCGCATAGAGGTTCAGCAGGATCTCATAAAGCTTGCCCTTGGCCAAGGCCGCGCCAGCGATGATGAGGATGTCGCTTCCGAGCACCAACAGGAGAGCCGCGCGTGGGGTTCCGCTCCTGGATACCGTCGCCAGCCTTGGCGGCAAGAGGCCCTTGCGCGCCATGGCGAAGGTGTTTCGTGAATGCTCCATGATCTGCAGGTTGGCGAGCGTGGCCACCGCGATGATGGCGAGGGCGGTGACCACCAGCTCACTCCCCGGCCCTAGCACGATCTTGGCCGCATCCGCCGCCGCCAGGGTAGAATGGGCCAGCGTCCCGATGGGCAGCACATGCATCACCGCCGCGTTCACCAGAAGATAAAGGGTGGTGACCAGGGCGATCCCGCCGAAGGTGGCCCGCGCCACCGTCTTCTCCGGATCGTGGACTTCTTCGGAGAAGTAGATCGCCGACTGCCAACCCCCATAGGCGCCGTAGATCGCCCGCATGGCCACGGCGGCGGCGGCCCAGGAGAAGACCGGCGAAGGCGGTGCGGCGACGGGCGCGCCCTTGCCGTGGAAGAAGACCAGGGCGGCCACCAGGATCACGAGGCCCACGCCCTTCACCGCGCTGCCGATGTCCTGCGAGACGCCGCTGGCCTTGGCGCCGATCCAGTTGACGATCCCGCAGGCCAAAACGAGCCCGATGGCGATCACGCCGGGATTGATGGTGGCGAACCAGCCCAGCCGCTGCACATACTCCCCGAACGCCACGGTGATGAAGCCGGTGGAAATGGCCAGCTGAAGCCAGTCGGCCCAGCCCACCACGAAGCCGCCGAACGGCCCGAACACCCGCGTCGCCAAAGCGTAGGGCCCGCCCGCCTCTGGGATGGCGGCGCCGAGCTCGATGGTGGGCATGGCGTCGAGGGTCACCACCAGCCCGCCCACCAGCCAGGCGAGGAGCACCAGCATCGGGCTCGGGAACCCGGCGGCCACCACGCCCGGATTGCGCATGATGCCCGAACCGATCACCCCGCCCAACACCACCGCCAGCCCGAACCCCAGGCCGAACAGGCGCAGAAGCCGCGCCTGAACCGCGTGCGCGACGCCGCCCGCTCCCCCCGAGGCAGATGTCATGGAGCCTCCACGCCAAGCTTGACCGGAACAAGCATCGTGCAATTATTCCTTATTGCAAGGGCGACGCGGCTTGGGTTCGTCCGAGATCAGAAGATGCTCAGGAACAGGGCGTGTGACGGCGGACGAAGGGCGCCGCCGCTCACATGGGCTTCTTGAACCGGAACAGGAACTGGTCGGTGTGGCCGCGGATGGAGGGGTCGAACACGAACTTGTCGTGGGGATCTGAGGGATTGGCCAGAATGTCGCTGGTCTGCTCCAGCGTGAAGCCGGCCCGCTCGACCTCCGCCTTGACCACGGCGGGGTCGATGCGATGCAGGGTCTCGGTGTCCTTCAGGCCGTCGCCCATCGCCGCCGCGTGGTCCAGCACCACGTAAAGGCCGCCGGGCTTCAGGGCGGCGTAGACCCGCCGGTTGAAGGCGGCCACGTCGGCCGGGCCCATGAACTTGTCGTGCAGATCGTGATAGTTCTGGCGGATGAAGACGATGTCGAGGTTCTGCGGCAGGGTGACGGTGTCGATGGGCTGGGAGATCACCTCCACATTCTTGTAGTCGGGCTGGGCGGCGAGACCCACCACTGTGGTCAAGACCTCCGGATGCACCTTCACCACCTCGGTCGGCTCGATCGCGTACACACGCCCCGTCGGCCCGACGGCGGCGCTGAGGGCGCGGGCGAAACGGCCGGCCACGATGTCGGCCACCTGATCACCCGGTTTCACCTGCATGAAGGTTAGGACCTCGGCCCGCTTGAACGCCGGGTTGGTTATCGCGTCGCCCTCGGACGGCGGCTGCCCATTGGCCTGAGTGACGAAGACGCCCGCGCCAACCGCGAACAGACACCCGGCGGCCAACGCCGCCCCGATCGACCGGATCATGACACTCTCCCTCAGTCCTCGCCCTTGCGGCGTATAGTCGAATGCTACGCTATCCGGCGCGTGGGAGAGGGTCTCTCTCTCTGTTTAAGCCGCCGCCGCCAGCTTCACCGCGTCGGCGATGTCCTTCACCACGCGGGCGATCAGGCGTTCGTCGTCGCCTTCGGCCATGACGCGGATCAAGGGTTCGGTGCCGGAGGGGCGGACGAGGACGCGGCCGGAGCCGTTCAGCTTGCCCTCCGCCGTCTTGATGGCGGTGAGGACGGCGTCGGACTTCATCGGTTGGCCGCCGGGGGCGATCTTCACATTGACCATCTTCTGCGGCACCGGCTCGAATTGGCGGGCCAGCGCGCTCATGGGCTGCTTGGTCTCCACCATCACGGCCAGCACCTGAAGGGCGGACATCAGGCCGTCGCCGGTGGTGGAAAGGTCCGACAGGATGATGTGGCCGGACTGCTCGCCGCCGACGTTGAAGCCGCCCTCGCGCATCTTCGCCATCACATAGCGGTCTCCGACCTTTGTGCGCTCCAGCGACAAGCCCTTGGCCTCCATGAACCGCTGCAAGCCGAGGTTGGACATCACCGTGGCCACCACGCCCCCGCCGTTCAGCTTGCCCTGCTTGACCCAGGCGTCGGCGATGATGGCCAGGATCTGGTCGCCATCGACGATCTGGCCCTTCTCGTCGCAGATGGCGATGCGGTCGGCGTCGCCGTCCAGCGCGATGCCGATGTCGGCGCGGTACTGTTTCACTGCTTTCGCCATGGCTTGCGGATGGGTCGAGCCGCACTCCTCGTTGATGTTCATGCCGTTGGGCTCGACGCCGATGGAGATCACCTCCGCGCCCAGCTCATAGAGGGCGGTGGGGGCGACCTTGTAGGCGGCGCCGTTGGCGCAATCGACCACAATGCGCAGGCCCGAGAGGCTGAGGCGGCGGGGGATGGAGGCCTTGGCGATCTCCACATAGCGGGCCTGGGCGTCGTCGATGCGCACCACGCGGCCAAGTTCGCGGGCGGGGGCGAGGTCCTGCTGCAGGCCTTCGTCCATCAGGGCTTCGATCTCGGCCTCCCGCTCGTCGGAGAGCTTGTAGCCATCAGGACCGAACAGCTTGATGCCGTTGTCGGTGAAAGGGTTGTGGGAGGCGGAGATCATCACCCCGAGGTCCGCGCGCATGGAGCGGGTCATCATCGCCACGCCGGGCGTGGGCAGCGGGCCGAACAGGCGCACGTCCATGCCCACGCTGGTGAACCCGGCCACCAGCGCCGGCTCCACCATGTAGCCCGACAGCCGCGTGTCCTTGCCGATCACCACCAGATGGCGACGGTCGGTGTCGGAGCGGTGCAGCTTGCCGGCGGCGAGGCCGACCCGCAGCGCCACTTCCGCCGTCATGGGATGACTGTTGGCGGTGCCGCGGATGCCGTCGGTGCCGAAATATTTACTCATCGAATGTTCATCCAGCTTAGCCGAAACGTGCGGAAATCGAGTTTTACACCCCATTCCGTTGGCGAATGATAAAGCAGCCCGGCGTTCACTTCACTCTCCTTGGCCCTACAGCCAGGTCAACTTGCAAGACAGGCGGTTACAATAGATGTGCGGAATCATCGGCATCGTCGGCAAAACCCCCGCCGCGCCCCGGCTGATCGAGAGCCTGAAGCGGCTGGAATATCGCGGCTATGATTCGGCCGGCGTGGCGACCATCGTCGATGGCGAGATCGAGCGTCGCCGGGCGCCCGGCAAGCTGGTCCACCTGGAAGAGGTGCTGCGCGAAGACCCCTTGAGCGGAACCACCGGCATCGGCCACACCCGCTGGGCCACCCACGGCGCGCCCACCACGGCTAACGCCCACCCCCACATCTCCGGCCGCGTGGCGGTGGTTCACAACGGCATCATCGAGAACTTCGCGCCCCTGAAAGCCGAACTGATCGCCGAGGGCCGCACCTTCGAAAGCCAGACCGATACGGAGGTGGTGGCGCACCTGATCGACCGCGAACTCGCCAAGGGGCTGGAGCCGCTCCCTGCCTTCAAGGCCATGCTGGACCAGATCGAAGGGGCCTACGCGTTGGCGGTGATGATCTCGGGCGAGAGGCCGGTGATCCTCGGCGCGCGGTTCGGCCCGCCGCTGGTGGTCGGCCATGGCGACGGGGAGATGTATATCGGCTCCGACGCCATCGCCGTCGGTCCGTTCACGACCCGTATCTCCTACCTGGACGAAGGCGATTACGTCGTCATCGACCATCAACACGCGGAAATCTTCAACGCCGCCGGCGCCCTCATGAAGCGCAAGGTGCATCAGGTGCCCGCCTCCGCCGCCATGGTGGAGAAGGGGAACTATCGCCACTTCATGCTGAAGGAGATCCACGAGCAGCCGGACTCCTGCCAACACACGCTTTCGGCCTACCTCGACCCGGTGGCGGGCCACGCCAAGCTTCCGGCCGGGATGAGCTTCTCAGGGATCGACCGCATCCAGATCGTCGCCTGCGGCACGGCTTACCTGGCCGGCCTCACCGCCAAATATTTGTTCGAGAAGATCGCCGATCTGCCAGTGGACGTGGAGATCGCCTCCGAGTTCCGCTACCGCGATCCCGCCGTCTCCAAATCCACCCTCGCCCTCGCCATCTCCCAATCGGGCGAGACGGCGGACACCTTGGCCGCCTTGAAATGGTGCAAGGCCAAGGGGCTGAAGACCGCCGCGCTCGTCAACGCCCACCAGTCCACCATGGCTCGCGAGGCGGACGTGATGCTGCCGACCCATGCGGGGACAGAGATCGGCGTCGCCTCCACCAAGGCCTTCACCGCCCAGGTCTGCGCCCTCTCCGCCCTGGTCATCGCCGCCGCCCGCGAGCGCGGCGCCATCGACGCCGCCGAGGAAGCCCGCCTCGTGGCCGTGCTGATGGAGGCGCCCCGCCTGATCGGCGAAGCCCTCAGCGTCGAGGCCAAGGTGCGGGAGATCGCCTACAGCCTCTCCAAGGCCCGCGACGTGCTCTACCTCGGCCGCGGCCTGACCTACGCCCTGGCCTTGGAAGGCGCCCTGAAGCTGAAGGAGATCAGCTACATCCACGCCGAGGGGTATGCCGCCGGCGAGCTGAAGCACGGCCCCATCGCCCTGATCGACGAAGCCACCCCTGTCGTAGTGATCGCCCCCTCAGACGACCTGTTCGACAAGACGCAATCCAACATGCAGGAGGTCTCCGCCCGCGGCGCGCCCATCATCCTCCTCACCGACGAGGAGGGCCTGCGCCACGCCCCCATGCTGGCCGACGTGATCCTGGCCCCGGCGTGCGACCCGTTCATCGCGCCGCTCGTCTACGCCCCGGCGATGCAGCTCCTCGCCTATCATGTGGCGGTGCATAAGGGCACCGACGTGGACCAGCCGCGAAACCTCGCCAAGTCGGTGACGGTGGAATAACGGCGCTCAGTCGCCGCCCACCGCCGCGCCGTCCATCATCAGAGCGGCGGCGATCAGGCTCCAGATCACTTGGGCGAGGATCACGACCGCGAGATTGCCCGGCTGCAGGCGGATGTTGGAGAACAGCATGATCCCCATCGGCACGGCGCCGCAGAGGAGGCCCGCGACCCCGGCGGCGCGGCCGGCTAGGCTCTTGATGGACAGAAGCGTGAGCGACCAGAAAAGGGTGGCGATGTCCGTCGTCACCAAAGCCACCTTGGTGAAGTCCTGGATCATGGCGCCTATGATCGGGAAGGCCGCCTTTTCCGCATCCGCGCAGCCCTGCAGCGAGGGAAGACACCCGGCAATGATGTCCGGCGTGACAAACCCGTCCAGGGTGGCAGGGATCGCCAGGATGATGACGCTGGCCGTATAGGCCATGAAGGCGGCCACCACGGCGGGGCGACGCCAGCCGAGCCAGGCGGACAAGAGGTAGAAGCCCACCGCCTGCATCCCGTATAGCAACATCAAACCGCCGTGCACGATCCCGTCGAGGGTCGCCGTGGCCTGTATATGCTGCGCGGCCTGGGCGCTCCCGTGAATACCATGCAGGGTGGGGTGGTGCAGGATCAGGATGAAGCTAAGGATCGCGGGAAGCCCCAGAAGCGCGGCGGCCAGCAGATCGGGCTGGCGCGCAGGCTTTAAAGTTTGATTGTCAGACATGCGGGTCTCCACGGTGATGCGCCTTCATAGCCTCGCGCGGTGGAGCGGCGGCGGATTTGCGGCTAGGCTTGTCCGGAACCGGACAGAGACGATCAAATGTCTGACCACGCCGATATCGACGGGGACGCCCGCGCAGACTTTCGCTTTGGACGTTAGCCAGGACTCCGGCTCCGGCGACCGGCGCGTCCAGCGCACCAAGGCGGCGTTGCGATCCGCGTTCAACCGGCTGATCCTGAGCAAAGGCTACGACGGCTTTTCCGCCGCGGACGTGGCCGAAGCGGCCGATGTGGGCCGCTCCACCTTCTACGAACATTATCGGGGCAAGGAGGACATCCTGGCCGAAAGCCTCACGCCCATCCTGACGCCCCTGGCCGACTGCTGCGGCGCGCCGCAGCCCAGCCCCTGCCTTCTGTGGGTGGTCCAGCACTTCTGGGACAACCGCAAACTGGCCCGCGCCTTAATGAGCGGCCGGTCGCAGGATATCATCACCCGCCAGCTGGCCCGGCTGATCGAGGAAAGGCTGATCGAGGC
>CAXTHJ010000016.1:0-45996 GCA_964243985.1 uncultured Caulobacteraceae bacterium | reverse complement strand
TGTGGCGGCGGGGCGGCAGCCGGAGCAGCGGCCTGAGGCGCTGCGGCGGGAGGCGCTGGTTGCGCCGCCGGCGGAGCCGCGGGTGCGGCGCCACGGTGGAAGATCTTGTCCATGATCGAGGCGAAGATGCCCATCGTCGAAAATCCTATTTTGTGGGGAAAGGATCGCCGGCCCTACGCAAGCAGGACCGGCGAAAAAATGCCAGTGGTGCTAGGGCTTAGCGCCAGCCTTTAGCGCACGGTCTTCCTTGTCGGAGATGCCGTTCATATTGCGGTCTCGACCGCTGCACGCCACGTCGTTTGGACCCGGGTGAGCGCACTTGGCCATCAGGTGGTGGTGGTGATGGCGCCGATGATGACGGTGCATGGCGTGATGAGTGGGAGCAGCGCCCATATCGGTTGACCCCGTTGCGGGGGCGCTGGCTGCGGTCGTCGCGGATTTTCCCATTGGCTGGGCCATAGGCGGCGCGACGCCGACGGCTTGGGCAGGGACGCCCTCGGAGACGTTGCCTTTAAAGTCGAGCGCGACCGATCGGCTGGAGCCGTCCTTGGTGGCCGTTCCGCGCCATACGCCGTCCTTATCCTTGGTCAGTCCTGAAACGTCCGAGTATCCGGAGTTCAGGATGTGTTTGCGCGCCTCGTTCTGGGTAAACGAGTTCGCGCCCTTCTTGGCCGTGCCGTCGTTGACCGTGTGGACGTGCTTGATCGGCGCATTGCCCTTGGCATCCGGGCCGCCGGAAGGGGGATCCTGAGCGAACGCGCCGCCCGCCAGTCCAAGAGCGGCGATGAGGGCGAGCGTCGAGATGGAGATGGTTTTCATGAGGTTGTCCTTTGAAGGCGAGCGTTCAAGTGCGGTCGTAGCGGGCGCGCTCGACCAGCACCTCTTCCACAGTGTAGGGCGCAGCGGTGTCGTCAAAGCTCGACCAGCCTTCTTCGCGGTAGATCGAGCGACGGCCGGCGATATCCACCGATCGCTCGCCGTTTAGGATCGATTGGGCGGTCGCGGCGTGGACCTCCTCCACCTTGGCGCTCACCAGCGTTCCGCCGCGCCGGACGCCCTCAGCGTAGACGTTTGCGTCCTCCTCCGGCACGCCGGCCTTGGTCAGGGCGCCGACAAGGCCCCCGGCCGCTGCGCCGACGACTGCGCCGCCGACCGCTCCAACAACTGTGGAGACCAGCCAGCCGGCGGCGACCACGGGACCAAGCCCCGGAATGGCCAGAAGGCCGATCCCCGCGAGGAGACCGCCGACGCCGCCCACGGCTGCGCCAATGCCGGCGCCTTTGCCCGCGTCTTCCTTGGCTTCGTCAGCCATTTCTGCGGCCTTGGTGTGTTCGCCGTGCGCATCGTTCGCGACGATGCTGATATGCTCGTGCGGTACGCCGGCCGCCTCAAGATCTTCCACGGCGAGCCGGGCGTCTTCATAGCGGTCGAACAGCCCTGTGATGGTTTGAGTCAACGTCTTGCCCTCGTGTGACAGGCCGACGCGCGGCCGATAAAAGTGTTTTTCCTCCCGTCTCCTGATGACGGCTAGGCGAGGTAGGAAATACGGTAAAGGGATGACCGTTCCAGAAGAACTTTCAGCAAGCGTAACTTAAGCTCAGCTATACTGAACACTCAAAGCTTATGTCTGCGATCCGACAGTAACGAGCAAGCGGCGCAGTCTGCATTGGGGAACTTTTGCCGCCCATCGATCTTTCTAAGTTTGTCGCCGAGCAATTCAATGTTCTGCCCGTCAGCAACTCGATCTTCGGTTGTAGAGTCAGCATAGTTCTGCACCGAGCATGGATCGCTCGCGCTTATCGGGCGTTAAGCGCCAGCGGGGAGCAGGGACAATGCTTTTGAGCTGGTTACAACGCGGGTCTCCCGCTCCGGAAAGCCCATGATCTTTAGGCCCGTGGTCGCATCGAGCGTGCGGACGGCGCGGATCAGAACACCGGCGACGGTGATCGACGACTTGCAAGCTAACGCGAACGAAATCCAGCAACGCGCCTCTCAACTCGACCAGGCGGGCGCCTTCCCCGAGGCTGATGTGGCGCTCTTGCGAGACATCGGCGCACTCCAGCTGTTCGCGACGGACGATCAGAGTCCGCACGAGCTGATGCAGGCCTTAAGGCTGATCGGTCGCGCCAACTTGAGCCTCGGCCGGGTTTTTGAGGGCCACGTAAACGGCGCCAAGCTAGTGGGTTGGTATGGCGACGATGCGCAGCGCCGCGCGCTTCGGACCGATCTTTCGGATGGCCGGTTGTTCGGCGTCTGGAACACCGAACCTGCGCTGGGGGTGAAAATCACATCCTCCGGCCAAAAGGCGACACTGAGCGGCTCCAAATCCTATGCCACCGGCGCCGGTTTCATCGATCGCGTGATCGTCACCGCGACCGGGCAAGACGGCCAACGCCAGATGGTGATTGCAGACGGAGCCGACGCTACCCGGGCGGATCTATCGGCCTGGCGCGTGCGGGGCATGCGGGCGACCTGCAGCGGCCTTTACGATCTGACAGGCTTGCCGGTGGACCAGGCCACTACCTTGGGCCGGCCGGGAGACTACATCCGCGAACCGAGGTTCTCCGCCGGCGCCTGGCGGTTCACAGCCGTGCAGCTTGGCGGAGTGGAGCGGGTCTTGACCCTGCTGCGGGACCATCTTGCCGCCGCGCCCGAAGTCGCCGCCGTGGCCGCCGCCCGTTTCGGCGAGACGCTGGCGAGCGTGCGGTCGGCCTACCTTTGGGTTCGCGAGGCGGCGGCGAGAGCTGAAAGTCCGACGTGCGGCGCGGACGACATCGCCTTTGTCCTTATGACTCGCGGCCTGGTCGAGAAAGCGGGGCTGGAGGTGATGGAGGCGGCGGCCAGAACCGTCGGCACCAAAGCCTTTTTCGAAGATAATCCGATGGATCAGGCGTGCCGCGACCTGGCCCTCTACCTGCGCCAACCCGTGCCGGACCAGGCGCGCGACCGGGCGGCCCGGGCCTTCATCGTTAAGGACTGCTGGACGGACGATCCGTTGTGGTGACCGCGGTCGGCGCGGGCGCGTGGGCCGGCCTCAACAAACGCTCCCAAAAACTCACTGCGGAAGAGCTGCGCACGCTGTCTCCCATGGTGATCCTGGCGCCGCACCAAGATGACGAGACCCTAGGCTGCGGGGGATTGCTTGCGGTCGCGGCGGGGGAGGGGCTGCGGCCGAGGGTGATTTTCCTGACCGACGGGTCGGCGTCTCACCGCAATTCCCCGCTATGGCCGCCAGATCGCCTGGCCCGCACCCGACGCAGCGAAGCTCTGGCGGCCCTGGCGGTCTTGGGGGTCGAACCTCAGCAGGTCATATTCATGGATTGGCCCGACGCCGCGCCGCTCAGCCCGACAACGGCCGACTATGAGTTCGACCTGAAAAGGCTCTCGGCTTGGTGCGATACCTTCTCTCCCAACAGCATCTGGGCGCCTCGGCGCGGAGAAAGCCACTGCGATCACGAGGCGGCGAGCGGCGTCGCCGACGCCTTGGCGCTAAGGCGGCCTAATGGGCTTCGACGCCTGGATTACATGGTGTGGGGCTGGAAGGACGAGGCGGTCGCTGTCGCGCGAGACCGTGAACGGGTGTGGCGCCTGGACTGCGCCGCGTTCGCGCCGCTGCGCCAGCGGGCGCTCGCCTGCCATAGGACGCAGACAACCGACCTGATCTTCGACGCCGAAGAGGCGTTTCTCATCCCGCAGGAACTCGCCGCCCTGACGAGCCGGCCCACTGAAATCTTCATCGAACGACCATGAGAAAAAACAAATCCCTGGACGGTGCCTATTTCGAAGGCCTCTATAAAGAGAACGAAGATCCCTGGAACTTCGCCACCAGCCCCTATGAGCGGGCAAAGTACGCGCATACGCTGGCGGCGATGGGCGATGAGCCTGTGAATCTGGTGCTCGAAGTGGGCTGTTCAATCGGCATCTTGACCGAAAAGCTGGCTGAACGCTGCGAGCATCTGGTGGCGACGGATATCTCTCAAACCGCACTGGATCAGGCCCGCAAGCGCTGCGCGGCCCTGCAGAACGTCGCGTTCAGACGGGTCTCGTCGGCGGCTGAATCGTTCGCCGGCGTGTTCGATCTGATCGTTCTATCGGAAGTGGCCTACTATTGGGATGATGCGGATATCGCTTCGGTCGCTGATAAATTAAAGCAGGCCCTCCGCGCCGGCGGCCGCATCCTGATGGTCCATTGGCTAGGAGAAACAGACTACCCTAAATCCGCCGACGAGGCGGTGGATGGTTTGGCCGCGCGTCTCGAGGGACTTTACGCGGTCGAGGTGGCCGAACGAAATGCGGATTACCGGCTGGACCTCTGGCGTTGGCGGGGCGGCTCTTAGCTTGCTTTGGCCAGGGCGCGCAGGGACCGGACGGCCCGGACCATCGCCCGCGCCTTTTCGGTTTCAGCCGGCAGCTTCTCCAGTGTCATAGGCTGGTCGTTCGCAGCGCCCGCGCTGATCGCGGCGGTGATCGGCTTAATGCCCCACAAATAGTCCTGATCCCCTTGCACGCTCCATCGAGCCAAGGTGTCGGCAGCGCCTTCAGGCGCGCGACCATTCAGCCGGCAGGACGTCAGCACACGAACGTCCTTGGCATGGCGGACCCGGCGGCCTTTCATTCGCAGCGCTTCGAACAAGGCCTTGTCCTCCCCCACGGGCGGGGTGGGCGCGCCGCCGATATGGTCATAAGCGTCAAGGCTGATCGCCATGCTGGCGCCGCCTTCGTAGAAGTGGCGGGGCGACGGTTCGTCGGACGCCGCGAGGCTTTTCAGGTAGTTGTACGCGTCCTCGTACCGGCGGATGGCCGCTAGGCGCCGGCGATAGGCTGGATCCAGCTTCCGGAGTTCGCGGGGGTTGAGCCGGGCGAAACCGGCGACCCCGTCGAACCCGGCGTCGAAGTGGTCGAGCGTTCTCACCAGCCAATCATCCGCCACCAGCGTATCCGCGTCCGTACACAGAAGAAGATCTTGCGGATCGCTCAGAAACCGGACGCCCGCGTCGAAGGCCAACCGCCGCGCCGATCCCGCATTGGCTTTTTCCGGTGGAAGGGCGGCGATCTCCACCACGATCGTAGCGTCGCCGCTCGCCTTAAATTCGCGCGCACGGGCTGCGGTGGCGTCGCGGCAGTTATTCGCCAGGACCAGAATGGTGAGCGCCTTTACCCGCTCGTCAATTATCAAACTCGCGCAACGCCGAAGGCACGCCTCGATCCGGTCGGCCTCGTCCCGGGCGGGAATAACCACGGCTACCCGTCTGTGGATCATCTGTTTGCCTGATGAAGTCGCCAATGTAAGGACCGGCAAAAATAAATGCTGAGGGAAGCGCTCCGTTCCAACGTCGTCTTCCCGACGTACATCATCCACTGAAGCAGGTTTTTACGCTGAACTTTGAGAGCGAATTGAGACCATCTCCCACCCGAATATTTTCCGCCGCCACTGAGATTTGGAACGGAATGAGGCAAACGGCTTTTTAGCCACGCGTCATTTAAGCGGTGCTGTTGAAATTGCTGTAGTCAGCGCCGGAACATAGCGGGGGTCAGTGAAGCAGGTTCAGCCATTTTTCCTCGGACGCCCGCCTAGGATCGAGCTGGCGGTCCACGCCATGTTCCTCGATCTGGATGGAACGATCGCGGAGTTCGAGATCGACCCATCTTCGGTCGGCCCCGATGCTCGGCGAAACGATATGCTCCGTCGGCTGAACCATCGGCTGCATGGACGGCTCGCCATTGTCTCGGGCCGGCCCATTGTCGAAGTCGATCGAATCCTGAACGGCAGGGTTTCCGCGGTGACAGGCCTGCATGGGTTGGAACGTCGGACTGGAGAGGGACGGTGCTCCAAGGCGGAGCCGCACCCCACTGTGGCTCTGGCGTACGAGGCTTTTGTCAAATTGGCGTCCGACCACCCGGGGGTCATCGTCGAAATGAAAGACCTGAGCGTCGCCCTCCACTATCGGAAAAGACCGGAGTTGGCCGTGCGGCTTGCGTCCTCAGTCGCTGAGATTCAGCAAGGCGCAGGACTCGTCCTGCAGGCGGGGAACATGGTGTTCGAGCTGCGGACGCCGGGTGCGGACAAGGGCGACGCCGTGCGGGCGTTCATGGCTGAGCCGCCGTTCGTGGGGGCTATTCCAATCTATCTGGGCGACGATCAGACCGATGAGAACGCGTTTATAGCGGTCGAGGCGCTTGGCGGGTTCGGCGTTCTCGTCGGAGAGGCTCGCTCCACGGCGGCCGGGTTTCGCCTGGATGGTGTTACGGATGCAATAGACTGGCTGGACAGCCTTGAACCGCCGCAACCGCGGCCCTTGAAGGTTGCGGCGATCGCTCATGTCTAGACTGATCGTCGTCTCCAATCGTGTGTCCATTCCAGAACATCCGGGGGACGCCTCGGTCGGCGGGCTGACCATGGCGCTTCACGACGTTCTCGCCAATTCCGGCGGTTTGTGGTTCGGCTGGAGTGGAAAGACCACCACGTGCTGCGACCTCCAGCCAACTCTGGAAACGCGAGGCGGCGTCACGGTCGCCACCCTCGATTTGGACGCGGACGATGTAGCGGAATATTATAACGGCTTCGCCAACACTGTCCTGTGGCCATTGTTCCACCACAGGATCGACCTGGCGCAGTATGAGCGCGCGTTCGGCGATGGCTATAGCCGGGTCAATGAGCGTTTCGCCGAGGCGATTTCGCAGCTGGTTCAGCCCGACGACGTCATCTGGGTGCAGGACTATCACCTGATCCCCCTAGGCGAAGCGCTGCGCAAACGCGGCGTTCGCAACCGGCTCGGCTTCTTCCTGCATATCCCTTGGCCCGCGCGAGAGCTTATGGTCACGCTGCCGCGACATGCCGAGCTGGTGCGCGCGCTGTTTGAATACGATTTGGTGGGTTTTCAGTGCAAGGACTGGCTGAACGCGTTTGAAGACTATGTGGTCGATGAGGTGGGCGGCCGAGCGGCCTCTAACGGACATGTCAGTGCGTTCGGCAAGTCGATCCAGGCCGGCGTCTTTCCCATCGGCATCGATCCCGACAACTTTCGCCGGATCGCCAAGTCTTCCGGCGCGGCGCTGAGTTACATGCGCGCCGCCGCTACTGGCGCATTCCGATCCACCGTGGTCGCCGTAGACCGGGTGGACTATTCTAAAGGCTTGGAGCAGCGCTTCCTGGCGTTCGAGCGTCTCCTCGAAAGTCATCCCGCGCTCGTGGAAAAAATCATTCTGCTGCAGGTGGGCCAACCGAGCCGGGTCGGGGTGGAAGCTTATGGCGACATCGGCAAGAAGCTCGAGGCTGTGTCGGGGCGGATCAATGGTCGCTTCGCCACCGTCGATTGGACGCCGATCCGATATCTGAACCGATCCTATAGCCGCGAGCACATCGCAGGCCTCTACCGCGCCGCGCGCGTGGGCCTCGTCACCCCGCTTCGGGATGGGATGAACCTGGTCGCCAAGGAATACGTCGCCGCGCAGGACCCGCAAGACCCCGGCGTTCTGATCCTGTCTCGCTTCGCCGGTGCAGCGGCGCAGATGAAACAGGCGCTGATTGTGAACCCCTACAGTCCCGAGGATGTGGCCGACGCCATAAATCAAGCTGTGCATATGCCGAAGGAAGAGCGGGTAGCCCGGTGGACCGATCTCATGGAGGGGGTCGAACGGGAGAACGCCGCAACCTGGCGGGACAGCTTCCTGCGCGCGCTTCGACAATCAAGCCGCGATCCATCGAACCTTGATGATCTCGAAGCTGCGTAGCGACGACGCTCTTTAATTTTAAAGGCGCACCCATCGCTTAAGCGGCGTGAGCCAGGGCGTAACGGCGACAATGCTCCAGATAGGCGGCCTCGTGGGTCGCCACCAAATCGACGACGCTGGACCAGAGCCACGATGGCGCATCCATCGCTTTGGACCGGCTTTGCGCCAGCTCGGCCAGCCATCGGCCTCGGGCGACCATGTCCATCTGCCGGGCGTGCGCCTTGCCCACCACCCCGCTGAGGTAGCGGGCGATGGACATGGCCTCCTCGGAGGACAGGGCGTCGATTTCGATCTTCAGATCCTGCGGCATCAGTTCTCGCAGCACGACCGCCTTGTCCAGAAGCCGGGTCGCCATCATTCGGTGGCCGAGGTTCGGCGACAGGGCATGGGCGCCGGCCACCACGCGCTGAGCGTTGTCGCGCGGCATATCAGCCTCCGGGTCGCGGGGGGCGGCGGCCTTCACGCCTTCTTTGACATCGATCAGACAGAGCCGCTCGGCCACATCGCCGTCGCCGACGCTGACCAGCACGGCGTAGCGGAGTCCGCCGAGGGAGCTGCAGCCCTTCTTCCAGTAGGCCGCGTCGACGACCTCGATTTCGTCCCGACCGCTTCGCCCCTTCAGCTTGGTAAGGAGATCGCGGACTTCATCGGTGGCGAAAAGCTCGGTCAAGGCCGCACGTTCGGCCTTGGTCAACGCCCAGAAATGCTTGCCAAGGGGTATGGACGGCTTCAGGTCCTGCAGCCGCTCTTGCGCCAGATGCTTCCAACGGCGTTTCATGGCCTGGTCCAGCAGCGTGTTGACGACCTCCGGCCGATCGGATTTTTTGATTCTCTGGCCATCAGGCGCTTTCAACGCCTCTTCATAGCCGAGCGTGATCTGCTCTAGCATCCGGGCTGTAGTCACCCCAGGAAGGTCCGACCCCCGGGCCGCTGAGGCCAGCGATAGGCCGAGCCTGATCAGATCGTGCGCCGGATTGCCGATCACGGTCTGATCCAGATCCCGGATCTGGATATCGACCCGCCCCTTGGCGTCGGCCAGGGGGCCAAGGTTGCCCACATGACAGTCGCCGCAAATCCAGATCGAAGGCCCGTCGGGCATCCTGCTGCGGCTGGCCTCCAGCCACTCGTAGAATTTGGTGGTGCTGCCGCGCACATAGGCGTGTTGAGAGCGCGCCATCTTCTCGTTTCGCGCGGCGATGAGAATCTCCGCCCGTCCGTCAGGTGTCGGTTGCTCGCCCGCTTTCGCCGCCATGATGATCCCCTGTGCCCCGATAGTCATTCGACACGGCAGCGAACGCGCGCCGATAGCCTTTGTTGCTCGCGGGGCGCAGGATGTGAAGCGAGGTGCAGCGCTTACGGCGCTTGCAAGCTCAAAGCCGTGGCCGCGGATCTCCAGGATAGCGTCCCTTGGATGATGATCTTATGACTGGAGAGACCATCCGCCGCCCAGCGCCTTGTAGACGGAGACGAGATCGCTGAGCGCCTGAGCATCGGATTGCGCGAGCTGGTCGCGGCTGTTCAGGAGCGCGTTCTCGGCTTGCAGAACATTCATGAAGGTGACGAGGCCGGTCCTGTATTGATCCTGAGCGATCACCAGGGAGTTGGCCGCCGCATCCACCGACTGGGCCAGCGCAGTGCGGCGGGCGTCTTCGGAGGTGTAGCGGGCCAAGGCGTCCTCAACGTCCCGGAAGGCGCCGAGCACGGTCTTGTGGTAGTTCAACAGCGCCTGGGTCTGCTCTTCCCTGGCGGCGGCGATGGAGGCGCGGGTCCGCCCGCCGTTGAAGAGGGGCAGACTGACCATGCCGACGCCCACCGACTGCAGGTTCTGGTGGGTGAAAAGATTATCCAGTGACATGCCGGCGAAGGAGCCGAGGCCGATCAGGTTCACGCTGGGATAAAGCGCCGCCTCCTGCACGCCGATCTGGGCGTTCGCGGCCGCCAGCCGCCGTTCCGCCTCGCGGATGTCGGGGCGGCGGCGGAGGAGATCGGACGGCAGACCCACGGGCAAGGCCGCTGGCGGCGGGGGCAGGGCGGTCGCCCCAAGCGGAGGAGGCTGCAGGGTGGTGACCAGATATTCCGGTTGCTGACCCACCAGAACGCCGAGGGCGTGGATCTGGCCCCGCGCCTGGGCGTCCAGCTGCGGGATCTGCGCCGCCGCCGTGGCGACCTGTCCCGTCTGCTGGTTGACGTCGAGGTTGGTGACGAAGCCCGAGAGCCGCCGGGCGCGGATCAGGCCGAACAGGTCCTGCTGACGCTTCAGCTCAGCCTGGCCGATGGCGATCCTGACTTGAAGGGCGCGCAGCGTCAGGTAATCGTTGGCGACCTCGGCCATGAGCGAGACCTGGCCATCCCGCCGCGCCCATTCGGCGGCTTCCACATTGGCTTTGGCCGCTTCGATGCTGCGCCGGGTCCCGCCGAACAGGTCCAGCTCCCATGTGGCGTCGAAGCCGACGGAATAGAGGTTCAGGTGCGAGGGGATGGAGAGACCCGCAAGGCCGCTGGTGGCGGTCGAACCCGCTGCGCCGGTGGCGGCCGCGCTGCTGGCGCTGGAGGACGGGCGGTCGGAGTTGACGGTCACCGCATTGCCGCTGGCGTTCAGGGTCGGCAGTTCGGCGGCGGCGGTGATCCGCACCTGCTGGCGGGCTTCGCGGACGCGGGAGGCGGCGGTCTGCAGATCTGGATTGTCGGCCAGAGCGCGGCGGATCAGCTCGTTCAGGACGGGATCGTTCAGTCCGGTCCACCAGGCGGACAGGTCGGTGCTGGTCTGCAGAATTGCAGTGCGCTGGGTGGAGGCGGCCTCAGCGAAAGCTGGAGGCGACGCGGTCTGCGGCGGTGTATAGTTGGGGCCGACGGTGCAGGCCGCAAGCGCCAGCCCCGCACCAAGGAGAGAAGCAGCCAAGCCCACGGGACGGATTGCGATCATGCCGCTGCTGCTCCTTCTCCGCTCTTGCCGCCCCGCATCAGCAACAGCAAGGGCGTGACCACGATCACCATGATCATCAGGGTATGGAAGACGTCGATGTAGGAGAGCATCTGCGTCTGCTGCTCCAAGGATCGGTAGAGGAGGGTGGTGGCTTGGACCGTGGCGTCCGATGCCGACTGGCCTCGACCCTGGAGCACTTGCGCCGCCTGTTGCACGCCGCTGGTGTAGTTCGGGTTTAGGGGGTTGAGCGTCTCCACCAACCGCGCCTGATGCAGTTGCTGGCGTTGCGCCAGCATGGTCTGCACCGAAGAGATGCCGATGGTGCCGCCGAGGTTGCGGGCCACATTCAGCAGGGCGGAGGCCTGATTGCTCTGGCTGGCTTTCAGCCCGATGTAGGCGATGGCGGTGATGGGCACGAACAGGAACGGCAGCCCCGCCGACTGGTAGAGCCGGGACATGGCCGCGGCGGCGAAGGACAGCTGGGTGTCCAGATGGCTCATATCCCAGAAGGCGAAAGCCTGAATGACAAAGGCGATCAACACCAAAAAGCGTGCGTCCACCTTTCCCGACATGACGCCCACGAAAGGCAGCACCAGGAGGCTGGCTGCGCCGCCGGCGGTCAGCGCCAATCCGGCGTCCGTGGCCGTATAGCCGATCACCTGCTGAAGCAGTTGGGGAATGAACTGGGTTGAGCTGAAGATGATCACGCCGGTGATCAGGGTGAAGATGCTGGCGATGGCGAAATTGCGCTGGGCGAACATGGCGATCGGCACGATCGGCTCGTCTCGTGTCAGCTCCCAGGGTATAAACAGCAAGAACGACACGGCGGAGATGATCGCCGTCGTCAGGATGAAGGGGCTGGAAAACCAGTTCTCCCGTTGACCGCGGTCCAAGGTCACCTCCAGGAGGCCGAGGAACAGGGCGACCAGGATGAACCCGATGAAATCGACCTTCAAGCCGCCCTTCAGCAGCTTTTTTCGGGCCTGAACCAGGGCTTTAGGCTCGTCGACGAAGAAGTTGACCAGGACCAGCGACAAGAGGCCGACCGGCACGTTGATCAAAAAACACCAGTTCCAAGACGCATTGTCGGTGATCAGGCCGCCCACCACTGGCCCAACCACCGGGCCGACGATCACCACCGCGCCATAGGCGGCGAACGCGAGCCCTCTTTGTTTAGGCGGAAAGGTGTCCACCAGCATCGACTGCTCCACCGACGCCAAGCCGCCCCCGGCCGCGCCCTGGATCACCCGCGCGATAATGAGGAAGTTGATATTCGGCGAGATGCCGCAGACGAACGAGGCGATGGTGAATAGCGCGACAGAAATCATGTAATAGCGCTTGCGGCCCACCACATCGGCCAGCCAGCCCGAGATCGGGATGATGATGGCGGTGGCCGCCAGGAAGCTGGTGGAGACCCAGGTCGCCTCGTCGTAGCTCACCGCCAGACCGCCGGCGATGTGGTTCAGGGCGACGTTGGCGATGGAACTGTCGAGAGTGGTCATGAAGGTGGCGATGGAGATCACCGCCACGATGGACCACGGGTTGCGCTTACCGGCGACGGACCGCTCCGGGGTCCAGCCGTCGTCGCCTCCCTCCCGGTCGGCCACTAACGCACCCGCACCTTCGGCTCGACCGACATGCCGGGACCGAGCGGGCAGTCCCTAGGTGGGTTGTCCAAGACGAGCTTCACCGGCACCCGCTGCACCACCTTCACATAGTTGCCGGTGGCATTCTCAGCCGGCAGGATCGCGAACGCTTGTCCCGCGCCTCGCTGGATCGAATCCACATGGGCGTCGAACTTCACCTTCGGGCAGGCGTCCACCTTAATGGTCGCCTTTTGGCCGGGCCGCATCAGCGCCAGCTGGGTTTCCTTAAAGTTGGCTGTAATCCAGACGTTCAGCGGCACAATGGCCATAAGCTGCGCGCCCGGCTGCACATAGTTGCCCACTGCAACCGTCTTCTGCGCGATATGGCCAAACACCGGCGCCACGATACGGGCGTAGCCGAGATTGATGTTGGCCTCATTCAATACCGCGTCTGCGGCGCGCACCTGATCTTCGCCCGAGGCGACCTGAGTTCGGCTGGCGATCACCTGATCGGCGCGCGCTTTGGCGGCCTTATAGGCGGAGTCGCGCTGGGCGGCAGTCTGGCGCGCCTGGGTCTGCGCCTGGTCCAACTGCTGCTGCGCCACCGCGGCAGCGTTCAGCCCTTGCAGGGTGCGGTAGCGAACGAGGTCCCGCGCCGCATTGTCGGCCTGGGCGGAGGCCGAGCGGGCGTCGGCGAGGGCCTGCTGGTAGCTGGCCTGATTGACGGCGATCTGCACTCGCGCGTTGTCGACCTGGGACTGAGCCTGCGCTTTTTGCGCCTGGGCCTGCGCCACGCGGGTGGAGACATCGGCGGAATCAATGGTCACTAGAGGTTGGTTCGGGCCCACCAGCTGATTGTCGTTGACGAGGACTTTTGTCACGCGCCCGGCGATTTGCGGCGCGAGACGCACTATCTGCACGTCCACAAAGGCGTCGTCCGTACTCTCGAAGTTGCGCGAATGCAGCCAGAAGATCACGCCGAAAATCAGCGCCAGGACCAGGACCGCGATCATCGCGGTCAGGAGGATCGGACGCTGGAGCAGGCCCTTCTTCTTTTCCTCGGGCTCGTCGGTCTTCTCCTTGTCCGAAGAGTCCTTCTTATCGTCGTCTTTGCCGGCGGACGGCTTGTCATCGCCGCGCTGATCTGCGCTCGCCTGATAGGAGCGGTCATCCTTGATAGCGTCGCCCTTCGGGGGGTCGCCCGGGTGATCGGCTTCGGCCGCTCCATCCGCCATGCGCGCTCCATAAGCAAAAGAGCGCCCCCGAACGCGCGCCAGCATTTGGAACACGGATTCACGGGCTAGGTTCCACGGACGCCCGTCGTTTTAAGGCGGTAACCTGCCACGCCTACGACGTGGGGAGTAGATTACGTCCATGGGTGTTAGAAGATCAGCCCAGTTTGGCGCAGGCGGCGCGGTATTTGCCTTTGTCGGTAACGTTGGCGTGGGTGCAGGTGAGCCTGGATGGATACCACATCATCGTCAGGCGCCCGCCTGCCTCATGCGGCGGCACATAGACCGAGAAGGTCATGTCCACGACCGTGGCGGCGGAGGCGTGCCGATAGACGCCCTGCGTCCCGCCGGAACGCCTTGGCCGTGAAGACCGTCTCCAGGCTCAATAGACCACCACGCTGCGGATGCTCTCGCCCTTGTGCATCAGCTCGAAGCCTTGGTTGATGTCGTCCAGCGTCAGCACGTGGGTGATCATCGGGTCGATGTCGATCTTGCCCTGCATGTACCAGTCGACGATTTTCGGCACGTCGGTGCGCCCCTTCGCGCCGCCGAACGCGGTGCCGCGCCAGTTGCGCCCGGTGACCAGCTGGAACGGGCGCGTCGAGATCTCCTTACCGGCTTCGGCGACGCCGATGATGATCGAGGTGCCCCAGCCGCGGTGGCACGCCTCCAGCGCCTGGCGCATGACCGTCGTGTTGCCGGTACAGTCGAAGGTATAGTCCGCGCCCCCGTCAGTCAGCGCGACCAGATGCTGGACCACGTCGCCCTCGACGGTCTTAGGATTGACAAAGTAAGTCATGCCGAACCGCCGGCCCCAGTCTTCGCGGTCCGGGTTGATGTCGACCCCGACGATCATCCCCGCCCCCGCCAGCCGGGCCCCCTGCAGCACGTTCAGGCCGATGCCGCCCAGCCCGAACACGATCACCGTGTCGCCAACCTGCACCTTCGCCGTGTTGACCACCGCGCCGACGCCCGTGGTGACTCCGCAGCCCACATAGCAGCTCGACTGGAACGGCGCGTCGTCGCGGATTTTCGCCACCGCGATCTCCGGCAACACGGTGAAGTTGGAGAAGGTCGAGCAGCCCATGTAGTGGAAGATCGGCTGGCCCTTGTGGCTGAATCGCGTCGTGCCGTCGGGCATCAGCCCCTTGCCTTGGGTGGCGCGGATGGCGGTGCACAGATTGGTCTTGCCTGACAGGCAAGACTTACACTGGCGGCATTCGGGCGTGTAGAGCGGGATGACGTGATCGCCGGGCTTGACCGAGGCGACTCCCGGCCCGACCTCGCGCACGATCCCGGCGCCTTCATGACCCAGCACGCTTGGGAACAGTCCTTCGCTGTCCAACCCATCGAGGGTATAGGCGTCGGTGTGACAGATGCCGGTCGCCATGATCTCCACCAGAACCTCGCCGGCTTTGGGACCCTCAAGGTCCAGCTCGACCACCTCCAGCGGGCGCTTGGCTTCAAACGCGACAGCGGCTCGGGTCTTCATGGGCGTCTCCGTGAGTTCATTTTGGGCGGCTCAGCGCAGTTGTTCGACGATCATGGCCAGGGGGAGGTCGACCAGACGCTTGAACGCGGCTACACCACGGCGCCTTCCTTCACCAGCCATCTCGCCAGCGTCCCTCCTCCATGATGGGCGACACGGCGGGCATCTTGATCTCTACCGGCATCTTAGGCTTCGGCGAACAATTTGGCGGTGGCGTCGACGATGGCGTCGGCGTCGAGACGATGGATACGGTAGAGATCGGGCAGGTCGCCCGTCTGGCCGAAGCGATCGGTGCCGAGGGGGCGCACCCGCATGCCTCGCACCGCGCCAAGCCACGACAGGGTGGACGGCGCGCCATCGATGATCGTCACTAGTCCCGCATGGGCGCCGAGCGGGGCCAGCAGCGTCTCCACGTGAGAGGGATCAGGCGCCTCGCCCGCCCACGGTTCGGCCAACCGCGCCGACCAGTCGCGGTGCAGCAGATCGGGCGAGGTGACGCTCAGCACGCCAAGGCCGGGGAAGTCCTCCCGCATTGCCTCCCACGCCTCGAGCACCTCGGGCACGATCGCGCCGGTGAAAGCGATGGCGGCTTCGGATCCTTCCGCAGGCGTCTTGAGCCAATAGCCGCCCCGCAGCGCATCCGCCTTCCAGCCGTCATCCCCGCGGGCGATCTGCGTGATCGACCGGGTGGTCAGCCGCAAATAGACCGAGCCGCCCTTCTCCGCCTGCATATGCTGGAACGACCAGTGCATCAGCAGCGCCAGTTCGTCGGCGAACGCGGGCTCGAAATAGGTAAGCCCGGGCTGGCCCATGCCGATCAGCGGCGAGTTGATCGACTGGTGCGCGCCACCCTCCGGCCCCAGCGTCACGCCCGAAGGCGTCGCCACCAAGAGGAAACGCGCATCCTGGTAGCAGGCGTAGTTCAGGGCATCGAGGCCGCGCGCAATGAACGGATCATAGACCGTGCCGATGGGCATCAGCCGCGACCCGAACAGCGGCGCAGCTAGCCCCAGCGCCGCCAGCATCAGAAACAAGTTATGTTCGGCGATGCCAAGTTCAATGTGCTGGCCCGCGCCGTGCCCCGACCATTTCTGCGCCGATGGGATCTTCGCGGCCTGGAAGACGTCTTTCAGCTCCTGCCGTCGGAACAGACCGCGCTGGTTCACAAAGGCGCCGAGATTGGTGGAGACGGTCACGTCGGGCGAGGTGGTGACGATGCGATCGGCCAGCGGATGTCCTGATTTCGCAAGCTCGAACAGGATGCGTCCGAACGCGGCCTGCGTCGATTGCTCACCGCCCTCCGGCACAGGCAGGTGATCGGGCACAGGCACGGCGGCGGCCATCGGCTCCGGCGGCTTTTGCGCGATCGGCGACGCCTCGACAAAGGCCGCCAGCGCGGACGCCACATTGTCGCCGAGACCGCCGTAAGGCGCCCATTCCTCACCCTCCGCGATGCCGAGATCGGCGCGCAGCTGTTCGATCTGGCGCGGGTTCATCAGCCCTGAGTGGTTGTCCTTGTGGCCCGCGAACGGCAGGCCATAGCCCTTGATCGTGTAGGCGATGAACAGGGTCGGCCGCTCGTCGGCCGCGGCGGCGAACGCCTCCATCAGCGTCTCGATGCAATGACCGCCGAGATTGGTCATCAGCGCCGCCAGCGCCTCGTCGTCGAAGCTGGCGATCAGCTTGGCGACGTTGGACTTGTCGCCGATGTCCGACATCAGTCGCGCGCGCCAGGCCGCCCCGCCCTGATAGGTCAGCGCCGCGAACTCGGCGTTGAGACAGGTGTCGATCCAGTCCTGCAACGCCCGCCCGCCGGGCTTCTTGAAGGCGGCGAGCTGGCGCTTGCCGTATTTCAGGGTGAGCACCCGCCAGCCGCAGGTCTCGAAGATATCGTCGAAGCGGCGGAACATGCGATCGGCGGTGGTGTGGTCTAGGCTCTGGCGATTGTAGTCGACGATCCACCAGCAGTTGCGGATGTCGTGCTTGTAGCCCTCGATCAGCGCCTCGTAGATGTTGCCTTCATCCAGCTCCGCATCGCCCATCAGCGCGATCATGCGCCCGGCGTCCGCTTGCGCGACCTGGCCATGGGCGATCAGGTAATCCTGCACCAGGCTGGCGAAGGCGGTGATCGCGACGCCAAGGCCGACCGACCCCGTGGAGAAGTCGACCGGGATCTTGTCCTTTGTGCGCGACGGATAGCTTTGCGCGCCGCCCAGCCCCCGGAAGCGCTGGAGCTGATCCAGGCTCTGCCTACCAATCAGATAGTTGATCGCGTGCAGCACCGGCCCCGCGTGCGGCTTGACGGCCACCTTGTCGTTGGGCCCAAGCGCGTGGAAGTAGAGCGCCGTCATGATCGTCGTGATCGACGCGCATGACGCCTGGTGCCCGCCGACCTTCAGCCCGTCGCGGCTTTCACGGAGATGGTTGGCGTTGTGGATGGTCCAGGACGATAGCCAGCGCAGCCGCGTGTCCAGCGCTTCCAGCATGCCGACAAGCGATTTATCCGACGCCGTGTCCGTCTGTGTCGCCAAAGCCACTTTCGTCACCGCCTGATCCACTTCTTCCTGGGACTCTTAATATAGAGGATTTCGAGCCGCCGACTCTGCACATTGAGCCTTGGCGCCGCACCGGCGGGCTCAAGCTCAGCTAAGTTGCATTCGCAGCCGTTCCAATTCGCGGTGCATTGCCGCGTGGTCGGGCGCTGTGCAGCCAGCGCCGATGGCCCCCTTTTAACCCGCCGCGATGCTGTTGCGCAGGAGGCGGACACGACAGATTTTATGGACGGCGACGTCGGAGAGCGCGAACTCCTTCGCCAGATGGGTGACAGGCTTGGACTAAACTAAGTCGTAGAGGTCTTGGCGGGTGAAAACGCGGGCCATGGAGCGCCTTGAGAAGCTTGCATCCCAAAATCGGGGGCGGATGACATCTTCACCGGCGGCCTAACCCGGCCAGCGCCTAACGTCCAATTATCGAAAACCGCCAAGGCGGTTCAGCGCCCCTCGCCTTCTTCTTAAGCGTCCGCTTGTGGGCGGTATGACTCCAGTGGCCCCAACGGGAAAGAAGCGCCATGCCGACCCTGGCTGAGGTCCACGAATCTGCCATTCATCGTGTGCCGGCGGCGGCTAAAGTCTTCAGCCGACGGCTAGAGCAACTTCTCCACCCTGACCGGCAGGTCACGGATGCGAGTCCCTGTGGCGTGGAACACGGCGTTGGCGACGGCGGCGTTCATACCGACGATGCCGATCTCGCCGATGCCCTTCACACCAAGCGGATTCACGTCCACGTCGTGTTCGGGCACCATAATGATCTCAACTGACGGAACGTCCGCATTCACCGGCACCAAGTAGTCCGCGAGATTGTCGTTGATGTAACGAGCGTGTTGGATATCGAGCTCCGTCTCCTCATGAAGCGCGGAGGATACTCCCCAGATCGCCCCGCCCATGAGCTGGCTGTAGGCGGTCAATGGGTTGATGATGTTGCCGGCGGCGAAGGCGGAGACGATGCGCGGCGCGCGGACTTCGCGAGTACGCTCGTTGACCCGAACTTCCACGAACTGAGCGCCGAAGGCATAGGTTGTGAAGTCTTTCCGGCCAGAGCCTCGCGCCATCATCGGCTGACCCTTGTAGAGCCCGGCCATGGCCTCGGGCTGCAAGCCGGTCGGCACGTTCTCAGCGTAGACCTCGATCTTAGACCCGACCCTCCCGACCGCCTTTTGCAGCGGCTCGGATTTGTTGTCCGGCCCCGTCAAAGCACCGTCCTTGAGCTTCAGCAGCGAGGAATCGGCGCCTTGAAACGGACTGTCGCTCGCCGCCACCGCCGCGGCCGCGATCTTGGTTAGAACGTCCATGCAAGCCCTATGCGCCACATGGGTGGTGGAGGCGGCGTTGTTGGAGCCGCCCGCCACAGGGATCGGCGGCAAGTCACTGTCGCCGAGGTGGACGGTCACGGCTTCGACCGGAATACCCAAGCCCCGAGCGACGGTGATCGCCACAGTCGTATAAGCGCCGGTGCCGATCTCATGCGCCGCTAGGCCAATGGTGGCTTTTCCCTCCGGCGTCAGCGCCAGCCGTGCAGCGCCGGGTCCGATGTTGGTCGGATAGCAGGCGGCCGCGCAACCATAGCCGATCAGCCAGTCGCCCTCGCGCATGGAGGCAGGCTTGGGGTTGCGGGTCTTCCACCCGAACTTTTCGGCGGCCTGATCAAAACACGGCATCAAAGAGCGCGATGAGAATTTCAATCCACTCACCGGATCGATCTGGGTGTCGTTGATCCGGCGAAGCTCGATCGGGTCCATGTTCAGCGCGTAAGCCAGCTCGTCCATGGCGCTTTCCAAGCCGAACATATAGGGCGTCTCGGCCGGCGCCCGCTGAAATCCGGGCGTATTGCGATCGGCATGGACCACGCTCACGGCGGTGGCGATATTCTCGCAGGCGTACATGCGCGCGGTCGTGTCCACCCCCGCCACGTTGTAGCCGGAAGGACGCGAGGTCAGCTCCCACCCTTCATGAGAAAAGGACATGAGCTTGCCTTCCTTGGTCGCGGCGAGCTTCACGTGCTGGCGCGTCTCCGCGCGGAAGGTGGCGATGGTGAAGCCTTGATCCCGCGTCGCCACGAACTTGACCGGCCGTTTCAGCCGGCGCGCCGCTATGGCGATCAGCGCGGTTTGAGGTCGTGTGCCGCCCTTGGAGCCGAACCCGCCGCCGACGAAGCGGGAGACCACGCGCACGTTGGCCGGGTCCATATCGAGCTGTTTGGCGACCGCGTTTTTCATGCCCCACATGAACTGGGAGCCTTCGTAGATGGTCAGCTTGGGACCGTCCCAAACGCAGGTGGTGGCGAAGAGTTCGATCGGATTGTGATGCTGCGGCGGAGTGAAATACCGCGCGTCGATCTTCACCGGCGCAGCGTCGAACGCGCCGGCGGCGTCGCCCTGCTTGGGATTGGAGCCGCCCATTTGCGACTTGTGCGGCTCGGTGGTGGTTCCGGAGCTGTCGAACGTGGCGGAGGGCGCCTCCTCGGCGTAGCTGACCTCGACTTTGTTGGCCGCCTCGCGCGCCGCCTCGTAGGTCTCAGCCAGCACCACGGCGATGATCTGCCCGTCGTGCCAGACCTGGTCGCTCTCGACGGTGGTGGTCTGGCCGTCTTTGCCGCCAAAGGGCGGGGGCGGCTTATACTCGCCCCCTAGAGTCTCGTGGTTCAGGATATCGAGATAGCCTTTGACCGCGCGGGCGGCGTCAAGTTTGAAGCCGGTCACTCGGCCTTTAGCGATGGTTGAAGTGACCATGTAGGCGTAGGCGGGTTTAGCGACCTGTTCATCAGTGGCGTAGCGCGCAGCACCCGTGACTTTGGCCACGCCGTCAATGCGCTTGTGCGGCTGACCGCCGAATGGGTTGGATGGCTCGCTGGCATCGTAGGCCATCTTAAAGCTCCATCGCCTGAGCTTGCATCAGCGCGCGCACCAGCGTGCGGCGGGCGAGCTCAGGCTTGTAATCATTGTGACCATGGGTGACCGCGCCTTTGAGCGCCATCTCCGCCGCCGCCCGTGCATTGTCTTCGGTAAGCGGTCTGCCGACGAGGGCGGCCTCCGCCGCCTCCGCGCGCCAGGGCCGGTAGGCCATGCCGCCAAGGCCGATCCGGACTGTCTTCACCACAGCGCCGTCCATATCCAGACCTACGGCGGCGGATGAAATGGCGAACTCGTAGGACTGGCGGTCGCGAATTTTCAGATAGACGGACCGCTTCGCGATTGGGCCGCCTGGAACGTGAAAGGCGACAATGACCTCACCGGGCTGCAGCGTATGCTCCAGGTGCGGCTGACCGGCCGGGCGATGTAGGGCGCTGAACGGAATGCGCCGCGCGCCCTTGGGCCCGACCAGATCGACCTCCGCGCCGAAGGCGGCCAACACCACGCCGAAGTCACCGGGATATTGAGCGATGCACCTGTCATCGACGCCCAGCACCGCGTTTTGGCGGTTGAAACCCTTGATCGCGGCGCAACCTGAGCCGGGATTGCGCTTGTTGCACTCGGACCAAGAGGGATCGCGATAATAGGGGCACCGCGTCCTTTGCAGAACATTGCCGCCGAGGGTCGCCATATTGCGAAGCTGCGGGCTGGCCGCCAGCATCAGCGACTGGGCCACCGCCGGATAGTTCAGCTTCACATCCGGATGATCTTCCACAGCCGCCATGGAGGCTAAGGCGCCCAGGCGTAGGCTCTGCGCATTAGCATCGATCTCGCTGTGGCGATCTTTCAAAGGCCGGATGTCTACCACCCGTTCGGGCCGCAGCACGTCGAGCTTCATGAGGTCGATCAACGTCGTGCCGCCTGCCAGGAACGCCACCTTGGCGTCGGTCTGGCCTTGTGCGGTGGCATAGCGTGACGCCAGCGCTGCATCCTCGACGCGTTCGTAGGCGAAGGGCCTCATGCGACACCGCCCTTCATCTGACTTCGCGCCTGCTTGATGGCGGCGACAATCTTGGGATAGGCGGCGCAGCGACAAAGGTTGCCGCTCATGTATTCCTGGATGTCAGCTTCGGTTGTCGCGTGGCCTTCCTCGACGCAGGCAATGGCGGACATGATCTGGCCGGGGGTGCAGTATCCGCATTGGAACCCGTCATTATCGATGAAGGCCTGCTGCATCGGGTGAAGCGCGCCGCTGTTGTCGGCCACGCCTTCGATGGTCGTAACCCGCCGCCCCTGCGCCGCAATCGCCAAGGTCAAGCAGGCCAGCTCTCGCTTGCCATCGATATGGACCGTGCAAGCGCCACATTGCCCCTGGTCGCACCCCTTCTTCGACCCCGTAAGATCCAGATGCTCGCGAAGGGCGTCCAGCAAGGAGGTGCGGACATCCGCGTTGAAGGCCCGCTCGCGCCCGTTGATCTCAAGGCGCATTTCTACCGCCCCTGATCCCAAGGATGGCGACGGCGCAGCGGCCCCTGGGCGAGGCGCGGCGAGCACGGCGCCAAATACAGTGGCGCCCCCGAGTAAGCTACGACGGTTAGGGCCCGCGGGCGGCCTCGATGGCGGATTGACCATGGCCTATTCCTGTTCCCTCAAGAAGCGCATGTAGAGCGGCGACGTTCCAAGGCTCGACCTAAATTGCGGTGGTTAGACGGGCTTTCAGCGCCGCTCCGGCATGGCCATCGAACCATACAGGCTATTAACTCGGCTTACCGCCCTTGCCGTCCTTCAAAGTCTGCTCCGGAGCTTTAGGGCATCCCGCTCGCAAGCGGGCCTTCAGAGCGTCAGCTCTGAGCCGGTTGTGTTGAAGAAGGCGGTTGCTGGCTCGATCGTCGCTACGGCGGCGGTGGGGCGATCGGGTCCTTCAGGCTGGCGCTGGGGCCGGTGGCGGGATCAGCTTGGCGAGTTTGGGCAGGTTTTGGGCGGCGCCAACTGCAACGCCGTCGCCAACCTTCTGACCAGCAACACCCAGTCAACGTTTAACCCGAACTTATTCTGTGTCGCTGCATAGTCGAAGAAGACTTGACCGGGGCAAACATGGGCGACTTTCAGGCTTGGGCGTTGAAATGGCTTCCGGATTTCTGCCGCGGGCTCGTTGCAGGAGGGTTGGTCTTATGCACTGCCACGCCAGCATTAACTGCGCCCCGATGGGATAATCTTGCGACCACGCTCCTACAACCGGTCGCTCAAGAAGAACAACTTCCCAATTCCGCCATTCCCATGACCATGGATACTGACGGGCAGGGCTTTCTTTGGATCGGGACACAGAATGGCCTGGCCCGATGGGACGGCTTGCATTTTCGGATCTACAACGCTGGCGACAAACCGGGCCAGCTGCCGGATGGTCAGATCGAGATCGTCCATACCGATCAACACCAGCGTCTGTGGATCGGGACATCTTCGGGCGGGTTGGCTCGCTTCGATCCGGGCACCGGTCGCTTCCTCACCTATACGGTCGCCAAAGACGGCTTGAGCCACATGGCTGTCCACGCCCTTGCCGATGCTCCTCACGATGGCTTGTGGATCGGAACGGAGGCCGGCCTAGACCATCTAACTGCCGGTGGCCAAATCGTCCACGCCATCGCTTCTGGACCGCAGCAAGCCAGCACACGGAAGGCTTTATCATCCGGCGTCTTCGCTCTGACCTCGAAAGACCATGACCTTTGGATCGGCACTCAGGAGGGCCTGCTCCACATGGATATCGCGACCGGCGCGATCACCATGGTTCGGATCACGGGCAAAGACCAACCTCGGATCAACGCCCTGCTGTCCGCCAGCGACGGAAGACTGTGGGTTGGTACGGAGGGGCAAGGTGCTTATGTCGTCGAGCCGAAGACTTTGAAGGTCTCCGCTGTGGCGGCATCGGAAAAGGGCGGCGGGAACACGCTTGGCATGCTGGTTCGCGCCCTGACAGAGGTCGTGCCCGGAGAGATCTGGCTGGGCACCTACCACGACGGCATCCAAACAGTGGATGCGCGCACATTGGCCGTTCGGCCCGTCCGCGCTGGAAACGGCGCTCTCCTTTACGCAGACCAGAGCTTGCGCGCGCTTCACCGTGCGCCAAGCGGGTTGATCTTCGTCGCCGGCAACAGTGCAATCACGCGATACGACCCGCGTCGCAAGGCGTTTTCCACATTGATGGGCGGGTCGGCGCCCACTGCGGTCTTGTCCGAACGAACGCCCGTCAGCGTTTTTGAAGCACCGGAGGGACGAATCTGGATCGGCTTCATGAGCCACGGCATCGATCGGCTCGATCCCGCAACCGGGAGAATCGAACATCTTCCGCCTTCACAGAACGGGCTGCCCAAAGCGGCGATCCGAACCTACGCTCAGCTTCCTAACGGCGATGTGCTCGTCGGGACCGATCAAGGTCTCTATAGCATCGGTCGCAATGGAAAGAAAATCGATCGACTGGCGCAGCCCGGTCGAGCAGACGATGCGCGTGTTCAATCCGTTCAACTGTCCGATGAAACAGTGTGGATCGGTGGTCTCGACGGATTGTGGCGGTATCGGTTAGGTGCAGGTCACCGGCTCAATCCGGATTTCGCTGTGCCGTTCGACAGTTTGTCGGATCGCCGCGTCGATGTGACCTCGCTTGAAGCGAACGGCGACCTCTGGATCGGTACCGACAACGGTCTTAACCGATTCGTCGCCCGCACCGGCAACCTAGAGCAGATCAAGCCTCAAAGCGGCGATGAAGCGACGCCGCGAGGCTTTATCTCAAGCATCATGACCGACCGCGCTGGGCGCCTTTGGGTTTCGACTTACGGCCGCGGCCTTTCTGTGTCCGATCCGCCAATCGCGGGCCGCAGCTTGAAGTTCCGTCGTATCGACGTCGCCGATGGGCTGCCCAATTCTAACGTCAATAAAGTCATCGAGGACAGGTCGGGCTACATATGGGCGAGCACTGACACCGGCCTCGTCCGCATTGATTCGCGCACGCTCCACATCGACGTTTATCGTGCGGCTGAAGGCGTCCCTGTATCGAGTTTCTTCTACAATGCGGGCCTTAGAACCAAGCAGGGCGAGGTTTTGTTCGGCGGACGCGGCGGCCTGGTGGTCATTCGTCCCGACCTTGTGAAGCCGATTAACGATGCGCCGCGTCTGGTGGTGACGAGTGTTCGTCTCCGAGGGCAGATGCTGGAGAGCGATCCCTTCCTGGCGCGTGCAGGAACCGCCGTCCGCCTGCCCCCAGGCGGGGGCGGCCTCGAAGTAGGCTTCGCCGCGCTCGATTATGCGGCCGCTGACCGCGTACAATATGCCTATCGCCTGGTTCGTGGCGCCTCAGGGCATGAACCTTGGGTGGAGACCGATGCCACTCGGCCTTCGGCAAGTTTCACTAATCTGGACCCCGGCGTCTACCATCTTGAAATTCGTGCCTCGGATCCGACGGGAGCATGGCTGCCTCAGTATCTTCACTTGCCGATCTCGGTGCGCGCCGCCTGGTTCCAGACTTTATGGTTCAAGGCCTTCTTGGGCATCCTCTTGCTCGCGGGCGTGTTCGCTCTGATCCGCCTGCGAACCGGCCATCTTCAACATCGCCGTCGCGAACTTGAAGACATGGTCGAAGACCGGACCCAAGCTTTGCGAGATCAGACCATGGCGCTGGAGGCGCAGGCTATTGTTTTGGCCCAAACAACAGCGCGCGCCGAAGCCCTGACGAAAGCCAAGTCGGATTTCCTTGCCAATATGAGCCACGAGATTCGCACGCCTCTAAATGGCGTCGTGGCCGTCGCAGATATGTTGACGCGGTCCGGCCTCGCTCCGAAGGAGCAGGAGATGGCTGAGATCATCCGAGCCTCCGGAGACACCCTCCAGCGGCTCCTATCCGACATTCTCGACACCGCCCGAATTGAAAGCGGGAAAATTACTATCGAGGCGGCGCCTTTCCACGCCGGAGCCATGATCCGCGCTGTGGCGGGTCTCTCGCAGCTGAAGTGCGACGAGAAGGGGATCCAGCTTGAGATCAACATTGGTCCCGAGGTTGACCAGTTTGTCATGGGAGACGTCGTGCGGGTCCGACAGATCGTCACCAACCTTTTGTCGAACGCTGTGAAATTCACCGATGCGGGAGTCATCAAACTGACCGCTGAGCGCACCGCGGCAGGACTCGTTCGCTTGACGGTTGCAGACAGCGGCGTTGGCTTCGCCATGGCCGATAAAGGCAAGGTGCTCGGTCGGTTCGAGCAAGCCGACACGTCCATCACGCGCAAGTATGGCGGTACAGGTCTCGGTCTCTCGATCTGCTGCGACCTCGCTGCCTTGATGGGCGGCGCGCTGGACTGTTCAAGCGACCTCGGTGTCGGATCGCGGTTCTGGATCGAGCTGCCGCTGCAGCCGACAGAGGCTGCGCCGGAGGCTGAGCTCGCCGAATTCACTGGCGGTGCGGTGACAGACGAAGAGATGTCGCCGCCGCGCATCTTGCTGGCCGACGACCACCCGACCAATCGCAAGGTGGTGGAGCTGATGCTGGGTACGACCGGCGCTGAGCTGGTGATGGCGGGAAACGGCGCGGAAGCCTTGGACGCGTTCGGTCGAGGGACCTTTGATGTGATCCTGATGGATATGCAAATGCCGGTCATGGACGGCTTGACGGCGATAAGGCGTATTCGGCAGGAGGAGCAGGATAAGGGACTGACGCGGACACCGGTGATCATGCTGACAGCCAACGCCCTTCCCGAACATGTAACCAGCGCCTTAGCCGCGGGCGCAGACATGCACATGTCCAAGCCGTTTACGGCTCCCGTTCTGTTCGAACGTCTTGAAGCCGCTTTGGCATTGCGGGACGAAGCGCGAGAAGCAGCTTGAGGGTGCTGTCAGGCTAACGAACTTGGTTTGGCAAAACGCCCCCTATCTAAGGTCCAGCCGACGGCGATGATGTTAACCGTGAATTAGCCGAAGTCGCGGCGTTCTAAGATCCTTAGCCGGGAGACGCGTCGATGACCTCCATGCCCAAGCCGCAAGACCTTCAACCCGCGTTCCGCGCGGATCTGGGCGAGGCCATGGTCGAGGACTTCATCCGCGACGGCGCCCACTTGTTCGAACAACCCCTGGACGCTTCCGCCTGCGCCGATCTGCTGGACCGCATCAAGGCCACCCGCAACTTCGACATGGGTCTGTTCCTAAGCGAGGCCGAGTTCGACGCCGATCCGCAATACACCGGCGTCAACCCGCGCCCCGGCCGCAACCTCTTGGAACGGTTCGCAGACCGCCTGGGCTTCGTCGAGCACGACTTACAGCTCGTCTCGGGCCTGACCGCCCTCCTGGGCCCCGACTATGAGATCCTCGACAAGAAGGTCGTCTGCGGCGTGCCGGCCCGCGCGGCGCCGGAGTGGCTGCGGCGGCGCATCCTGGGCAATCCGGTGAACAATCTCGGCGCCTATATACGGCCGCAGTATCGCGACATGACCTATTTCTACGGCATCGATTTCCATCAGGACCTGATCGACTACAAGGCTCGCGAAGCCGACTTTCTGACCCTCTACATCTACCTGCACCCGGTCAGCGCGGCCGACGCGCCGCTCTATCTGCTGCAGGGCAGCCACGCTTTGGGCGGGGCGATGTTCCCCCACGATTTGACGCGGATCAGCGACACAGACTGGCTCTACCGCAATGCTGCGCACGGCGCCGTGGTGGCTCGCCAGAAGATCCTCACCGGCGACGCCGGATTCGCCGCCGTCTGGCACGCCTGCACCCTCCACGGGACTCAGCCGGACGCCGCCGACCACGAGCGGATCTCGCTGCGCTATCTGATCGCCCGGCGGCACGATGGCCCTGTGGGGCTGGACCAGGTGAACGCCACGCTGCGCGGCCCGCGCAGCCTGGAGACCACCCGCAACGACCTGGCGTCGAACGGTTCAGCGACGATCAAGGCCAACACCGTCAACCGGGCCTAGGCGCAGAGCGCAAAGCCTTCAGCGGCCATTAACCACGATCGGAGAGGATCGCGACCACCTGCTGGAGTTCCAACGCGCATGTTCGCCGACCTCGCCACCCTGCCCCAGCGCGACAGCCTCGCCGATGGCCGGGCCCGCCTGTTCGCGGGGGATGTCGCTGGCGCCGCCGAGACCTTCCGCGCCATCGCCCAGGCCAAGCCGGCCGACCACGAAGCCCGCTACTGGCTCTACAGCGCCCTCGTCGCCGCCAACGACTGGGACGGCGCCGCGCCAGCCCTCGATGAGGCGCGGATTCTGCATGGGGTCGCAGTCCTGCGCGCCCTCAACGCCGACATGGCGCGCTTCCAGACCGACAAGGCTTACTGCGCCGAGCTAGGCGTGCTCGCCTACGCCAACAAGCTGATGGGCCCCGCCAGCGTGGCCTTGGGGCGCGGCCTCGACTTTGATAAGCTCGATCCCCAGCAGATGGTCAGCTATGGCCTGTCGCTGCAGCACCAGGGGCGGCTGCGTGAGGCGATGGAGGTTTTTACCGCCGCGACCGAGATTTTCGCCAGCCCCATCGTTCACGAATTCCTGCTGCACCCGGCGTTCATCGCCCAGTGCGGCCCGAAGCGCATGGCGGAGGAATCCCGCAAATGGGGCGAACTCTACGCCCCGCCCGTGGCGGCGCAGACGGTGACCTTCGCCAATTCGCGTAAGACGGACCGCCCCCTGCGCGTCGGCTATATCGGCCCGACCTTCACGCGCAATCAGGTGACCCAGTTCCTTCTGCCGGTCATCGAGGCGCACGACCCCAAGGCGGTGGATATCCACCTGTACTGTTCCGATCCGGACGCCGAAGGGCCGCTTCCCGCCACCTGCAAGCTGCGCAAGATCGATGGTCTCGCAAACGAACAGGTCGCGGCGATGGTTCGGAACGACCAGATCGACATTCTGATCGATATCTGGGGTCACACCGCGGGCAGCCGCTTGCCGGTCTTCGCCTTACGCCCGGCGCCGATCCAGATCGCCTGGATCAACTTCGTGCAGAGCACAGGCCTCACCTGCATGGACTATGTGTTTCATTGCGACGGGATGGCCGTTCCGGGGACGGAAGCCTTTTTCACCGAAGAGATCTGGAGCCTCGGCGAACTCATGAGCCCGAGCCGTCCGGCAGTTGACCGGCCGGACCCGGTGCCGACCCCGGCCCTGAAGAACGGCTATGTCACCTTCGGGTCGTTCAACAACCCGGCCAAGCTGGACGAGATGACGGTCGCGGCCTGGGCGGTGATCCTGCGTGCGCGGCCGAGCGCCAAGCTGATCCTCAAATACAGCTACTTCTGCGACCCAGTGCTGCAGCGGGCGACACAGGCGCGTTTCGCCGCCTATGGCGCATACCCCGAACAGCTGGAGTTTCGGGGCGAGAGCCAGGGCCTCGACTATCTGCTTGAGTTCCGGGACATCGACCTGGCCCTCGACCCCTCGCCGGCCATCGGCGGGACCACGACCCATGACGCGCTTGGCAACGGCGTGCCGGTGCTATCGAACGCGGGTGACAACTACTACGCGCGCAGCGCGGCCTGCACGGTTCTGCCCCTCGGCATCCCCGAGTTGGTGGCCGATGGTTGGGATCAGTACGTGGAGCGGGCGCTCGAGCTGACCGCTGATTTCGAAGCGCTTGACCGGCTGCGTTCGCGGACACGCCCGGCGTTTGAGGCCTCGTCCTATCGCAATGAAGCCGGTTTCACCCGCATCGTGGAGGACGCCTTCCGCCAGATGTTCACGCGTTGGGCGGCTTCGGCCTAGGCGCCGTCAAGCAGCTGGCGTCTTCCCGGAGGTGAAGAATCCTTCCCGCGCGAGGAGCTTCACCCCGTTCCAGTACCCCCGCTCGATATGGCGGCGCCCTCCGCGCCGTTCAAAGACGTCGTGCACGCCACGCAGATTGTAGTGCGGGATGGCCGGGAAATGATGGTGTTCCAGGTGGTAGTTCATGTCCGCGTAGAAGAACCCGGTGATCGGGTCCAGGACCACGGTACGGGTTGAACGCTCGTAGTCGCCATCGGTCTCGTCCGCCGACAGGTTGAAGTGCTGCAGCGCCGCCAGAGTCCGATTGGGGAATGTCACGCAGAAGGGCGCGAGCGAAATCGCCAGCGCCAGGAACGGCGAGCCGAACCACAGACAGGTCGCGATCAGCACCGCCTGACCGATCAGGACCGCACGCGCGCCATGCTTCAGCTGCTTGAACGCTTCGCTGCCCGGCGCGAACACCTTGGCGAACCCGCCTCCCGGCGCGACGCCGACCGCATTCAGCGCCAACACCCGGAGCCGGCGCCAGAGGGCGGCGATGTCCAAGGTCAATAGCGCCAGGGTTGCGAGCATCGTCAGCCGTCCTTGCGGGTTGGCCTCCACATCGCTGTCCCCGAGGGTGTTGCGGTGGTGCGCCGGATGGGTGACTTCGAAGTAGCCATAGTTGTTCCAGGTCAGGATCGAGAAGAGGCGAAACAGCGCGAGGTTCAGCCACCGCGCGGAGAAGACCGTTCGGTGGAAAAGCTCATGGCCGACGCCTGCCCAGCCCAGAAACGACCAGGCCATGAAGTGGGGGATCAACATGAGGACGGCCGCGATGACATGGCCTTGCGAAAACAGAAGATTGCTGCAGGTCAGGAGCGTTACGTGGAAGGCCGCCCTCATCACCAGAAGCAAAACCGCGAGCCCGTCCCGCCGGACTAACAGCTTGCGATAGACCTCCCGATCAAGAAGTGTTCGCGCGCCGGTCCCGCTGTCGATATCGGCCATCGGCCCTAGATGCCGATCTTCAGGAAATCGCGTCCGGCCTGTCCGACCAGCATGATCGCCATCATGGTGTGCTGGATGCAGACGATGATCTCGTGCTTCGCCACCCCGTTCACAAACGTCGTCACGTCGCTGTGGATGGTCGAATTAAAGTCGTGCCAGACGATGATCCCGCTGTCGCCGATCATCCTGCGAGCGTTGACGGTGTCGATCGTCACCGTTTCGGTGTCATGGCCGCCGTCGATGAACACCATATCGACTGAGCCTTCCAGGCCATGGTCCGCCGGGTCGAATGGGCGGCTGTCCTGCTGGAGCAGGCGAAGCCTGGATCGGTCGGCGGCCGATAGAGCGGTGGTGTAGTGGGGCCCGCGCGCGCCTTGGGCGCTCCTCAGATATTCGTCGTTGATGTCGCCGTCGCTCCGCAGGTCCGCTTTGGCGAAGGACGCCAGCGGCGTGTCGCTCACATGGCTGTCGCCGAGGTCGAGCGAATAGACGTCGCAGTCGTCGGCTGAATTCTCGACGAGCAGGGAGGTGGAATAACCCAGGAAGGTCCCGAACTCGAAAATCTTGCGCGGCTTGATGAGCTTGACGAGCGAAACGAGGGCAGAGGCCTCTAGCAGGCTGACGCTGCCGATGTCGCTCGAGGGCACGTTGATCTTCATCGAAACGGGCGCGGGATCGCTCGCTTCGATCTTGATGAAGACGACCTTGGGCTTGATCTGCACCAGCCCAGGCGTTTGGGTCGCGAAACGCTCGAACAGTTCAGCGGGACTCTCGATGAGGTTCGCCATCAGACAAAGAACATCACTGTTTCCGACCAGCCCTGGGTGTAGTGTCTCAGATACACCTTGTAGTCCTGGTGGATGGAACGGGCGTATCGCCACACGGTGCGGAAGTCGCTGGCGCGGTGATAGACAGCGATGGCCAGTTTGGGGTGATCTTCGCGGATATGCTGCTTGCATCCGGCCAGAGCGTTCAGCTCCCACCCCTCGAGATCCATCTTGATGAAGCTTACGGGCTCGGCGACGGCTAGGTCCAAAGTGGTCATCTGAACCTCTTCACCCCCGCCTGAGGTGACGGCGGACGCCGATCCGGCTTCTGCGTCGAAGGTCACGGCGCCGGCTTGGCCGGAGAGCCCTTCTGGATGGAATACGATGTCCCGATGGGCCGCAAGCCTGAGCTTCGCGGCGCGCATATTGTGTTGTGACGGCTCGAACAGATGCACCTTCCGATAGTCCGGATACTTGCTGCAGAACGCCTCGGTCGTGTCGCCGTCGAAGCCGCCTGCGTCCACGAAAACTTCCGAGTGGAGATCGAGGAACGGCTCGAAGTACTGGTCTTTCACCCGGACCCCGTAGTCCTGCATGACCTGGGTGTTCGCTGTCAGACGGTAGCGGACGAGGTCCAGTAAGGTCTGGCGGGACGGCTCGTCCTCCAAGCTGGCGAAGAGGTCGCACCATTCCGCCTCGAACTGTTCCCAGTCCCTGCGCTGGTCTTGGACGAACTGCGGCTGGTCGATCGCGCCCGCGGCCGCGTAGATCAGCTGGTGGATCGAGACAATCGACGCGTGCCCGGCCGCCCTGATCCTTTGCTCGACGGCGACGGGGCTGATCGAGGTTGAGCAGTTGATGACGATGGCGCCGGTGGGCAGCTCAGCGGTGGAGACGGTCGGAAGGCCGCCCCAGGTCGAGCCCGGCGCGGCGAAATCGTCCAGGAGGCCGTCCAGTCTAACCTTGCCGATCAGGTCCGAAGCCTGTGCGTTGCGGCCGACGACGAAGCACGGCCGCTTGGACGCGCTCGACAGCAGCTGGCGAGCCAGCGCTTGGTTGGCGGCCGGCGCATCGAGTGCGGCGTTCACGGCGGCCCTGAAGTCTACGCTGGTCATAGCTCCGCCCGCCCTAACCAAGAACCGAGTAGAGTTCGCCGCGCACGGTGGCGGCCATCAGCTCGCCTAGCGCGGCGCCAGGCGCGGTGCGAGCGAAGAGGATGCCGATCCGCGCCAACGGCGCCGCTGCGACGCGGTCGCCGGCCAGCGCCTGTGGGAAGAAGCGTTCAATATCCACGGGCCGATGGAACTTGAGCGACGTGAATGTCTGCGCTTCTCTGAGGGAAATGGTGTGTCGCATGATCGCACATCGGCGCCGGGCGCCATCCTTGAAGGGCTGGCCGATGAACGGCCGGACGTAGTTTTCCGCGTAGTTGAAGCCGGTCGAGAACGAGATCAGCAGGCTGTAGAGGTCGCCGGGGCAGCGCCGGGTGATCTCGATGATCCAAAACCCATCGCCATCGGCGATGAACTGGGTGTGGATCAGACCCGAAGTCAGCTTTAGATCGCGCGCGATCTGTTCGATCGCCGCCCTGACTTTTCCAAGCAGCGTCGGGTCGAAGTCGGGAACCAGGCAGCTCGTATCGACGGTGAACGGGTTGATGGACCCGTGCTCTTCCACGATGAAGTCGGCAACTATGCTATCTTCACCGAGGAAGGCCGTGTGGCTGTAGAGCTGGCCTTCGACGAACTCTTCGATGAGACAGGCGCCGGTTGTTGAGAACGTCTTCGCCAAGGCCAGCGCGGCGCCGATCTCGTTCGTCGTCGGCGCCTTCAAAGCCGTGACGCCGCGCCCGCTATAGGCGTCCACCGGTTTGACGATGACCGACTGGCCGGCGCTCGCATCCGCCTCGGCGATCTGGCGCGGGGCGGGGATGCCGTGCAGCGCGGCGTAGCGGCGGAAGTCCTGCTTATTGCCCAGGGTGCGAACGACGTCCACCGGATCGATGCCCGGAAACGGCCGCCGCGCGCTGATCGCGGCGCAGGTCTCGTAGGAAAGGTCGTTACACCCAGGGACTAGGTATTTTGCGTCCAACCGCTCCACGAGAGCCAAGCTCGCCTCGACGTCGGAATAGTCGAGGTTGACGTAATTGAGGGCCGCCCTGGCGAGGAAGTCGTTCGGGTTTCGGCCGACGACATGCACTTCGTAGCCCGCATCGGTCAGATACCGGTGGATGGGCGCCGACGCGACGTTGGTGTCGAGAAGAAGAACTCTATCCATCGAGCTCAATCAACGACTTCGTCTCCGCCGAGCGGCGGATGGCCTCCGCCACCCGCACGTTCTGCGCGCCGTCGAAGGCGGTCACGACGGGGTCGGCGACGCCCAGGATCACATCCAGAAAATTGTCCAGCTGGCGCTCCAGCGGGTCTTGGCGAACCACCGGGATCACCTCCTCGGTGAACGGCGTGTGCCACGACGGGGCCTGCGGGGCCGGGTGCGACTTCAGCCTCATGGTAGGGAAGTCCAGCGATCCAAGCGTTCCGGTAATGCTGTAGCAATCCTCGTCGGGATAGGTCGGATAGACCTGATTTTCCCGCGAGGTCTGCTCCCAGCTCCGAGGCGATGCGCCGGTGTCTGACAGGACGAAGGTCCCGAGCGCGCCGTTACGGAACTGAAGATTGATCACAACGGTGTCTTCCACCGGGAACTGTCGGAGCGTGTTGGAGACGATCGCCTGGACCGCGGAAATCTCGCCGCACAGGGTCCGCATGATCCCGATCTCGTGGATCAGGTTGATCAGGATCGGGCCGCCGCCGATTGCGCGTCGCCAGGGGCCGGCGTTGAAGTATTCCGGCGGCTTGTAGAAGATCGCGCTGCCCTGGATGGCCACCAGGCGTCCCAGCCGACCTTCCTCGATGACCGCCTTGGCCGTCGCCATGAGGGGGCTGTGAGCGCGGTGGTGCCCGACGATCGCCTTTACTCTTCGGCGCGCAACGAGATCGACCAGGTGCGCGGCCTCCTCATAGGTCGATGTGATCGGCTTCTCGATCAGCACGGGGATGTCCCGTTCGACGCACAGGCAGGCCTGGTCATAATGGAACTCGTTGGGCGACGAGATAATCACGCCCGAGGGTGCGAGCGCCATCAGGCAGGCTTCCAGGTCATGGAACAGCGGAACGTTCAACCGCTCGCCCACATCGTTGAAGTCGTCCCGCTCGGGCGTGACCACGCCAGCGAGCGTGCAGCGCGGGTTCTTGAGGATCAGCTCGATGTGCTTTTGGCCCATCAGCCCGGGGCCGACCACGACCAGTCTCTGCTTCGTCATTGGAAAGCCTCGGCCCTCCAGTCGATACTTTTCGCCAGCGCCGCGACGACGCGGCCGATTTGCTCGTGGTCGAGATCGATCGAGAACGGCAGGCCGATGACGGCGCCGCCCAGACGGTTGGTCTGGGTCAGGTCGCCCCGCGGGCAGTCCACGAAGGCCGGATTGGCCTGACAGCCGACACCCCACCAGCGGCGGGTCTCGACGCCCTCGGTGCTCAGGCTGCGTTCCACGGCCGCAGCCGTCTTGTCGGGCAGCCGGACGCAGCAGACGCTGGTCGCCCAGGTCAATCCCCAGCCGGGCTGGAACACCACCTGCGGCAGGTGAACCATCGCCACCCGCAGGCTCTGGGCGGCGCGCAACCAGCGCAGGCGGTTGTGGGGCCAGGCGTCCATGGCCGCCAGCCCGATCGCCGCGGCGTATTCGCTGAGCTTGGCGTTGGTGGCGGGGATATGGGATTCTCGCGATCCGCGGAAGCCGAAGGTGGTCAGCTGCCTCACGCGCCGAGCCAGGTGGTGATCGTCGGTCGCCAGGAAACCCCCTTCGCCGATCCCGAGCACCTTGGTGGCGTGCAGGCTCACCATGGTGGGCAGGGGGGCCGCGTGGACGACGTCGAACGCCGCGGCGGCGTCGACCATGACCTGCACGCCGGTCTTTTCGCGAAACTCCAGCCAGGGCGTCAAGTCGGGCGCCAGCCCGAAGGGCGCGACGAGAATGACGGCGCAGACCGGCGCAGGGGCGTTGGCCAAGGCCTGGAGCACGGTCTGCGGCTGCAGCGTCCAGGTGTCGAGATCGACGTCCAGAAAATAGGGGGTCAGGCCGGCGGCGATGACCGCGTGCGCGGTGGCCACGAAGGTGTAGGCCGGTATGGCGCAAAGGCTACCCGGTGGCAGCCGCAAGGCCTGCAGACACAGGGCCAAGCCCTGCGTCCCGTTGGCGCAGGTCACGATCTGCGTCTGCGGTTCGAACCGGGCCGCGAGCCGGGCTTCGAATTCAGAGAGGAGGGGCCCGAAGTTGGAGTACCAGCGGGCGTTGTCGATCCGACGCAGGTAGGGCAGGAGGGCTTCGGCGTTGGGAAGCTCGGGGCGTGCGACGACCAGCGGCTCGGACGGCTTGGCGGCCGGAGCGATGGATCGGGCGAGGCCGCGACTGGCCATGAGGATGCTGCTCTTCCTTAATTGGAACTTGGCAGCCTAACGGGCGAATCACGCCACATAGTTAACGGGACTGGTCGCTGGCGAATCCGCTGGCCGCCATGCTTAGCGCCACGATTAGCCCGCGTGGCTGGGTGACTTTATGTCTGTGACCTTGGTGTTTCCGGTTTCGACACCGGACGGCCGCGCCTATCTCAAGCAGGCGCTGGCGCGAGGCGAGCGGGTCATCGGCGCGTCCAGCGATAGGATTGATCCAACCGATGGCGGCGCGCCCTGGGTGCGGTTGCCGCTCGTGCACGAGCCGGAATTCCTCGCCGCCTTCCAGGGCCTCGTGCGGACGCAGGGCGTCACCCAGATCCATGCTGCCGCGCACATGGTCCATGTTGCGCTCGGCGACCTGCTGCGCCAACACGGCCTGACCCAGCTGCGGATCATTAACCGCTCGGCGTTGGAGGAGGAGTTCGACCGTTGGGACGACATCTTCGCGCGCGCCGAGCATTGGGGACGCCTGATCGCCGCCCTAGCGCCGACCCAGACGCCGCCGGAGCCGGCGTTCCTGGCCGGCGTTATCCGCCTCGCCTTCGATCTGTTCGGAGAATCCTACGATGACAAGCTGGCCGCCCTTTTGGCCTGCCTGCTCGATGCGCCGGAGGGGGACATCGTCGAAATCGGTTCGCTGTTCGGCCGCTCCGCCAGCGTGCTGCTGTGCGGACGTGCGCTCGGCGGGACGGACCGGCGCCTGTTCGTCTTCGATCCCTGGAGCTCGGAGATCGGCGCGCAGAAGGATCTGCCTCAGATCATGCAAGATTACACGCGCGCGGCCGGCTTGGAACGCGTCGCCCTGGCGTTTGAGGCGACGTTTGCGCCCCTGGCGCCGCAGGGCTCGATGACGGCCTATCGCACGCCGTCAGTCTCGGGCCACGCAATCTATCTCGGCAGCGCCGACGGCGAGGCGGCGCGGCTCCTGAAGACGCGCGCGGCCCTGGAGCCCTCCGGCCGCATCGCCTTGCTGCACATCGACGGCAATCACGACGGCCCTTGCGCAGCTGAGGACGTCTCGCTCTGGTCGCCGCTGGTTCCGCCGGGCGGATGGGTGGCCATCGACGACTATTGCTGGCGCTATGGCGATGGGCCCAAACGCGCGGGCGACGCCTTGCTGGAGCGTTGGGGCGACGGCGTTGGGCGCGCGTTTGTGGCGGGCGATTGCCTTTTCGTTCAACGCGCCTGACGGCAGGACACAGCGCCTTCTCGTTTGACGCGCCACCATCTTCAGCAACACCTCGGCCACGCGCGGGCGCAAAGGGCGGCACCGGCGGCGGGCTCCCGAAAGCCGACTTTTCCAAGGTCTGTGACGAGCCATAAGCCGCCGAAGGACCACGTAAACTTCTGAACCGATCTCCCGAGTCTGCTATTTCAGCCCGCTTTAAAAAGAGAAGCTTTCCCCTGTGGCTGCCAATATCTTTTTGAACCGCCCAACTTATTTTTGCTGCACATCGCAGAGTCTGAAGGTTGACCTACAATGTCAGACAATAAACCCCTGTTTCATTGAAAAATTGTCGCGCCCGGAACGAGAGGGCTTAGAGCCCTTGGTGATGTGCTTCTCGGCCATGGCGGCTCCTTGGTCTGATGTGTCTCGACGGTGGCGGGACGGCTCTTCTGACCGTGCTCAGACCGTGCGTGGAAGGTGGACGGATCGGATCACACGCTTTCCCAGATCGTCGTCGAACGATAGCTGAGCGGCTCGGTCATGGAAGGCGACACAGAACTGGTCGATCCAGCAGTAGTCGAGCTGGGGATGATGTTGCTCCATCCAGTCGTCTAAGTCAGGCCGGTCGCCATCGAACTCGAACAGGTCAGCTTGGCCGGTCGGGATCAGGCCCTTCACATCGTCCAAGACGATGAGCACAGCGTCGGCATCGCTTATGCCGAGCCGCCAGCAGCGCGGCGCCATTTCGATCCGGCTCGCGATGTCGGCGTGGAGGTCGGGGAACTCAGACTCGTGAGGCTTGGAGGCGATGAGGTAGTCGTATTCGAGCCAGCCGGTCATGACGCGGCTTTCTGGGTTGGGCCGAACAGCACCATGTGAGCGACGCGCATCGCCAGCAGCCAACGCCGCTCTTCGATGAGTCGGCGGAATACCGCGATCATCGCGCCTTCGGAGAGGGTGCCGGTCGTCGCCAGATAAGAAGGCGAACGGCCCGCCCAATAGGTTGAGAAGTCCCTTTTGCCGGTCGTAAGACCAGCCTCCATGAGGGTCGTGAAGATGTCCATTGATGCTCCTGCTCACCCCTCTGATGGGGTGGTCAGGTATTTATCGGGATCAGTCAGGTGGCTGACCGGGCACCTAAACATATAGCCGGGAGACCCTGCCAGCCTGTATAAATAGAGGTATGGCGCGGCTCGTCCGCGACGACATACGCTCAGGGAGTATAGCTGTTTCTCCCGCAGCAAGACAGAACCGGGACATCCCATAGACCCTGAAACACGGGCCACCCGACCGGCGCGATGAGGCTGAGCGAGCCTAAGAGGATACACACCGTGGCGGTGCTCCTACGCCCCACGGTCGGCCCCCTCGGACTGCTGGCAAGCCAGCGAAGGGCGTATAATGAGGGAGTGCGTCTGGATGATTTGACGGCTCCCGCGTGTGCTCCGTCCACTCAATCGCGGAGCGCACGAGCGTCAAGGAAGTCCGCTTCTTTGATAACCGTTCCGATCACAACGCATCTGCTGAGGGTCCAAGGCTGGACCGATGAAAAACGGGCTCCGCGATAACTGCGGACATACCCAACATCGAGACCAACAACCCCGAAGCCCAGTGCCGAAAGGCGATTACAGTGAGATGAGATCGAGAAGGGGCAGCTAAACGCAGGTCTCGGGGAACCGCCTGCTTCCATAAAATGGATCGTTGCCGGTTGAGCACTCCACGACTCGGGATGATCTTCTCTCTTCTTCGGCTTAGCGATCTCTATCGCACCAAGTCGAAGGAGGGAGAAAGACAACACCTGATCTGGGATGAACGAAAAAGATTTGGCAGTCAGACCAGTGGAGAGTTGAGATAAGCGATCTGAAACCAACGACGAAGAAAACGCCGATGGGCGAAAGAGCGAAGGCTCTGCCTGAGCGGTTCGACATCGGCCTCTGGGGCGCGGCGAAGCGAGCGCACCGGAACCTAAATCCAGTGCGTGAAGGACATCACCTCACCCCTGAACTTCCCCGAGATCACTACCCGCTGGCTACCATGACATCGACATAGTCATCTCGCCCGAAGACATCGTTAAGCATCCGCACGCAATACTTTCCGTAAATGGTTGCGTCTATATTGCTATATCATTGCCTGTAGCCGCATCCATTTGGTTGACGGAATAGCAATCGGCAATACAATCCCAGCATCAGCCGAAACTATTGCGAGATAAAGCCCTTGGCGGGGACTTGCTCGCTCGTTGATGAAAGGGGTCAGATTGAACGACGGCGATCTCCTGCTCGGCTGGCTTGGCCCCAAGCTGATTGCCTACGACGAGCAGGCCCCTTCGCTTCTTCGGAAGACCCTTCAGTCGGCCCCACTTCGCCGACAGGCTGTGTTCGCAGCCTTGGCATTCGAGGTGGTTGAGCAAAGGCATCACCCGATCCTGACCTCCCGCCGAGTGTCCGACGACCCTAAACTCGCTCTTCTGCTCCGCGACGGACGAGCGTCGGACATCATCGAAGCCGTCTACGGCGCCGTGCCGGATTCCTACCTCGGCGCGCTGGAACGGATCGGCGCCAAGCCTCTCTTGCCCAATCACTACACCCGTCTGTTCTCGATGTTCGCCAATGGCGACCGACCGAAGTCCAACGCGCTGCGGCACATCGGACAGATCACGGATCACAGCATTCAGATCGTGGACGAACTCCTGCCGGTGCTGGTCGATGGGAAGGTAGTGAGCCGACTGGATAGCCGCTCCGAGGCCCGCGAGTTCAGCAAGGCCGTAGCGTTCATCCAGTGCGTCTGCTCCAAAGCGACCGACGACTCCATCCAGAAAGCCATCCGCACCATGGCGCCGCACTCGACGCTGCGGAGCCTCCTGTGGCGTTATTTGATCCGCGCCGACCGCTTTCCGCCCCAACCTTTCGCCCAAGGCGCCGACGACGAGATCAAGCCGCTGGACAGCGCACAGTCGCTCATCATGGCGGGCTATCGTTTCAGGAACTGCCTCCGGCGGCACCTTGGAGGGGTGCTGACCGGAGCCGTCGCATTCGCCGAGTTCCGCAATCTGATCTTGGAGTTCAAGCCGCTGTCCGGCGGCGGTTGGATTTTGACCGATATCCATTCGCATCGAAACGGCTTGGTCGCATCCGAAGACGAGCAGGCGGCAAGGGACAAGTGCGCGAGCTTAGGCGTGCTGCACATCATCCGGTCGGTAAACTCCGAGGGATGGGACACGGTGGCTCGGATCACGGGTCGATGGGACTGGATGACTTGGTAGCCGCTGGATCGTCCATCCGACGGGAGCAGTCGGTAAAGGTTTCTACCCCAAGAGGGCTGACAAGGCAGGCCGATGGTTGGGCCGCTCGGTCAAAGAACCTACCACCTTGTGTTTTCAGTCGCCGCCATGACGCGCACGCCGCCGTCTCGGCTTGGGGTCGCTGTGAACCTCGCCTTCTACCGACTGACCCGCACATTCGAGGGATCGGTCAGCCTGAGCGCGGCGACACCGGCACGCTGACCGGAGCCCAAGAGGTCGGAACGACGAAGCCGAAAGACGATGCGCTGTCGCCTCTCTCGGCGGTCATCACCATCATCAACGACAAGTTCGGCACCGACTTCGACGAAAACGACAAGCTGTTCTGGGATCAGGTCAACACCGACCTGTCCAAGGACGAAGCCCTAACCGAGCAGGCGCGCACGAACGATCTGGACAACTTCCGCCACGCCTTCGATCCGAAGGCCGTGAACGCCGTCCTGAACCGGTCTGAGCGCAACACCCACACCTTCGAGCAGTTCATGGCCGACGACGACATGCGGAGAATGTTGCTCTCCGCGCTGGCGGCGGAGTTCCACACCAACGCGCGGCGGGCGGAAAGTTAGCCGCTGAACTCAGAGAGGCAGGAGAGGCGGTCCATGCGCTTGAGCGAGTTCATTGAAGACACCCTCTACGAGATTGCGTTGGGCATCGACCGCGCGCGTATGAAGGCGCGCGATCTTGCCGCCATCAACCCCTCTCGTCTTGATGGTGAACCGTTGACGGAAAAGAGCTTCGTTGACTTCGATGTCTCGATTGTCGTGGGGGAGTCCGAGGAGCGCGGTAAAGGCGCCGAAGCCCGCCTGACCGGCGAAATAAAGGTGGCTACCGTCGCGAAGGTTGGGATCGCCCTCGGCGGCAAATCGGACGGGACAAGCAATGCTCAGCAGCCAGTGTAGAGCGGAGCGTTGAACATAGTCGTCAACTGATGTGAGGAGAACGGTAGCCTCTTTTCGCGACGCAGGGTCGGATCGGGCACCTTCAAACCCTGAGCAGGGTTTCGACCAATCAACTCCTCCTTCACAGCCCAGTTGAAGACGCCGCAAAGCTTGTTCAGGTAGGCGTTCACATTGCTCGGGCTAATGAGGTCTGTTCGCCCGGAGGTCTTCGCCAGAGCCGCAATCTCCATGGGATCGACACCGGGGTAGAGCTTGGATGCGTTCCGGGGTAGCCAACGAAGGGTGTCGATGAAATGGCGGCATTGAGCGCGTGTGATCGTGCTGACCGGCGTTTCCGCACCGAGCACGGCGAGGGCGACGCGCCGAGTCGTTTCATAGGCAAAGCGTGTTCGAGGCGACCAATCCCGCGTGGGGTCCGCCATATAAGCGTCGTAGACACTTCCCAGCGTCGCAGTGGGTGACGCTGGCGTAGTGGCCGGAACGCTTCGGTCTGATGGTGTCGTTGAGTGCTGCTCGGCACTCTCACGATGGCTTAGGATTGATGAATCGAACTGAAATCCTGACCGCGCCCGCACAATCTCGAACTGGCGTTCAATATCGGCGGCAACCTGATGAACTCGACGCTCGGCGACCGTGACACTGTCCGTGCTTAACGATTTCCAGACCTCACAACGACCGAGCGGTTCACGCAGCGCAGCCGGAACACGGCGGCGATAGTAGAGGCGACCACCTCGCCAAATGATCCCTTTAGGGAGGCGGTGTAGCTCATCTGTGTAGCAGTCGCCCGCCCTATTTCCCGAGTGTTTAGAGAGAGTTCGGGCTGACGATGGGGCCTGACCGTGTAGCAGGTCCGTGTAGCAGTCGTCGGCGAACGGTTTCCCAAACGGTGAAACCGCAGTCTTTTCAACGATGTTGGAAGGAATGGCGCGCCCGGAACGATTCGAACGTCCGACCCTCAGATTCGTAGTCTGATGCTCTATCCAGCTGAGCTACGGGCGCTTGGCCTTTCGGCGAGGGGTGGGGAGATAACCTTCTCGGGTCTGTTGCGCAACCCCCGTCCGGTCCTGTCAACCAGATGCTGCGCACGTCATGTCGGCTAAAGCGTCACGTCGGCATTTTAGATCGATTAGCGCGGATCGCGAGGTAAGCCGCCACGCCCGCTAAGGCGGCGCCGATGGCTAGGCTTGAAAAGCCGAGCCATGGATGGCTGAGGACGGCGATCGCCCGATAATCTAGGAAACAATGGGCGCCCGCCAAGGTGTAACCTGGGTTATCACCGATCTTGCCGGCGCACCCACTGAACATCGATAGCTGAAGGGTCCATGCTATCGCCGTAAATACCACGGCCGCTCCGGTGAGCAGGGCTAGGACACGCCGCTGGGCCCACCCCCTCGCCACAGCAAAACCGAGCGGCGCGGCGAGGATATGAAAGTACCACCCCGGCGTAGTAGCGCCCGAGCCCGCCATCCACACGAACACGTGGTAAATTAGCCCGGCCAGAAGAGGGCCTGCAAAGATCACAGGGGCCCAGCCCAAAACCTCGTCGCGCTTGAGCCGTCGCATGGAATGAAAAAGGGTGATGGCGAGGAAGGCCAGAGGACAAAGTATAAAGATTATCGGCAAACTCGGCTCAGACCATGTCCCGGCCCATATGAATGTGCCGCCGATCACCGACAGCCCCTGCAGAAACTCCTGCGCCGAGAATCCGTCCGCCAGCAAGCTGGCGCCGCCCGCTTTGCCTAGGCGGATGAATTCGTCAGAACCCGTGAGCGATCCGGTCTCGGCATATTTGGCCATGTACCACCAGCCCCCGATCGCGAACGCCGTTGCGGCCAAGACAACGACCTCCCGAAGAGCCGCCCAGCGCCGGTTTGAAAGCCAACCATCGATCAAGAGAATGAAGACCACGCTGGCGCTGATCGGCAGGAAGAAGGCCTTGGTGAGCAAGCCCAGCCCAAGGCAGGCACCGAGTCCGGCGACGGAGAGCACGGGTGTTCTGCGTTCGAGAAGGCGAAGCAACAGCGCCCACACCAACCCCATGATCAGCAAGCAAAGGCTATCGTTTCCCAGCCTGGCGAATTGCGGAAAAAACTGAGGAACGAAGAAGGGCCAAGCCGCCATGATCGGCGCCGTCCAGGTGGCGGACGTCGTGCCCGCCCTTAAGCGGGCCTTGGCGGTCGACAAGACTCCAATGGCAAGCCCGATAAAAGCCAAAAGGAAGGATGCAAGTCGTAGAGCCAGTAAGTTATCGACCCATCCGAACGCTTTGCTGGCGCGATAGATGGGAACCATGAGGAGGTAGTAGAGGGGAGGGTGCTGCGCCTGCCAGTTCAGATCAGCGGTCGATACGTATTGTGTCGGGCCGCCCCGAAGCGGGTTTGAACCAGCGCGGCGATAGCTTCTGTAAGTCGGGCGGCCTGTTTTATCGAACGGCGCTTCTGATCGATAGGGCATGGGTCCGGGATAGGCGGCGACGTCGGCGCTGAGCCCGTCTATGCCATAGCGGGGCGGCCGACCTTTGTCGGACAGCTCCTGGATATAGGACCAGTGCGCCGTTTCATCGAACCCTTCCCACGGCGGGAGGAAGGCGAGTTGAGCTATGCCTACAAAGGCCACGGCGGCGAGCAGGAGCCCCGTGGCGTATCGGGCCGCGCGTCCGGTTAAAGCTGTCTCCACACGACCTCCATCAATCTTGAACTGCAGGACGTATCCATTCCCCTGGCGTTCGGGTCTATAATTTACAAGCGGTGACCGCACTTGGCGCGCGTCCGGTGCGACGGCGCTCTCCAAAAGCACTTGATCTCGCGAAAAACAGTAGGGTACCGGCTCAGCGCCCGTTTGGCTCATCATGAGCTCTTAGCGTCGACGGAAGAGGCTCTTCGAGCGTGGAGGACAGCGATGACGAGCTATTCACGCGCGCCGGGGGAGGCGACGGTCTCGCGTTCACCCGCCTGGTCGGCCGACACGAGAAACGCCTGATGGCGATCGCGCTGCGCATGACGGGGGGACGAGCCTCGGCGGAGGACGCTGTGCAGGAGGCCTTCACCCGCGCCTGGGTGCAGGCGCCGCGGTGGCGGCTACAGTCCAACGGCCGGGCCGGCGTGGGCGCCTGGCTGGCGCGGGTCCTGGTCAACATCGTTATCGACACGGCGCGCAAGCCTCGCTCCGCGCCCTTAGACGACATCGAAGAGCCCGCCGATCCCGCCACCTCCGCCGATGAGGTATTGATCGACCGGGAGCGACACGCGAGGCTTGCCAAGGCTATGGCGGCCTTGCCGGCGAGACAGCGGACCGCCATCAGCCTTACCTATGATGCAGGCCTTTCCAACATCGAGGGCGCAAGCGCGATGGAGACCAGCGTGGGCGCCTTCGAGCTGCTTTTGGTGCGGGCGCGCCGCACCCTTCGGGACGCCGTAGCCAATGAGGACGCCGGATGAACTTGTCAGCGTTTCAGGACCTTCTGGATCGATGCGGCGGCGACCTTGAGGGCTGGCCGCCCGGCGCCCGGGCAGGGGCTGACCGGCTTTTGGCGCAGTCGCCAGAGGCCCGCGGCGCGCTTTTAGCGATGCAGTCGGCGGAGGCGTGGCTTCGGAGGTCAACCGTGATGGTTCCGGCGAGCCTCGCCGAGCAGGCCATGCGGTCGGTTCAGCACCCGCCAGCGGCCCAGGCCAAGATTTTCACGCCGAGGGTTGGATGGGCCGCCGCGGCCTTTGTAGCCGTCACCGTGGGCCTTGCGACCGGCTGGCTCCACAGCGGCGCGGAGGATCCGTCTCAAACCCTGGCGGTGGCGCTTTATGCGCCTAGCGAGGCCGCCGATGCGAGTTGATCGGCGATGGATGATGGCGGGGCTCGGCGTCTCGGTTATTCTCAACCTCTTCCTGTCCAGTGTGCTGATCGGCCGCTTTTTTGCGCCGGCAGCTCTCGGGCCCGGCCTGGGAGGCCTTGCGCCCGCAGCCCGTGTTCGCCTGCTTTCGGAGCCTGAGCGCTCCGCGTTCGTGAAAGCCATGGCGCCCCACCGGCAGACCATCCGCCAGGCGAGGCTGGCGCAGCGCGCCGCGCGCGCCGCCGTCGAGGCGGACATTCGCGCCGAGCCGCTGGATCGCGCAAAGCTCGCCCAGGATCTGACCGCGCTTCGCCAGGCTCAAGACCATCAGGCCGTTGAAGTCCACGCCGGATTGGTGGACGCCCTCGGCGTCCTGTCTCCCGCCTCCCGCGCAGCCTTGACCGCGCGGGTGCGGGGCTTTGGGCCTAAGGCGGAGGCGCCTCAACCCACGCCACAAGCCGTAGAACCTGATCCGGCCCATCAATAAGGATGATGACTAAATTCGTCACCGATCACCCGGTGCTTGATCGATCCGCCTGAGGGCCGAAAAGGTTATTAGGAGGCCTGGCGGGCCTGGCGAACGGCCATGATGGCGTCATGGCAGGGGGCCGAAAATTCGGCGCGGTGCTGTTTCATGCACTGGGCGACCGCGTGGTCCGGGCCGGGATGCGCATCGGGGCAGAACTTGGCCAGATCGGCCGCGCAGGTCATGCGCATGTTCCGACGGGCCGCTTTCAGGGCGGGCGAGGCTGGCATGGCGTTGGGTGCTGCGTTCATCGACGGCATTCCGGGACCAGCGCCAGGCGCAACGGGGGAAGGCGCGGGCTGCGCTGAGGCGATGCTGGCGGCGGCGACAACGATCGCGGCGCTTGCCGCGAGGATTTTCAAAAGTCTCATAAGCTTGGCTCCTTCGGCAGACAAAACGCGGCCGTCTTCAGCATCAACGGCGACGAACCGCCAAACCTACGCTGCGGCCGTGGGCGCGACCCGGTCCAACCATTTGGCGGAGGAGACGGGTGACATTGTAGCTAGAAGCCGCTCTCATCGACGCCAGGAATGGCCTCGCAAGGGAACGCACGCCCATCGAGCGCTTAGACGAAAAGTCAGCCTAGGTTCATATTCAGGGTCTGAAACTCATCCAGCTCATCGACGGAGACACCGAAGCACTCGCGTCGCATCACCAGCGCTGGCGGTTGCGAGGGTCAACCTGCAACACATAGATGTGGCGTTATGCTAACGGCGCCCACGGAGACACCTGATGAAGAAGACGCTTCTGTTCTTGGGCTTGGCTGCGGCGAGCGCCGTCGCCGGCTGCGCGGAATATCCCAGGCCTTATGGGCCGGGCCCACACATCCGGTTCTGCTTGAACCACCATCCGGGATACGACCCGCAGACCAACCTATTCCCGGGTCGGGATGGAGCGCTGCATCCCTGCCGGGGAC
>CAXTHJ010000015.1:0-48053 GCA_964243985.1 uncultured Caulobacteraceae bacterium | reverse complement strand
ACCTAGTCGTCGTCCCTATGCAGGCCAGCGCCGTGGACGGTCGTCAGGCCGCGCGCGCGATCGAGGCGATCGCGCGCGAAGAAGTGATGATCCGCCGGTCCAATCCTTTACGCCGGTTGCCTTATCGCGTGCTGCTGACCAGGACCGGCGCCTTGGGCGCTCCAATATCGTCATCCCAAAGGCGTCTCGAAGCGGAGCTGAACGATGCTGGCGTAAGCCGATTCAAAAACACCCTGGCCGAACGCCAAGCCTATAAGGCGCTATTCGAGCAGCGACTGGCGCTGCATGAAATGACGGCCTTGAAAGTTGGAAATCTGGATGGCGCGACCAAAAACGCAGCTCTTGTCTGCGACGAGCTAGTGAAGACCGTCGCCGATATCGTCCGGGAAAGGGCGGCGTGATGGCGGGGAGCTTCGGGTTCAAAGGGGCCGACCTTGGCGATGACCAGGACGCACTCCAGGAGGCGCTGAAGGACATCAAGCCGAGGACGTTAGCTAACCCTATCACGCCTGAATTGGCGAGCGCCGCCGCCGCCGCCGCAGGGTTTGAAAGCCGCGAAGCGCTAACTCCGGTTCGCCGGGTCAAGGACGCCCCGCTTCCGATGCAGGCGTTCAACATGCGATTACCGATCACGGTCGTTCAGCGCTTCATGCGTTTCGCCGATGCCGAGCGCTTGAGCTATCCGAAGGCATTCGCCTTACTCCTCGACCGACTTGGCCTTTAATCGAAACGGCCAGCTTCGCCGCTCCTTTCCATCATTTCAATTCATCGCCGTTGGCGCGCTCATCGCCACGGCGATCATCACGGCCCCAGCAGGCCGCACGCTCCTCCTGAACACTACCGTCAGCGAGCCCCGTGGTCTCTACTGGCGAGAAAACGTAGCGCCTGCTCGAGGGCGCCTCATTGCGTTCATGGCTCCGATGCAAAGCTTCCCCTACGCAGATGGGCGTCTATCGAGCTTGCGGCGAATTCCGATCCTGAAAGCCGTGGGCGCGGGCCCAGGCGATAAGGTTTGCTCAAACGGGCGGACCCTAGATCTATTCGGCGTTCGCATCCCGGTCCAAGCCAACGATAGTCGTGGCGGTGTCCTTCCTCATTGGATAGGGTGTAGGGCTATGGCGGCCGACGAGTATTTCGTCTTCTCCAACCGCGTCCCCAACAGCTTCGACAGCCGCTATTTCGGCCCTATCTCCAGGGCGGCCATCCTTGGAGTCTACCGACCCCTTGTCACCGAGTAAGACCTTAATGGATATCGCCAGCTTCGCCGCTCTATCCGTTCTGCATATGCACTCACCGACAACCTATCCGTTGACTCCGGGCCAGAGCTGTTCCGAGCACGCTGAGCGTAGCGCTGGCGCTCGCAACTATCCGGTGGCGGTAACCTCAAACGACGCGGCTGACGCCATCAGCCGGGTGGCCTATGCGGAGGCCGGGAACCAGGGCGACAGCGGCCTCGCGGGCGTGGTCTACACAATCCTGAATCGCCTAGACGACGGGCGCTGGGGGCGAACCCTCGACGCTGTTTTGAACACGCCGCACCAGTTCGAACCTGTGAGCAGGGTAGGGGGGAACTGGCGTTCGCTGCCCCCCGTCAGCGACGCCAAACGCGCCCGCGTAGAGACCATCATCAATCTAGCCCTGGATGGCCGGTTGCCCGACCTGACCGGCGGCGCACGCTTCTTCCAGAACCCCCGCATCGTCCAAGACCGCGCCCGCGCTGGAACCGTCTCGCCAAACCTTGTGAACTTCGGCGGCGCCACGCCGACGGCCGTGATCGGCGCCCACAGCTTTTTTGCAGAGGCCCAACATCGTCTTGTTGGCGGCGTCGGCGGAACTGGGCCAAGAAGATCGAGTGCGACCGACGACGATCGTCGTCGACGTCGCAGCGGCGGCGACATCCTTGTGGTGGCCACGGCGAGAGAGCGGTTACAGGCGCAAGACCCCGCCGTGGGCCTGCAGAGGCCCTTAGAGACCGCTTCAGCCGCTCCGTTGCGTCATGCATCCAACCCGATCCTGATCCCTGCGGACGACCTTCTTATCCGGCCTTGAGGGATGCGGCTATGAAAGCCGCCGGCCCTCAACTCGCATCCCCCGCCTCATTGTCATCATCGGCGCCGATCTCATCCCCAGCCGCCGTCTGCAGGAGGCCGTCGGGATCGAACAGGCGCAAGGTTTCGCCGGCGTGGCGAAGAGCGGTCGGCAAGTCTTCGGCCACGTCGCCGCCGGGGCGGAGCGCCATGGATTCAGCCCCCAGAAGTTCGCGGATCGCCAACCGGTCGCGGACAGTGAGAACCCGCCGGTCCAACAAGGCGGTGATGATCGCTGATAGAGTGGGGGAGGGGGCTTGGTCGTTGGTCGCAGTGTTCGAGAGTTCTGCCAAAACCGCGCCGCCGATGATGATCTTGGCGCGGGTGTCTCGTTTCCTGAAGGCGATCGACCACTGGGCTTCCCATCGGTCCACCCGGGCTTTGAGGACGTCGAAACGGCGTTGTGGATCGGGTATGGCGTCCAGATCGGAGACCCCGCCGATTCTCATGCCGACCCGGGCCATCGATTGCGCCAACTCGACGTAGCGGGCGCGAAGCTGCAGTTCGACGGCGGTTTGACGATCGGCCTCCCGAGCAGCTCTGAGGGCCCTGCGTCGCTGTTTTTGAACATCGGTTTCAGGGCGAGGGTTGGGGCTGCGGGTCTGTATAGTCGGCGGCTTTGAGGGGAGGGTCAGAGCGGTCACTTGAAATGGGCCGGAGAGAAGCGGCAGGGGAGGGGAGCGTCAGCGTGTTGGAGTGATAGCCACGTGGAGGTGTTGGCTAAGACGGAGCGGCGGCGAACTGAGCCAAGGTGTTTGAAACCCCGAAAATCGGGTGACAGCCGATGAGCATCAGCTTGTGGGGTGGGCGGAAGCAGCCTACAGGATAAGGTAGAAAGAGACTAATGGCGCATTTACCGGTTGTGGGACACATCCCGCAACCCTGCGGCCAGGCTCCGCCCGACACCCACAAAATCCACCTGCCGGCTGGGATTTGAGCCAAGGGCTATGCCCTTAGCGATCCGGCCAGGTTTGGCCCGAAGATCAACGCGAGAAGAGAGTCCGCCATCGCCCTCTACATGCTGAGCGTCCAGACCATCCAGCGCGCCTCCGGTCGGTCTGTGGTTGCTGCGGCGGCGTATCGCGCGGGCGAAAATCTGACCGACGAGCGCTTGGCCATGTCGTTCGATTTCACCGGGAAGGACGGTATCGCGCACAGCGAGATCATGGCGCCCGCTGGAACCCCGGGCACCCTGACCGGGCGTGAAGGCCTCTGGAATGCGGCCGAGATGGCGGACAAACGCATCGACAGCGTGCCGGCGCGGGAGGTCTTGATCGCCCTTCCCCACGAGCTGGACGCCGAGCAGCGCCGCGATCTCGTGCAGGCTTTCACGCGGGAGACCCTAGTGTCGCGCGGCATGATCGCCGACGTCTCGATCCACGAACCGGGTAAGGAAGGCGACCAGCGCAACCACCACGCCCACATCCTTTTGACGACCCGTGACGTAGGGGAGGGGGGCTTTGGGAAGAAGAACGCCGACTGGCATAGCCGTGAGTTCGTCTCGCAAATCCGCACCGAATGGGCGGCGATCCAGAACCGCCACCTCGCCCAGAACCTCGGCGAAGATGCTCCGAAGGTCAGTGAAAAGTCCCTTGCGGCGCGCGGGATCGAGCAAGAGGCGGGGGTCAAAAAGGGTCCAGCGGTGGTAGCGATGGAGCGGCGAGGCCTTGTCACCGAGATGGGCGGCCAGGACGACGGCGTGCGTGTGCGCAATGGCGAACGGGACCGCAAAGACAAGACGCTCGACGCCGAGATGGCCGCCGGAAAACGAACGCTGCGACCCACACTGGAGGTCGCGGCCGAGGTCGAGGGCGTGCGGGCTCAGATGGCTGGAGAGCGCGAGACATGGCGCCGGGCGCGAGACGGGATCGACCGTCCGGAGGTCCTTAGCAAGCGAGCCGTGGAAGGCGATCTGACCAAGCCGGAGGCCGCAAGGCATCGCAAAGCCAAGGCCGCGCAGGTCCGGATCGAACAGGGCGTGCAGGCCAAGGGCATCGGACTCAGGCGGATACGGAACTGGGCGCGAGACCCCTTGAAGGCCGCCATGCGCGCGATTTTCCGCAAGAATGCGGAGTTGTCACGGGTGCTGGCGGCGCAGCGCGAGACCGAGGTTGCAGCCCGTGCCCTAGCCAGCAAGCGCCAGTGGGTGGGCTCCGAAGCGGGCCAGGCCCATGTCGCCAATCTCAGACAGCCGGGGCTCGACGCTAGGGCGAAAGCCGCCCGCGATCGCCGTGTCATCGACCGCAAGATCAAGCGCATCGATGTGCGGATCGCCGCTGCAACGAGGACCGTCAGAGACCTGAAGGTGGCGCACGAGCTGAACAAAAAGACCCTGGTGTTTCCAGAGAAGGTCGCCTTCGACGCCCGCCGCTCTTCCAACGAGAAGCGCTATATCCGCGCCATGGCGGCGCCGGCGAGGGCGGCGATCTTGACCTTTCCCAAGCCCAGCATCGCCGCGGCGCTGGCCCGGGTCATCGCAGGGAAGTCGATCCATATGGAGCCCCAGAACCTTCCCGGCCCGGGGGTAAGCCGCTGACGGATCACCGCGGAGGGCGATGGCCATGGACTCCGTAAAACGATTGGGGATCGTCTCTGCGACGGCGGCGGGGGCCACGGTCCTGGCCCTGTCGGCCGCGACGCAGTTTCAGGCGGCGAGCTTTCATTATCCCGCCGAATTTGGATCGAGCCTGCATCATCTCTACGCTCCATGGGCGGTCTTAGGGTGGGCGCGCACCTGGGCGAAAATCTATCCCACAGCCTTTCTGCACACCTTCATGATCGGTGCGCTGGCGTTCATGCTCCCGACCCTGATCGCGCTTGTGGCCACCCGCGCCGGCCGTAGCGTCCAGGCCTTCGGCAAGACCGCCTGGGCGGGATCGACGGAGGTCAGTAAGGCCAAGCTTTTCGCAGCCGGCGGCGTCCACGGCCGCGTGCTGGGCGAGTTCAAGAAGCGGCTTTTGATCTATGCTGGCATCGAACATGCCATCGTGGTGGGCGCCACCCGGAGCGGCAAGGGGGCCGGTCACGTCACCCCGTCCCTGATGACCTGGGCGCAAAGCGCTTTCGTCTATGACCGCAAGGGCGAGCTTTACGAGCTGACCGCTGACCATCGAAAGACCTTCAGCCATGTGATGCGCTTTGCGCCCACCAGCCCGGACACGGTCCGCTACAACCCCTTGTTCGAGGTTCGGAAGGGTCCCCGTGAGATCGCGGACATCCAGAACGTGGTGGGCGTCATCATCGACCCTCTGGGCCGAAAGGGCGGGGATCTCAGCTTTTGGGACCAGAAATCCGGGGAGCTGTTCACCGCCCTGATCCTGCATATCCTCTACACGGCGGCGCCAGAGAAGAAGACCATCGCCCATCTTCGAGAGCTGTTGCTGAATGCCGATGTGGCGCTGGCGGAGATGCAGACCGCCTATCATCGACTGCGGCCAGACCTTCACGCCGCTGACGGATACGCCCGCGATGGGGCAGGGGAGGTGATCCCTGAGACTCACCCTGAATGCGCCAACGTCGCCGGCGCGCTCCTGAGCCTCGACATCAAGGTCCGCACCAGCATCATCGCCTCGGCCCAAGCGGCGCTGACCCTTTGGGCCGATCCCATGGTGCAGTACGCCACCAGCTGGTCGGACTTCTCCATCGGCGAGCTGGTCTGCTCGAAAAACCCCGTCACCCTCTATGTGACGACGCCTCAATCGGATGCGGACCGCCTGGCGCCGCTCGTCCGCATCCTGCTTCGCCAGGTCATCGACCGCCTGATGGAGGACATCCGGGTTGATAGTCGCGGAAATACCAAGAACCATCGGCTGCTCCTGATGCTCGACGAGTTCCCAAAGCTCGGCAACATCAGCTATTTCGAGCGGGCCTTGGGGGAGATGGCGGGCTATGGCCTGACCGCGCACCTGATCTGTCAGAGCTTCAATGACGTGGTGCAGCAGTATGGACCCAACACCACCCTCTTCGACAACATGCACATCACCGTCGCCTTCGCGACCTCCGAGCCCGGGAACATCAAAAAGGTGATCGAGCGCGCCGGCAAGGCGCTGGAGTATCGCAAGAGCTACTCAAACTCGGGCATCTTCGCCAGTAGCGGCAGAAATTCGATCAACAGCAGCGAGCAACAGCGCCATATCCTCTCGGAGGGTGACGTCCGGGGGTTGGACGACAACAAGGAGCTGATCTTCGTCAACGGCGTCAAACCGATCCTGGCTGACAAGATTCGATACTGGGAGAAGCGCTGGTTTGCGAAGCGGGCGGGCGGGTTCTTTCATGGCAAGCTTGCCGACTACCAGCAGGCGCGGGGGAACTTCGATCTCCCCGGTGAGCCGCAGATCGACTGGCTGGAGCCGAACAGTTTGGGGTCGCAGCCGCGAATTTCTGCCCCAAATCCGACGATGACACCGGCGACAACGCCCGTGAGCGCAAGCGCTATTGTTCCCGGCGCTGCAACCGACCCGTTTGCCGATGACCTTTCCGATGGTGCCCTCGAATAGGCTGGCCACGCGCCTTATATAGAAATTCTCCGAGCGATATGCCATTGACGCCATATTCATTTAAGGCCATATACCCATATGAATTGGAGAGTTCTGTTCCACCCGGACTTCGCCCAAGAGGCTGACGCCTTTTCGCAGGCGGTGCGGATCGAATTGATCGCGGGAATTCGGTTGCTTGAGCACCTTGGTCCTGCCCTTGGCCGGCCTGCGGTGGACACTCTGAACGGCTCCAAGCACGCGAATATGAAGGAGCTGAGGTTTCGGGCTGACGGAGGCGTGTGGCGCATAGCCTTCGCGTTCGACCCGGAGCGGGCCGCCATCTTGCTGGTGGGCGGCGATAAGTCTGGCGTCGGGTCAGATCGTTTCTATCGAGGCCTCTTGAAGCGGGCCGATATACGCTTCGACCAACATCTGGAGGCGCTGAAATGACGTACCGCCCTATCGACGCTGGCGATTGGATCGCCAAGCAAGACCAAGCCGTTCAGGACGCCGGCGAGGCGTTGGGTCGCGATCTCCTGCGCGAAGTCACCCTTCGCGAGGTCCGGGAGGCCGTCAAGCGCACGCAAGTCGAGATCGCCGCCGCCACCGGGACGACTCAGGACCGGGTGTCTAAGCTGGAGCATAGCGGCGATGCGCGGGTCTCCACCCTACGCCGACATATTCGCGCCCTTGGCGGTGAACTGAGACTGATGGTGGAGTTTCCCGATCGGCCCGCTATGGCTATCGATCTGCATGGCGACAAACCCGTGGCCAAGAGCGTGCGAACGATCGAGGCTCGGTGATTTTCAACTCCACTGGACGTTCAAGCCAAGCCGACCTTTCTCGTCGCTATCATCGAGGCCGATGAAATCCCCCAGCACCATCCTGTAACACTGGACCGAAAGGCCCAGGCCCTCCGTCAAGCCATGGGCCCGGTGATCGCCAGCGCCTTGGCCGAGAAAACCGTCGTCGAGGTTTACGTAAATCCGGATGGGAAGATTTGGGCCGATCGGATCGGGGAAGGGCGCACCTTCACCGGCCATGTGATGGCCGCTCACGACGCTGAGCGCGTGATGCGCCTTTTGGCCGACCATGCCGGCGAGGTCGTCACCAAGGATCGTCCCAGGGTTAGCGCAACCCTCCCCGATACCGGCGAACGGTTTCAGGGAGAGTTCATGCCCTTGGCGAAGGCGCCGACGTTCGCCATCCGCAAGCGCCCGGAGATCGTCTTCACCCTGGAAGACTACCTTGAGGCCGGGATCATCACGCCCGACCAAGCCGCGCTGCTGCGTCAGGCGGCGGAGCGCCGCGAGAACATCCTGATCGTCGGAGGCACAGGGTCCGGCAAGACGACTCTGGCCAACGCCATCCTGGCCGAGCCAGCCTTCGCAGCTGATCGGATTATCATCATTGAGGACACCGCGGAGCTGCAATGCTCGGCGGAGGACAAAGTCGAACTTTTGACCAAGAGAACCGACCCGCCTATCACCATGACGGATTTGGTACGCGACACTCTGCGCCTGCGCCCCGACCGGATCATCATCGGCGAGGTCCGCGATGGCGCCGCCTTGGATCTACTCAAGGCCTGGAACACCGGGCACCCCGGCGGGCTCGCCACCATTCACGCCAACAGCGCGCTTGAGGGGTTGACCCGCCTAGAGGATCTGATCGGCGAGGTCACTCAGCGCATCCCCTACCGGGCCATAACCCAGGCTATCAATGTCATCGTCCACATCACCCGCTCCCCTGGCGGGCGCGTCGTCCGTGAGGTCAGCCGTCTGGTCGGACGGTACAATGATGGCTACCATCTTGAAGCTTACAGCGGGGCCTCCTCGCGCTAATATCGTTTCCTGCCGCGATTTGATCCTGTCGTCCCGGCACGAATGAGCAGCTAAGTCCATGACCCTATAACGGCTAAGCTCTACTTTTAATTGAATAAAAGCCTTTCAATCTTAGGTGACATCGCTATAGGTCGCCGAAGTGATCCGGCACAACTTACCCGAGTCATTCTAATATCCCTTGGACGAAGGTGTATCGCCTGCGTCCTTCACTTCTGACAGCACGAACCAACCGCCGTCGATAAGCAGTTTTCGACGCCGGCGAAGCGCGCCCAAAGACCATCCATGTGCTGGATGGTGATCGAATACTTATGCCTGAATGTTGCCGCTGAGCTTTTGCTTGGCGGTTGGCTGAGGGATCACCGTCGCGGGTCCGAACACCTGCAACCCTTGCAAGAAAGCTCCGCCGATGACCGAAAAGCTTAATTGGCGATCAGGCCGTTTGCGCCGCTTCCCTGCGGTTGCGACCCTCGTAGCCGTGCTCGCCGCCGCCTCGCCGAGTTTCGCCAGCACCACGACCACGGGGACCATGCCGTGGGACACCGTCCTGACCACGGTCGAGACGGACCTGACTGGGCCCGTCGCCGTCGCCGTGGGCGTCGTCGCGGTTGTGATCACCGGACTCGGCATCGCGCTCGGCGGGGAGGGGAGTTTCATGCGCCGCGCGTTCGGCATCCTCTTTGGCCTCTCGGTGGCGTTCATGTCCTCCACGGCCATCCTGACCTTCTTCGGCTCCTCTGGGGCGGTGTTCTAGCTGTGAGCGACGGCGCCGACTTGCCCGGCTACAAGATCGACCTGCACACCTCGGTCAGCTCGCCCATCACGATGGCGGGCGTGCCCCGAATGGTCGCGGTGGCGATCGGCACCTTGACGTTGATGCTGTCCTTGGCGCTGCAGCAGCCTTTGATCGGCATCCCGCTCGGGCTGCTTCTCTGGGCAATCGCCTACGCCCTTAGCAAGAACGACCCCTATTTCTTCAAGGTTCTCGACCGGCATTTGCGTCAGCCTCCCTATTGGGACGCGTAGCGGTGCGATTCCTGAACGAATATCGCACCAAGGCCGAGCACCTCTACGACCATCTGCCGTGGGCTATCATGATCGGGCCGGGCCTTCTGATGAACAAGGATGGCTCGTTCCAGAAGACGCTGGGCTTTCGGGGCCCCGACATGGCCTCCAGCACGCAAGCCGGGCTTTTGGCGGTTCGCTCCCAGCTCAATAACGCCCTTCGCCGGCTAGGCTCGCGCTGGTGTCTTCACATTGAAGCGGTGCGTGGGCCATCGCCCAACCACCCCAGAAGCCAGTTCCCCGACCCTATCTCCCAGATGGTCGATGATGAGCGTCGGCGCGACTTTTCCGGCAAGGACCGCTTCTTCGAGAGCCGGTTCTATCTGACCTTCACCATGCTGAGCCCGTCGGAGAACGCCAATCGGCTGACCAGCCGGCTGATCCGCAACGCGCCTCAAGGGCAGGGGAGCCTGGGCGTTTACCTCGCCGCCGCCTCGGACTTCGAGAACACCGTCGGGCAGATCAAGAACATCTTATCGGCCATCATGCCGGAGGTGCGCGACCTCGACGACGACGAGACCCTGACCTACCTGCATAGCTGCATCTCAACCAAGAACCATTGGGTGAAAACTCCGCCGACGCCGGCCTATCTCGACGCCTACCTGACCGACGACACCTTCACGACCGGGCTTTTTCCCCGCCTTGGCGACCAGTATCTACGCACCCTCTCGATCCGCTCCTACCCTGCCGCCTCCACCCCCGGCATTCTCGATCGTCTGAACGAGCTTCCCATCGCCTACCGCTGGGTCAGCCGTTATCTGGCGCTGGATAAGCAGGACGCCATCAAGGAGCTGACCCGGGCCCGAAAACTCTGGTGGCAGGGGCGCAAATCGATTGTCGCCATGGTGGGCGAAGCGATCACCAAACAGGAAAGCGCCCACGTCAATCCTGACGCTATGGCCAAGGCGGAGGACGCGGACAACGCCCTAGCGATCCTCGGCGCCGACTACGCGTCGATGGGTTATTTCACGCCCACCATCACCCTCAGCGATGAGGACCCGGACCGACTGGCCGAGCATGTGCGCCAGGTCGAGGCCGTGATCAATCGAGCGGGGTTCGTCGCCAAGATCGAGGACGTCAACGGTGTCGAAGCCTGGCTTGGGAGCCTTCCCGGTGAAGCTTACGCCGACGTGCGCCGTCCGCTGGTTAGCACCCTGAACCTCTGCGATCTGATCCCCATGTCGGCGATCTGGTCCGGGCCGACCCGCAACAACCACCTCACCGAACAGTGCGAGCTTCGAGGCCATCCCGGCGTCCAACCGCCTTTGATTTACACCCGAACCGCCGGCTCGACGCCGTTTCGGTTCGATCTGCACCAGGGCGATGTTGGGCACACGATGATCGTCGGCCCCACGGGCGCCGGCAAATCGGTTCTCCTCAATACGCTGGCGCTGCAATGGCTGCGCTATCCCGAAGCGCAGGTGTTCTTCTTCGACAAAGGGGCAAGCTCCCGCGCCGCGACCCTGATGGTCGGCGGCGACTTCTACGCGCTCGGCGCGGAGGAGGGCGGTCTGGCCTTCCAGCCCTTGGCCGACATTGAGTCCGGCGAGGCCCGGACTTGGGCTCAGGTGTGGATACAGGACCTGGTTTCCGCCGAAGGCGTGGAGGTGAGCCCCGAGGCCAAGGCGGAAATCTGGAACGCCCTCACCAACCTCGCCAGCGGCCCTCGCGATCAGCGGACGCTTACCGTGCTTGAGGCCACGATCCAGCACCGGGAGGTCAAGACCGCGCTTCATCCCTACACCCTGGACGGCGCCCACGGGCATCTCTTGGACGCCCAGTCCAATGTGGTCTCCGACGCTCGGTGGCAGACCTTCGAGATGGGTGAGCTGATGGCCAACAAGAGCGCGTTGGCGCCCGTCCTGACCTACATCTTCCGCACCATCGAGCGCCGGTTCGACGGCCGGCCGACGCTTCTGGTCCTGGATGAAGCCTGGCTCTTTCTCGACAACACCGCCTTCGCCGGCAAAATCCGCGAATGGCTAAAGACGCTGCGGAAGCTGAACGTGGCGGTGATTTTCGCCACCCAGAGCCTCGCCGACATCGCTCGCTCGGAGATCGCGCCGGCGCTGATCGAGAGTTGTCCCACTAGGGTGTTCCTGCCGAACCCGGACGCCCTGACCCCCCAGATCGCCGCCTACTACGAGGCGTTCGGCCTGAACGATCAGCAAATTCGCATTATCGCGATGGCCCAGAACAAGCGGGAATATTACGTCCAGACCGCCTCGGGTAATCGCCTGATCGAGCTTGGCCTTGGTCCTGTCGGCATCGCCGCCGCCGGCTCCTCGTCCCCCGGCGATCAGCAGCTGATGACCCGGCTCCTGAAAGCCCAAGGCGTGGATGGGTTCGCGGAGGCCTTTCTCGCCGCCAAAGCAGGCGATCGTTCCGCATCGGCTCAGCCGCCGGCCGTGGCGGCATGATCCTTCCGCCGCGCTTATCGACTTCGGCTATCCAGCTCCTGCGGGCCTTGCCCCTCCGATGGCGGGCCACCGCTCGACGGCGACGCTTTCTCTTTCTGGGCGCCTGCGCCCCCGGCTACGCCGCCCTGGCGCTGCTTCCGATCCACAAAAGCCTTCCGGTCTTGATCGTCGGCCTACTCTTGATGGGGGCCGCCTGGTCCGTTCGCTCACTTTCAGAACCTTTCTTTGTCGAGGACCGCGCCCAATGAGATTGAAGCTCACCGTTGGCGCGCTCCTCGCCTTCAGCGTCCTAGCCTCCACGGCCTCGGCGCAGGAGCTGGTGTATGACGCCAAGAATTTCACTGAAGCCGCGACCGCGCTGAACCAAAGCCTGGCCCAGGTGATCGCCCTGCAAGCTCAGGTTCAAAAGCTCACCACGGACACCACGACCCCGCTTCCAGCCGTCAATAGCCAGGCCACCGCCATCCTCCAGCAGGCTCAGGGGATCGGGTTCGCCTCGTCCAACGTCGGCGCGCAATATTCCAGCCTCTATCCGACCTCGGCGGCCGGGCTGACCGGAGCGCAGATCACCGCCGCTCAGTCGGTCTGGACCAGCGCGACGCAGCAAGCCCTTCAGACCGCGATGGCGACGCAGAACGCCGCCGCTCAAACCCAGCCCACCACGGCAAGCGCCGTTCAGGGCGCCGTCGCCGCGTCGCAAAGCGCCGTCGGCAGCACGGGGGCGACCCAGGCCACCAATCAGATCCTCGCCTCAGTCTCCACCCAGCTCGCTCAACTGATCGCGATCCTGACCACCCAGGCGCGGGCCCAGGAAAGCCTTGCCGCTCAGAGGATCGCCGATGCGGCGGCGGCGTCCACCACCACCGACGCGGCGGCTGCTGCGATGAATCCGACCGCCATCACGCCTGCGCCGGGCGTCAGCAACACGACCAGCCTTTAAGGCCCCCCATGAAATCTGTGCTCCTCGCCATCGCCGCGACCATTCTGCTCGCCGGCTGCTCCAAACACGATGCAGCGGCCGACAGCACCCCAAATCCTGGCGTCGGCGCCGCGAACCCTGGAGTTCCCGCGACAGCGGTCGTCGTTCCCCGCGCGGCTCTGCCGCCGGCTGCGCACACCACCGACACGACAACCCCGGAAGAGGCGACGGCTTTGGCCGGGCCGAACAACCGGAACATGGATGAAGCTGAGGCCTATCTGGCAGCTCATCCCGCGGCCAGGCTCAGTCGCCACAAAATCTGCGACTACACGAGCGATCATTCCGATCCGGTCGGCATTTACTGCAACGAACTGGAACATGCCGATATCAATGCTTACAAGCCCGGCGGCGTCTCAAACACCAATAGTCTCTAGCCACATAGATGGCCGCCCCAGACGCCGGTGTTCTCGATACCGTTCTGAACACGTTCAGATCACAGATCGACACTGGGATCGGCGCCTTGACGGGCCCAGTCCAGGGCAGCCTTGGGGCGCTGATCGTCATCAGCGTCGCGGGCATGGCGATCTTCTGGGCGATCGACGAGACCAACAACATCTTCGGCCCCCTGTTCCGTAAGATTCTGGTGGTGGGCTTTTGGGCCTACATGATCTTGAACTGGCAGACCCTGGCGCTGGCGGCATTCTCTTTGTTTGGGAAGCTCGGGATCGCGGCTGGCGGCGGGGGAGGGGGCTTAAGCGACTTTCTCAACAACCCCTCGCTGGTAGTGAAGAACGGGCTGACCAACGCGACGGCGCTCTGGGACTTCGGCAATTACGTTCTTGGCGCCACCAATACAAAGTGGGGGACGCCGCCGGCCACCAACCCCCTCGACGTCTCAGCAGCCATCCGTCAGCTCTTCATGGCGCTGGAGATCATGGTCTCCTGCGTGGTGATGATCGTCGCCTACGCCTGGCTGGCGCTCGAAATCGTGGTGACGGTGATCGAGTTCCACATCGTCATTCTGATCGCCTTCATCACCCTGCCATTCGGCGTCCTGGCTCAGACCACCTCCCTGGCCGAGCGGTCCATCGCCTATGTGTTCAGCGCCGGGTTCAAGGTCATGGCGCTCGGCATCGTTATCGCTGTCGGGACCGCCACGCTCAATCAGTATCTGATCGTCGAGGGCGCCCAGCATCCCACCACTGAGAGCCTGATGGTCCTCCCCATGGTCGTGGTGTTGATCCTGATGCTGGCGTTGCACGCCCCCAAATATGCCGCCGCCGTGGTCAGCGGCGCGGCGACCACCGGCGCCGGAAACTTCGTCGGTGCAGCGGCCGGCGTAGGCGCGGGCATCCTCGCCGCGGGCGGGACGGTGCTAGCGGCCGGCAAAGGCGCCGCGGCCTTGTCAGGCCGTGCCGCTCAGGCAGGAGGCGGGTCCGTCACGTCAGCTAGAGCGGCGTCAGGCGCGACCTCGTCCACCACAACCGGATCGCCTATGCCGCCGAGGTCGGAGACCAGCGCGCCGGGCGCCCAGGGCCAAGGCACGGCGAACGGCGCATCTACGACTGCGGCCTCCCCACGCTCCAGTCCTCCGCCCTCGACCGCTCAAGACACCGCGCCGACATCGAGCTCGGTCGGTTCGACAGATGCCGGAAGCAGCGCTAGCCCGGCGCCTCCGCCGGCAAGTCCGATCACCCCGCCCTTAAGTCCGATCCGCGCGGCCCAAGCTGCCGCCGAGGGTGGTCTCCCGCCCACTGCATCGCCTTCATCCTCCCCTGGCGCACCCGGAGTCGTGAGCACAGAGGCGTCAAGAGACGCGGCGATCGACACCGCAGCGTCCGCTGGCATTGCTTCAGCCGCAGAACGGCCCGCTACGCCCGCCGTCACCGAAGCGACCCGTGAGGCGGAGATCGACGCGGCGTCGAACGCCGCCAGCCAAGCTGCCGATGAAACCAGCCACGCCACAGGTCCTGCGCCCCCACCAGCCAGTCCGATCACGACCGCCACCAAGGCGCTTGGCGCGCAAAGGACGGTTCGTCGTTTGAAGCGGGTGGGGCGCGATCTCGATCAGCCTGTGACGGAGGCCACCGCGCCCCCGGCGCCGCCACCTCCGCCCACCAAGCCCCCAGAAGAAACCGAGGACTAGATGCCGAGCGCTTTCAAACGGGCTCCAAAGCCGTTCGGGAACTCCACGCCCGAAGAGACCCCCTATCAGCGCGCCGCCCAGGCCTGGGATGATCGGATCGGCAGCGCCCGGGTCCAGGCCCGCAACTGGCGCATCGTGGCGTTCGCGTCCTTGGGCCTGACGTTCATCACCCTCTTCGGCTACATCCATGAGCGCTCCGACACCCATGTGGCGACCTACGTCATCCCGATCGACAGCTACGGCCGCCCCGGCGAGATCGAGCTTGCAGGCCGCGTCTATCAGCCGACGCGCGCCGAGACCGGCTACTTCCTGGCGGAATGGGTATCGTGGGTGAGGGGAAGAAGCCCGCTCGACCCTATCGTCAACGGCCAGAATATCCGCAACGCCTTCAACTTCGTCCAAGGCTCAGCCCTTGGGACGCTGTCCGATCTTGGGCGCGCTCAGGAGGCGGTCGCGAAGAGCGACGGCGGCGGGGTGGGCGTAACAGTCGAGGTCAAGTCGGTCCTGCAACGCAGCCCCGTGAGCTACCAGCTCGAATGGACCGAGACGGCGTTCAAACAAGGCCAGCCGATCGTCGTCACCCGATGGACCGGCCTCTTCACCACCAAGATCATCCCGCCGGCCACTGAAGCGGCGATGCGCAAGAACCCCCTCGGCGTCTACATCACCGCCTTCCAAATCTCCCAGGAAATCACATCATGAGACGCGCTCTTTATATTGGGGCGAGCCTCGCCTTATCTCTTCCCATGGCTGGCGCCGCCTCTGCGCAGATGCCGCCGCCCCCGCCGCAGAAAGCGGCCGTCACAACGACCACCACCGCGACCACCACAACCGCCACAGAGGCCGTGCCGGTCTTCCATCATCATAGGCGCCGGCGGCCGACGGTGGCGATGCGGGTGGTTCGCCGAGCGACGTTAAAGGCCACGACCGAACCCACAGCCGGCGCCTATCTGAACGCCGCTCTGATCTACGATTACGAACCCGGTAAGCTCTACACCCTCCACACCAGCCCGAGGTTCTTGACCGCAATCGCCTTGCGACCCGGCGAGAAGCTGATCAGCAAGGCGGCCGGAGACACCGTCCGCTGGGTGTTCGCCGAGACCACCGAGGGCGCGGCTTCTCAGGTCCAGACAATCGTCCTGATCAAGCCGGTGGAGGGCGGGGTTCGCACCAACCTGGTGCTCACCACCGATCAGCGCACCTATCTTCTGGAGGCGGTCAGCCACGACGAGCCCTACTACACCAGCCTCATCAGCTGGAATTACCCTCAGGACGCGTTCAAGGACCTGCAGCTGGCCAAGGCCACCGCGACGGTGCAGGCGTTGGCAGCTACGGCTCTGCGGACCAACGCCGTCGTCTCTGACTCCCTCTCCATCGACCGGCTTCATTTTGACTACAGGATCACGGCGCTTGGGCGACATGCGCCACGCTGGCAGCCGATCCGCGTCTTCGACGACGGGCTGAAGACCTATGTCCAGTTCCCGACCGATCTTGCGTCCACAGACGCGCCGCCCCTGTTCATGATCGGGCCGCACGATGCCGCCCAGCTCGTCAACTACCACTACATCAACGGCTACTATGTGGTGGATCGCCTCCTGAACGAAGCGGAGCTTCGGATCGGCGAGAAGCCGCAGGACATCGTTCGCATCACCTATGTCGGCCGCGCGCGATGAGCTTGACACCCGACCGGCCCCTGAACCCGGACCTCGACCCCCATACGGCGGCCGCCGAGAAGATCTCGCTCCACGCCCAGCGCGCCCCGACCACCCAGTGGGACCGGCGCTATCTAGTGGGCGGGGCCCTGGCCTTGGCCACAGTGCTCGGTGTCTGTCTGATCGTCGCCATGGTCGCCGCCGAGAACCGCACCAAACATCGCGGCAAGCCTGGAGACCAGGCGCCGGCGTCTGCGCCAGAGGCGCCCACCCCGACCTCGACCGCTGGGTACAACACCTTGATGACCCCGGGCGCGGCGCCTCCGTCATGTGCGCAGTTTCCGGGCTATGTCGGGTGCTCGCCGGATGCGTCGGCGACCGCGGCTGCTCCCAGTCAAACGAAACCCGCGGCCGCATCCACCGTGCCGGCGATCAGCCCGAGAGAGCAGGGGGCCTTGAACGCCGCCTCGTCGAGCGTTCTCGTGGGCGGTGCGCCAGCCACCGGCGCCGCGGTTCCCGCTGTCGACCCCGGCGCGGCGTTCGCAGCGCCTGCACCTTTAACGACTGCGGTGGCCGACATCGCCCCCGGTGAGGTTAGCGCTCAGAATGGCCAGCTCGAAAAGCGGGCGTTCGCCGGGTCCACGGCGACGCAGGACTACGTCAAAGGCGTCCTGCAGCATCCTCGCTCGCCCTACGAGGTGAAGGCCGGCAGCGTGATATCCGCCGCCCTGATCACGGCGATCAACTCCGATCTCCCCGGCGAGGTGGTGGCCCAGGTGACGGAGCCGGTTTACGACCATCGGACCGGCCGCATCGTCCTGATCCCCCAAGGCGCCCGCCTGGTCGGCGTCTATGATAGCCAGGTCGCCTACGGTCAGGCTCGGGCGCTGGTCGCCTGGAACCGGATCATCATGCCCAATGGCGATTCCATCAACATCGGCTCCATGGGCGGCGCGGACCTGACCGGCGCCAGCGGCTTGCACGATCGGGTTAACCAGCATTTCGGCGACATCCTGAAGGGCATCCTGCTTTCGACGTTGATCTCCATCGGGGCCAGCTCGGCGGAGAGCGCCTCGACGACAAGCTCCGGCTCAACGGTTCTGAACAACGCCGGGTCTGGGATCGCCAACTCGGCCACCCAGACCGGCGATCGGATCACCGATCGTCAGCTCAATCGTCAGCCCACCATCGAAATCCGCGCCGGTTGGGCGCTTCGCGTCATCGTCAGCAAAGACATGGTGCTTGAGCCTTACCGGCCCTGACCCTCGGCATCCGCACACCAAAGGATCGTATAATTATGCCTCCTGTTAGCTCTGTCTCGATCGCGAAGATCGAAGTCGGTGACATCCCGTTGGAGCTTAAGCTGAAACTGAAGGGCTCCCTCGCCCGGGATCTCCAGCATTATCGCGACGCCTACCAAGCCGAGCATAGTGAGTCTGTGGAGATTGATGCCCTGGTGACCCATATGCTTGGCGCTTACATCGACCGGGATAAGAGCTTTCAGACTTGGCTCAAGGAGCGACGCCGTCCCGGACCATCGTGACAATGGTTCAAGGAACTGAGGTTAAGGCCTTTGCCGAGACGCGCGATCCGGTGCTTTTTGGCAGGTTTCAGGCCCTCCTTGTGCTCGTTGTTTGGTTGCATGAACCTCGGTCCAAAAACCTGTTGGAATCTGTGAGTTAGAGCGAAAGACTTAAGGAAAATCTCTGTAAAAACCGCAGGTTAATAGCTCGCGGGCAACGAAATTTAAGAGTTCATTAACCACCCCAAATGACTCCTGAAAATGGTGAGGACCTTTTCCGCAATCCGAGAATCGGCCCAAGCTAAACTTAGCGGCGCGAAGTGTTGCGCCGTTTCGTCGATCTGGCGGTGCCGCTCTTTTTGTGTGTGCGGAAGTCCAGAACGACGAAAGCCCGGCTTGGCGGCCGGGCCTTTCGAATTTCGGTGGAGCGGTTCGCTCTCAGGTCTGAACAGCCCGAGCATCCCGCAAAACCGAAGGCGTTGTCAACTGAAAAACGCAGTTTTTCAGAACGCTACCGGCTTGCCCGGCGAAAGCCCCCGCCATGCAAGGCCGACCTTAGGGTAAGGCGAGCTAATGCGCGTACATTCATGGAAGGCGGATGACAGAGATCTCCGCCCTCCCATTCGAGATGGACCCACGTTTGGGCGTGAGCGGCATCCTTGGGAACGACCTTCGCTAGGCGTTCACACCGAATCTTCGGATGCTCGTGGACCGCATTTGGTCGCTGATCGCGACCTACGGTTCACCTCCAGCGAGGATTTCACCTTGACCTGACGAGCCCCAAAACAGCGAAAGCCCCCCGTTGGACGCGGGAGGCTTTCGGAAATTGCAGAAGAAACAGTGTCGAGCTGTTTGAAGACGGACTATGAATAGGCGGTGTTTTTTGCATCGTCAAGTTCCGATCGGGAACCTATGCCCCGACTTCTGCGATTGCAGCGCTGTTGATTGGTCTCGTCCCCATCACACGGGACGACAATGCGACCCTTAGAACTTCATAGTGAGTGGCTACCCGGCACGGCGAAGCGAGCCGATAATTTCGGCCAGGTGTGCGAGCGTGCCCGTGCATGGAGATGGACGGTTGGCCAAACCATCCCTCGTCTCTTGGACGCGATCCTCGCCGGCACACCCACCCTCAACCACGCTCAACGAGCGACGTTGATGCTTTATGCGAGGCACCTGAACCAGGATCGTCTTGAGCAAGACAACGCCTGCGTCTGGCCTAGCTCCTCGCTGATAGCAGCCTATCTCGGATGTAGCGAACGCGATGCCCGTCGCCATCGCAAGGCGTTGGAAGCGGCGGGGTATCTCGTTCGGGACTATAATCGTGCCAACCGGCCAGCCGGGGTGGAAGCGTTTGATCTCGCGCCCCTGATGGCGCGTTTGGACGAAATGGAAGACGCTGAGGCGGCCGTCCGTGAGGCGCAGCAGTTCCGCCGAGCCTCTTACTTGGCGGCCCTTATTCATCAACAAGAATTAACCGCCCACCCGGACAAAGCGGTCCGCCTAGAACAGTCCCAAAAGAACCTAGTTTTATCTGTTACCCAATCGGACGCGCCTACGGCGCGAACTCGACATAGTCAGCAGCGCCCTACGGTCGCTGGAAGACTAAACGTAAAAGGGACATCGACCAAAACAGAGCACGAGACAAACCGTAGCACCATTAGCTCCTCGGAAGGAGCTAGCGGTTTTGGCAAAGGTCGTTCTGAACGGATAGAACTTGGGGAAATCGTGCGGCTGGAGGTCCTGAGCGCCCTCAAAGCCTGCCCGCGCCTAGCTGCGATCCTGCCCGAACATCTCTGCAATGACCCAATGGCGGCGACCGGGGAAGACGCTGGGGCGATAGCGCAAGCGGCGCAACATCTCCTCCCAAACCCAGATCGCAACAACGATAAAACTGCACTTTGGGGCTGGCGCCGCCACGGACCGCGCATCATCGCCATGTTGGCGATCGCTCTGGAGGATCAAAAGGTCAGAAGCCCGTGTGGATATTTTGGGAAGCTGGCGACAAGCGAGCCGGGGGCAGCGCTCGATTTGCGTTTGAACCTCAGCCGGATAATCCGCGACCAGTCTATCAAGGAAAGCGAAAAGACGGGTTCCGATGTTGATCAGCCGACAGAGAAATGCGAGTCGAGAGAGCCGCCGGCCGTCATGGACGCGCCCGGAATTGGCGACCCGCTTTGGCTCGCCATTGACGCTGAACTCCGTCGAACCGTGCGGCAGGGCCCCTACGGGGCATGGTTCGGGCGTATAGGCTTTCATGGCGCATCGGACGGGATCTTATCGTTATCGGCACCCAACAGGCTCGCTGCTGAAAAGCTTCAGGGGCAATTTGCGAGCGAAATTAGGGCGGCCGCGGAAGCGGCCGGCTGTCTGACTAAGAGAATAGTTGTTGTTGTTCGCGGAGACCCGGCCTGTGGAAAGTGATCCGAGAATCGCATCAACTTTGGCAAAAGTCTGAGACCCCGCGGACACCCGCGCCTGACGGCGCGGCCTTCGAAGAAAGGGCCCAAGAGTCATGCTAATGGCTAAAGTGGAGTTATTTCCGATAATGCTTTCCGAAATACCTGTTCAAGCAGATGAAAAACATAAGAAATTTCGTATAAGCTTTCTTAGGCGCGAAATTTTTCTAGCCACCAGTTTGATGACATGGATCGCGCCTAAGATCTGCTTAGGCCTTTAGAACAGCTCCGCAGACGGCCCGTCTGAAGCCAGAGCTGCCCAAATTGCAAGCGTGTCACCTTGAACTCGGTCCGTCTCAGCCGTGATCGCCGCAAGGAGCGCCAGCAGGCGGCCAAACTCTCCCGACGGAAGGATGCCCTCCCGTTCCAGGAGCGTGCTGACGAGAGCTAAAGCCACGCCTTGAGCTCGAACAACGCTCATATCCATTTGATGCTTTCGAGAAGAAATATGCTCGCGACGGGCCCTAAGGAAGCCATAGCGCCAGGACCAAGAGCGCCAAGGCCATCATTAAACAGAGCAGAATAAATTTGTTTTGGCGGGGAAATGATTTCACGGTGAACCGACCCTTGGATGGTTCTCGCTCGTCGATGGGTGGCCGCAAGGCTTCTCTCTATCGAAAGTTGAAGTCGACAAGATCGCCCCAACAGGCGTGGTTTACAAGTTAAAACTGATAAACTCTGCGTCTGGAACCGTTGAGCTTTAGCCGCATGGATATGCGGCGCCTGGTGGGACAAAATCTGCGTCATGCGCGCAAGGCAAAGGGCCTGACGCAGGAGCAGCTCTCTGAACGCACGGGGTTTGCCCAACAACATCTGAGCGAGCTGGAGACGGGCCAGGGAAATCCGACCGTCGTGACACTGTACGAGTTGGCGCAGGTGCTGGACGTGACCGTCGCCATGCTGGTCACACCCCCAGACGGAGCGGACGACCAGGGGAAAACCTGATCCCAAGGATGATGCTATCCCCTCCCCCTTCAGGGATTTTCACGCGTGCTGCTGACCGTAAGTCGCCGTCATAACTTGCGTAAGTTTCGTGTTTCGCGCATATTTAGATTCGATAAGGACCACCCTATGGCGATGACTGTTCCAGCGTCTGAGTTCACCCGAAATTTTGGCCGCTATCGGATGCAAGCCCAACGGGAGGCCGTGGCTGTGTCGAGCCACGGTCATGTGACCGGCTATTTTGTAGGGCCAGACGACTACGAGGAGTTCAAGCGCTTTCGACAACAGCGGCACAGTTTTGCAACCGCCGAACTTTCAGAGGACCGGATTAAAGCGATTTCTGAATCCAAGATGGACGCTCGGCATGACCATCTCAACGCGCTACTTGACGCCGAATAGCCGGCAGCATGGCGACGATCCCGACCCCGGAGGCGGGTCTTGTCATAGGCTACTCATATCTATGGCGGCGCGAACACCAGGCCGGCCAAGACGAAGGAGTTAAAGACCGTCCCTGCGTCATCATCTTAGCTGTCGAACGAAACGAAGACGGCGCCACCGTTGTGACGGTGCTGGCGGTCACGCATAGCACCCCAACTGGCGCGGGATCAGCGGTCGAAATTCCCCACGGGATCAAGAGGCACCTTGGGCTCGATGATCGGCGGTCCTGGATCGTTGTGGCTGAGGGCAACGAGTTCGTCTGGCCCGGCTATGATCTGAGGAAGGTTGTACGCAAGGACCGCTATGATTATGGCTTTCTGCCTCCGAAGTTTTTTACCCGAGTCCTCAAAGCATTTGTCGCCCTAAATCCCGCAGGTGAACGCTTAACGTCTCGTGATTGATAATATCTTTGTCGCTTCCGTTCAAAACATTTTGTTTATCGTTAGCTTACGCCAAGCCTCATGTCACTCTAAGCAAATGGACATTTTTTACACAACAAAAGAATGATCTTGATCGCGCGAGCGGAATAATTCAATGGATCGCATTTCAGAGAATATTATTCCTGATAATAACGCATATTTGCCGGATCAGCAGACGCGAAGAAAATTACTATACCGATTTTTTTGTCTATCAAGCCTAGGTGCTTTTTCAATACCGCATATTTCATCAGCGGAAGAGGTCAAAGATTTGAATATCGATACAAGGGGCGCCCGCGTTAGCTTCTTAAGCCCCCAAAGGTCGTCCGGCGTCATAGAACTTAAGTTTGATGCTGCGCTCCACTTGCGGGTGACCGCCCGTATAAATGGAGTCGAAGCTTCAGCTATTGTTGATAGCGGCGCCGGGCGTACAGTAATTGATAGCACGTTCGCGTCAAAAAATGGAATGTTGTTGAGAACCGGATTCAATGTCGCCGGCATTACGGGCAACACATACGGGCATTTTGCCGACGGCACGAATATTACTCTAGGAAATTTGGTAATAGAAGATTTGCCGGTAGGCGTTTTGGATCTAAATCCCAATCGCAATGGTGTGGAGGATGCAGTAGACGTTATTTTAGGTCGGGAGTTTTTTGAAAATGTTTCTGTCGATATAGATATAGAATCCAAATCCATAATACTTGAAGATCCGAATAAAAATATTGAGCTGAAGCATGGAAATATTTCGCTTCTAAAGCGAACGCTTCGCGGAACACCTTACTTTCCAATATCGATCAACAACGATGCACCGATCTCGGCGGCCTTTGACTTGGGCTACAACGGGACCATTTTGGTATCTGCGGATTATGCCGAAAAAACAAGATTGCTGACTGGAAGGCCCGTTTCAACCGTCGCTAGCAGGGGCGTGGAAGGCCTATCCATTAGTCGCGTTGCGACGCTTGATAAAGTTAAAATCGCGGGCGTAGAGCTCAAAAATGTTCCCATGGAAGTTCCCGCTGATTGGAACCGGACCATACCTGCAATCGTGGGCTTTGAAATCTTAAATCGATTTCATATCGTTACGGATTATAGGAAAAGCCAAATCTGGTTTTCTCCTTATAAGTCGAAAATTGATCTTCCTATTCCGAAAGATAGATCTGGAATTGGAGCAATCCCTACGCCATTAGGCTTAAGGGTACTGCATATAGCCGAGGGAAGTCCTGCGCAGTCCGCTGGCTTGAAGCCAGGCGATCAAATCGTCAAAATAGACGGCGAGCGCGTGGACGGCGCCTATATCATCAGCCACCCTCGAATGGGCGAAAGACCAGCCGGAACTCGAAGCGAATTGACGCTCTCGGACGGTCGGATGATCCATTTGACCTTGGCGGACTATTATTGAAAATCTAGATGCCGTGTAAAAAGGGGTCGCCTCGTCGGCGACCCCTTCTATTTCAATTTGGTGTGCGTTTAGAACGGATAGTAGCGGAAGGTAGTGAAGACTATATCTTCCTTACCCGACGCGGCGATACCGCCTATGCCGGCGAAGCTGTCACGTTCGGTATGGGAATATTGCATGCCCCACTGAACCCGACCGAAATTCCCTTGATAGACTTTGTGCCAGAATCCCGCAGTCTCCTGCTGGATGGACTTGGTCTGCACGGTGCAGGCCGTGCCCGTTGGCGCTCCGGTCTCGTAAGCGCAGGCGCGCGCGTCGAGGAGGCCGTTGCCGAGGCCGTAGTTCACCCCGCCCACGCTGACAGCGGAGGTGTGATCCTGTTGGTCGCGGCCGACGAAGCCATAGACGTCGAAGATCGGCAGGACATGCCAGGTGCCCCCCGCGAGCCACGAGGTCTGAGCGATCGGATCAAGCTTGCCGTTCGGTCCGAAGGTGGCGTCCGAAAGCTGCGACGCCGTGTAGCGGCCGACGCCCTTGCCGGTGATGGCAGAGACTTGCAGGTCGAGAACGGAAGGAATCGCCTGGAGAACGGCTCCGAAGCCGAAGCTGCCGGTCCAAACGTCGTCGTCCACGCGGCCGTTGGAGGTTAAGAGCGGGGTCGGGTGACGATCGTCGAAATCGCGCGCGATGGCAAACGCTTCCAAATGGAGGCTGCGATCGAACGGCTTCATCTCGTAGGCGACCTTGGCGATCAAGTCCGGAACTTCGTTGAACGAAACCTGATTGGCGCTGTTAAAGCCTGACTGACCCGTGGCGGACACCATGGTGTTGGTCGGCGTGGCGCCAGTGGTCGTGGTGGCGGGGTTTTCGAGCGAAACCGCGGCCCACAGAGTATGATCTAACCAGTCGCCCGTTACGCGGACTTGCGGGTTGCGGGTAAAGACGAAGCCCGGAACGTATTGGGCGTCGATCTGCGGCGGCGTCAGCTCGTTGCGGGGGGTGATGCCCTTTGTGTTCATGGTGGCCAAGGACCAGTTTTGACCCGCCAGCAGGTGAAGGCCGAAACCTTCGCCCCAGAAATTATCCCAATCGACGGTGCCGTAGAGGTGACGGATGCGGGGCTGGTAGCTGTTGGTTTCGTTCGAGTTGGCGGTTTGCGCCGCCGCGTTGAAGTCGAACTCGCCGTACATGGCAAGATGTACGTCGGGGGCGGCGTCGCCTTGAACCAGGGCGCTCAAGCGGCTTTGGTGCGCGGTAAGGCGGTTTTCGCTCTGGTGGCCCGCCACGTTGTTGGCGAAGGGGATCTGGCTGAAATTGGTGGCGATGTCCGACACCATATTGTGGTTACGTTCGATATCGGTGGCTTCGAGGAAGCCGCCGAGGGTGATGCTGAGGCCCTTGTAATACAGCTTGTCCGTCTTAGGCTTCGGCAGCTGGCCGATCGCCACGTTGACCTGCTCGGGAATGGTTTCGATCTTGGCCTGGGCGCTTTCGGCGTTGGCCGTGGCTTCCTGGACTTGAGTCTGGGTCTGCGCCACCTGGGCGGCGGTCGCCTGCTGTTGCTGGCTCTGGGCGTCCAGGCGGGCGCTTAATTCGTCTACTTTGGCCTTCAATATACGGATTTCTTCGGCCGACGAGCTCTCGGCCACAACGTGTTCGACATGGCGCTTGTGGTGTTTTGTGGTGGTTTCGGCGTGAGCGGTCATGCCGGCGGCCAGCGCCACAAACGCGCCAAGCCCGGCTCCCCGCAGGAGCGCGGTCCTAAAAGTCATTGCAAATCCCTCTGTATAAACCCCGTGGCCGGACCGTCTCGGCCTCAGCGAGGGATATCGCTAACGGGGATAGGCAATGGTTTCATGCCGGAATCATAAAATTTCCGAGACACAAATTTTACAATTCGATGACGAAAGGAGGCCGATCGAGTGCGTTGTTTACTTCTGCAAAGTTCAAGATCAGTCAGCGCTTTGCCGTGGGCCTATCCAAAAGCATCGCGATCTCGTTGGCTTCAAGTTTCCCCGGCACAGGTGTGATCGAGCGTGCAAAATCTGCGTCGCGCCTGGTTATTGATCTGAGTGCTGCCAATAGGCGTTTTCTAAGTCCCGAATATTGGCTAAAACCTGCTTCCGGGGCTCTATTTGAACCCCATTGCTCTAATTGATTTTCGTCAAAAAAATCGGTTAAACCAGGACAGCCTAATTTTTTTTCAAGAGCACTCAAGGCTTTCATTCCCGACAGATAAAAGAACACATCGGGGAACGCTCGTTTATCTCCTTCATCTAGGGTCTTTTTCCTCCAATTCTTGAAGGAAATCAAAAAGTCTGCTTCGGATTTGGGCCCCGGATAGATCCAGCTCGAATCTTGTGATGTGATTGGTTTTTTCGCTTGAGCAACAAATTTGGCCAGAGAATTTGAATGCCAAGCATACAGCACTGAGGATTGAGATCGACCTAATTGATCACCGATCGCCTTAGCCGTTGTGTGGGCGCCTTCAAATTCAATCACGCGCGCTCCGGGCCGTTGAGCCGCCAGTTCGGCCATAGTCAGCCATCGGAAATTATCGGGTCCGAATATTTTTTTATGAGGATCGACAAGTCCGGCGACGTGCTTAGGAGATGGCTTGGGCCCCATGTCGGCCAAATACCCAGAAAACCGCCTCCACTTTCCGTCTATTTCAAAAGTGTTTCGCCGACAAATCTTCAAAACGCGGTAATGAGTTGCGCTCTCTGACGGGTATTTCTTGCGTAATTGCGAGTCATTGAGCATTTTTAAATCTTGCTCGAAATCAATATTGATGGATTCTGGAGGCTCTCTCCTCATATTTATTTTTCTTATTTATTGCGCAAAATTCTGGAGGTCCTGCGGTGACCTCAAGCACCATCGTTGCTCGTCTTCGGCGCCGAGCAAACCCAAGACCGCCAACTCGGTGTCGCCCATGCGAACCGCGCGAACCGATTGGACGGCCCTTGTCGCTGCCAGGCCGCACTAGTAGGCGACCTGAGCGCGCAACGATAGAGCATTGAACGTCGCGCCTACCGGCACGCCCAAGGCGGCGCCTTTGACCGCTGCGCCATTGGTCTTGTCATAGTCGAGGCGATTGAAATCAAGCAGGAAGCGCACGAGGTCATTGGGATACCAGTTCAGGCCTAGCGAGTAGCTGCGCTGCAAACCGCCGCCGATGGCGGTTGGGTTTGCGGATAGCGCCGTTCCGGAAATGAAATTGCTGTTCAGATCAACATAGCTCGCCCGCGCCGCCACTTCCCATGCGCCCCAATCGCCGCGCGAAAGGGAGAAGGGGTGCTTGGGCATGATCCGGAAATAGGAGCCTGCCTGTGGATTGTAGGCATGCGATTCTCCGGTGAGCGTCCAACTCACCTGACCATATCCGCCGTCGAAATTGGCGGTGGCGAGGCCCCGGCGGTCCACCTGATAGCGATAGTATTCACCCTGCCAGAAGAAGTGCCCGTAGGTAGCTGCGGTCTCGAAATCCAGCACGTAACCGCCGGTGACGGGGTTGGCCAAGGTGCCGAGGGTCCCGGTGTTCAGAAGCGTTGTTGGATCGATTCGCAGTTCCGGTTGATCGCTGAGAGACAGGACGTCCGCGGTGCCGTTGCCGGTGTTCGGAGCCTGTAAAAGTTCATCGACGCCAAGGCCGAGGTGGACAGAGTAGTCCGGCCCTTTCAACACTTGGAACGCCGCCCGCTGGAATGCGCCCATCCGCTCGCCGGTCAAAGTGTGGGAATCGCCGCTCGCAGGGCCGGTCAAATAGCCACCGATCCAGTAGCGGTCCCCGAAGAACCGCGCACCAAGGTTGGCGCGGGCGTCGCCCGTGTTGAAGTTTGTGGCGATGTTGGACGGGGACGCCCGTTCGAGGAAAAGGGTGTCGTTGGAGCTGGTGGACTGATCCAACGTGAAGAAGGTGTTGGAATAGCCGATTTCGAAGGCCGCTCCATGCAACCCGCTATAGATTATCTGAGCTGTTTCGATGCCCTTGGCGGTCTGGTCAGACGAATTGCCGGCGTCGTAGACCAGAGCGAAGCCCCAGTCGCCAAAGGCTGTCCCGGTCACCCCGATCCGTGCCCGCCTGGAGTTGACGCCGTTGGACAGCTCTTGAGGGCCCACCACCGGCGATTTAGCGTGGAAATTCAGATAATCGCCCGTATCGAATTGGATGTCGCCCGTCAGGCCGATCGAATACTGCCCATCGGCGCTTTGCAGGGCGAAACGGTGGGTGGCGTTCTGGGTGACGCGGGGCAAGGCGACCGAGGGATCGGATTGGCCAGTCGTTTGCGGGACCGAAAAGCCGCCCGTGGCGTTCTGGGCCGCTCGGGTGGTCGCTGTTCCGTCCTGGAGGGTGGCGGCGTCCTGCTGCTGTAGCTTTGCCTGCAGCGTCTTGACCTGAGCGGATAGGGCTTCAATCTGTTGCTGATCCTGCTTGGCGAGCGTTTGCACAAGCGCCGTCAGCTGCTGCACTTGAGCCTTTAAGTCCTGGGCGGTCGCTGCATCCGACGAAATGGGTTCTGCCGCGTGGGCTATGCCCGACGCGGCGACGAGCACAGCGGCGGTCGCGGCTCCCGAAAGAAACTTCAGCCGCAGTCTTCTCACAGATTTCGTCACGCCCGGCCCCGAATGTTGCAACCCAACCTTAGAGAGGTAGGCCTTTCACTTGAACACAAAAGGTTTGCAGGGCCCTTTAGATTTTCTACCCTAAAGAGGGCGATCAAAATCTACTGGAAAGGATAGTAGCGGAAACTCGTGTAGAGCATATTTTCGTGAGCCGCAGGCGCGCCGCCCATGCCTGAGAAGGCGTTGCGTTCAATATACGAGTATTGCAAGCCGAAGCGAGCTTGCCCCCACGGGCCGCTGTAAAGCTTCTGCCAGAAGCCCGCGCTCAATTCTTCCAGAAGTTTCGTGTTGCCCGTGCAGGTTAGAGCAGAACCCTCGGTTTCGCAGCCGGTGTTCACAAACAGCGGATTGCCGTAGCCGATGGCGCCGGAGGCCGCACGGTCCTCGTGCTCCTCGCCCCCATAGGTGTAGATATCCAAATCCCTGGTGGCGTGAACGATGCCGCCAACCAAAGCGATGGTCTCCTGGATCGGCACGATGTGACCATTGGCGTTGAAGGTGGCGTCTGGAAGCTGTCCGCTTCCGTATCGACCGATGCCCTTGCCGGTCAGGCCAGACGCCTGCACATCGAACCATCCTGGAATGATCTGAGCCGTCAAGCCTGCGCCAAACGCCCCAGTAGTGACGTTGTTGGTTTTGAAATCGGGAAGTTGTTCGTAGAACGAGCGGGCCATGCCGAAGGCTTCGGCGTGCATGTGGTGGCCAGCTACATCCTCCTCCACCGCAACTTTCGCGATGAAGTCGGGGATGTGGTTGAGCGATTGGGTAGCCGCCGCGCCGGTGTTGGTTGCGCCGGCGTAGAAGCCCTGCCCGTTGTTGATGGTGTTGATCACCCCGGTCGGGACCGTTCCAGTGAAGGTGGTCTGCGGGTTTTCCGCCGCGACCGCGATCCACACCGTCTTGTCGAAAAGGTCTTTGGTGATGCGGACCCCGGGCTGGCGAGTCCAGGTAAAGCCGGTGGTGTATTGGCCGTCGATGGTCAGCGGCGTTATCTCGTTGCGGGAGGTGATGCCTTTAGAGTCCAGCGTCACCAGTGAGAAGGTCTGCCCGGCCAGGAAGTGCCACCCGGAATCGGCCCAGTCGATCGTGCCATAAAGGTGGCGGATGCGCGGGTTGAAGGAGTTGGTTTCATTGGAGTTGGCGGTCTGCGCAGCGCCTTGGAAGTCGAACTCGCCGTACATGCTGAGCGTGATGTCGGAAGTGGGCTTTCCTTCGACCAGCGCCGAGACGCGGCTTTGGCGGGGGGTGAAACGGTCTTCTTCCAAGTGTCCTTGACGGCTCTGTGGGAAGGGAATGGTATTGAGCGCGGTCGAGACGTCATTGGCGGTATTATGTTCGCGATAGACATTGGCCAGCTCGATGAACCCGCCCGGCGTGATCTTGACCCCCTTGAAATAAAGGCCGTCGGTCTTAGGCTTGACGGTATTGACCGCCGCGGCGACGGCGGTGGGGATGGTCTGAATGGCGGTGTCGTCCTGGGCCTGAGCGGACTGAACCGCCTGAACCTGGGCCTGAGCCGCCACCACTTGAGCCTGGGCGGATTGGGCGACGGCACTGGTTTGCTGCATCTGGGCCTGTAGCTGCATCCGCGCGGCCGTCTCGGCGGCGAGACTGGCTCGCAGTTCATGCACCTCAGCGATCAGCGCCGACATCCCGCCTGACGTTGTATGCTGGGCTTTCTTATGGACGACCTTGTGAGGTGCAGCGTGTGCAGCGCCAGCGGTGATTGTCACCAGCAAGACGAGCGCAACGCCGCCTAAGAGCGAAGCTCTATTTTGCATATGAAAGTTCCCCAGCCCGATCCGCTCAAGCGACCGTTCGCAGCGGTTATGGCTCCCATCTGGCGATATGCAATTAAATTGCATATCGAGAAAGCCTCGCCTTCCCCGTCAACGGAAAAAGACCGCACCTGTGGCGCGCTCGCAGCATTTGAGCTGCAATGTGCGACGTGGCAGGTTAGCTTATGTCGTCGGAAAATCCGCTTCGCGCCATGCTTCAGATTCGTCGGGGCGCGGACGCCCGAGTCGGGCCTGACCGCATCCGCCTCTTGAAAGCGATCGGCGAGCATGGGTCGATCTCCGCCGGCGGGCGGGCCGTCGGCTTGACCTATCGCAGCGCCTGGGATGCGGTGCAGGCGCTCAACAATCTCTTCGAGCGGCCCCTAGTGAACAGTCAGGCGGGCGGCGCAAAGGGTGGCGGCGCCGTTGTCACCGACCTGGGACGGGCGGTGATCACCGGCTTCGGAAAGGTCGAGCAAGATCTCACCGCTCTAATGGTCGAACTAAACCAAACCCTTGCCGACCATGCCGGTCTGTCCGGCGGTAAAATGATCTGGAGCCTCGGCATGAAGACCAGCGCAGGAAACGCTCTCAGGGGCGTGGTAGAAACTGTCGCCGAGGGCGCGGTGAACAGCGAAGTGACGTTGCGCGTTAGCCCGCAAGTGATGATCACCGCCATCACCACACGCGCCAGTGTGGAGGATTTAGGCTTGGTTCCAGGCCGCGAGGCGGTGGCCTTGATCAAATCGAGCTTCGTGATCCTCGCGCCCGGCGAAGAGCCCCTGCGCACTTCGGCCCGCAATCAGCTTGTGGGGACGGTGATCCGCCATCTGACCGGCGCGGTGAACGATGAAGTCGTCTTAGAACTGGACGCGGGGAAGACCTTGACCGCCACGATCACCCGAAGCAGTGGGGAGACCCTCGGCTTCCGCGTTGGTGATCGCGCCTCCGCCGTGATCAAGGCGTCTCACATCATCCTGGCGGTGGACTGATCGCCCACTGTCATCTGACAGGCGATATAGCTTGCACGATCTGCGCTTTATGGGCTTCGGGCCCGTCAGGTCGATATTCCCTTTTTCTCTGCGCCGCCGTCCAAGTTGAGCTTTTTGGCGAAAGCTGCCGCTGTCTGTTGGGCTGGGCGGCGACCATTTCTTTCAGCTTTTCACAGGCTGCTGTAGCTGGGGCGGTCGCCAAGGCGCCTAGAAAGGCTGTCCCTTCCCCGAACGGGGACGTCACAAGGATCGTCGATCCTACGACGCGCCAAGCCGCCGTATGGCATTTGCCATGCACGATGACGCGGATGTGGCCAGCCTTGTCTAAATCCCTGTGTGTCATGGCTTCCTCCAGCCATTTGGTTCCAGAGCCTATTGAGCATCGCTCGGGCGAGATTTGGGTTGAGCACATCCGCTCCGGCGTTTGTTTTTTTGCCGGAGCGGACTCCGTGTTCGGGGGGTGCCGAAGCGGATAGGGCGTTTCCACCCGCATCGAAGTTACGGCGGCTAAATGGTCGGCGTCGAATGAAAACTCTTTCATCTTAGGGATGCTGATCCGCGAATAACTAAACTGAACCGCGTTCGGCGGCCCTTTTCTCGGCCTGATTTCGCATCCTTTGTGCGGGTGGCTGCGTCTCAGGCGGAAAATGAGAAAGTTTTCATTAGGCTTGGCGCGCCTGCATTTCTATTCAATCCGCTGAGCGACCGCACCGCAGCAAACCTTATGGTTGGGCGGACGATGAGTGAGTTCCCAGAATGCTGCATCTTGTCCGGGTCGCGCTCCAGCGTCCATTGACCTTCATCGTTATGGCGGTGCTGATCTTGCTGGCTGGCCCGCTGGCGGCGATGAAGACGCCGACCGACATTTTGCCCGACATCAAAATCCCGGTGATCGCGGTCGTTTGGCAATATCAAGGTTTGCCCGCCAACGAGATGGCGGGACGGATCATCTACTATTACGAGCGAACGCTGACTTCGACGGTCAACGACATCGAGCACATCGAGAGCCAATCGTTGAACGGCGTCGGCGTGGTGAAGATCTTCTTCTCCCCCGGCGTGGACATCCGCACCGCCACCGCTCAGGTCACGTCTATCTCACAGACGGTGTTGAAGCAGATGCCGCCCGGCATCACCCCGCCTCAGGTGCTGAACTACAGCGCCTCTACCGTGCCGATCATCCAGCTCGCCTTCTCAAGTCCAAGTCTCGGCGAACAGAAGATCTATGATACGGCGCAAAATTTCATTCGTCCGGCCCTCGCCACCGTGCCGGGTGCCGCGACGCCATCGCCCTACGGCGGCAAGGTGCGCCAGATTCAGATCGATCTTAATCCTCAGGCGCTGCAGGCCAAAGGTCTCTCCGCACAAGATGTCGAGACCGCGATCTCCAATCAGAATCTGATCATCCCCGCAGGCACCGCCAAGATCGGCCAATTTGAATATGACGTTGAGCTCAACAACAGCCCCGAGGCGTTCGACGATTTAAATAATCTGCCTATCAAGACTGTGAATGGCGCCACCATCTTTGTTCGTGACGTGGCCCAGGTCCGGGACGGCTCGCCGCCGCAGACGAATGTGGTGCGGGTGGACGGTCGCCGTTCAGTCCTGATGACGGTCTTGAAAAGCGGCTCCGCCTCTACCCTGGCGATCGTGGCCGGCGTGAAAAGTATCCTCCCCCGCCTCGAACAGACTCTTCCAGCCTCATTCAAAGTGCTGATGCTGGATGACCAGTCCGTTTTCGTGAAAGCGGCGGTTTCTGGCGTGATCCGCGAAGGGGTGATCGCGGCTGCGTTGACGAGCCTGATGATCCTCTTGTTCTTGGGCTCCTGGCGGTCATCGATGATCATCGCGGTCTCCATCCCGCTGGCGATCCTATGCTCGATCACGGCGCTGTCGGTGTTGGGCCAGACGCTCAATATCATGACCTTGGGGGGGCTATCCTTGGCGGTCGGCATTCTGGTCGACGACGCGACGGTCACGATCGAGAACATCAACTGGCATTTGGAGCAGGGCAAAGAGGTCCGCACGGCGATTATGGACGGCGCCCAGCAGATCGTGACGCCCGCGTTTGTGTCGCTTTTGTGCATCTGCGTCGTGTTCGTGCCGATGTTCTTTTTACCCGGCGTGGCCGGCTATCTCTTCGTGCCCATGGCCGAAGCCGTCATGTTCGCCATGATCGCCTCCTTTATCCTCTCGCGCACCCTGGTCCCGACCTTGGCAAACTATCTACTGAAGTCGCACGACGGCGCGCATCAACGGGAGATCATGGAGGACCACGATGCTCAGGCCGGCCAGAAGCGCTCGCGCAATCCGCTAGTGAGCTTTCAACACGGGTTCGAACAGATCTTTGAGAAGATTCGGTTCGGCTATCGTGATCTTCTGGTTCTGGCCTTGGCTAATCAACGCCGGTTTATCGCGGTCTTCATGTCGATCGTGGTGCTGTCTTTTCTCCTGATCCCATTTTTGGGCCGTAATTTCTTTCCCAGCGTCGATTCGGGGCAGATCAGTCTCCATGTGCGCGCGCCGCTCGGCACGCGGATCGAGGAAACCGCCGCCGAGTTTGACGCCATCGAGCAATCCATTCACCAAGTGGTGCCGCCCAGCCAACTGGGGTCTGTGGTCGATAACATCGGACTTCCGTTCGCGGGATTGAATCTCGCTTATAGCAACACCGGCACCATAGGCCCGCAGGACGGCGACATCCTCGTCAGCTTGAACGAGAAGCACGGGCCAACCGCCGCGTTCGTTAAAACCCTGCGCGAACGGTTGCCGCGTCAGTTTCCCGGAACGACGTTCGCGTTTCTGCCGGCTGATATCATCAGCCAAATCCTGAATTTCGGCGCGCCCGCGCCCATCGATCTACAGGTCAGCGGTCCAGACCCGGAAAAGAGCCAAGCCTACGCCAACGAGCTGTTGGAAAAGCTCCGCGGCGTCACCGGAATCGCTGATGTTCGATTGCAGCAAGGATCGACCTATCCAGCCCTGAAAGTGGACGTGAACCGGACCCAGGCCGATCGCGTTGGCATCACGGAACGGGATGTCACCAACAGTTTGTCGACCACCTTGGCGGGTAGCGGGCAGACGGCGCCAGCGTTCTGGCTAAACCCTAAAAACGGCGTGTCCTATCCGATCGTTGCGCAGACGCCGCAATATCGAGTGGACACCCTATCAGACCTCGACAATGTATCGGTGACCAACGCTGGCGGCACTGGTTCGCAAATCCTTGGGGGTTTGTCTGACATTCATCGCGAGGCCGTTCCAGCGGTCGTGACCCATTACGCCATCCAGCCGGCCTACGACGTCTTCGCCACCATTCAGAACCGTGACCTCGGATCGGTCACCGGCGACATTTCCAAGATCATCAAGGCTACGGCTAAGGACCTCCCGAAGGGCGCCACAGTGACCTTGCGCGGCCAGGTGATCACCATGAATGCCGCGTTCGCGGGCCTGCTATTTGGGCTTTTGGCGGCCGTTGTGCTGATCTACCTGATCGTCGTGGTGAATTTTCAGTCTTGGCTCGACCCCTTCGTGATCATCACTGCATTGCCGGCGGCTCTGGCGGGAATCGTTTGGATCTTGTTCGCCACCAATACCACCTTGTCCGTGCCGGCGTTGACGGGCGCCATCATGTGCATGGGCGTGGCGACAGCCAACTCCATCCTCGTCGTTAGCTTCTGCCGAGAGCAACTGGAGATTACCGGCGATCCGATCCAGGCGGCGCTGGAGGCGGGTTTCACGCGGTTTCGTCCGGTGATCATGACAGCGCTGGCTATGATTATCGGCATGGGCCCAATGGCGCTGGCCCTTGGCGAGGGCGGCGAACAAAACGCGCCTTTGGGCCGCGCGGTCATTGGAGGACTGATCTTCGCCACGGTCGCAACCTTGATGTTCGTACCTGTCGTCTTCAGCCTCGTCCACGGCAATAAGGCGGCATCCCCCAAGACTGATCCGGCCCTCCCAGGAGAGCAAGCCTATGCCCATTGATACGCCCGATTCGCCAACGAAGGCGCCTCCCTCCCCGTTCATGCAAAAGGCCGCCCCATCGCGAAGGCCCCTGAAAATCGCCGCCATTGCAGGGGTCTGCGTCGCGGCCTTGATCGTAGTGACGGGCGTTGTCAGCCGGGCCCATGATACATCGCAGACCAAGACATGGACTTCGGCACAGCAGATCCCGGTCGTCAGCACGATCAACCCGTCAAGTGAAACGGGTGCGCAGACGCTCGTTCTGCCGGGAACGCTTCAAGCCTTCTACGACGCGCAAATCTACTCGCGAGTCTCCGGATATGTGCATGGTTGGTATGACGACATCGGCGCGCGTGTGAAGGCGGGGCAGCTGCTTGCCACCATCGACACGCCGGAACTTGATCAGCAGCTGATCCAAGCCCGCGCGGACCTGATTAGCGCTCAGGCGAACATGCAGCTCGCCAGCACCACGGCCAAACGCTGGTCGAACCTGCTCGCCCAGGATGCCGTCTCTAAGCAGGAGAGCGATGAAAAGAGCGGCGACTTCAAAGTTAAGAGCGCCTTGGTCAACGCGGCGAAGGCGAATGTCGATCGGCTTCTTGCCTTGAAATCCTTCGCTCGCATCGTCGCGCCCTTCGACGGCTTTGTCACGGCGCGCAAAACCGATATTGGCGCCCTCGTTAACGCCGGTGCAGGAGCGACGCCTAACTCAGAACTGTTCGATGTGGCGGAAGTGGATCGGCTTCGCCTCTATGTGCGCGTACCGCAAAGCTATTCGGCGCGTATCAAGCCTGGCGCCACGGCCACTCTGACGGTCCCGGAGTTTCCAGGCAGATCTTTCATTGCGACCCTCAGCTCCACGGCTAACGCCGTCAGTGACAATTCCGGGACCCTCCTGGTCGAACTTGCAGTGGCCAACCCGGGGGATGTGCTGAAGGCAGGCGATTATGCCGAAGTGAAGTTTAATCTACCAAACACGGCTCAAGGCGGGGCGGGAATGTTGCGCGTGCCGTCGAGCGCCCTTCTATTCCTGAAGACGGGTCTAGAGGCTGCTGTGGTTGGGCCTGATAGCCACGTGCATTTGAAATCCGTCACGGTAGGCCGCGATCTTGGATCGGTGATGGAAATTTCGAGCGGCCTTTCCCCCGCCGATCGCGTCATCAACAACCCGCCTGACTCGATCACGAATGGCGCGTTGGTCCGCGTGATCCAGCCGGACTCCAAGCCGCCCGCGGGGAACCCCAATGACGTGCGGTAGGTCACGGCCAGGGGCGACGCAACCCTGGAAAGGTCTAGGGCTGGCTGCGGTGGGGTCTATCGCTTTGGCAGGCTGCAACCTCGCTCCCTCCTACGTGACGCCCAACCTAACCGTCCCTACCGCCTATAAGGAAGCGAGCGTTTGGATCGATGCTAGGCCGGGCGACAGCCTCGCCAAAGGTCTGTGGTGGACGCGGTTTGGCGATCCCACACTCGATAGGCTGGAGGGCCAAATCGACGTTGCCAATCCGACCCTCGCTGCGGCTCTAGCCGCCTACGACCAAGCCCGCGCCTTTGCAGCCGAGGCGCGCTCCAGCCTTGTACCGACACTTACGACACTGGAGGCGGCGACCTACAATCGCCAGTCGGACGAACGGCCTCTTCGCGGCGCCGGACAACCCGATGAATACGCCAACAACAGCGTTGGTGGCGAAATCACCTACGAGTTTGATTTCTGGGGTCGGGTCCGTAATCTCGTTGCCGCTGGCGAAGCGCAGGCTCAAGCGAGCGCGGCCGATCTTGCCACGGCGAGGCTCAGCCTACATGCGGAACTCGCAAACGACTATTTGCAACTGAGAGGCCTCGACGCGCAGTCCACTCTGTTGGTCACCACGGTCGATGCTTATCAAAAAGCACTCAACCTGACGCAGGCGAGGCATACCGGAGGTGTTGCGTCTGGACTGGATGTAGATCGGGCCGCGGCTCAACTGTCGAGCGCCAAGGCGCAGGTTTCCGACATTGCAGCCCAGCGGGCGCTTTACGAACACGCGATCGCCAGTCTTGTAGGGCAGCCCGCCTCAAATTTTACACTCGATGTCGCTGCGGCCCCTAGGATCATCCCAGTGATGCCCACCGGAGTCGCCTCCACATTGGTCCAGCGCCGCCCGGATGTTGCGTCCGCCGAGCGCCGAGCCTTCGCGGCAAACCGCCAGATCGGCGTCGCCCGTGCCGCTTATTTCCCGACCATCTCCCTGGATGCACAGGGCGGGTTTGAAAACACCGGCGGTAATAACCTTTTGATTGCACCAAATACTTTCTGGACCATCGGCCCACAGTTGGCTTTGACCTTGTTTGATGGCGGGTTGCGAAAGGCTGAAGTCGCAGCCTCTAAAGCGGCCTTCAATTTGGCCAGCGCCAACTACCGGGCCACGGTGCTGACCGCCTTCCAACAGGTCGAGGACCAGTTGGCGTTATCGAACCACTACGCCGTAGAGGCCCGCGATGAAGCTGACGCCGTGAGGTCCTCACAGGCAACCACCAATCTATCCCTGATCCGCTATCGGGAAGGGGCGACTAACTATCTGGATGTGGTGACGTCACAGACGGCGGAGTTGCAAGCCGAACAAACAGCCCTGGCGCTGGAAACCCGGCGTCAACAGGCGAGCGTCAACCTGGTTCGCGCGCTTGGCGGCGGTTGGACCGACGCCGACTTACCCGCCATAGGCAAGGTTGCGTCCACTCACGTTAATACGCAAACGCCCTAACGTGCGGCCCACTCATCTCATGTCCTCGCACTCGCGCGCGGTCGGCATAGCAGTCGCACGATGGCGCCGGGCTGAGCCTCTTCGAAGCTGAGATCAAAGCCATGCAAGTCAGCCACGGCGGCCACCAAGCTCAACCCCAGCCCGTGGCCCGGAACGTTGCCGACAGTCGGACTGCGATAAAAGCGTTTGGTCACCAGTTGCCGTTCGGCGGGTACAATGCCCACCCCCGTGTCGCGCACGGTCACTAAGGGCCCCTCGTCCGAGCGCATCAGGCTGACTTGGACAACGCCCCCTCTTGGAGTGAATTTCAGCGCATTGTCGATAAGGTTGGAAACCGCTTCAAACATCAGTTCGGCGTCGGCTCGGACATCTACGCCAGGCTCGATCGCCGCCTTCAAGGCTATGCCCTTGTCGGCCGCCAGGGGGTCATAGAGTTCAATCGCCTGCTCCAGCGTGCCGCTAAGCGACATAGCCTTAACGCCCATCTGGCGCCCGCGTTCTTCGACTGCGGTTATTCTCAAAAGCGCGCGAAAGCGGGCCAAAAGCCCGTCGGCTTCGCCAATACAGGTCTCCAGAAGAAGCCGGCGCCGTTCATCCGTCCCGAACGTGTCGCCGAGGTGGTCCAATGTCGCACGCAAGCGTGTCAGGGGCGTCCGCAATTCGTGCGCCACTCCCTCTCCCACGGTGCGGGCCTGCATCATCAACCGCTCGACCTCATCCATCATGCCGTTGACGATCACGGCCAATTCGTCGATTTCGTCGCGGCTGCCTGTTACGGGAAGCCGAACGGTCAAATCGCCTGCGCCGATCGCTTCACTGGCGCTGCGCGTCGCCTGAATCCGTCGCAGCAAGGGAAGACTGAGCGCGACGGCAAGAATGACGCCCAGGATCGCGATGAGGGCGCCGCTCCAAAGCAGGGCTTGAACGATGATGACTTTCAATTCGACGAGTTGGCTGGTGTCCCGTTGAACGATTAGAATCTCGCCCCACGGCATCTGCTCCGCAAGCGCCCTTTTTGGCGCCTCGTGACCCCGGCGGGGAAAGTCATGGGTCGACCCGTCCAAGGGAACCGCGGCCGGCGCCAGGGCTCCCTCCCCCGCCACCCGCTCTCCAGACGTGGTGAAAAGCGAGAAATCGGCCAAAGGATCACGGGCGGCTTCTTCTCGGATCACCCGGACGATTTCCTCAGGCCCGGTCCGGCTCATCGCCGCAGCCTCCGCATTGAGGATATGGTCGACCCGGCGGGAAAGCGCGCCAAAGGTCTGCAGATAGACCAGTCCGAGCAAAAGCAGGATCGCCACGCCAAACATCACGCCAAAGGCGGCCGTCAGACGAAACGTGATGGTGTGGGTTATGTTACGGGTCCGCACGGAAGGTGTACCCCATTCCGCGAGCCGTATGCAGAAGCGGGGGCAGACCCTCGCCCTCAAGCTTTTTCCTCAAGGCCCGAACGTGGACGTCGATCAGGTTGGTGCCCGGATCGAAGCTATACCCCCAAACCGTCTCAAAGATCATCGTGCGCGTCAGGACTTGTCCGGAATTGCGCATGAACATCTCCAAGAGCTTCACCTCTTTGGGAAACAATCTCAGGTCTCGCCCCGCCCGCCTCGCCGTATGGCTGACTAAGTCCAGTTCGAGGTCGCCATAACGCAACACCAGCTTTTCCGCGTCTGATTTACGCCGCCTGAGCAACACCTCAACTCGGGCTGTCATTTCAGCAAGCGCGAACGGTTTTGACAGATAGTCATCTCCCCCAGCTCGCAATCCTCGCACCCGCTCATCCACGTCATTCAGGGCGCTAATCATGAGGATCGGCGTTTCGATCCCCCGATCCCTTAAGGCGGACGCGATGGTCAGCCCATCGGCGCCAGGCAACATTCGATCCAGGGTGATGACGTCATAACGCCCCGTCGACGCCAATCGGAGACCCTCGCCGCCCTCGGCCGCGCGATCGACGCCAAAGCCCCGGCTTGAAAGTTCGCGAACGATCTCAAACGCGGTCGTATCGTCGTCTTCGATAACCAGGATCTCGGCTTGACGTTCGGTCATTAGCTTTGCCGAAGTCTCAACGGATCTTGCCGCGAATTTCGTTGAACAGCTCCGACGCATCGAGGTTCAGCGCACTGGCGTAGGCCATGAACTCCAACACGTCCACGCGGCGCTGGCTTCTTTCGATCAGGCTGACATAGCGCTGCGACCGCCCAAGTTTCTGCGCCAACTCGACCTGGGTAAGACCGGCCTTATGTCGGGCGGCGATCAGAATTTCGACCAATGCCGACCAATCATCGGTGAACAGCGATTTCGGCACTGGTGCGGTGATCCCAAGGAGGCGCCGAACCAAATAAAGGCCATTGAGCCGTAGTCACTTTTTGACTATTTTGAGCCTTAGTGGCTCCAACGGCGCTTGCCAAAAGGCTTCAGCTGTTGGGGTGGACGGCCCCCGATCGCATCGAATGCGCTGACCTGAGGCCGTGCGGAACTCAGAGAAAGGAAATGCAGTGGAACAGGTTAGCCGAATTGGGATGGATACGTCGAAGAACTTCTTCCAGCTTCATGGGGTCGATGCCGCCGAGGGGGTGGTTCTTCGCAAGAAGATGAGACGTAAGGAGATGATCAGTTTCTTCGAGACCCTTGCACCAACAGTTATTGGGATTGAAGCGTGCGGGGCCTCGCACCATTGGGCGCGGTTGTTGAGGTCGTTCGGCCATGAGGTGAAGCTGATCGCACCGCAGCTAGCCAAGCCTTATGTCAAGCGCGGCAAGAACGATGCGGCCGACGCCGAAGCCCTTTGCGAGGCGATGAGTCGACCGACCATGCGCTTCGTGCCCGTCAAGACGGCGGAGCAGCAGGCGGCGCTGATGCTGATGGGCGTGCGCGATCGGCTGATCCGCAACCGCACCCAGCTGTCGAACGCCATCCGCGGCTATGCGGCCGAGTTTGGCGTCACCGCCACGAAGGGGAAAGCTCATTTAGAGTCACTTCTGGAGTCTATCCAGGCCGATGAGAGCGTACCGACGGCGGCTCGGGAGCTGTTCGCTATGCAAGCGAAGGAATATTTGCACCTGCAAGGGCAGATCGACGAGATCGAAGCCAGGCTGATAGCTTGGCAAAAGACTGATGAATGCAGCCAGCGGCTGATCAAGATTCCAGGGATCGGCCCAATCGGTGCGGCTTTGCTGACGATGAAGACGCCGGCGCCCGAACTCTTCCGAACCGGCCGACAGTTCGCGGCCTGGATGGGCCTAACGCCTAGGGATCATTCGACCGCCGGCAAAGTCAGGCTCGGCGTCATCACGCGCGCCGGCGATGAAGCTCTGCGTAGCGCGCTAGTGTGCGGCGCCACTTCCGCCATCCGACACGCGCAGCTTACCGGCAAGGCCTCGCCTTGGCTCGCCGATCTGCTTAAGCGCAAGGCGCCTAAGCTGGTCGCCCTGGCGCTAGCCAACAAGATGGCCCGCATCGCCTGGAAGCTGATGGTCACAGGCCAAAGCTACGCCACCAAACCCGCGCCTGCCGTTTAAGCCGCGCGGCCTAGAGATCGGCCAAACACGGGGAGCAATCACGGCTACCGTGCTTAGCTGATGCGAGAACTTGCAATATAGCTAGCAGATGCGTGATCGATCGATCCATAGCGCGAATTACTCCGAAAATATCAGTGGCCATCAAAGGTCGCTCAGCTGTTTGGAACTCGCGTTACGGAAACCATCTTGGCCAGCGTTCATATGAACGCACCAACAGGCCGGACATATGAATGCAAGAGATCTGATCAAGCGATGCTAAATACTTGCAAGGAGGGGGCCGTCCACATATGATATTAAAGTAGGCTCAAAAATGCAGACTCTGCACAAACCCTATTTCTGTTCCAAATTATCGGTGCTTGTAATCGCACGCGGCAGCTCGCTTATCAGATCAACAGGACGTATTTGCTTCATCAGACGTCGAGGTGTCGCGTTGACGCCACTTTGGCTTTGAATACGTAACCTTCATTTCGGATCGTCCGCAGCATCATTTCGGCATCTTCACCAAGCTTGCGGCGAAGACGGCTGATTTGAACGTCGATCGCCCGATCACCGGCGTGCCCCTCTCTAGGGCGCGCAAGCCCCAGCAACGCTTCCCGGTCCAATATCTGTTCCGCGTGCTCGACTAAAATGTTGAGGAGCAGGAATTCTCCTATCGAAAGATGGACTAATTTTCCCTCAGGCGATCGCAGTTCGCGTCGAAGCGGGTCCATCCGCCAGCCTAAGAATTGATAAACTACGGTGGACTGAAAGGCTGCTCGGTTGCTACCTCGTTGACGTAACACGGCCCTGATGCGCGCCAGCAGCTCTCGGGGATTGCATGGCTTCGCAAGATAGTCGTCCGCACCCAGCTCAAGGCCTACGATGCGATCGGTCTCTTCGCCTAGCGCCGAGAGCATGATGACCGCGACTTGCCTTTCGGCCGTTAACCGGCGGCAGATTTGCAGGCCATCCTCGCCGCGAAGCATGACGTCGAGAATAACGAGATCGACAGTGTGGTGCGTCAGGTGGTGGTTGAGCGCGACGCCGTCAGCAACGCCCACCACATCGTAGCCGTTGGGAACGAGGTATTCGGAAATCGACTCACGAATGCCTGCATCGTCGTCGACGATAAGAATGTGCGCCCGAGGTGCTGAACAATCGTTTACGTCGGGCATGGGTACGAACGAGCGTCCAATGGGATCATCTGGCGCGAAGATAGCCCTAAGTCGTTCAATTTCAGATGAATAGTTTTTCATTTTGCAAAATCCTGGCCCGATCTACTTGTAGATCGGGAGCTAGTGCATGTAGTCATACTGAGCATCCGGGCAAATATTATGAACTGCGTTTCAAATATGCCTCTCTACGCACGCTGCGACTGGCGGCGCGGCGTGAATTATCAAGCCAAGGACGTTCGCTGCGAGATTAACGTCGCCGCCGAGGCCACCATTGGCGCTCTATAATCGCACAGATGGTGCTGTCGAAAGAGAGGAGGTGATCTTTGGATCGAACCCTAGATGATCGGCTGGCAGGCGTGCTGGCGAGATTACATGCGCGACCGCTCAATGCAGAGCCCCCAAGTGCCGACCGAGAGCACAGGCTGGCGCGAGCGCGGATACTCGACGAAATTCCCCGGCTACTCGTGAGGCTTTCGAGCGCCATCGCTGAGTTGAACGACCGTATCGCTGAAGACAACGTCTGGATCACCCTTGCCGTGGCCGAAAGAACGCCCTCTACGGAAGCGATTTTCGCCCTGAGCGTCGAAGGCCGCGTTGGGGACGGCGTAAATCTCGTCCTAACCGTGGATTATGCGGGACGGCTGACGATGATACTGGCACGCGATGGGAAGCGATCGCTGATCAAAGCGTCGACGATCTTCGAGGCGGATCGCGCCCTGATCCTGGAGGGGTTGATCGAGTTGCTCGAAGCGCATTTCCCTCATTTGGACGGAGCCTGATCAGCGCAAAGCGGCACTTGAGATCACAGTGGTGGCTTGCCGCTGCTTAGGCGTTTCCTGACAGGGCTGGGCGAGCGCTCCCAGCGATCACGTCTGGACGGATACCCTCAAGGCGACCCTTACCTAGCCCTTTATCGCAGCCGCGATCGGGTGAACGCCTTTGGGCTTCAACCCCGGCCCGCACCACTCGGCTGCGCCGACCGGGTTCGGGATTGCTCCCCCGCTTCAAGCGCCCGCGACCTCTTGGGCATGGATCGCCATAGAGGATGATCCGACCTGAAGGAGTTGCACCATGACCAGCGAACGCCCCACCCACATCCTGAACGTCGTCAGCGGCGAAGGAAAATCAGCCCGCTTCACCGAAGTGGCGGCGCTGGCCGACGAAAGATGGCAACGGCTTCACCGGCGACATCCCGTCTTGCATGACCATCACAGGGCGCATCGTGATCCTTAAGCGCAAGGAGAGTGAAACCGACACGCAATCCTGATTTCTCTAGCGGCCGGGACCGAAATGTCCCGGCTTCTTTGCTATGTCTCGCGTCCTCAAATCGGCGATGTTCGAAACTGTGCTCATAATCTGATTGCCCGACATGCTTATCGAGCACGTGCTTTTTGAGCGGGAAGGTTTCCCCCTGAGGTCGAGCCCGTGGTCTCGCCCTACCCCCTTCAGCGGGAGGGCCCGCAACGCCCCTGAGCAAGAATTCTTGTCGGCGCGCCCTGGCGGTCACGCACTTGAAGGGCCTTTAGCGGCCCCTCGGATCAAGGGTTGAGGCGCTGCGCGCCCGCCGGCAGGGACCCTCCCCATCATTGACCTACGGACAATGACGACGCTGCGCGTCGCCCTGCGGGTGGGCGCCACCCTCCCCTACCGGCGCCCTTGATCCTTCACCCCGGCACGCTCGCCGCTCGGCAAGGTTTGCTGCGCGGTGCAGCAAACCAGCCATCAGAAAGTGAAGACCATGTTCGTTCAGATGATCGCCCAATCGAAGTTGATCCCCTCTCCCCGCAATGTTCGCAAGACCCGTAGCAAGGACCTTGTCGGCCTGACCGCCCATATCAAGGCCAAGGACGTTCTGCAAAATCTCGTTGTCACCAATGAACTGAATAAGCTCGGTCAGCCAACGGGCCGCTATTTCGTGGAAGCCGGTGAACGGCGGCGGAGGGTTCTGGCCGCTCTGGTCAAATCCAAGCACTTTATGAAGGACCATCCAGTCCCGTGCCGGGTGATCGATGACGTTGACGCCGTGGAAGCCTCTTCGGCTGAGAACATCCTACGCGAGGCCATGCACCCCGCCGACGAGTTTGAGGCGTTCAGGGACATGGTGGACACGGGGCGGCCTGTCGAAGACGTGGCGGCGCTCTTTGGCGTCACCCCCGCGCTGGTGATCCGGCGCCTGAAACTGGCGGCGCTCTCCCCTCGCCTTCTCACCGAATACCGGGAGGGCCGGGCGACGCTTGAACAGATGATGGCCCTCACCCTCAGCGATGACCACGATATTCAGGAGGCCGCGTGGTTCGAGGCGCCGGTCTATAGCCGCCAGCCCCATAGCCTGCGCGCCAGGATCATCGCCGACGAGCAGACGAGCGATAGCCCGCTGGCCCGTTTCGTCGGGCTGGAGTCCTATGAGACCCAGGGCGGGCGCATCCGTCGTGACCTGTTCGGGGACGAGGGCGGCTACTTGATGGACGGGGCGTTGCTACAAAAGCTGGCCGAGGAAAAGCTAGTCGCCGCCGGTGAGGCCGTCCGTGTCAACGAGGGGTGGGGTTGGGCCGAGGGCCGGATCAGCTTCAGCTATAGCGACAAGGCCACGTTCCAGCAGTGCAATCGCCGCCCCAAGACCTTGACCGAGGCCGAACAGATCGAAGTGGACCGGCTCACACTCGCCTATGATGACGTCTGCGATAATGGAGACGACGAGGACGCGAACGCGGAGGCGGAGGCCTTGAGCCAGCAGATCGACGCCATTTCCCAGGCGGACTTCAGCGTCGCGGAATATGCCTTGGGCGGGGTGGTGGTCTCAATCGACCATGCAGGTCAGGCCACCTATCAGCGAGGCCTGTTACGGGAGGACGCCGCAAAGGCGCTGGCGGTGGCTACGAAAGGCGATGGCGAGGAGGCAGGGTCTAGCGTGGTGGGGCTGAAGTCCAAAGCCGCGCTTTCCGCACCGCTCATGCTGGACTTGACCGCCAAACGAACCTTGGCGTTGGCCGCAGCCTTGCTCGATCATCCCGCCGTCGCATTGGCGAGCGTGGTGCATAACCTCATCGTTCCATTGTTCTTCAATCAGCACTGGGCCGAGTCTCCGGTTCAGATCGGGTTCAAGGCCAATCGAATCGATGCCATGCGCTACGCAGTGGGCGGGCCGGATACCTTGGCCGCGCAGGTGATCGAAACGGAGGAGCGTTCACTTCGAGCCGTCTTGCCTGAGGCGAAGGAGGACCTGTGGTCGTGGTTGTTGGAGCAGGATCAGGTGATGCTCTTGCGACTCTTGACCTTCGCCACCAGCAAGACCCTCGATGCGGTTCAGCAAGCCCACGAGACGGCTGGACGAGGTCGTCTTGAGGCAGCGGATCAGCTGGCGTCAGCGATCGACCTGAATATGGCTGATTGGTGGAACTCTACCGCCGAGGATTATTTCACGCGGGTGTCTAAGCCCGCCATCCTCTCGGCGGTGACTGAGGGCGTCAGCGCTCAGGCGGCGGAGAACATCGCTCGGATGAAGAAGCCCGAGATGGCCAGCGCCGCAGAAAGGCTTCTCGACGGCAAGGGCTGGCTTCCGGCGCCATTAAGGGCGGTGGTGGTCAAGGAGGTCGCTTCCGAAGGGGACGAGGCGATAGCCGCTCCCTATCCGATGGCTGCGGAATAGATTTCCGGGGGTGGGGCGTCAGCCCTGCCCCCACTTCTCACCATTTCCGTTCGGGCGCCCAGGCGTCCCGAGGGGCAGGAATTTTTTAGCGGGGACGTTCCCTCCCCGGACCGCCGCCAAAGGTGGCGATCTCCCCTCCCCTAAGGGCCTTTGGCGGCCCTTCCGGGCAAGGCTTTGTCGCTCCGCTCCCGCGCGCCAGGGTGTCCCCATCGTTCGCCGTGCCGGCTGCACGACGTCGCTATGCGCCGCCCTTCGGGTGGGCGATCACCCCTCCCCGTCCCGCGGCCTTGCCCGTTCATCCCCCACGCTCGCCGCTCGGCAGAGTTTGTTTTCACAGAGAAAACGCACTCAGACCGAATGGATTCAGCCATGACGACGCCAGCCCAGCTCATCGCCGGAAAGATCATTGTTCAACTCAAACTCGGCGTGAAGCCTTGGGTGCGCCCGTGGGATACGGCGGCTGGCGGACGTGTTTCGCTCCCTCTGCGCGTCAACGGCGAGGCCTATCGGGGTGTAAACGTCTTCCTGCTTTGGATGTCGGCCAGCGCAATGGGTTACACGGCGCCGCGCTGGATGAGCTACCGACAGGCAGGGGCCCTCGGTGGGCAGGTCCGCAAGGGCGAGACCGGTACGCTTGTGGTTTTCTACGGACAAACCACCCGCAAAGGCGCGGAGCCAATAGAGGGAATGACGGCGGAGGACCAGACCTATCGCTTCTTGAAGACATTTAACGCGTTTAATTGCGATCAGATCGACGGATTGCCTTCGGACTACTATGCCCCCTCCCCTCCCCTGGAAATCTCGACCACGGAACGGATTTGCGTATTGGACGAGGCGTTCAACCGCGTCGGTGCGTCCGTGCGTCATGGAGGCGATCAGGCTTACTTCAGCGCGAAGACAGACCATGTGCAGATGCCGGAGATCGGGCGTTTTCGGGACAACGAGCAATATTACGCGACCCTGGCGCACGAACTTGGGCACTACACGGGCGGCGCGGCGCGACTCAATCGGGTTTTTGGCAAGCGGTTCGGGGACCCCGCCTACGCGGCCGAGGAATGTGTCGCTGAACTGACCGCCGCGCTTGTGGGCGCCGCGTTTGGCTTGCGACCCGATCATTTGACAGATCATGCCGCTTATATCGGTCACTGGATCAAAGCGCTGAAAGCTGAGCCGACCTTTATCCTGAAGGTGGCGGCGATGGCGCAAGCTGCGGCTGACTACATCCTGAGCCGTGCGGCGAATGAGGCGAGGCCGTAAGCTGCGTCCGCTGCCGTGGAGCGAGGCACCGCTACGCCAGTAATATGCTAGCACATACTAGTGACAGGACATCCTAACACACACCTTGCCTTGTGCTTCACAAAGCTTTAACCAGCTAATGCTAGTGATTGTTTTGTTCAAGCCCAGCGTAGCAGCTTTGAAGGAAAAGGAGATCGCCGATGGCGGTTGTGGCAGTCGCCAATCCGAAGGGCGGTGTGGGGAAGTCGACGACCACGTTAGTAGTGGCGACCTACCTTGCAGACGCGGCCAACGCCTCCGTGTGCATCATCGACGCCGATCCCAACCAACCGATCTTGGATTGGCGAGACCAGGGAGAGTCGAAATCCACTGTCCGCGTCGTCGGCGGCGTCCGTGAGGACACGGTGATGAACGTCATCGACAAAGCCGCCTCGGAATTTCAATTCGTATTTGTCGATTTGGAAGGGACCGCCTCCGTCCTGGTCACTAGAGCCATGGCGTTCGCCGACCTAGTCGTCGTCCCTATGCAGGCCAGCGCCGTGGACGGTCGTCAGGCCGCGCCCGCGAGGGGCGGGGATCCCCGGGGACAAAGGGTTGAGCGGCGCGGACCTGCGTTTACGCGGGTGG
>CAXTHJ010000014.1:0-49621 GCA_964243985.1 uncultured Caulobacteraceae bacterium | reverse complement strand
GGCTCGCCCCGGGCCAAAGCCGGCGGCTCCAGCCCCCACCGCAGCGCCTGCTCCGCCGCCCGCGGCGCCTCCGGCCCTGGCCGGGCCAGGCGCAGTCGACGCCATCAACCGGGCGGGCTTCAATCCCGCGCCGCCGCCCGCCAATGCCAGCGACAAGAACACGCCGCCTGACCCCGCCTTGATCAAGGCCGAGGTTCTGCTCGACCGCGCGCGTTTTTCGCCGGGGGTGATCGATGGGCGGCCGGGGACCAACTTCAAGAACGCCTTGTCGGCCTACCAGGCCGCCAACACTCTGCCGACCAGCGGCGCCGTGGATCAGGCCACCTGGAACGCGCTCGTCCGAGACGGCAAGCCCGTGGCGGCCGCTTACACCATCACGCCGCAGGACGCGGCGGGTCCCTTCGCGCCGGACGTCGGCGAGGATTTCGTCAAGCTCGCGGCCCTGCCGCAGGGGCCGCTGTTCAGCCGGCCGAGCGAGATGCTGGCCGAGCGCTTCCATATGGATGAGGCGCTGCTGACCGCCCTGAATCCCGGCGCCGATTTCGGCAAGGCCGGCACGGTGATCGTGGTGGCGCAGCCCGGCGCCGCGCCCTTTGCCAAGGGCGACGTGAAGCGGGTCGAGGTCTCCAAGGCCAACGCCGAGGTCGTCGCGTTCGGCGATGGCGACAAGGTGCTGGGGGTCTATCCGGCCACGGTGGGCTCTACCGAGCGGCCGTCTCCGTCCGGCGTGCACAAGATCAACGGCGTCGCCTGGAACACCGACTACACCTATGATCCCAAGAAGCTGAAGTGGGGCCCGCGCAAGCACGGCAAGCTGCACGTCAAGCCGGGTCCGAACGGGCCGGTGGGGGTGGTATGGATCGCGCTGAACGCGCCGGACTACGGCATCCACGGCACGCCGGACCCCTCCAAGATCGGCAAGACCGCCTCCCACGGCTGCGTCCGCATGACCAACTGGGATGCGGAGGCGCTGGCGCATGGCGTGCAGCCCGGCGTAAAGGTGGCGTTCGTGGGCGCGCGCGGCAAAGCCTGATCTTTAGGCTGTCTGGCGCCTAGGCGATTTGGGCGGCGATTTCTTTGGCCAGCGCCGCCAACTCCACCGTATCGGCCATCCGCGCGCCGCCGTGGCCGGCCATGGGCGTGTTCTCCCAGCGGGGGATGATGTGGACGTGCAGGTGGAACACGGTCTGGCCGGCCGCCGCGCCGTTGAACTGGGTGACGATGATGCCGTCGGGCTTCAGCGCGGCATGGACCGCCTTCGCCACCCGCTGCACGCCCTTCATCAGCACGGCGAGGTCGTCCGGCTCCACGTCCAGGATGTTGCGCGCCTTGGAGGTCTTGGAGACGACCAGCGTGTGGCCGCGGCTTTGCGGAAACAGGTCCATGAAGGCCAGAACCTCGCCGTCCTCGAACACCTTGGCCGCGGGCGCCTCGCCGCGCACCATTTTGGCGAAGATGTTGTCATGATCGTAGACGCCGGCGATGCTCATGACGAAACCCCCTATTCGCGTTAGGCTTTAGCAAGGCAGGACGAGGAGGGGAACATGCCGAAGATCGAGCCCGAACACCTGACCGAGCAGCAAAGGAAATGGTTCGCCTCGGTGCGGGAGGGTCTTCAGCGCGATACTGGTAAATCCCTGACCGAGTGGGTGGCCATCGCCAAGACCTGCCCCGAGACCAAGCACCGGGCGCGGCTGAGCTGGTTCAAGCAGAGCCATGGCCTGTTGCAGAACCGCGCCAGCTATGTGCTCAGCGAAGCGTTTCCGCCCGAGGCGGGCTGGAGCGAACCTGACGCGCTGCGGGAGGCGCTTTGGAGCGATCCGGCGTCACGCGCCATCTTCGATGTGGTGGAGCGGGCGGTGCTCGACCTGCCCCATGTGTTGGTCGGCCAGCGCAAGGGTTATTCCGCCTGGTCCCGCAACTACCAGTTCGCCGCCTTGCGGCCAGTCAAGGGCGGCAAGGCGCGGCTAGGTCTAGCGCTGTCTCCTGACGCCGATCCGCGACTGAAGCCGGCCAGCAAGACCGAGGGCTGGTCGGAACGCCTCAAGGCGTCGGCGGTGCTGACTGCGCCGCAGGACGTGGACGCCGGCTTGAAGACGCTGATCGCGGCGGCGCGGGCGACTTCGTGATCTTATCCCCGCCGCCGGTAACAGAGTTATAATGGCTGACGGAACGGTGTTGCTCCGTCCATGCTCTTTGACAATCGTGACATCTCGTCTCGCGCCGACTTCGCTGACGGCATACCCCGCGATGGCCGCCGCGGTTTTCGCTGATTGCACCCTTTGCACGGCGAAGGATGGTGCAATCTAGATCTGACGATCCGAGCCGATCGCACTGATTGCACGGCAGGAGAGCGTGCAATCTTGACCGGATATTTCCATCTGATTGCACGCATTGCACCATGAAAGAGCGTGCAATCAACCTTCGCGAAACGGCGAAAACTCGGAGGCGAGATAGGCCATCTCCGCCTCCACCGCCGGACGCTCCTGCTCCAGATACCGCGCCACCGGCGTTCGCAGGGCCGGATCGGCGATATAGTGGGCCGAATAGACCGGAGAGGGGAGATAACCCCGCGCGATCTTGTGCTGCCCCTGTGCGCCGGCCTCCACCCGCTTCAGACCGCGGGCGATCGCCTCTTCGATGGCGCGGTAGTAGCAAAGCTCGAAATGCAGGAAGGGCACGTCTTCCAAGCAGCCCCAGTTGCGGCCGTAGAGGGCGTCCGCGCCCATCAGGTTCAGCGCCCCGGCGATCCACCGCTCTCCACGCCGCGCCATGATAAGCAGAATCTGGTCGGCCATCCGTTCGCCGATCAGGGAGAAGAACAGGCGGTTCAGATACGGCCGGCCCCACTTGCGCCCGCCCGTGTCCATGTAGAAGCCGAAGAAGGCGTCCCAGTGCTCCTCCTTCAGGTCCGCGCCGGTGAGGGCCAGGATCTCCAGCCCCGCCTGGGCGTCCCGCCGCTCCCGCTTGATGGTCTTGCGGCGACCCGAGGACAGGGCGGCGAGGAAGTCGTCGAACGTCGTGTAGCCCTGGTTGAACCAGTGGTACTGCTGGTCCTGCCGCTGCAGCAGCCCCGCCGCGCCGAGATGTTCCCATTCGGAGCGGAGCGGAAAGGTCACGTGCAGGGAAGAGCCGCCCGTCCGATCGCAGAGCGCCAAGGCCCCGGCGAGCAGGGTGTGCTCCGCCTCGGCGCGGGGGCCATCTTCTCGGGTGATCAGCCGGGGTCCGGTCACTGGCGAAAACGGGACGGCGCATTGCAGCTTGGGATAATAGGCCCCGCCCGCCCGCGCATAGGCGTCGGCCCAGGCGTGGTCGAACACGTATTCGCCCTGGCTGTGGGATTTCAGATAGAGCGGCATGACGCCGGCGATCCGCCCCGCCTCGTCCTCGACGCTGAGGTGCTGCACGCCCCAGCCCGCCCTCGGCGAGACGCTGCGGCTCTCCTCCAAGGCATGAAGAAAGTCAAACGACGTGAAGGGGTTAGCGGCGTAATCTGAGGCGGCGTTGCAGGCGTCCCACGCGTCGCGGCCAATGTCGGCGATGGTGTTGTGGGCGCTGACAGTCGGCTTCACCCCGGCCTTCACGGGGTGAAACCTTCAAAGATCATGTTGTCGCAAAACGCCCCGACCGCATCCTGTTGCGCCGACGATCGGACCGTCCATGCGACGATGGGATAGCCGTCGGTACGCAACCTGTCGGCGTCCCGGTTCGGCAGCATGTCGAGGTCGAGGGCCAGGAAATGGGGCCTAGCGATCTGAACGTGCTTGAGCGACCGAAAAGAGAGGCGCTCGACTTCGGGCAGAAGTCGGGCCGCACCGTCGTCGTAGCCATAGCTGTCGAGGCCGCGCAGCACCTCCGGCCGGTGAGCGGCCCACCAAGCATGGGAATAGGGATTGAAGCCGATGATTGCGAGCGGTCCACCGTAGCCTGCGATCACGTCGCTGACCTGCTCGTCCAACGGCCCTTCTTCGCCGGGGCGGCTCTTGATCTCCACCAGGATCAGCGCGCGACTGGCGACGAGGTCCAGAACCTGTTTCAGCGTCGGAATGGGTTCGGATGTGCCTTTTAATTTGAGGGCGGAGAGTTCCGCGGCCGTTTTGGCTCTCAGCGGCCCTTCAACGTCGGCCATTCGCGACAAATCTTCGTCGTGGAAGACCATGACCACGCCATCGCTGGACAGCTGAACATCAAGCTCGATACCGTAGCCGGCGTAACACGCGGCGTCGAACGCGGCGAGGGAGTTTTCCGGCGCGCCGGCTGGCGACCAAAGGCCTCGATGAGCGATAGGCGGTGCGAAAAGGCCGTCCCAAGCGGCCGATCCCGCAGCAGAAAACCCGATCGGACTCACAGGCCGGCCTCACGCGATCTCCACGATGGCGTCGACCTCCACAGCGAAGTTCATCGGCAGGCGATAAACGCCCACGGCCGACCTGGCGTGCCGCCCCTTGTCGCCAAAAACCTCGACCATCAGGTCCGAACAGCCGTTCACCACCTGGGGAATTTCAAAGAACCCGGCGCCGGCCTGCACGAAGCCGCCGAGCTTGACGATGCGCACGACGTTATCGAGATCGCCCAGCGCCGCCTTCATCTGCGCGATCAGGTTCACGCCGCAAATTCGCGCGGCCTTTTTGGCGGTCTCCATATCGATTTCTTCGCCAACGACGCCTTTGACCCCGCCCGCCGCATCCAGGGAGACCTGACCCGAGATATGCAGCATCGCCCCCGCCTTGACGAACGGCACATAGTTGGCCACCGGCGCATTGGGCGTGGGGAGGATGATGCCGAGTTCGGTCAGGCGCGTTTCGATGGTCGACATAGGGATCCTTGGGCGTATGCGAACGCTCATCTTTAGAGGCCGACCGCCCACGTCTCAACCATCCGTGTCGATGCCATGGCGGCGCGGCAGATTTATGGAACGTGCGGCTAGAAAATTTCGTTTGTGCGACGCACGAGCTTAAGTGTCTAAGGTTTGCGGCGCAGGGGCCGGGGTTTAAAAGGAGCCGTCATGGTCGCGCTTGCGCCGAACGTCGGCTCAATGCCTCGTCGATCTGCGTTTCGCCGGCGATCCGCCATTCCGGGATTCGCCCTGACGCTGGGGACCACCATCCTCGTCATGTCGCTGGTGGTTTTGATCCCGGTCTCGGCGGTGGTGATCCGCGCCGCCGGTTTAACGCCTTCAGCCTTCGTCGCGGCGGCTTTTTCGCCTCGCGCTCAGCACGCCTATGCGCTGAGTTTTGGAGCATCGTTCCTGGCGGCGGGCGTCAATGGCGTTTTCGGCGCGCTGACCGCCTGGGCGCTGGTGCGTTACCAGTTTCCCGGCAAGGCGCTGATCGGCGCTTTAGTGGATTTGCCTTTCGCCTTGCCGACGGCGGTGGCGGGCATATCCCTGGCGACGCTTTACGCGCCCAACGGTTGGGTCGGTGGGCCACTGTCCGTGATTGGCATAAAGGCCGCCTACAATCCGACCGGGGTATTGATCGCCCTGATCTTCATCGGCCTGCCTTTCGTGGTGCGGACGTTGGAGCCGGTGCTCCGGGATTTGCCTCTTGACGTCGAAGAGGCGTCCGCCACCCTGGGCGCCGGTCGCCTGCAGACCATCGTGCGCATCATCCTACCGGCGATCATGCCCGCTTGGCTTACCGGCTTCGCCATGGCGTTCGCCCGGGCCGTCGGGGAATATGGATCGGTGATCTTCATCGCCGGCAATATGCCGTTCAAATCCGAGATCGCGCCGCTTTTGATAACCCAGGAACTCGAACAGTTCGACTATGGCGCGGCGGCGGCCATCGCCGTGGTGATGCTCGGCGCGTCCTTCATCATGCTCCTGCTCATCAACGGGTTGCAGGCGTGGGCGAAACGGGCATGACCGCCGTAGCGCCCGCCGCGCCCCGCATTGGCGGCGAATCGGTCTGGATGCGCGTGGTTGTCATCGCGGTGGTGGCTGTGTTTATCCTCCTGATGCTGGTGTTGCCGCTGATCGCGGTCTTCGGGCAGGCTCTGGCGAAGGGCGCCGGGCCGTTTCTGGCCGCTATCGGTCAGCCGGACGCTCTCGCCGCTATCGGCCTCACCCTCCTGACCGCCGCCATCGCCGTTCCTTTCAATGTTGTGTTCGGGATCTGCGCCGCCTGGGCTATCGCCAAGCATCATTTCGCCGGCAAGAGCGTATTGATCTCGTTGATCGATCTGCCTTTTTCGATCTCGCCCGTGGTGGCGGGGCTCGCTTATGTGCTGGTGTTCGGCCTTCAGGGGTGGCTCGGCCCTTGGCTGATCGATCACGATGTGAAGATCATCTTCGCCGTGCCGGGCATCGTCCTCGCGACCGTGTTCGTCACCTTCCCCTTCGTGGCCCGCCAGCTGATCCCGCTGATGCAGGCCCAGGGGGTGGATGAGGAGGAGGCGGCAGCGTCTCTAGGCGCCCGCGGTTTGAAGATATTCTGGCGGGTGACGGCGCCCAATATAAGGTGGGGACTGCTTTACGGCGTTCTGCTCTGCAATGCGCGGGCGATGGGGGAGTTCGGCGCTGTGTCGGTGGTCTCGGGACACATCCGGGGGGTCACCGACACCATGCCCTTGCATGTGGAGATACTTTATAATGAATATGACTTCGTCGGAGCCTTTTCCGTGGCGGCTTTGCTCTGTTTGTTGGCGGTGGTCACCCTGGTGCTGAAAGCCGCGCTGGAAGCTTTGCAGCCCGAAGTGGCCGGCCGTGCTCTATGACCGAACAGAGCTGTCTAATGATTAAGAAGAGGAGGCGTCTCTGAACGCCCCATCCCATCCCACGGCGGCCTCGGTATCGGTGCGCGGTCTGAAGAAGCGGTTCGCCCGTTTCCCCGCCTTGAATGACGTCAGTTTGGACGTTCGGCCGGGCGAACTCCTGGCGCTGCTGGGCCCATCCGGCTCCGGCAAGACCACTCTTTTGCGAACCATCGCAGGGCTGGAGTTCCCCGACGAAGGCCAAGTCCTGTTCGACGATCGCGACGTGACCTTCGCCGCTGCCGCGGAGCGAGGTGTCGGCTTTGTGTTTCAGCAGTACGCCCTATTCCGCCACATGACGGTCGCGAGGAACATCGCCTTTGGGCTCGATGTACGAAGACGGAAGGACCGGCCGGCCAAACGCGAGATCGCCGGCCGCGTCGAGGATTTGCTGAAACTGGTCGAACTCGACGGCCTCGGCAAACGCTACCCGATGCAGCTTTCAGGAGGTCAGCGCCAGCGTGTGGCTCTGGCGCGCGCTTTAGCCGTTTCGCCCCGTGTCCTCCTGCTGGACGAGCCGTTCGGCGCTTTGGACGCGACGGTGCGCAAATCCCTTCGTCACGAGCTTCGCCGCATCCACGATTCCACCGGTGTCGCCACCGTCTTCGTCACTCACGACCAGGAAGAGGCGTTGGAGCTGGCGGATCGGGTGGCGGTGCTGAACCAAGGCCGAATCGAGCAGATCGATACGCCGGACGTTCTGAAAGCCCGACCCGCCACCGCCTTCGTCGCCGGCTTTGTCGGCCAGGCTAATCGGTTGGATGGCGTGGTTTCGGGCGGCGTTTTTCGGGCTGGGGCGCTCCAGATCGCAGCCGGCGCCACGCCGGATGGTCCCGCCGTCGCCTTCGTCCGGCCCGACCAGTTTCAGCCGGCCGACCAAGGTCTGGAGATCACCATCGATCGTCTCGCCGGTTCAGCCCTGGTGATGGAGATCGGGGGCGTCGACTCAATCGGAAACCGCCTGGAGATCGCCATTCCCCGTTCGGGTGAGGCGCCGCTGTTGAAGAGGGGCGCTAAGTTGAGGGTTAAAGCCGAGAGCGGCCATGTCTTTCCCGCGTCCTGAACGCGCTCGCTTGGTCCAAATCGTGACATGGGCGCCCCCTATGGTTAGAGCAGTCCCGGCGTGATCGCGGCTGGGCGACGCTGATGCTTAGGCGGCTTTTTGAAACGGTTGGGTTTTTCGCTGGTCGTCGCAGCCTCGCTTCTGGCGGATGGCGCCGTGTGCGCGGCGGAGCGACAGGCGGCAGTCGAAGGCGTCTCCGACCGCGCCTTGAAAGCGGAGATCGAACAGGCGATCTCCGAGGAGAAGACGGCGCCCACGAGCCGTGTCGATGCCCGCCGACGGGCTCGCGCCGCAGCAGATAGCGCCACCGCGCTGCTTCGCTCCGAAGGTTACTACGACTACGTGATCGAGCCCAACATCGGGGAGGGCGATCATCCCCAGGCCGTGATCAAAATCGATCCAGGCCCTCGCTCCAAGTTGGCCTCGCCGGTGATTCAGTGGACCGGCGACCCGCCATCCGCCGAGGCCATAGCCGCCGCTGAAAAAGCGATGGCTTTGAAGGTCGGTGGTCCGGGGCGCGCTGTCGACGTCATCGCCGCCGAAGGCCGCGTGCTCGCCGCCGTCCAGCAACTCGGCTACGCGGACGCCAAGGCCGACAGCCGGAACGTGGTGGTCGATCACGCCGATCAGACGCTGCGTCCCACATTTAAAATCGCCGCCGGGCCTCTCGTTCGCCTCGATGGATTGAAGCTCGACTCCAAGGGCCGCACCCGCACCGCCTGGCTGAACCACCTGATCCCGTGGAAGACCGGGCAGGTTTACGACCCCAAGCAAGTGGCCGAACTGGAACGACGGCTTCTGGACGCCCAGGTCTATGATACAGTGACGGTGGCGCTTGCCCCGGCGCCCAATGCGGATGGGTTACGCCCCGTGTTGGTGGCCCTGTCCGACCGGTCGCGAGCGACTCTGGACGCCAGCGCCGGCTATTCCACCACTGAGGGCGGCGACATCGATCTGAAGCTGTCTCAATACGATCGGTATGGCGTCGGCGACACGCTGACCTACGAGCTTCGCTATGGCGCCATCGAAAGCAAGCTCGGGGTGGAGTGGGCGCTGCCACACTTTTGGCGCCCCGGACAGACGCTCACCACCGACGCGGACGTCTTCCAGACGGTGACCAACGCCTATCGCGAAACCGGCGTGCAAGTGCTCGGCGATCTCACCCAGCGATTTGGCAAAACCACCTATTTCACCCGCGGGGCATCGGTCACCGCCAGCCAGGTTGAGGATTTCGAGACCGGCACCATCAACATCGTCACCCTGCGCGCGCTCGGCGCCTTCGCTTGGGATAAGTCGGACAACGCTTTGGATCCGCACCGGGGTTTCAAGCTTGACGCCCGACTTGAGCCGACCCTGATCACCGAGGACGAGAACCTCGTCTACCTGAAGGCCCAGGCCCAATTCAGCACCTATTGGCCGATCAGCTTCTTTGGCGACAACGTCCTGGCGGGGCGGCTCCACCTTGGCAGCATCATTGGCGGCAACGTGCCCGGCGTGCCGGCGTCGGATCGCTTTTACGCCGGCGGCGGCGGGTCCGTCCGGGGTTATGAGTACCAGAGCGTCGGGCCGCACTACCCCGACAACATCCCCGTTGGCGGCGTCTCCTTGGTGGAGGCGTCGGCGGAGCTTCGTCATAGTTTTACGAATACGCTCGGCGGCGTGCTGTTCATCGATACGGGTTCGGTGAGCGAGCAGGTGCAGCCAGATTTTCGCCATAGCTCCGCGGCCGTGGGCGTTGGCGTTCGCTATAATCTCGGTTTTGCGCCGATCCGCGCTGACATCGCCTTTCCGCTGCAACAGGCCAACGGGGCGAGCCAACAGGCGTTTCAGGTCTATCTGTCCATCGGGCAAAGCTTTTGAGCGACGCCCCGACATCTCCTGGGGTCGAACCTTCAGATTTAACAGCGCCGGCGGCGCAACGACCGCGCGGGCGGGGACCGAAGATCGTGCGCCGGTCCTTGCTCGTCCTCTCCGTTTTGCTGGCTTTGCTGATCGCGGTGACCGTTGGGGTACGCTATGCGGCGCGCACCGACGCCGGGCGGGCGGTGGTGGTGAAGAGCTTGGACGGGCTGCAGCTCGGCCCGATTGGCCGATTGCACGTGGCGGGTATGAGCGGCGACCCTTTCCACGACTTCCGCTTTCACGAGGTGGCGATTATCGATGCCAGCGGAGCTTGGCTGAAGATCAGCGATCTCACTCTGGTTTGGCGCCCCTTGGAGCTGCTGGCGCGGCGCGTTCATATCGCCAAGCTAAACGCCGATCTGGTTCAGGTGCTGCGCCAGCCGGTCCTCACCAAGCAGCCGCCTCAGCCGCCGTCCAAACCGCCGGTATCCTTCATCTTGGATCAGGCGGCTTTACGCCTTGAGACCGCACCGGCCTTGAGCGTCCAGCGGGGGCTTTGGGATGTAGCGGCCCAGGCTGATGTGCGGCGAAGCGGGCATCTTCGCACCGCTATAATCGCCAAGAGCATGCTCCACGCCGGAGACGGCCTGACCCTCGCCCTTCGCATCGGCCATGGTGATCGTTTCCTCTTGCGGGCAGACGCTGTGGAGTCCGGGGGCGGAGCGCTGGCGGGGGCTATAGGTCTGCCCACAGATCAAAGCCTGAACATCCATGCGTCGGGGGATGGAACGTCGGTAGCAGGCCACGCGCAGATGCGCGCGACCTCCGGTCAAGCTGTTCCTGTTGAAGGCGTTGCAGTCTGGGGCAAGACCAGCACGACAATTAGAGGTCGCCTGTCGCTACCGGCGTCCCGGCTGACGAAATTTTTCGCTGATCGCTTGGGGCCCGAGACGGCGATCGATCTCACCGCACGGCAGGTTAAGGGCGATCTCTACGGCGTCAAAGGCGCCGTAAAAGCGCGCGACGGCGCCATCAACCTGAATGGCCTGCTTGATTGGCGCGCCCGCAGCGCCAATGCGCTCCAACTCGATATCGGCATCGCCGACCTCTCCAAATGGGTGGCCGTGCCCAAGATCGGGGCGACCCGGATCGAAGGGACGCTCTCAGGGACGCTGGACCAGTTTGTCTTCAAGGGCGGGTTTCAGGGAGAGAAGCTTGACCAATACCGCTATGGCTTAGCGCGCCTGACCGGCCCCGCGACGGTCAGCCGGAAAGATCAGGCGTGGCGGTTGCAGGCCGATCTGGCCGGCTCCGGCGGAAGCGGCAAGGGGATGGCGGCGACCCTTCTCGGCGCCGCGCCACGAGTCCAGATGGACGTGTCCCTGTTGAAAAGCGGCCATGTGTTGTTTCGCACCCTCAACGTCGCGGGCGCCGGGCTGAAGATCGCCGCCGAGGGCGGGCAGGGGTTGTTTGGTGACCTCTCCTTCAAGGGAACCGGCCAGATCAGCAACCTTTCGCCCCTTCATCCCAGCGCGAAGGGGCAGATCGCCGGGAGCTGGACCGCCGGTGAAGGAAAAGACGGCAAGGCTTGGAGCTTTGCGTTCGACGCAAATGGTTCGAACTTCTCGTCTGGCCTGCCCGATCTCGATCATTTCCTAGGGCCCGCACCGAAGCTTAGCGCCACAGGGACTTATGGATCGTCGGGGTTGTCGTTCACCGACGCCAAGCTTGTGGGGACAGCGCTGCAGGTCACTGGCAAGGGCGATCTTTCGGCTAGTCAGGCGCTGGCGATCGACCTGGATTGGAGCGCCAAAGGCCCGATCGCGGCGGGGCCGGTAGAGATCGCCGGCGCCGCCAAAGGAACTGGCAAGATCACCGGAACGGTCTCTGCGCCCCGCGCCGATCTCACCGCGGAACTGGCCTCCCTCGATTTTGGCCAGTTAATCGTGACGCCGGCGAAACTCGACATTAGTGTCCTCAAGGGTTCCGACGGGGTGACCGGCGTCGCCTCGGTCTCAGGACCTACCGCGAAATATGGCCCCGCCAATGCCAAGGCTGCCTTTCGTTTTTCCGAGGACGGGATCAGCCTGTCCGACATCGTCGCCGACGCCGGCGGGTTGAAACTCGCCGGAGCGCTCTCCCTGCACAGTGGCGAACCGTCGAGCGCCGACCTTACCGTGGCGGTCATACCCGGCGCCTTCCTCGCATCGGGCCGGTTGAACGGAATCTTGAAGGTTATCGAGCAACCGGGGGGCGCCGCCGCCGACATCGCCTTGAACGGCGTCGACATTGAAGCGATGGGCGCGCCGACAACCTTTCATACCTTGAGTTTACGAGCTCAAGGCCCGCTGAAGCAGTTGCCTTTTCAGGTTTCTGCGGACAGCACCGCGCCCATCGCCTGGAAATTTGCGGGAAATGGGGTGCTGAACCATTCCCCGGCGAGCAATCAAATAACCCTTCAGGGGGCTGGCCGGTTTCGCAAGGCGGACTTCAAGCTCCTGGAACCCGCCGTACTTCGCGTCGGCGGCTTGGACCAAGCCGCTCATATAAAACTAGAGATTGCAGGGGGACAGGTCACGGTTGAAGCGCGCCAGGTAGGCGAGGCGCTCGACGCCAAGGCTGATCTGACCAATGTGGGGCTCGGCGCTTTTTCCGACGATTTCACGGGTATGGTCAGCGGAGCCCTGGCGGTGCAGGGGCGCGGCGCGCATCTCGGCGGCACATTGACGGCGCTACTGAGCGGCGCTCGCAGCCGAGACGAGCCGGTAAGCGAGGGGCTGACGGCGAACGTGAAAGGCGCTCTTGGAGAGGGGGGGCTACGTCTGGAGGCTGTCGCAACCAACGCCGAGGGTTTGAAATCCAACGGCGTGGTCGATCTGCCTGTGGAAGCCTCAGCCGCCCCGCTTCGCATCGCTATCGCCCGCACCAAGCCCCTGCGCGGGTCGTTCTCCGCCGATGGAGAGATAAGGCCTCTCTGGGACCTACTGGCGGGGGGCGAGCGCACGCTTTCTGGCCATGTGGCCACCTCAGGGACTTTGCAGGGCACGCTCAACGATCTGCAGGCCATCGGCGAAGGAACGCTGAACAACGGCAAGTTCCGCGACGTCGCCACCGGCCTCGCGCTCCAAAACCTGGAGGTGGACGCCACCTTCGGCCAGAACGCCGTGACCGTCCGGCGCTTCGCCGGCGCCGATCCGCGCGGGGGCACGGTGTCGGGCGATGGACGGGTCAGTATCGCCGATGACGGCGCATCGACCTTCACCCTGAATCTCAAGCGATTCCAGCTGATCGATAACGACCTTGGCCGCGCGACGGCGTCCGGCGCCGTCACAGTGACTCATCCGGCGAAGGGACAGGGAAAGCTCAGCGGCAAGTTGACGATCGACCGGGCCGACATCGTCGCCGCGACGCCGACGCCCACAGGGGTTGCGCCGATGGACGTGGTCGAAATTCATCAGGTGGTGCGGGAGGGCCAGGAGAAGCCGCAACCCCGCGCCTTGGGACCGCCCATCCTGATGGACGTGGCCATCAAGGCGGACCGCGGGATCTATGTGAAAGGCAAAGGCCTGAACGTGGAGCTGTCCTTAGACGCCCATGTGGGCGGGACCGTTGTCCAGCCGGACTTGACCGGCGCCGCTCACGTGGTGGGCGGCTCCTACGATTTTGCGGGCAAGCGGTTCGATGTGGATACATCGGGTCTGGTGAGGTTGGGGACCACGCCCGGCCAGATTCGGCTGAACCTGTCCGCCCGATGGGAAGACCCCACCCTGACGGCGGTGGTGAGAGTGCAGGGCACGGCGGCGAAGCCGGAGATCACTCTCACCTCTACGCCGGTGTTGCCGCAGGATGAGGTGCTGTCCCGCGTGCTGTTCGGCGTTTCCGCGTCTCAGTTGGCGCCCGGCCAAAGCGCGGAACTCGCGTCAGCTCTGGCCTCGCTGACCGGCGGCGGCGGATTCGACATCATCGGCAACCTTCGCCAGTTCGCGGGTCTGGATCGCCTGGCGCTGGGCGGGACCAGCACGGGGGAGACCACCATCTCGGGCGGCAAATATATCAACAAGGACCTCTATCTGGAGATCACCGGCGGGGGGCGGAACGGCTCCGGCGCGCAGCTGGAATGGCGCATCCGCCACAACCTGTCCCTGGTGTCCCGCTACGGCGCCGCCCTGGATCCACGCTATTCCAACGACACGGACACCAGTCTGTCGATCCGCTTCCGCAAGGATTTCTAGCCTACGGCTAGTTTGCTTTTTGAGATCGCATAGTGCTGCGTGCCGCGCGTCAAGACATGGTCAGATGTCAGAAGGGCTTCGATTGGAACATCTTCGGCTTCGGAAAGCCGTCCGTACAGCGCACCGAAATCCCGCAACGTGGCGTCCAATAGGGTCTGCAGAGACGAAATGACGAAGTAGATTTGCTGGAAATCGTCGATGCGATAGGGGGTGCGCATCACCCGCTCAAGGTCAAAGCCCACCCGATTGGGCGACGTATTCTCTACCGAAAAAATCGACTCCGCTTTGGAGGAGACGATGCCGGCGCCGTAGATGCGCAGGCCTTTGGGAGTCTCCATCAAGCCGAACTCCACCGTGTACCAATAGAGTCGTGCGAGATGATGGAGTTGGCCTAGCTTCAACGCGCGCAAGCCGCCTTTCCCATAGGCTTCCATGTAATCGGCGAAGGTCGGGTCGGTCAGCATCGGCACGTGGCCGAACACGTCGTGGAAGATGTCCGGCTCTTGCAGATAGTCCAGCTGGTCCTCGCGCCGGATGAAGCGGCCGGCCGGAAACCGTCGGTGGGCCAGATGATCGAAAAAAACTTCGTCCGGCACCAGCCCCGGCACAGCCACCACCGTCCAGCCCGTCAAGGTGCTCAAGGTCTCATTAACGCGGCGGAAATCCGGCACGCCTTCGCCGCGAAGATCAAGGGCTTCAAGGCCGTTCAGAAAAGCGCCACACGCCCGTCCCGGCAGGATTTTCGCCTGTCGCTCATAGAGCGTGATCCATACACGGTGGTCGGCGGCGGTGTAGCGATCCCAACGTTGCGGAACGGTCCAGTCGGCTGCGGCGTCAGCGGGCGGTTCAGCGAAGGCGTGGTCTAAGGCCATACGGCCATTTTCGCCCTAAATCAGCGAGAAGTCGCCCCACAAACCGCGCGATCAATGACTCGTGTGCGGCTTTAAGCGGTACTCGCCATTCTTGAACGATTCGAAAATCACATCCGTCTGCGGATGGCCCACAGGCTCGCCGCTTTCATCCGGCAGGAGATTCTGCTCCGACACGTAAGCGACGTAGGCGTTCTGATCGTTCTCGGCCAGGAGGTGATAGAAAGGCTGATCCTTCCTTGGCCGCACCTCGTCCGGAATTGAACGCCACCACTCCTCGGTGTTGCTGAATTGAGGATCGACATCAAAGATCACGCCCCGGAACGGAAAGACCCGGTGCTTGACCACTTGGCCGATACAAAATCTGGCGACGGGAGCGTCCATGGGGCCCTTTATGACTCAGGTCGGCTAAACCTGCGATGAACGTAGTGTACGGAAGGTTTACGCGAAAGCCGCGTGCGCCCTTGGGGTTCGCAATCGCCGCAGCTGTTGCTACAAGGCATCGTTCAACCCGAAGGCTAGGCGTCTTGCATAGCCGATAAGTACGAAACGAGGGTTTTGAGCCGATATGTCCGAGCGCAGCCAAACCGATGGATCGCGACCGGGACGCCAAATCTTGCAGAAGTCCAATGATCCGCCCTGTTACGCCGCGCTGGACCTTGGCACCAACAACTGCCGGCTTCTAATCGCCACGCCGTCGGCTGATGGTTTTCGGGTGATCGAGTCTTTTTCCCGCATTGTCCGCTTGGGCGACGGTCTTTCGCAGAGCGGGCGGCTGGACGAGGCCGCTATGAATAGAACGGTGGCGGCGCTCAGCACCTGCGCCGAAAAGATCGAGCGCCGCAAAGCCGTAAAGGTGCGCGCGGTCGCCACCCAAGCCTGCCGCGCCGCGGCGAACGGCGAAGAATTCGTCGAGCGGATCGAGCGGGAGACCGGCCTTCGCTTCGCCGTCATCACCCCAAAGGAGGAGGCGCGGCTGTCTGTCGCCGGCTGCCTGAACCTATTGGATCGCTCCACAGACGCCGCGCTGGTCATGGATGTGGGGGGCGGCTCCACAGAGTTGTCCTGGGTCGATCTTCGGCCGGACAAGGCGGGACGGCCAAAGCCTATCCCGCCGGTTGGCGCCTGGACTTCGGTGCCGATCGGCGTCGTCACCCTGGCTGAGCGGTTTCCGGAATCGCTGTCGGAGACGGCGACTTGGTTCCGGGCGATGGTCGATCATTTTAAGGTGGAGGTCGAAGCCTTCGCCAATGCCGAACCGTTCCGCGTCGCCTTCGCCGCCGGCCGGGCGCACTTGGTCGGCACGTCCGGGGCGATCACTAGCCTGGCGGGGATGCACCTGGGTCTACGACGCTACGAGCGGTCGCGGGTGGACGGGCTTTGGCTCACCAGCGCCGATTGCACGGCCGCGGCGGCGCAGTTGATCGCGTTAGGCGCCGAAGGTCGGGCTGCGGCGCCCTGCATCGGCCCCGATCGCGCCGACCTCGTGCTGGCCGGCGCGGCGATCCTGCAGGCGGTGCAGGAAGTCTGGCCCTGCGAACGCGTCCGCGTGGCGGACCGGGGACTGCGAGAAGGTATTCTATTGTCGATGATGAGCGAAGCCCGCGCCGGGACCACCAAGAAAAAACGTCGCCGGGGCCGTCGCCACCCCGCGCCCCGCGTTGAAGCGGCGGTTGCCCGGGCGGGATAGCCGCCTATCTTTAGGCGCACGCCAAGGAGCCGACCATGAACCCGCTTTATACCGCCGAAGCCACCGCCATCGGCGAAGGCCGCGCTCACGGCCACGCCGAAACCTCGGACGGCGGCGTGAAGGTCGACCTGCGGCTGCCCAAGGAGATGGGCGGGCAAGGCGGGGGCACAAACCCGGAGCAACTCGTGGCCCTCGGCTACGCCGCCTGCTTCATGGGCGCGCTCCGCGTGGTGGCGGGGCAGAAAAAGATCACGCTGACCGACCCTAAAGTCACCTGCAAGGCGACGATCGGCAAGGACGGCGACAATTTTGCGCTTCAGTTCGAGATCGACGTCACCCTGCCGGGGGTTCCGGTGGAGCAGGCCGAGGATCTGGTCGCCGTCGCCCACACGGTTTGCCCCTACTCGCGCGCCTTCAAGAACGGCGCGCCGTCGGTCGCCAAGGTCGCGGCTTAGGTACTGCTTCCCGCTTCGCGGCGCAGCGCCCTTGCGCTACGAAGCGACATGAGCGGAGACGACGACAAGCCCGAGCCTGAACGCCGCCGCATGGTGCGGCCGCCCTCTGGCGGCGATGCGACCGGTCGGGGCATGGGCACGCCGGTGAAGACGGCGGATCATCGCACCTTGTCGTCTCAACAATGGCTGCGCCGCCAGCTCAACGATCCCTTCGTGAAGGCGGCCAAGGCGCACGGTTATCGCGCCCGCGCCGCTTATAAGCTGACCGACATCGACGACAAGTTCCACCTGCTGCACAAGGGTTCACGGGTGGTCGACCTAGGCTGCGCGCCCGGCGGCTGGCTGCAGGTTGCGCTGGAGCGGGGGGCGACTTCGGTGGCGGGGGTTGACCTGCTCCCTGTCGATCCCCTGGCGCCGGCGCACATTCTTGAAGGCGACTTCACCGATCCCGCCATAGGGCCGCGATTGATCGAGCTTTTAGGCGGCGCGCCAGACCTGGTGCTATCCGACATGGCGCCCAACACCCTGGGCCATCGCCGCACCGATCACCTTCGCATCGTGCTTTTGATCGAAGCGGCCGCCGCCTTCGCGGTGGAGAACCTCAAGCCCGGCGGCGCCTTTGTCGCCAAAGCCTTCCAGGGGGGGGAGACGGCGGAGGTGATCAAGACCCTCAAGGCTCATTTCGCCGACGTGAAGCACGTCAAGCCCAAGGCCAGCCGGACGGACAGTTCCGAGGTGTTCCTGGTGGCGACGGGGTTCAAAGGCCGCTAAGCCGCTCGCCCGCGTTTGCGCCAAACCCTGCTTAGATGGCGTGCTTCGCCCCGCCGAACAAGACTTGTTCCGCCCGGGCCCGATCGGTATACCCGACCCGCAAAACGGAGGCTCCTATGGAGATTCGCGAAGGGCTCACCTTCGACGATGTTTTGCTTGAACCCGGTCCCAGCGAGGTCATGCCCGGCGAGGTCGACACCTCCACCAAGCTGACCCGCTCGATCGCTCTGAACATCCCCTTGATATCTTCGGCCATGGATACGGTGACCGAAAGCCGCCTCGCCATCGCCATGGCCCAGGCCGGCGGTCTCGGCGTCATCCACCGGAATTTGTCTGTGATCGAGCAGGCCGATCAGGTGCGCGAGGTGAAACGCTACGAATCCGGCATGGTGATCAACCCGATCACCATCCATCCCGACACACCACTTTCCGAGGTGCGCGAGATCAAGGCCCGCCGCCGCGTCTCCGGCTTTCCGGTGGTGGAGCGGGGGACAGGCAAGCTTGTGGGCATCCTCACCAACCGCGACGTGCGGTTCGAGATCGACGGCGCAGCGCCGGCTTCCTCACTGATGACGCACGAGAAGCTTATCACCGTGCGTGAAGGGGTCGATCCGGACGAAGCCAGGAGCCTGCTTCGCCGCCACAAGATCGAGCGCCTGATCGTGGTGGACGATGACTACCGCGCCGTCGGCCTCGTCACCGTGAAGGACATTGAGAAGGCCGAAGCCTTTCCTCTCGCCGCCAAGGATGAGAAGGGGCGCCTGCGGGTCGGCGCCGCCTCCAGCGTCGGCGACAACGGCTATGAGCGCTCCATGGCGCTGATCGATGCCGGCGTCGACGTGGTGGTGATCGACACCGCCCACGGTCACTCCATCCATGTGGCGCGGGCGGTGGAGCGGGTGAAGCGCGAGAGCAACCGGGTGCAGATCGTCGCCGGCAATGTCGCCACCTACGACGGCGCGCGGGCGCTGATCGATGCAGGCGCGGACGCGGTGAAAGTCGGCATCGGGCCCGGCTCCATCTGCACCACCCGCATTGTCGCGGGCGTGGGCGTGCCGCAACTGACGGCGGTGTCCGAGGCTGCCCGGGCGGCGCGGGGCTCGGACGCCTCGGTGATCGCCGATGGGGGCATCAAGTTCTCCGGCGACCTAGCCAAGGCGCTGGCGGCCGGCGCGGACGTCGCCATGATGGGCTCCATGTTCGCCGGCACCGAGGAGAGCCCCGGGGAAGTGTTCCTTTACCAGGGCCGCTCCTACAAGGCCTATCGCGGCATGGGATCGGTGGGCGCCATGGCCCTCGGCTCCGCGGATCGCTACTTCCAAAAAGAGGTGCTGGACCAGCTGAAGCTGGTGCCGGAAGGCATTGAGGGCCAGGTGCCGTTCAAGGGCCCGATCGACGTGATCCTGCACCAGCTGGTGGGCGGTCTCCGCGCCGCCATGGGCTATGTGGGCGCGGCCACCATCGCCGACCTTCAGGCGCGGGCGCGGTTCATCAAGATCACCGGCGCGGGGCTTCGCGAAAGCCATGTCCATGATGTGCAGATCACCCGCGAGGCGCCCAATTACAGACAGGGCTAAAGCCGCGCTGATGATGAAAGAGGAAGGTCTCGGGATCGAGCCTTACCTTGGGGTCGTCAAGTCGCTGTCGGGCCGCGCCTGGCGCCTGCGCTCCGCCGACCCAAGCCTCGTCCGGAGTCTGCAGCAACAGCTTGGCCTCTCAGAGCCCATCGCCCGCGCCTTGGCCTCGCGCGGCGTTGCGGAGCACGAGGCGGCCGCGCATCTAAACCCCACCCTGCGCGCGCTTTTTCCCGACCCGTCGTGCTTTCGGGACATGGATAAGGCCGTCGCGCTCCTGGTCGACGCGGTGGTGGACGGTCGTAAGGCCGTGGTGTTCGCCGACTACGACGTGGACGGCGCCACCAGCGCCGCCTTGCTGGTCCGCTGGTTCAGGGCCATGGGTCGTGAGCTGTCCATCTACGTTCCCGACCGCATGACAGAAGGTTACGGCCCAAGCGTCGCCGCCTTTCAAAGGCTGAAGGCCGAAGGCGCGGCGCTGGTCGTCACGGTGGACTGCGGCGCGGCCGCCCACGACGCCCTTGAAGCCGCGGCGAAGATCGATCTGAAGGTGGTGGTGATCGACCACCATCTAATGCGTGACGGCGAAGCCCCGCCCTGCGCCGCTCTGGTGAACCCCAACCAGCCCGATTGCATCTCCAATCAGGGCGTCCTCGCGGCGGCCGGGGTCACCTTTGTCCTTCTGGCGGCGCTTAATCGGGAGGCGCGGGCGAGGGGGCTTTTCGCCGACCGCCTTGAGCCCGACCTCCGCCAGTGGCTCGATCTGGCGGCCCTGGGCGCCATCTGCGACGTGACCAAGCTGATCGGCTTCAATCGCGCTCTGGCGGCGCAGGGACTGAAGGTAATGTCCGCCTGGGCCAACCCCGGGTTGAAAGCCTTGCTGGAGATCGCAGGATCCAAAGGGCCCGCGACAGTGTTCCACGCCGGCTTCATTCTCGGGCCCCGCATCAACGCGGGAGGGCGCATCGGCCGCTCCGACCTTGGCGCGCGGCTCCTCTCCACCGACGATGCGGAGGAGGCGAGGGCCTTGGCGGAGGAGCTGGACGCCCTGAACGTCGCCCGCAAGGATGTGGAACGGCTGGCCTTCGATCAGGCCGTAAGCCGGATCGAGCGGGAGGCTAATTTCGATCCGGAGGCGCCGGTTCTGGTGGTCTCGGGGGAGGACTGGCATCCGGGCGTCGTCGGCATTGTCGCCGGGCGCCTTCGGGAACGCTACCGCCGCCCCGCCGTGGTGATCGGCATCGATCCCGTCACCGGCGTCGGCAAGGGCTCCGGCCGCTCTCAGCCCGGGGTCAATCTCGGGCGGGCGATCCAGGCCGCCTACGACGTGGGCCTTCTTATGGCGGGGGGCGGCCACGCCATGGCCGCGGGTTTGACCATGCGGGCGGAAAACATTCCCGAGCTTCGCGCCTTCCTGACCGAGCGACTTTCGGCAGAAAGTGCTATCGCCATCGCCGCCGATGTTCTGGAGGTCGACGCCCTCGCCGCGCCAGGGCCTGCCGGCCACGCCATTTGGGAGGATTTCCAGAAACTGTCGCCCTTTGGCCCTGGCGCGCCGGAGCCGGTATTCGCCCTGGCAGACGTCCGGGTCGAGCAGGCCAAGACGGTCAAGGGCGGCCACGTGCGGTGCACCCTAGTGGGCGGGGCGGGCGCCAGGATCCGCGCCATCGCCTGGCGCGCCGAGGACACCGACCTCGGTCGCAGGCTCCTTTCGGGCGGCGGCGCCCTGCACGTCGCCGGCCGCCTGAAGCCTGACGACTGGATGGGACGGGACGTGGTGGAGATCGAGATCGAGGACGCCGCCGATCCCCGGCGCGCGGAGAATTTTCTCTCCTAACGCACCCTTGCGCAAAAACCCGAACGCGGGATATACCCCGGCCCTCCGCGACGTGGTCCCTTCGTCTATCGGTTAGGACACCAGATTTTCATTCTGGGAAGAGGGGTTCGACTCCCCTAGGGACTACCACGCGGATATTTCGTATAAAATTTCTAGGGCGACATAATCCCGGTGCGATTGTGGTGCGACGTCTGGACACCCTTTTAGGGTTCAGTTTGGGTCGCCTCTTTGGCGATAACCCTGTATAAGCTTGGCGGTCGCTTGACGAGGAGGCGGCACGCTGAGGGGCGGCATGTCTGGGTTGGATTACGACAGCGTTGAATCGCAAGATGAATCTGTCCGTATCAGCGGTCGGGTGAAGTGGTTCGATCCGGGCAAGGGGTATGGCTTCATTGTTCCGGACGATCCGGGTCAAACTGATCTTAAAGATGTGCTGTTGCACGTCACCAGCCTTCGCCAATGCGGGCACGAAAACGCCTTGGAAGGGTCCGTCATCATCTGCGACGCTGTCCGTCGGCCCAAAGGCTGGCAGGTGTCCTCCGTCGTCGAACTGGACGAGTCCGCTGCGCCGCCGCCTTCGGAGCGTCCGCGCGCCTTAGACGGCGAACGGCGGGACGGCGTAAAACAGCTCAATCGGCAGGGCGGCCAGGAAGCGGGCTTTCGCTCGAGCCGCGGTCAGGATGAGAGCCGGACCCCTAGCCGGGCCTCGACGCCGGCCGGGCCCGCCGAGCGGGCGCTGGTGAAGTGGTTTAACCGCACCAAGGGCTACGGCTTCGTCACCCGGGAAGGCGAGGACGGGGATATCTTCGTCCATATCGAGACGTTGCGCCGGTGCGGGCTCGACGATCTGCAGCCCGGCGAATCGGTGATGGTGCGTTTCGCCGACGGTCCCAAGGGGCTTGTGGTGGCCGAAATTGAAGGGCCTAACTGATCCCATCAGTCCGACCCTGCAGGCGCGTTTGAATGAAGATTAGGGTTTGCTTGGGCGCTGTCGTCGCCTTTGCCCTGCTGTGCGCCTTCAAGGTTGAGGCCGCCGCGCCGGAATACGGCTACCGCGTGGTTCACGCCTATCCTCACGACCGCACCGCCTTCACCGAGGGCCTCTTTTACCTCGACGGGTTCCTCTACGAGAGCACAGGATTAGAAGGCCGCTCCTCCATTCGAAAGGAGAAGCTGGAGACCGGCGAGGTGCTGCAGTCCCGAACCGTTCCACCACAATATTTCGGCGAAGGAATTGTCGCCTGGAAGGACCGGCTGGTGGAACTCACCTGGCGGTCGCACGTGGGGTTCATCTACGATCTTGGTACCTTGGCTCCATTCGCGCAGTTTCAATACCCGGGCGAGGGATGGGCGCTCACCTGCGACGATCATCGCCTGATCATGAGCGACGGCACCTCGGAGCTGCGGTTTCTCGACCCGGACACGCTTAAAGAGCTCGGCCGCGTCCGCGTCACCGACGACGGCCGTCCGGTGGATCAGCTCAACGAGCTCGAATATGTGAAAGGCGAGGTCTTCGCCAATATCTGGCAGACCGACCGCATCGCGCGGATCGATCCTAAAACGGGAAACGTGCTGGGTTGGATCGACCTTTCGGGCCTCCTGAGCGACGAGGCGCATAAAGGCGCGCCGGTGGATGTGCTGAACGGCATCGCCTACGACGCCAAGGGCGACCGGCTGTTTGTCACCGGCAAGCTTTGGCCCCAGCTGTTCGAGATTAAGCTTGTGCGAAAAGGCGGGAGCGCGCGCGTCCGGAACCACAGACCCTGACCCTTCGCGCCGATTGCAGGCGCCGCCGGAGCGTGGCATGAGGGCGGCACTCCGATGCGGGGCGTAGCGCAGCCTGGTAGCGCATCTGCTTTGGGAGCAGTGCGGTTGCCAACACAACAAAGCGGCTGTAGCTCGAATAATCTGTTTCAAATCAACACAAAACACTGATTGGCTTTGAACAGGCCGGCTTCGACGTGCGCGTGGCTGTCGAAATCGATCCGATCCATAGTGCGGTCCACAAGTTTAATTTTCCCGACTGCGCTGTGATTTCCAGAAGCGTAGTGGGGCTGTCGGCTAAGCAAATTCGCTTGGCTGCGGGCCTTAAGCCGGCCGAAAAGATCGACGTGGTCTTTGGCGGCCCCCCTTGCCAGGGATTCTCGATGATCGGGCACAGGGCGCTGGATGACGCAAGAAACAGGCTCGTCTTAGAATTTGTGCGCTTGGTCGCCGACCTCGATGCGACCTATTTCGTCTTTGAAAATGTAAAAGGCCTCACCATCGGCCGTCATAGGGGCTTTCTACAGGACTTAGTGAAGGCGTTTGGCGCCAAAGGTTACGAGGTTCGACTGCCCTGGAAAGTCTTCGATGCTGCCGAATTTGGTGTGCCACAGCACCGGGAACGGCTCATTCTTATGGGCGTCAAGTGTGGGCAAGCGATGCCGGAATACCCTGTTCCTCAATTCCAATCGGCGGATCAGTCGGGAAGCGGACAGTTGCCAGTTGGGCCGACTGCCAGCGATGCCCTGGCCGACTTGCCTGACGCTGACAGCTTCGAGGAGTTGGAGGCAACCGACGCAGTTTCGGGAGTGAGCTTCGGCATACCGTCTCCATACGCCGCAAAAATGCGCTGCCTCAACAACGACGCGTTTTATTTAGGCTATCCTCGAAAATGGATTCCTGCCGTGCTCACCTCTTCGTGGAGAACGGAGCACACGGACATTTCAAGGCGGCGATTTGCTGAAACGCCTTTGGGAGGTACGGAACCGATCAGCCGGTTCTACAAGTTGAAGCCCGGAGGGCTCTCCAATACGCTTCGTGCAGGCACAGATGGTGCACGCGGCGCTTTTACGAGCCCCCGACCTATTCATTACTTTTATCCGCGATGTGTTACGGTCCGCGAGATGGCTCGACTGCATGGGTTTCCGGATTGGTTTCGCCTTCATTCGACGAAATGGCACGGGGCTAGACAGATCGGCAATGCTGTCCCACCGCCGCTTGCTCGGGCCGTGGCCGATGAAATCGTTAAGGTGATGGGGGTTCGACCGACACGTCCACGTAAGGCGCTTGAACTCGGCGATCCTTCACTTCTCTACACTACGATGGCTGCGGCGGCTAAGTTATTGGGCGTCGATGCTCCCACGCAACGCCGAGATCGTCAGTCCGGAGCTAAAAAACGGACGCAGCAGGAAACGGAGGCTGCGCGCTTAGCTGCTCTCCGCAGCTCTGCACATGTCTAGGCGGCCAGCCAGTGAAGGTGCCTATTAAGGTATAATTGAGAAGATCTTTTTCGACCACTTTACACCTGGGACCACCGAGTTCGAGTTTGTCAGGCGAGAGATCGTAGCAGCTAAAGACCAGATTGCTCCTGAACTGGATTTGAACCCAGGTGATGTGCCCTACAGCTTTCGATATCGGCGAGCCTTGCCTGATTCCATCCTGGCGACGCAGCCCGAGGGGCTTGAGTGGATCATCGAAGGAGCTGGTAGGGCGCGATACCTCTTCCGATTAGTCCAATTTAATCGCGTTCTGCCCCGAGACGACTTAGCGACAATCGGAATACCGGATGGCACTCCTGAGATCATCCGAGCATATGCTCTGGACGACGAGCAGGCGCTTCTGGCAATAGTCAGGTATAATCGACTGATCGATATATTTCTCGGTCTGACAACATACTCGCTGCAAAATCACTTGCGCACAACGGTTCAAGGGATCGGCCAGATCGAGATCGACGAGCTATACCTTGGGATAGACAGATACGGTTGCCACTATGCAATTCCCGTTCAGGCAAAGGGCGGCGCGGACCAAATATCGGTCGTTCAAACCAAACAGGATTTGAGTTGGTGCAACCAACGGTTTCCAGGAGTTAGGACTAGGGCGATTTCTGCGCAGTTCATGTCCAACGAGCGGGTCGCCATGTTCGAACTCGCGGTCCAAGACGACATGATCCGGGTCGTCGAAGAGCGCCACTACAAACTCCTGCCGGCTCGGGACCTGAACCGTGAGGAGATTCGCGCTTACCGCTGAAAGGCGAAAAAGCCTACAACTCTTTTTGGCCTTCGTCGTGGATCGCTTGGAACAACGTCTTCCGTCTTTCACACGTTCGCATCGCTAACTGTGAACGCAACGGCTGCTTGACGGAGTAGGAGGGACGCGCCACTAACCCCGCGTGTGGAATAACCCACATATTGCGATGCGGTGGCATAGACGGTGGAACGGTTTGGGACGTCAGGAGTCAACGCATTGTTGTCAACTGACTAACAAGTTGATTAAACTGAAAAATCGGGGCGTAGCGCAGCCTGGTAGCGCATCTGCTTTGGGAGCAGAGGGTCGCAAGTTCGAATCTTGCCGCCCCGACCATCGGACTGATCAGAAGAGGGGTTGGTATGCTCGCGCGCATCTACAAGCCATCCAAGTCGGCCATGCAATCCGGTACCGCCAAGACTAAGGACTGGATCTTGGTGTTCGAGCCCGCCTCGGCCCGCACGCCAGACCCCCTGATGGGCTGGACCTCCACCACCGACATGCGCGGCGAGGTGAAGATGAGCTTTGAGACCGAAGGGGAGGCGGTGGCTTATGCGCAGCGGCATGGCATTCCCTTCCAGGTCACCGAGCCGAAACCCCGCAAGGTGATCATCAAGGCCTACGCCGACAACTTCGCCTATAACCGCAAGCAGTCCTGGACCCATTAGGACGCGCGGATCCGATCCCGTAGCTCAACCGGATAGAGCACCTGCCTTCTAAGCAGGGGGTTGCAGGTTCAAGTCCTGCCGGGATCGCCAACATCGCCAGCGGAACTCAGGCATGCGCGGCGTGGTCCTTCAGCGCCGCTAACCCGTTGCGGAGGTCCGCGATCAGATCGTCAGGGTCTTCCAGACCCACATGAAGACGAACGAGCGCTCCCGCGTTTCGCCAGGGCGAGGCGGTGCGGCGGATTTGCGGGTCGCAATGGATCGCCAAGCTCTCATAACCGCCCCAGGAAAAGCCGAGACCGAACAGCTCCAGCCGGTCCAGGAAGGCGTGGACGGCGGTTTTGGACGCTGGATGAAACACCACGCCGAACAGGCCGCAGGCTCCGGTGAAGTCCCGCGCCCACAGGGTGTGGCCGGGGTCATCGGCCAGTGCGGGATGCAGCACCTGCGCCACCTCCGGCCGCCTGGCCAGCCATTCAGCAACTTTTAGGCCGCTGGCGCCATGGCGATCGAGCCGTGTCTGCAGGGTCTTCAATCCGCGCACCGCCTGGAAGGCGTCGTCGGGCGAGACGGAGGCGCCGGTGTCGCGCACCAGGGCGGCAAGTTTGGCAGCCACCTTCGGGTTACGGGTGGCGACCGACCCCATGAACAGGTCCGAATGACCACAGACATACTTGGTCAAGGCGTGGACGCAGAGGTCAACCCCGTGGTCCAGGGGGCGGAACAGCACCCCGGCCGCCCAGGTGTTATCCACCATGGTCAAGACGCCGCGCCGCTGCGCCATCTCGGCGATAGCGGGAATATCCTGCATCTCGAAGGTGACTGAGCCGGGAGATTCCAGCACGATCAGCCGGGTGTTGAGGCCCACCAAAGCTTCGATCTCGCCCGCGGTGGCTTGAGCTGGAAAGTAGCGGGCGACGGCGCCGAACCGCTTCAGCACCCCGTCGCAAAAACGGCGCGTGGGGCCGTAGACACAGTCGGCCACCAGGACCTCGTCTCCTGCGCTCACCACCGCCATGATCGCGCTGGCGCAGGCCGAAAGGCCGGAGCTGAACAGCTCTACATGGGTGGCGTGCTCCAGCTCGCAGAGCCCGGCGCGCAGGGCGTCGTGCACCGCCATGCTGTTCATGCCGTAGGTGGGCCGCGCGTCGTCGTAGAGGGCCGCGGCGCTCGGCAGAATCACGGTGGAGGCACGCTGAACCACCGGACCGATGGTACGAACAGCCGCGTTCTGGCCTTCGGAGACCCCGGCGCGGATCAGTCGGGTTGACTGCCCCTTGAAGCTTTCAAACGAGGATTTGGCCATGTCGGTCCTTTTTGCAGGATCGCCTAACGCGGCAGGCCGTCCGCCTCAAGCGCCAAGGGCGACCGGTGTGCTCGGTAAAGCGCCCCATTCCGCCCACGACCCGTCGTAGACGGCGGTGCGTTCATGCCCGGTGCGAGCCATGGCCAGGGCGATCATACAGGCGGTGATGCCCGAGCCGCAGCTGGCGATCAGGGGTTTGTCGAGGTCGATCCCCGCCGCCCGCAGGCGATGGTCTAGCTCATCGGGCGAGAACATGGTCCCATCTGGCTGATAGAGATCGCTGGAGGGCAGGCTCTTGGCGCCGGGCATATGGCCGAGCTTTAATCCTGGCCGGGGTTCAGGCGCCTCGCCTCTGAAACGGGGGCTGGGACGGGCGTCGGCGATCTGAATATCGCCCGAGCCGAGGGCCGAGAACACTTCGTCGAGGCTCCTGACCAGACCGGGATCGCGTTTCGCCTTGAAAACGGCGGGTGCGACTTTGACGGGACCGCTCTCCACCGCATGGCCCTCCGCCCTCCATTTCGCGAGGCCGCCGTCCAGCACCACCACATTCTCGTGCCCCATGGCGCGAAAGCTCCACCAGGCGCGAGCGGCGGAGCGGGGCGGGGCCACTTCGTAGACCACCACAGTCGTATCGTCCCCCACGCCGAGGGCGCCAACCGCGTCGGCAAAGGCCTCGGGGGAAGGCAGCATATGGGGCAGGTCGGTGGACTGGTCGGCGATGCTGTCGATGTCGAAGAAGGCGGCGCCGGGAATGTGGGACGCTTTGAATTCCTCTGCGGCGCTCCGATGCTCATGCGGAAACCACCAGGTCGCGTCGAGGGCGCGGATGCTCGGATCGTCCAGCCGCTCGGCCAGCCAGGCGGTGGAGACGAGGGGGTCTGTTGTTAGAGCCATGCGGGAACCGGAAGATCGTGTTCGGCCAAGAAGGCCTTGTTGAAGAGCTTGGACTGGTAGCGCGAGCCGTAGTCGCAAAGAATGGTGACGATGGTCTTGCCGGGGCCGAGGTCCCGCGCCAGCCGGATCGCGCCGGCGATGTTTACGCCCGATGAGCCGCCGAGGCAGAGGCCCTCGTGCTCCACGAGATCGAACACCTGCTGCAGAGCCTCGGCGTCTGGAACTTGATAGGCGTGGTCGATTTTCAGGCCCTCGAGGTTCTTGGTGATGCGGCCCTGGCCGATGCCTTCGGTGGTAGAGGTTCCTTCGGACTTCAGCTCGCCCGCGGTGTAGTAGTTGAAGAGCGCGGCGCCGAACGGATCGGCCAAACCGATCTGCACGTCGGGCTTTCGGTCCCGCAGCGCCCGCGCCACACCGGCCAAGGTGCCACCCGATCCAACGGCGCAGATGAATCCATCCACTTTGCCGTTCGTTTGTTCAAGGATTTCAGGACCGGTGGTCATGTAATGCGCTTCACGGTTCGCCACATTGTCGAACTGGTTGGCCCAGATCGCGCCATTCGGCTCGGTCTTGGCCTTCTCCTCCGCCAGGGCGCTGGCATATCGGACGTAGTTACCGGGGTTGGCGTAGGGGAGGGCGTCCACTTCCATAAGCTCGGCGCCGAAGATGCGGATGGCGTCCTTCTTCTCCTGCGACTGGCTGCGGGGGATGACGATCAGGGCGCGGTAGCCCAACGCGCTGGCCACCATGGCGAGACCGATGCCGGTGTTGCCGGCCGTGCCTTCCACGATCAGGCCGCCGGGGCGGAGCAGGCCCCGCGCCTCAGCGTCGCGCACGATCTGCAAGGCCGCGCGATCCTTCACCGACTGGCCGGGGTTCATGAACTCCGCCTTGCCATAGATTTCGCAGCCGGTGGCGTCGCTGGCGCGGTTCAGGCGGATCAGGGGCGTCTTGCCGATGGCGTCCAGGATGGTGTTGGAAACGATCAAGCGGGACTCCCGGAACCGCCGCTTGGGCGCCGGCCGACACACCTAGGCATGGGAAGCACGCGGTTCAATCGTCAGCCGTAGCCGTCTTCCTGATGGAGCGAAGAGCGTCGAGCGCCCGCTGGCGCGCCGCCTCATGATCCACGATCGGTTTGGGATAATTGCCTCCGAGATTGACGCCGGCTTTTTGCAGAACCTCGGCAGGCGCGGTCCAGGGCGCGTGGATGTATCTGGCGGAGAGTTTTTCCAACTCCGGAACCCAATGACGAACGTAGGCGCCGTCGGGATCGAACTTCTCACCTTGGGTGATCGGATTGAAGATGCGGAAGAAGGGAGAGGCGTCAGCCCCCGATCCCGCCACCCATTGCCAGTTCATCACGTTGTTGGCTAGGTCAGCGTCCACCAGCGTATCCCAGAACCAGGCTTCGCCCTCGCGCCAGTCGAGCAGCAGGTGCTTGATCAGGAAAGAGGCGGTGATCATCCGCACCCGGTTCTCCATGTAGCCGGTGGCCCAAAGCTCGCGCATCCCTGCGTCCACCATCGGATAGCCGGTGAGGCCCTTGGCCCAGGCAGCAAAATTGGGCTTGTCTGTACGCCAGGGGAAATCGTCGAAGGCGGACTTGAAGTTTTTCTCCGGTACGTCGGGCCGCTCGGCCAGGATCTGGTGGTTGAACTCCCGCCAGCCGAGTTCGGTCAGGAACTTTTCCGCCTGCCCATCCCGATGATGGTGGTGACCGGCCGCTTCGATGGCGCGGAACACCTGGCGGGGGCCGATCTCTCCCCAATGCAGGTGAGGCGAGAGGCGGGAGGTCCCCTCCGTTTCCGGCTGATCGCGCTGTTTTGGATAATCGCCGAGCTTGTGTTCGATGAACGCGTGCAGCCGCGTTTGGCCCCCTGCTTCTCCTGGGGTCCAGGACTTAAAGCCCTTGGACCAATCCGGCTTGGTTGGGTGCAGCCCCCACGATTCCAGCGCCTCGGAATGCGGCCACGGCGTACGCGCGATGAGCTTTTTCGGTGCGGGGTGTATCGTGATCTCGCCCAACGCCTTTCGCGCCGCCGTCCAGAACGGGGTGAACACCTGGTAGGCGCCGCCGGTCTTGGTCTTCACCGCACCAGGCTCCAGCAGGAGCGAAGCGTTGAAGGTCTGAACCTCGACCCCATCCGCCCGCAGCGCTGCTTCCAGCGCGGCATCCCGCTCCAACACGCCGGAATCGTAGAGCCGGTTCCAGAACACCGCGCCGGCGCCGGTGTCCTGCGCGACCTGACGGATGATTTGCGCGGCTTCGCCCCGGCGCAGCACAAGGCGCGAGCCTGCGTCCGAAAGGCTCTCGCCCAGCGCCTTCAGCGATTTTTCCAGCCACCAAAGCCCCGCGCCGCCGGGCGCGCGCACGCTGCCCGTCTCGTCCAGCACGAAGATCGGAATGAGAGGACGCCCGCTAACCGCCGCAGCGTGCAGCGCTGGATTGTCCGCCAGCCGCAAATCTCGGCGGAACCAGACCAGTACGGGGGCGTCGTCATTCGGCGCTTCGGTCAAGATCGGCCTCTTATCGGTTGCGTCCGGGCGGCCAGCGCGCCACATCAGGCGCGTCCAGACGGAGATCGGCCGGTGAACGCGCCTGCTCAAGTTGCTGTAAAGCCCAACGCGGTGGTGGAGGTTTCCGCTCCCGGCGGCAAGGCCGTGCGTATCGGCAACGCCCTGAAGCTCTCGGTGATCGCCGGCCCCTGCCAGCTCGAAAGCCGCCAACACGCCTTGGAGACCGCCCACGCCCTTGCCGAAGCGGCCGAGGCGCTGGGAATCGGCCTGATCTACAAAACCTCCTTCGACAAGGCCAACCGCACCTCCGTCCACGCCCAGCGCGGGATCGGGCTGAGGGACGCCCTGCCGATCTTCGCGGAAATCCGCGAAACCGTCGGCCTGCCGGTGCTGACCGACGTGCATGAGATCGACCAGTGCGCCGAGGTGGCGCAGGCGGTGGACGTGCTGCAGATTCCCGCCTTCCTCTCTCGCCAGACCGATCTTCTCGTGGCCGCCGCTCGCACCGGCCGCGCCGTCAACGTGAAGAAGGGTCAGTTCCTCGCCCCTTGGGACATGAAGAACGTGATCGCCAAGGTCACCGACGCCGGCAATCCGAACGTCATGGCCTGCGAGCGCGGCGTCTCCTTCGGCTACAACACCCTGGTGTCGGACATGCGCGCCTTGCCGGTGCTGGCTGAGATCGGGTGCCCGGTGGTGTTCGACGCCACCCATTCGGTGCAGCAGCCGGGCGGGCAGGGCGCCAGTTCCGGCGGCCAGCGGGAGTTCGTGCCGGTGCTGGCCCGCGCGGCGGTGGCGGTGGGCGTCGCCTGCGTGTTCATCGAGACCCATCCCGATCCCGATCACGCGCCATCGGATGGGCCCAACATGGTGCCGATGAAGGACTTCCAGGGCCTTGTGGCCAACCTTTTGAAATTCGACGCTCTGGCCAAGGGGTAAACGCTTTTCCGTAACGCTGCGCGCTGGCGAAACCGCCTCGCACCCCCTATCGTGATCAGCGATGTGGACAAGGATCAGTTTGGGCCGCTGGGCGGCGGCGATCGCGATCGGCTTCATCGCCTTTCTGGCCGCCTCCGCCTTCGTTTGGCGGGAGGACATCCTTCGCACTTGGCTGGATCCCAAGCAGCCGTTTCAGACCTATACTCCGCCCTCGGCGCCCGATTACGATAAGGCCGAAGCCTGGGCGATGATCCCGGCCAAGCCGACCCTTTGGACCTCCGCCGATCCGCCGGCGGATGTCTTCTTCATCCACCCCACCACCTTTGACGGCGGCAGGGACTGGAACGGGCCGATCAACGACCGACGCTCCAGCCGGCTCCTCAGTGAGGTGATGGCGCCCAACTACGCCGGCCCGTTCCGGCGGGTAGGCCGCGTCTTCGCGCCCCGCTATCGCCAGGCCAGCCTCTACGCCTTCATGACCAACAAGGAGGATGCGCAGGAATCCCGCCGCTTCGCTTACGGCGACGTCAAGCGTGCGTTCCAGACCTTCCTCGACCGTTACAGCGACGGCCGCCCCATCGTCATCGTCGGCATCGAGCAGGGGGGTACGCTGGCGGCGCGGCTGCTGAACGACACCGCGCACGATCCAAAGGTCTTGGAGAGGCTCGCCGCCGTCTACCTGATCGACACGATCGTGCCCGCTTCGGACTATGGCCCCGGCACGCCGATCCCGGCCTGCAGCCGCCCGGGCCAGAGCCGCTGCGTTTTGGCTTGGTCGACAGCGACGGACGCGGGAGAGGCGGCTCAGCTGTCCAAACGAGCCCTCGTCTGGTCAAATACGGGCGAACTGGACAATCTTGACAATCGGGCGGCCCTCTGCGTCAACCCCTTGCTGGGCGGGGTCGGCGCCGCGCTTGCGCCGGTTCGACTGAACCTCGGCGCCGCCAACGCCAGCGGCTTGGAGTGGGGCGTGCGCCCCGCCTTTCTGCCGCACCAGGTTTCAGCTCAGTGCGTCGGCGGTTTCCTGCGGGTTTCAAAACCGGCGTCCCCGTCCCTAAAGCCGGCGGGGGGATGGACGGACCGATTGAAGGAGCCGCCGTTCAATCTCTTTTATGCTGACGAAGAGGCGGATGCAAAGGCGCGGGTTTCGGCGCTGATCCGCGCGCCGGACTATGTGGCGCCGACCCCGCCTGTGGGCGCCGCCATCATCGTTACTCACGCTGCAGTTCATCGCATCCCGTAAGGTCACCCCGCCGCCGCCCAATCATCTCCCGCGCGCCAGTCGAACAGGTGCTGGAGCACGCGCACCGCTTTGCCCCGCTCACTCGTAAGATCAGGGTCGCGGGCCAGGATCAGGCGGGCGTCGTCGGCGGCGGCGAGAAGGAGATCGCGGTGGGCGGCCGGATCGGCAAAACGGTAGGCGGGAAAGCCGGACTGTTTCAGCCCCATCAGATCGCCGCCGCCGCGCAGCTCCAGATCCTTCTCGGCGATCAGGAAGCCATCTTCTGTACCCCGCAGGATTTCGATCCTCGCCTGGGCGGTCTGTGACAGGGGCGGATCGTAGAGTAGGAGGCAGGCGCTTTGCGCCGCGCCGCGCCCGACGCGACCCCGTAATTGATGGAGCTGCGCCAGCCCGAACCGCTCTGCGTGCTCGATCACCATGATCGAGGCGTTTGGGACGTTTACCCCGACTTCCACCACCGTCGTCGCCACCAGGACGCCGATCCGCCCATCGGCGAACGCGGCCATGACCTGGTCCTTCTCGGCGGGCGGCAGCTTGCCATGGATCAAGCCCACCGTATCCCCCAGCGCCTTGCGGAGGCTTTCGGCTCGACCTTCGGCGGCTGTAACATCCAACGAATCGGATTCCGCGACGAGGGGGCAGATCCAGAAGGCTTGAGCTCCTCCGGTCACCGCGTTGCGAAGACGCTCCACCACCTGATCGAGGCGCGTGGTCGGCGCGGCGGTGGTGGTGACAGGTTTGCGGCCCGGCGGCTTCTCGTCCAGGCGTGAGACGTCCAGATCGCCGTAGACGGTCAGCTCCAAGGTGCGCGGGATGGGCGTGGCGGAAAGCGCCAGCATATGCACCGACGCGCCCTTCTCCTGCAGGCGCTTGCGTTCCGAGACGCCGAAACGGTGCTGTTCGTCGATGATGGCGAGGGCCAGGTCTTGGAACGCCACGTCGTTCTGGAACAAAGCGTGGGTGCCGACCACCGCCCCCGCACGACCGGATGCGATCGCGTGCAGTTTTGACGCCCTGCCGGAACCCTTATCGCGACCCGTCAAGAGAACCGTGGTTACGCCAATCCGTTCAAGAGGCTGAGCAATGGTTTCAAAGTGTTGGCGCGCAAGGATTTCCGTGGGCGCCATCAGCGCCGCCTGCTTTCCGGCCCCGACCGCATCGGCCATCGCCAACATGGCCGCCACAGTCTTTCCCGACCCTACATCCCCCTGCACGATGCGCGACATGCGATAACCGGACCCAAGATCACCGCGGATTTCGGACAAGGCGCGGATTTGTGCGCCCGTCAGCCTGAAGGGCAGGGCGGCTTCCAAACGGCTGGCGAGGTCGCTTGCAGGGATCGTCGGCGCGGGATCGGCGCGGCTCACGGCCTTGCGCTGCGCCATCGCCAGCTGGTGGGCCAGGAGTTCGTCGTAGGCGAGGCGGCGCCGGGGGATGCTGGTGGAGGAAACCTCCGCCGGGCTTTGCGGCGTGTGCAGCTGCTCCATCGCCTCTCGCCATCTTGGCCAAGCTTGCTTGGCCAGCCACGCGGCGTCTTGCCATTCCGCCAACTCCGGCGCCTTGACCAAGGCCTCCAGCGCCAGTTTCCGCAAGGTTCGCGGCGAGAGGCCGGAGGTGGTGGCGTAGACGGGTTCATGAAGCGGAATGGCGTCGATCTGCTCGATGGGGACGAAATAATCCGGATGCACGATCTGCCGCTCGATGTTGAAGACGTCTACCTTGCCGCTTACCGCCCGCCCGGCGCCGATCGGATGCTGGCGCAGAAGATGCGGCCCATACCCCTTGAACCAGTTCATGAACATGAAGCCGGTGTCGTCCGCCGCGCGAATGCGGTAGGGCAGGCCGGAGCGGCCGGGAGGATAGTGGGCGTCGATCACCACGGCGAAAGTCTGCACCTCACCCTCCCGCGCCTCGTCCACCTTGGCCCGGCGACGTTCGATCAGGCTTTGCGGCGAAAGGAACAGGAGATCGCGCACCAGCGGCCCCGCCGCCCGCTCCACTAACGGCGCGATCTTCGGTCCGACGCCTTTCAGGGACGCGGACGGCGCGAACAGGGGGAAAAGAATCTCGGGTCGCATCGCCGCGAGGATAGCCTCCCGCGCGTCCAAGCCCTATATCGCGCGCTCTCATGACCGACACCGCCGCAAGCTCCCAAACCCTCCGCCTGAAAAAACTGAGGTTCCGCGCTTGGAGGCGAGGCTTCCGCGAGGCGGATTTCATCTTGGGCGCCTTTGCCGATAAAGAGCTTGAGACCCTGTCGCCCGCCGACCTCGACGCCTTTGAGACGCTGCTGGATCAGCCCGATCAGCCCCTCTACGCCTGGATCATCGGAACCGAACCGACGCCGAAGGCCTTCGATCACGCGGTGATGCGGCGCATCCGCACCCACCTGCCGAACACCTACATCACCGTCCGCAACGGCGGCTGAGCGAGCGCCTCACTTTGGATCATTCCCGTATCGCGAAGGCCGCCGGCCGCATCGATCTTGTGGGCGCGCCGGAGGGTTTCGACGCCCTGGTGGTGGCCGATCTCGCCAAGAGCCATAAGGGCCTTTGCCTCTTCATCGCCCGCGACGGCCCCCGCGCCAACGATTTTGCCGAGGCGCTCAGGTTCTTCGATCCGTCCATCGAGCAGATGCGCATTCCGTCCTGGGATTGCCTGCCCTACGACCGGATCGGCCCCTCGCCGGGCGTTGCGGCGACGCGGATGGCGGCGCTAAGCCGACTCGCCCATCGCCATGTTTCTGACTACGCGCCCTTGGTGGTCATCGCCACCGTTCCCGCCATGTTGCAGCGCGTGCCGCCCAAGGCCGCCATCGCCAAAGCCAGTTTCCTGGCGCGGGTCGGTCATGAGGTAGCGGTCGCTGACCTCGAGCGGTACTTCTCCGTCAATGGCTATGTTCGCGCCTCCACCGTGTCGGAGCGGGGCGAGTTCGCCATCCGGGGCGGGGTTATCGACGTCTTCTCGCCGGTGGCGGACGAGCCGGTACGTCTTGACCTCTTCGGCGACACGCTGGAATCCATCCGCGCCTTCGATCCGGAAACGCAGCGCTCCACCAAACAGCTGAAGTCCATCGACCTCCTGCCCGTCTCCGAAGCCCTGATCGACGCGGACGCCATCGCCCGCTTCCGCAAGGGCTATGTGCAGGCTTTTGGGGTGGTGAGCGACGATCCCCTCTACGACGTTTTTTCCGAAGGCGGCCGGCGCGCGGGCATGGAGCACTTCCTGCCCCTGTTCTACGATCACCTAGAGACCTTGTTCGACTACGTGGGCGACAAGGCGCTGATTGCCCTGGATCACCTGGCCGTCGAAGCCCGCGACGAGCGCATGGCGATGATCGACGACGCCTATGACGCCCGCAGCGAAGCCGCCAAGGTGCGCGGCGGCTCCGTCTACCGCCCTATGCCGGTGAAGACCCTGTACGTGCCGAAGGATGAGTGGGACGCCCGCATGGCCAACCATGCTGAGCGGCGGTTCACCCCGTTCCTGCGCGAAGGCGGCGAGACGGTGATCGACCTCGGCGCCAAGATCGGGCGCAACTTCACCACCGAGCGGGCGCAGGATAGCGTCAACTTGTTCGAGGCGGTGGCCGAGCACGCCAAGGCTCTGGGCAAGGCCGGCAAGCGGGTGCTGTTCGCCTCCTGGTCGGACGGCTCGTCGGAACGCCTGGGGACCATGCTCGCCGACCACGGCCTCGGCAAGGTGCGGCTGGCCGCCGATTGGGCGGACGCACAGAGCTTCGGCGTGGCGGGAACCAAGGCTAAGCCGCCGCAGCGCGCCGTGCTGCCGGTGGAGAATGGGTTCGAGACCGACGATCTGGCCGTCATCACCGAAACCGACATCCTGGGCGACCGCCTCTCTCGCCCCCGACGCAAGCGCCGAGCGCAGAATTTCCTGGCCGAAGCGACCTCGCTCACCGCCGGCGACCTCGTGGTGCACATCGATCACGGCATCGGCCGCTACGAAGGCTTGAAGACCCTCGACGTCGCCGGCGCGCCGCACGATTGCCTGGACATTCAGTACGGCGGCGAAGCGCGGCTCTACCTGCCGGTGGAGAACATCGACCTCCTCACCCGGTACGGCTCTGAAAGCGAAGGAGTGATGCTGGACCGCCTCGGCGGGGCGGCGTGGCAGGCGCGCAAGGCTAAGGCCAAGCAGCGCCTGCGCGAGATGGCCGAAGGCCTCATCAAGATCGCCGCCGCCCGCCAGCTGAAATCTACCGACGAGATCGACCCGCCGCATGGCGTGTTCGACGAGTTCTGCGCCCGCTTCCCCTATGAGGAGACGGAAGATCAGCTGAACGCGATTTCCGACGTATTGTCAGACCTTTCCAGCGGAAAGCCGATGGATCGTCTAATCTGCGGCGACGTGGGTTTTGGCAAGACGGAGGTGGCGCTGCGGGCCGCCTTCGTGGTGGCCATGAGCGGCAAGCAGGTCGCGGTGGTCTGCCCGACGACGCTTCTCGCCCGTCAGCACTACAAGACCTTCAAGGAACGCTTCGCCGGTTGGCCGGTGAAAGTGCGATCCCTTTCCCGCCTGATCGCGGCCAAGGAGGCGGCTGAGACTCGCGAAGGCCTCGCCAACGGTGGCCTTGAGATCGTGGTCGGCACCCACGCGGTGCTGTCCAAGCAGGTGACGTTCAAGGACCTTGGCCTGGTGATCGTGGACGAGGAGCAGCACTTCGGCGTCAAGCACAAGGAGAAGCTGAAGGAGCTTCGGGCCGACGTGCATATGCTGACGCTGTCGGCGACGCCCATTCCCCGCACCCTGCAGATGGCCCTTTCCGGCATCCGCGAGATGTCGATCATCGCCACCCCGCCGGTGGATCGTCTGGCGGTCCGCACCTACGTCACGCCCAACGATCCGGTGGTGGCACGGGAGGCCCTGCTCCGGGAGAAGTACCGAGGCGGCCAGGCCTATTACGTGGCCCCCCGCGTCTCCGACCTACCGGCGCTGGAGCGGTTCCTGCGGGAATCGGTGCCGGAGGTGAAGTTCGTGGTCGGCCACGGGCAGATGGCGCCGACGCAGCTGGAAGAGGTGATGGGCGCCTTCTACGAGGGGCAGTACGACGTGCTCCTCTCCACCACCATCGTGGAATCCGGCCTCGACATCCCCACCGCCAACACCCTGATCGTGCATCGCGCCGATATGTTCGGTCTGTCGCAGCTCTATCAGCTTCGGGGGCGCGTCGGCCGAGCCAAGACACGGGCCTACGCCTATCTCACCACGCCGACGGAAAAGCCGATCACCCATTCGGCGGAGAAGCGGCTGAAGGTGTTGCAGTCCCTAGACAGCCTCGGCGCCGGGTTCCAGCTCGCCAGCCACGATCTCGACATCCGTGGTGGGGGAAACTTGCTCGGCGACGAGCAGTCCGGCCACATCAAGGAGATCGGCGTCGAGCTTTACCAGCAGATGCTGGAGGATGCGGTGGCGGAGCTGCGTCAGGGTTCAGAAGAGGCGCCGCCCGACGACCGCAACTGGTCGCCGCAGATCAACGCCGGCGCGGCGGTGCTGATCCCCGAGGAATATGTGCCGGACCTGAACGTCCGCCTCTCCCTCTACCGCCGCCTCTCCGAAGCCGAACGGCCGGAGGATCGCGAAGCGTTGGCCGCCGAACTGATCGACCGCTTCGGCCCCCTGCCGGAAGAGGCGGGACAGCTCCTGAAAGTGGTGGCGATCAAGGGCCTGTGCCGGCAAGCGCACGTCGCCAAGATCGACGTTGGCCCTAAGGGCGCGGTGGTGACCTTCCGCGAGGACGCCTTCCCCAATCCCATGGGTCTGGTGAAGCTGGTGCAGCAGCGACCCGCGGACTGGAAGCTTCGGCCAGACCAGAAGGCGGTGATCAAGGGCGAGTGGAACACCCCCGACGCGCGTCTGAACGCCGCCGAACGCATTCTGGTCGACCTCGCCAAGGTCGCTCTGGCGGCCTGACGGCTAAACGGCCGGCGCGCGCGGCGCCTGGTTCAAGAGTTTAGTGGCGCGAACACCCATCTCTATGGCGCGGGCCGCGAACAGGCCGCAGGCCATGGCCAGGAACGCGCTGTCCGCGACCGCGACGCTGATCCCAAGCGCGCCGGATTCGGTCTGCAACACGCCGCGAAGGGCGAAGCGGACGACGAAGATCGCCAGGATGAAGATCATCGCCAGGGGCGAACCCTGCGCCATGACCTGACGGGTTTCTAGATGCAGGGTCAGCCGGATGGTCTTGGCCCGAAACCAGCCGAGCGCCGCGCCGATCACCAAGCCGCCCGCGACCCATAGCCATTCCTTGTCGAGCGGCGGCTGTCTCCACACGGTTAGCGCCATCAAGGCGATGAAGATCGCCGGCAGGATCCAAACCCTGTTCACGTTGAACGGCCGGCTCTGCATCATGCGGCGCATCCGAAGGCCGAAGATGACCAGGAAGACCAGGCCGCCGACGCCGTAGCCGATCACCTTGGTCTGCTGCGTGTGATCCATGATCTCCCCCGACGTGCTAATCAGTTCCATTCCTTAGTCGCCGCGCCGGCCATTGGCCGCTGCAGGCGCGACGCCTATCCGGCTTTTCGCACCAACGCCCGCGCCGCCGCCCGTTCCAAGCTATGCGCCGCGTTCTCGCCCGGCTCGACCTCGGCGGCGCCGATGTCGAAGTCGATGGTGAAGGGCGTCTGGCCGTCGCCGGCGTCGAACGCGGTGCAGGCGATCACGGCGGCGATCCGCTCTGCGGCGGTCTTGGCCGCGCTCTGGGTGGCGGCGGGTAGGGCGAGAGCGAAGACGTCGGGGGCCAGCCGCGCCGCCGTGTCCTCCGCCCGCACCAGGCGGCCGATCATGGAGCCGATCTGGGGGATAGCGCGGTCGACCCAGCCTTCGGCGCGAAGCCGTGCGCCGTCCGGCCGCTCGGCGATGCGCAGCACGGCGACGGAGAGGGGGCGATGACGGGCCTGTGCCGCCTTGGCCAGGCGCAGCAGATGGGCGGCGAAGAGGTCGCGGGTGAAGAGGCCGGTGGCCGCGTCCATCAGGCCGGAGCTCTTGGCCCGGTCCAGCGCCTTGCGGATGGCCGTCTCGCGGCGGAAGGCCTTGGCCAGCGCCACCACGCGGCGGGCGGTCTCGACCTCCGGCGTCTCGGCGCTGGCGATGTCGGAGAGGCCGCGGTTGTAGGCCTCCGTCAGGCTGATGTCCGCGCCGGTGCGCTGATAGAGGACAGTCGGGATGTGGAACAGGCGGGTGTTGCGCCGCATCCCGCTGGCGATGGAGAGGGCTTCGGCGTGGGTCTCTCCCGCCCACAGCACCACCGCATCGAACGGACGCTCGTGCAGATAGTCGAAGGCGGTGTAGGCGGTGAAAGCGCCAACGGTCTCTGCGCCGGAGCTGCGCAAGGCATGGGACAGGGCCAGGAACTTGGGCGACGGCTCGCCCACGGTCAGGATCTGCAGGGGCGACGGATCGGTGGCGGGGGGTACCAGTCGCCGGCCCCGATCCAGGAAGGTCTGGCCGCGAAGGTCGAACTCCTCCTCCGCTACGGCCAGGCGGACCATGGCGTCCAACCGCATGGCCACTTGGGAGGCGTGCAGGGGCGCAGCCATGACCAGATCAAACGGCCCGCCGTCCAGCGCCGAGCCCGGCGCGCCAATGGCCAAGATAGGGAGGCGGCGGGGGGCGTAGGCGGCCTTGATCCGCGCCGCCGTGGTGAAGGCGTCCATCTCGCCCTCGGTGGCGTCGATCACCACCGCTTCCACCTGCAGGTCGGCCAGAACCGCCAAGGCGGCATGAGGACCGCGGGCGGTGACCGTCTTCCAGTCGAGCTTGTCGAGGCCTAAGGCCAAGGGTCCGGCCAGACGGTCGTCCTTGGCGAGGATCAGCACCCGGGCCCTTATCGTCACGATGATCTCGCCCTCAACCAAGCCTTCAACATCCTAAAAGCCGCCATGGTTTTACCGCCATCATCGGGCCCCGGGCGCGCAAGCTATCCGCCAGGGGTCAAGACACCATAAACGGGAAATCGCGGGGAGCGCCATAGAAGGCGGCTCAGCCTTGCTTGCGGACTTTCGCGCGGATCACGCCGTCCACGATGGTCAGCGCCAACACCGTATGGCCGTTGGCGGCCGCGAAGTGGGGGATGTCGATGGTCGCCAGGGGATCATCCGCCAGAATAATGACCACTCCGCCGGGGCGCGCTGCCTCCAAGGCCCGGCGGAGGCGCAAGGTCGGCGCCGGGCAGCGATGGCCCCGCGCGTCCACGGTGGGGCCGGCGTCTTCAGCCCCCAAGGCGGTCGACGCTGGTCAATCTGGCGTGTTTAGACCGACGCCCGGCCCTCAGCAGCGGTTTCAGGGCGTCGGTGCCGAAAAAGAAGATCGCCCCATTCCGCCACGCGCTGACCTTGGGCGAGCGGACCGCCGCCACGATGTTATAGGCGGCGATCGAGGCGGAGAAGAGGTGGATGCGCGCGGCCGGGGCGAACCAGACCTCGCCCTGGTGCTTGTGGCGGAACATCTTGGCCCCCGTCGCCGCCAGCTTCAGGAGGATGATGCCGCCGAACACCTCGAAGGCCACCTTGCGAGGCTTCAGGTCGGAAAGCTTGATGAGGTGGTGAGGCAGATGGGCGTTCTTGGGGCCGACCTGTTGGGCGTCCGCCTCCGCGATCGAATCCGGCGCGGCTGCATAGTCGTCGATGAATGGATCGGCCGGGGCGAAGGGGTCCGGCGCCGGCGCCGGGTTCCCCTGGGGCGCGACCACCAGGTCCGTCCCGGCCGCTACGCGAGCGTCATGCTGTTCCTTGGCGTGCAGCAGAAGCTGCTCCACCAGGATGCCCGTGCCAATGCCGACGAGATTGGGGTGATTGCGGCAGACCTCGGCTACCGTCTCCACCAAGGCCCGTCCTACGTGGCGATGATCGTCGAGGCGATGTTGATAGGTATGATGGGCCAGATCGACGGCTTTGGACAGCTCGGTGCCGGCCAGGGCTCCGATCCGTTCTACGATGCTCGCCATGACCGTTAATCCACGCGCTGACTGAAGGCTTGATCTTAAACGATAAAGGCTGGCGGGGGATAAGATTCTCGGTGAGAGAGAATGCGGCGTCCGGCTAGGGTTAATCCCTTGGCCCAGAAGTGGGAGATTTCGGCATGAGCGGACGCATCCTGGTGGTCGAGGACGACGCCGACACCGCTGACTATGTGACCAAGGGCCTGCGCGAGGCCGGCTACACCGTCGAGCACGTGGCGGATGGGCGGGACGGGCTTTATCTCGCCTCCTCATCCGACTTCGACGCGGTGGTGATGGACCGGATGATGCCGGGCATGGACGGGCTGTCGGTGGTCAAGGCGCTGCGGGCCGGTGGTGTGGAGACCCCGATCTTGATCCTTTCGGCCCTGGCGCAACTGGATGAGCGGGTAATCGGGCTGAAGGCCGGAGGCGACGACTATCTGACCAAGCCGTTCGGCTTTTCCGAACTGTTGGCGCGGATCGAGAATCTGGTGCGTCGGCGGGGCGGCAAGTCGGTGGAGACGCTGCTCCGCTGCGGCGACCTTGCCATGGATCTCCTCTCCCGCAAGGTGACGCGGTCGGGCAGGGCGCTGGACCTGCTTCCTCGCGAATTCAAGCTGTTGGAGTATTTCCTTCGCAACAAAGACCGCGTGGTCACCCGCACCATGCTGCTCGAACAGGTCTGGGATTATCGTTTCGATCCCCACACCTCCATCATCGACACCCACATCAGCCGTCTGCGAAAAAAACTCGACGAAGGGTTCGACCAGCCGCTGCTGCACACCCTGCGCGGCGTCGGCTATCGGCTGTCAGAAAAGCCGTGACGGCGAGTCCGCGCCGGGGGCGGCGGTCATGGGTGGTCTTGGCGCCGTCGTCTTTCCTGGTGTTCGCCGTGCTTCTGGTGCTGAGCGCCAGCGCCGCGGCTCTGGTGGTGGTGTACCGCACCGGCGAGCGCATCATCCTGGAGCGGGAGCGGGCTGAGGCCCTGGCCGAACGGGACCTGCTGGAGGAGGTCTATCAGGAGCAGGGCTTCAAGACCCTGATCGCCAGCGTCGCCCGCCGCTCCCGCTACGCCACCGAGGGAGAGCGGTATGGCCTCTTCAACGCCAGGGGGGCCGCATTAGCCGGAGACATGCCGAGCTTCACCCCCTCGTTCAGGGACGCCGACTGGCGCCGCCTTCGCTACGCCGCGCCGGCTCCGACCACCCTGCATGTGAACACCACGGTGTTGGCGGATGGGTCGCGCCTGGTGGTCGGGCGGGATCTCTCCAACCTTCGCCAGTTCGAGAAGTCGATCCTCTATGGCTTCGCCGCCGCCCTCTCCATCGTGCTCCTGGCTGGCATCCTGGCGGGACTGATCCTGAACGCCCTGATCCTGCAGCGGGTCGAGGCGATCGCGGCGACCGCGGAGCGGATCGCGGCGGGAGACCTTTCCGCCCGCACCTTGATCGCCAATCGCCGGGACCCTTTCGGCCGGGTGGGCGTCTCCCTCAACGCCATGCTGGAGCGGATCGAGGCCCTGATGATCGGGATGCGGACGGTGACCGACAGTCTGGCCCACGACCTCCGCTCGCCGCTGACCCGCATGAAGGGCGCCCTGGCCCGCGCCCTCCAGCCTCAGGTGAGCGAGGAGCAGCGGCTGGACGCCATCGAAGCCGCCCACGCCGAGATCGACCGGACCCTGGCGACCCTCAGCGCGATGCTGGATATCGCCCGGGCGGAAAGCGGCCTCTCGCGAGAGATGATGCAGCCGGTGGACGTGGCCGCCCTCGCCGCCGAGATCGCCGACTTCTTCGCGCCCACCATCGAGGATGCGGGGCAGACCCTGGTTGTGCAGGCGCCCGTCATGCCGGTGGTCATCCAGAGCCATGAGGGGTTGCTTCGCCAGGCTATCGGCAACCTCCTGCACAACGCCTCCCTCTACGCCGGGCCGGGCGCCGGCGTCGTCGTGTCAGTCGAGGATGAGGAGGCGGTCGTCCACATTACCGTCTCCGACACCGGCGCCGGCGTGCCCGAGGACCAGCGGGGCAGGGTGCAGGAACGATTCGTGCGCCTGGACCCTGCGCGCAGCGTCGGCGGCTCGGGCCTGGGGCTCGCCATCGCGGCGGCCTGCGCCAAGCTTCATGGCGGCGCGCTTCGACTAGAGGACAATCAACCCGGACTAAGAGCGACCCTCGATCTTGTGCGGATTTGACACAGGCTCCGTACGAACCGTATTGCGGTCATGTGACGGAGCGGTCTAAATAGACGCGGCGTTTCACCGCAGGTTCATGTGTTGATGAGTAAAAGCGAGTTTGCCGATGCAGCGGCGCCGGAATTGCTCAACAGGCGGTTGGCGGGCGGCGTGATGCAGCCCGGCCATTTCGCTGATGAGTTCTGGTGCTCGGCCATGGGTGGAAACGGAAACGGTTCGGAAAAGCGCAAGACTACGTCCGCTGCGGCTGAGCCAGTATGCGGCAAACTTCGCCTGCTGTTCGACGGGGTCGCCAGTGAGCCGATGCCCGACACCCTGGCCAGCCTGTGCGACAAGCTCGACAGCGCATTCGAACGGGGTGAGCTGTTTGCGCCGAAGACCAAGGGGCGCCGTCGCTGAGCCATCGGTTGCTGAACCTTCGCAACGCATCCGACGCGCCGCCATTGGAACTTTAGGCCGCCTCCCTACATTCTGAAACGAACGTCGGGGCGGGCCGGCGAGAGAACGCCGGAGGCTCCCTTGCCATCCACTTCATTGCGAATGGCGGACGACCCTGCGTCCGCTCCCTGCGGCTTGCTGGCGGATTTTCGCGCCGTGCGCGCTCAAAGCGTGAAGTTGGCCTCGCCCTTGTCGGCGGAGGATCAGGCGGCGCAGTCCATGCCGGACGCCAGCCCTACCAAATGGCATCTGGCGCACACCACCTGGTTCTTCGAGACCTTTATCCTGTCGTCCGCTCCCGCCTATCAAGGGTTTGATCCCGCGTTCAGCTACCTTTTCAATTCCTATTACGAGGCTCTGGGCGAGCGGCAGCCTCGGCCGCAGCGGGGCCTCCTGACTCGTCCGTCGACGGAAGCGGTGATGGCCTACCGACGCCATGTGGATCAGGGGATGGAGGCGTTGTTGTCATCGGACACCCTGTCGCAGGCCCTGCAGAGCCTCGTCGTGCTCGGCTGCCATCACGAACAGCAGCACCAGGAACTCTTGCTCACCGACATCCTGCACCTGTTCCACCAGAACGCCCTTCGCCCGGCCTATGACGAACGCTTGGCGCCCAAAGGCGTAAGCAACGCCGAGGCTGCGCCGGTAGGCTTCCTCGATTTTGATGGCGGCCTGGTGCAAATTGGCCGCGCGTCGGCGTCGGAGCCGGACGACTTCGCCTTCGACAACGAGACGCCGCGTCATGAGGTCTTCCTTCGGCCCTATCGGCTGGCGGATCGATTGGTGACAAACGCCGAGTGGCTGGAGTTCATGACCGACGGCGGCTACTCGGCATCCGAGTTCTGGCTTTCCGAAGGCTGGGCTTGCGTGCAGGAGCAGGGCTGGACCGCGCCGCTCTACTGGCGCCGCAATGACGATGGCCAGTGGACCAGCCTGACCCTGGCTGGCGAGACGCCCATCGCCCCGAACGCGCCGGTGGTCCACATCAGCTTCTACGAAGCCGACGCCTACGCCCACTGGCGCGGCTTGCGCCTTCCCACCGAGGCGGAGTGGGAAAATGCGGCGGCTGGCGAACCCTTAATCGGTAATTTTGCGGACGCGGGCCTTCTGCGGCCGACCCCGGCGAGCGAGGCCGGTGCGGGGCTCCGCCAGCTCTACGGCGACTGCTGGGAATGGACCGCCAGCCCCTACAGCCCCCATCCCGGCTTCAAGGCCGCGCCGGGGGCGGTCGGGGAATACAACGGCAAGTTCATGATCAACCAGATGGTGCTGCGCGGCGGCTCTTGCGCGACGCCACAGGACCATGTGCGCCCCACCTACCGCAACTTCTTCCATCCGCACCAGCGTTGGCAGTTCTCGGGCCTGCGCCTCGCCGACGACGCGCCGGTGAAGCGGGCGTCCGCACCGGTGGTGGATTCAGCCTTTCGGCGGGACGTGATCGACGGGCTCTCCAAGCCGCATAAAGCCATTCCCAGCAAATACTTCTACGACGAGGCCGGCTCGGCGCTGTTCGAAGCCATCTGCGAGGTGGAGGAATATTACCCCACCCGGGTGGAGATGGCGCTTTTGAAGGACATCGCGCCGGCCCTCGCCGCCGCCATTCCGAAAGGCGCGGCGCTGGTGGAGTTCGGCAGCGGCGCCAGCCTTAAGACCCGGCTCCTGCTGGACGCTGCGCCCCAGCTTTCCGCCTATGCGCCGATCGACATCAGCCCGAACGCTCTAATCCCGGCGGCGCAGACCATCCGGCAGTCTTACCCGACGCTGAAGGTGGTGCCGGTGACGGGCGATTTTACCCGGCCGATGACCCTGCCCGCCGAGATCGAGGGCGCGCCTCGCGTCGGCTTCTTTCCGGGATCGACCATTGGCAACTTTTCGCAGGATGGGGCGGAGGCTTTCCTTCGCTCGGCCAGGATGCTGCTCGGCGAAGGCTCGCGCTTCATTATCGGCGTCGATCTTGTCAAAGAAGCGGAGGTGCTTGTCGCTGCTTACGACGACGCTAGAGGGGTGACGCGGGACTTCAACCTGAACCTCCTCACCCGCATCAACCGCGAACTCGGCGGCGACTTCGATCTTTGCGCCTTCACCCATAAAGCGGTCTGGAACGCCGAGGAGAGCCGGATGGAGGCGCACCTGATCTCAGACCGGGCGCAGACGGTGACGTTGGGCGGCCGCACCTTCCGCTTCGCGGCGGGTGAGGGCGTCCATACCGAGAATTCCTTTAAGTATGAGCCGGAAGTTTTCGCGGCGGTGGCGGAGCGGGCGGGCTGGACGGTGGAGGCCGACTGGATCTCCCCGCCGCCGCGGTTCGCGGTGTTTTTGCTGAAGGCTAAGGCTTAACCATCGACCGTCCGCTCTCTGGTCGAGAGCAACCGCCAACCGCCGGGCTTCAGCACCTCCAGCGGCGAAAAGCGCGCCTTATAGTCCATCTTGTGCGAGCCCGAGACCCAGTAGCCGAGATAGACGAACGGCAGCTCCGCCGCGCGGGCCTGGCGCACATGATCCAGAATCATGAACGAGCCGAGGCTCCGCTTGGCCAGGGCCGGGTCGAAGAAGCTATAGACCAAAGAAAGCCCGTTGGAGAGCACGTCCACCAAGGCGCAGGCGGCCAGATCGCCCGGGCCGCCGTCGGTGGTGCGGGTGCGGTACTCGATCAGGTGGGTGCGGACGGCGGTGTCCTCCACCATGGCCACGAAGTCGGGCCAGGTCATGTCCGCCATGCCCCCTTCGGCGTGCCGGTTGAGCAAATACCGCCGGAGCAGCTCGAACTGCTCCATGGTGGCCTCCGATTCCACCAAGTGGCGCTCCAGGTCCGCGCTCTTGTCCAGCACCCGCTCCTCGGACCTGGAGAAGACGTAGTCGGCCACCGGGATGCGGGCGGAGACGCAGGCGTCGCAGTTCTCGCAGGCGGGGCGATAGGCGATGTTCTGGGACCGCCGGAACCCAACCTCGGTCAGGGCGTCGTTCACCGCCGCGCCGTCCGATAGGGGCAGGTGGGCGAACACCTTCCGCTCCTCCCGGCCCTGCAGATAGGGGCAAGGGGTGGGCGCGGTCAGGAAGAATCGCAGCTGCCGGGTGGCGAAATGCTGGGTCACGGCGCGACTCTGTTCCCGGGCTGAAGGCCCCAGGGGATTTGGACCGATCGGAGGGCCAGACGCAAGGCCGGCGTTGCTCATAGGCTACGGCGTCGAGGTCGGCGGCAGCACCGGCTTTTCGCGCAGCAGCACGATGGCGATGCGTCTGTTTCCTGGAAGCGTAGGATCGTCTGCATATAAGGGGTCGGAGCTGGCCTTTCCGGAGACCTGATAGACCCGGTCCGCCTGCACGCCGGCCTCTTCCAAGACGTTTCGCGACGCATTGGCGCGGGCGGCGGACAGCGCCCAATCATCCCCGCCCTTCACCCCTTGGGCGGTGGCGGAGGTGTGGCCGGCGACGGTGATGCGGTTGTGCAACTGGTTCACCACCTTGGACACCGCGCGCAGGAGAAGCCGCGCCCGGTCGTTGGGCTTGGCCGAGCCCGGATCGAACATGGAGCGGCCCTCCTGGTCGATCAGCTGGATGCGCAGGCCCTCCGGCGTCTGGTCCACCAACACCTGCTTGGACAGTTCCGCCAGTTCCGGCAGATCCTGCATGGCTTGGCGGAGGGATTGGGCGGCGCTCTGGAACTCGTCCGCCTCCTTCTTGGCGGCGGCTTCCTTCATGGCCTTCTCAGCGTCATCGGAGGATGCGGCGGTGGAGCTCTTGCCGGCGTCCTTGGTCTTGTCCGGGGCCTCGGGGGCAAGCTGCTGGATCACGGTCTGTGACCCGTCGCTCTTGGCGCCCTGGTCGCCCAGCGCCGTCCCGCCGAGGATACCGCCGGAGCCGGAGGTGGATTGCGACACGCTGGCGGGGGCGAAGTAATCGGCGATGCCGCGTTTTTGCTGCGGGCTGGTGGTGTTGATCAGCCACATCAAGAGGAAAAAGGCCATCATGGCGGTGACGAAGTCGGCGTAGGCCACCTTCCACGCGCCGCCGTGGTGGCCGCCGCCGATCACCTTCTTGACCTTCTTGATCAGGATCGGGGCGTCCGGATTGTAACCCATGGCGGCGGCCTTCGTTTACGTCTGAGCATCCTTAACGGGGACCGGGTTAAGATGCGGTTGCGCTGGCCGAGCGCGCGGCCTAACCCGGCCCGGCAATTTCGGAGGCGCGCATGAAGGTCGGTTTCATCGGTTTGGGGGTGATGGGCTTTCCCATGGCCGGGCACCTCGCCGCCGCCGGGCACGAGGTCTGCGTATTCAACCGCAGCCCGGAGAAGGCGCAGCGGTTCTTCGAGCAGCACGGCGGTCGCGCCGGAACCACGGTGGCGGAAGCGGCGGAGGGCTGCGAAGTCCTCGCCCTCTGCGTTGGCAACGACGACGACATGCGGGCGGTAGTGGGCGAGGCGCTGCCGGCGCTGCCCGAAGGCGCGGTGATCGTCGATCACACCACCACCTCCGCCAAGATCGCGCGGGAGATGGCCGATCTGGCCGCCAAGGGTGGCCGGGCGTTTGTGGACGCGCCGGTCTCCGGCGGCCAGGCGGGGGCGGAGAAGGGGACGCTCACCGTCATGCTGGGCGGCGAGGAGGCCGCCTGCGAGCGCGCCCGCCCGGTGATCTCAGCCTACGGCAAGACCATCCGGCGCATCGGCGATAGCGGGGCGGGGCAGCTGGCCAAGATGGTCAACCAGATCTGCATCGCCGGCACAGTCCAAGGGCTCGCGGAAGCGGTCCACTTTGCCAAAAGATCGGGCATCGACGCGGACGCGGTGCTGGCCGCCATCTCCAAGGGCGCGGCGCAGAGCTGGCAGATGGAGAACCGCTGGGGATCCATGGTGGAAGGGAAGTTCGAATTCGGCTTCGCGGTGGATTGGATGCGCAAGGACCTCGGCCTCGTCCTCGACCAAGCCCGCGCCAACGGCTCGACCCTGGCCCTGACCGCCCTGGTGGACCAGTTCTACGCCGACGTGCAGAAGTTGGGCGGCCGGCGCTGGGATACGTCCAGCTTGGTGGCGCGGCTGGAATAGTAAGCGCCACGCCTCACCCTCTCGCCCGTCATCCTAGGCCTAGTGCCTATGACCCATACACGCGGAGTTTTCAAAAGTGGGCTGGGTCAGCGCTGCAGCTCGCCGGCTCGCGTCAAGTTCATGGATCCCCCTGACCCGGCTGTACCGGCCCGGAGGACAGGCTTCGGCACAAGGCCTTCCTGAACCTCCACGCCTGTGACTTCGTCGTCTCGAAAGAGAACCTGGTCCTGCCGTAAGGCTTCGCCGGATGTTCTCCGGCGGGGGTCTTTATTTAAGTCATGTTTGGGAAGCGAAGCGGGTCAGAGGACCCAGCCGCTCC
>CAXTHJ010000013.1:0-49789 GCA_964243985.1 uncultured Caulobacteraceae bacterium | reverse complement strand
GTCGAGGACGAACTTGGCGTAGTCGTCCATGTCTCCGTCGAAAGGCTTCACGCCCCCATCGGCCGCCAGCCACAACCGATCGGCCACCAGCTCCATCAGCGAGCGGTCGTGGGTGATCAGGATTACCGCGCCTTCGTAGTCGTTCAGCGCGTCCAGCAGCATGCGGCGGCTGTCGATATCCAGGTGATTGGTGGGCTCGTCCAGGATCAGCAGGTGCGGCGCGCTCATGGCCACGAGGTTCAAGAGCAGCCGCGCCCGCTCGCCGCCCGAGAGGTTAGCGACGGTAGTCTCCTGCTTGTCGAAGCCGATGCCGAACTGCGCCAGCTTGGAGCGGCGCTGGCTTTCGGAGCTGTCCAGCATGGCCCGGCCGAGGATCTCCAGGGGCGTGTCGGTGGGGTCCAGCGCCTCGATCTGGTGCTGGTGGAACCAGCCGACCTGGATGCGTTTGTCCCGGTGCAGCTCGCCGTGCATGATCGGCAGGGCGCCAGCGATCATCTTGGCGAAGGTGGACTTTCCCGCCCCGTTGACGCCGAGGAGGCCGATGCGGTCGTCGATGTCGAGGCGGAGGTTCAGCTTCTTCAGGATCGGATGGCCGTCATAACCGACGCTGGCGTTCTCCAGCCTGACCAGCGGCGGGGCGAGGGGGCGCTTGGGCGAAGGGAGGGTGAAGGGCGCGACCCGCTCCTCGATGGTCATGGCGATGGGCTGCAGCTTGGCCAGACGCTTCATGCGCGACTGCGCCTGCGCCGCCTTGGAGGCCTTGGCGCGGAAGCGGTCCACAAAGGCCTGTAGGTGCGCCCGCTCGGCCTCCTGCTTCACCCGCCCGGCGGCGGCGAGGCGTTGTTTCTCCGCCCGCGCCTTCTCGAAATCGTCGTAGCCACCGGTGTAGTAGTCGAGCTTGCCCTCGCGGACGTGCAGGATGGCGTCCACCGAGTTGTTCAAAAGCTCGCGGTCGTGGCTGATGATGATGGCGGTGTGCGGGTACTTCTTCAGCCGCGCCTCCAGCCAGAGGGCGCCTTCCAGGTCGAGGTAATTGGTGGGCTCATCCAGCAGCAGCACATCGGGCTCGGCGAAGAGGGCGGCGGCCAGCGCGACCCGCATGCGCCAGCCGCCGGAGAACTCCGCCATGGCCCGCCCCAGGTCCTCCTGCGAGAAGCCGAGGCCGGTGAGGATTTCGGCGGCGCGGGAGGGGGCGCGGTCGGCGTCAATGTCGATCAGGCGGGCGTATATCTCGCCCATCCGCTCCGGCTCTGCGGCCTCAAGTTCGGTCAAGAGGGTGTGGCGCTCCACGTCCGCCGCCAGAATGGTCTCGATGAGCGTATCTGGCGTGGCCGGATGCTCCTGATCCACCGCGCCCATGCGGGCGTTCCTGGGCATGGTGATGTCGCCGCCCCCCGCGTGCAACTCGCCCTTAATCAGCTTGAACAGGGTGGATTTGCCGATGCCATTGCGGCCCACCAGCCCTACCTTGGCGCCGGGCGGAATGGCCACGGTGGCATGGTCAAAGAACCGCCGGCCCCAGGCGGTGAAATCCAGCTCGTTGATCTGCAACATAGGGGCGCGACTTTAGAAGAGCTGACAGCCTTGGCGGGGCGGGGAGCGGCGTCTATAAGCCCGCGACCTCCGCGGGCCAATGCCTGACGGTCATCTCCATCAAAGAAGCAGATCATGACTGAACGCACCTTCTCGATCATCAAGCCGGACGCCACGCGCCGCAACATCACCGGCAAGGTCAATGCCGTGATCGAAGGCGCGGGCCTGCGCATCGTGGCGCAGAAGCGGGTGAAGCTGACGGACGAGCAAGCCAAGACCTTCTACGAGGTGCACAAGGACCGCCCCTTCTACGGTGAACTGGTGGGCCAGATGACCGCCGAGCCGGTGGTGGTGCAGGTGCTGGAAGGCGATAACGCTGTCGCTAAATACCGCGAAGTGATGGGCGCCACCAACCCCAAGGATGCCGCCGACGGCACCATCAGGAAGCTCTACGCCCTCTCGATAGGCGAGAATTCCGTGCACGGATCCGACAGCCTCGACAACGCCAAGATCGAGATCGCGCAGTTCTTCACGGATGCGGACATCGTGGGGTAAGAAAAAGTGGGGCGATCCTCAGAAGTCCTTTGGATCGCCCTCGTTACCTTTGAGCGAGCGTCAGGACATGATTCCATTCTTACAGACCGCCACCAGGGTGCCTCTGGTTGGATGGCATGCTTTGCTGTGGATGCCGTACAGCTTCGAAAGCGGCTTTCTCAGGCGTTGAATGTCGAGAAGTTATCGTTGCTTGAGATTGATCTCGTTCGAAGCGTGGAGGTTGATGAGGTGGACGAAATCGACCCTCACCTTGCGATGAATATCCGTGAGCGCGATCCCGCTGCCACAACCGTTTGGGGCACGATTCATGGGTACCTTGCAGATGGTCAGGCTTAGGGTTTAACCCAGGTCGCCGCCGCCTTCGCTAAACACGCTGGATAGAGCTTGTGCTCCTCCACCAGCACCCGGGCGGCCAGCGCATCCTCATCGTCCCCCGGCAGGATCGGCACGCGGGCTTGGCCTAGCAGTGGGCCGTCATCCAAGACCTCCGTCACCATATGCACCGTACAGCCCGCCTCCGCGTCGCCCGCTTCAAGCGCGCGGGCGTGGGTGTACAGGCCAGGGTATTTGGGCAGGAGGCTCGGGTGGATGTTCAGCATCCTCCCCGACCAGGCGCCGGTGAGGAAAGGCGTTAGGATGCGCATGTAGCCGGCGAGGGCGATCAGCTCGACGCCCCGCTCGCGCAGGGCTGCATCCACCAGCTTTTCATGCGCCTCGCGGTCCTTGCCGAAGGGGCGGTGGTCGATGGCAAGGGTTTCGATCCCGGCCGCCGCAGCTGTCTGCAGGCCGAAAGCGTCCGGATTGTTGGAGAAAACGAGAGCGATTTCGGCCGGATAGGCCGGGTCTTTCGCCGCCGCGATCAGCGCCTCCATGTTGGAGCCGCGGCCGGAGACGAAGACGGCCGTTTTGACGCGTCTCATGCGTCCATCTGGCTGGCAGGGGCGAGTTCGCCCATCACGAAGGCGTCTTCGCCCGCGTCGAGCAGGGACTCAAGTACGGCGTGCGCCTGTTCGGGACCGGCGATCAGCATGAAGCCGACGCCGCAGTTGAAGGTGCGGCGAAGCTCGTGGTCGGAGACGCCGCCGGTCTTCTGCAGCCAGTCAAACACGGGAGGGAGCGACCAAGCGCTCCAGTCGATCTTGGGGTGCAGGCCGTCGACAATGGCGCGGGGCGGGTTTTCGATCAGGCCGCCGCCGGTGATGTGCGCGCCGCCCTTGATCAGGCCGCCTTTGATGAGCGGCAGGACGGAGCGAACGTAGATACGGGTGGGTGCCAGCAGCGCGTCAGCGAGGCTCAGCCCTTCCGCGAACGGCGCCGGCGCGTCCCAGCCAAGCCCCGCGCGCTCCACGATCTTGCGGATCATCGAATAGCCGTTGGAATGGGGACCGGAGGAGGCGAGGCCGATCAGGACGTCTCCCGCCTGCTGCGCCGCGAGGTCCGGCAGCACCCGGTCCCGCTCCACCGCACCGAGGGAGAAACCGGCGAGGTCATAGTCGCCGCCGGCGTACATGCCGGGCATCTCCGCCGTCTCGCCGCCGACGAGGGCGCAGTTGGCCTGGCGGCAGCCTTCGGCGATGCCGGCAACCACTGATGTCGCCGCTTCGACGTCCAGCTTGGAGGTGGCGTAGTAATCGAGGAACAGCAAAGGCTCGGCGCCTTGGGCCAGCAAGTCGTTGACGCACATGGCCACCAGATCAATGCCCACCTTGTCGTGGCGGCCGGTCTCGATGGCGATCCTCAGCTTGGTGCCGACCCCGTCGGTGGTGGCGACAATCAGGGGATCCTTGAACCCCGCCGCCTTCAGGTCGAACAGGGCGCCAAAGCCGCCGAGGCTGGCTTCCGCGCCAGTGCGGCGGGTGGATTTGGCGAGAGGCTTGATCGCTTCGACCAAGGCCTCGCCGGCGTCAATGTCCACGCCGGCTTGCGCATAGGTCAGGCCGTTGGGGCGGTCGGTCATCGGGAAACCTTAAAAGGGATACGGCCACGCCTCTTTCACCGCAGGCGAAGCGGGCTATAGCTACCCCATGACTCCGATCACCGACAACGCCGCCCTGGTCGCTTTTTGCCGAAAGCTGAAATCCGCCCCCTTCATCGCCGTGGATACCGAGTTCATGCGCGAGACCACCTATTGGCCGATGCTGTGCCTGATCCAGGCTGCCGGACCGGATGATGCGGCCTGTATCGACCCCCTGGCGCCGGGCCTCGACCTCGCGCCCTTCTTAGCCTTGCTGGGCGATGAGACGATCATCAAGGTGTTCCACGCCGCGCGGCAGGACGTGGAGATCTTCCACAACCTCGGCCAGGTGCCCAGCCCGCTTTTCGATACCCAGATCGCCGGCATGGCGGCGGGGTTCGGCGAGCAGATCGCCTATGACGCCCTGGTGCGCCAGATGCTGAAGCAGGACGTGGACAAATCCAGCCGCTTCACCGACTGGTCCCGCCGGCCGCTGTCGGACGCCCAGCTCGCTTATGCGCTGGGGGACGTGACCCATCTGGCCAAGCTCTATCCCAAGCTGCGCGACCGGCTGGAGCGGGAAGGACGGCTTGCCTGGGTGGCGGAGGAGATGGAGATGCTCAGCAATCCCGCCACCTACGATGTCGAGCCCGAGAAGGCGTGGCGGCGGCTGAAACCGCGCAAGTTCACGCCCAAATACCTAGCGGTGTTCAAGGGGGTCGCCGCCTGGCGCGAACGCACGGCGCAGGCGCGCGACCAGCCCCGCGGTCGCATCCTGAAGGACGACGCCATCGATGAGATCGCCACCCAGGCCCCCATTGACGCCGAGGGCCTCAATCGCCTGCGGAGCGTCCCCAAGGGCTTTGCCGGCTCCAAGTTCGGCCCGGACTTGCTGGAGGCGATTCGCGCGGCTTTGAAGGATCCAGAGGCCTATGCCCCGGTAATCGAGCGGGGCCCCGCACCGGTGCAAGGGCAGGGCGCCATCGTCGAACTCCTGAAGGTGCTGCTCAAGGCCCGGTCCGAGGATGCGGGAGTGGCCTCAAAGCTGATCGCTACGGTGTCCGATCTGGAGAAGATCGCGGCGGACGACAAGTCGGCGGTGCAGGCCCTCAGCGGCTGGCGCAAGGAGGTGTTCGGCGCCGACGCTCTGCGGTTGAAGCGCGGCGAACTGGCGCTGATGCTCGACGGCGCTCGGGTGAAGGTGGTGGAGACGGTGCGCTAAAGCCCTTTTTCCGACCGCAAAACCGGACCTACTTTTGCGGAAGATGCTCTAGTCAGCCCGCCTTGAGCTTCAGCGTCAATCCGAGCGTCGTCGCCAGCTGACTGGCGCGCTTGTGGGTCTGTTCCCCCTGCAGCATGTCGGCGGACGCGCCCCGGACAGTGAGAAGCAGTTCACCCCTGTCCTGCGCCAGAGTCGCGCCGGCCAGAAGCATCGCACTTCGACCCGAAAGATCGCACCCCAGGCGAAGCGCCGCGCCCAGCGCCCGCGCCCGGGTCAGCTGTTCGGGGGAGAGCAGGCGGCTGACGGCGCCGGGCTCCGGATTGGTAGTGGCGGCCGTGTAGCGATTGAAGACGGTGATGGCCAGGAACGCCCGCTCCTTATGGGTCTGTCCGGCGATCGGCGCGCGCAGCACGAGATCGAAGGCCAGGTCGGCGCGATGATCGGGGTGCAGGTGGGCGCCGAGGGTCGCCAGCCGGCTGGCGGCGGCCAGCAGCACCCGCGCCCGCTCCGGCGCGAACACGGGCGGCAGGCTCGACCACCAGGCCGAGAGCCACTCTTCCAGAGCGGGCCCGAAGTCCTCGGAGGTGGTGTCGCGGGCGGCGAGGGTGGCGCATCCTTCCACCAGCGGGTCCTGCGCGCGGGTCTCGGGACTCATCGCCTCCAGAAGAAGCCCCTCGCGCACGCCGTAGGCCGAGACCGCGACGCGCCGGACGCCAAGCTGCTCCACCAGCGCCTGCAGCACCACGGCGGCGGTGGGCAGGGTCTCGGCCCGCTTTTTCGTCAGCCCTGGAATGCGCTCCAGGGAGTTCTTTGATTGCCGGGCGAGGAAGCGTGAGACGTCCAGCGCCTCCGTGGCGCTCATCTCGTATTGGTGAACCACATGAAGGGGATAGTTGGTGATGTTCATGTTGACGAGGGCGAGATTTCGCCACGCGCCACCGACAGCGTGGAACGTTTCGGCCTGGAACCGCGCCGTCACCGGCGCCAGCACAGCCGAGACCGCCAGACTCAAGGCTTCGATGTTTGGGGTCTTGCCGAGGCCTAGGGCGAAGGGGCCTAGCGGCAAGGTCACTCCGTCGCCGGGGACGCCGGCGTCAAGGCGGGTCAGCTCCAGGCTCGACCCGCCGAGATCGCCCACCACGCCGCTGGATCCCGGGGCGCCCGCCGCCACCCCCAAGGCGGCCAGCCGCGCTTCGTCCTCGCCGGAAAGGACGCGCAGGCGAAAACCCGTCTCGCCCCGCACCCGGCCGATGAAGTCCAGCCGATCGGAGGCGTCGCGGACGGCGGCGGTGGCGGCGGTGAAGACCTCGTCCGGGCGCAGCCCATCCAGCACCGCGCGAAATCGGCGCAGCGCCCCCAGGGCCGCCGTCACGCCATCGGGCGCCAGCCGGCCGGTGTGCGCCAAGTCACGGCCAAGGCCCGCCAGCACCTTCTCGTTGAAGACGGTCCAGATGGCCCGGCCTTCCACGCGATAGAGCACCAGGCGGATCGAATTTGAGCCGACGTCGATGACGGCGACGTCGCGCGCAGAGCGCATGTTAGCGCCGCGTACCCACGTGATCGAAGGCCCGTGGCAGATTCTTCACTCCGCGGCCTCGGCCGGAGAGGCTGGGGTTGTTCATGAAATAGTCGTGCGCAGAGAACGGCTTCTTCACGCCCGTCAGATCGAAGCGGATGTAGGTCCCGTCCGGCTGTAGATACCAGCTCTGCGCTTCGTCATTGAGATTGGCGACCATGATCTGGTTCAGCACCTGCTGATGCACGGTGGGGTTCTCCACCGGCACCAGGGATTCGACCCGGCGATCCAGATTGCGCGGCATCCAGTCGGCGGAGGAGATGTAGACCCGCGTCTGTGGGCTCGGCATCGGACAGCCATCGGCGAAACAGACCACGCGGGAATGCTCCAGGAACCGCCCGACGATGGACTTGACGTGGATGTTCTCCGAAAGGCCCGGCACGCCGGGGCGGAGGCAACAGATGCCCCGGATCACAAGGTCGATCTGCACCCCCGCCTGGCTGGCTTCATAGAGGGCGTCGATGATCTCAGGGTCCACCAAGGCGTTCAGCTTGGCCCAGATGCCGGAGGGAAGACCCGCGCGGGCGTTATCCGCCTCCTTGGCGATGGAGGCGATCAGCTTAGGCTTCAGGCTGATCGGGGAGAAGGACAGCTTCTCCAGCGCTTCCGGCTTGGCGTAGCCGGTGATGAAGTTGAACACCTTGGACGAATCCCGCCCGAACGCGGGATCACAGGTGAAGAGGGACAGGTCGGTGTAAACCCGCGCAGTGACGGGGTGATAGTTGCCCGTGCCAAAGTGGCAGTAGGTCTTCAGAAGCTCGCCTTCGCGCCGCACCACAATGGAGAGCTTGGCGTGGGTCTTATACTCCACAAAACCGTAGACCACATGGACGCCAGCCCGCTCCAGATCCCGCGCCCACTTAAGGTTGGCGGCCTCGTCGAAGCGGGCTTTCAGTTCGATCAGGGCGACCACGTTCTTGCCGTTGTCCGCCGCCTCGATCAGGGCGGCGACGATGGGGCTGTCGTGGCTTGTGCGATAGAGGGTCTGCTTGATGGCGAGGACATTGGGGTCGCGGGCGGCCTGGCGCAGGAATTGCACCACCACGTCGAAGCTTTCGAAAGGGTGGTGGACCAGGATGTCCTTCTCGCGGATAGCGGCGAAGCAGTCGCCGCCATGGTCTCGGATGCGCTCGGGAAAGCGCGGTTCGTAAGGTTTGAATTTCAGATCAGACCGATCATCCGGAATGATCTGGCTGAGCTGAGCCAATCCCAGCATCCCATTGATCAGCATAACGTCCTGGGCTTCGGCATGAAGATTTCGGACGATGAACTCGCGAAGATCGCCCGGCATCTCGCCGTCCACGAACACGCGCACCACAGAGCCCAGGCGGCGCTGGCGCAGCATGGCCTCAAACTCGCGGACGAGATCTTCGGCTTCTTCTTCCAGCTCCACGTCGGAATCCCGCAGCACGCGGAAGACGCCCTTGGCCTCCACGTCGCAGTCGGGGAACAGGGTCTCGATGAAGAGGCCGACGATGTCTTCCAGCGCCAGGAAACGGCGGTGCTTCTTGTTCTTGGTCTCGGTCAGGAGGGGCCAGAACCGCTTAACCTGCTGAGGCACGGGGACGAGGGCGTAGAAGGTCTTCACGTCAGACCGCCGCCGCAGCTTCAGGGCAATGGAGAAGGCGAGGTTTGGGATAAACGGAAAGGGGTGCGCCGGATCGATCGCCATAGGCGTTAGGACCGGGAACATCTGGTTCAGGAAGATCGGCTCCAGCCAGTCCAGCTCGCCCACTGTCACCTCGGCGGGGTTTTCGATCACCAGCCCCTCGGCGGCCATTTCCACCTTCAGATTGCGCCAAAGGGATTGCTGGCGTCGTTCCAGCTCGGTGGCGGCGGTCAGGACCTTGGCCAGCTGCTCCGCGGGCGAGAGGCCATCCTGGCTGACCACGCCCACGCCTTCGCGCACCTGACCCTGCAGCCCGGCGACGCGCACCATGTAGAATTCATCGAGGTTGTTGGCGGAAATGGACAGGAAGCGCAGACGCTCCAGCAGGGGATGGCGCGGGTTCTCGCTCTCGTCCAGCACGCGCGAATTGAACGCCAGCCAGGAAAGCTCCCGGTTGATGAACCGCTCTGGGGAATGCAGAAGCGCCTGATCCAGCGCCACGGTCTCGTGCGGCTCCACCGCCGGAGGGACGATCTCGGCGTCGGCGATAAGGGCGTCGGTCATCTTGGCTTTGGTCCGGGTCAAGCTCTGTCTTTCGCGCAGGGGCGGCATGGCCACAAGCGCGGCGGTTCAATCATAATAGCCAACCATCGCCGAATTATGATCATGCGCCGTCACCAGCCTCGCCTTCGTCTTCGTCCTGCAGAATTTCGCGGGCGAGGTGGCGGGAGACCGGCCGGTGCGTGGCCGAGGCGGCCTCGTCCAAGGCGATGACGATGGCTTGAGCGGCGGGCGCTGACCGTTCCATGCGGCGAAGGAGATAGGCCAAAAGCTCCTGTGGTGGCCGGATGTGCCGTTCCGCGAACATCTTCACCAGCACACCGCGAAGGATCGTGTCATCGGGCTCGTGCAATTCCACCACCGGCAGGGCGTTGAATCGGGAGCGTAAGTCCGCCACCTCGGCCGACCACGACTTGGGCGGCGCGCGGCCTATAAGAAGCAGGCAGTTCCCCGACTGCTGCGCCTTATTCAGAAGATGGAAGAGGACTTCGCCGTGGGGCTCGGCGTCCGCTTCGTCCAGCAGCATCGGGCCGGACAGGGCGAAAAGCCGATCTGGCTGCAGGTCTTCCGGTTTGACAGTCAGGGCGCCCGTCCGCTCCGCCCAGATTTGCGCGAGGTGGCTTTTGCCGACGCCGGTGGGCCCGACCAAAGCCAAGCCGCCGCTCCGATGACCTGGGAACCCATCGAGGGTTCGCACCGCTTCGCGATTGGGTTCGGAAACGATGAAACGGTCGCGGCTGAAGTCTGCGGCGCGCTCAAGCTTTAGACGAAGCTGACCGCCCAAGTCCGTGATCCCAGTGAGAATATCCAGGCGTGGTTACCACGTAAGAGGACTGGCGTCGAGGCGTTGATCCAGTCAGGCCTAAGGCGCTTTTCCCGCGTCGCCGCTTTTGCAGGATTGCGGCTCCTTGGCGCAAAATCTCTGCCGCGTGTCCCGCTGGATGTCGTCGCCGAGGGACTGGATCAGGATCGCCATCGGCCGCGCCGCGTCGCCGGTCTTGGTCACGAACGCCTTGCCGGACGGACTGTCGTAGAAGGTGACGATGTCCTCCAGCTCCCTCTCGCTGAAAACGTGGGCGTAAATGACGGCGGTTTTGTCGAGGAATTCCGGCACCTTGGCGTGAACGGCTGCGGTGGCGGCGTCCAGCATCGCCTGCTTCACCTCCCTCGCCTTGTCCTCCCCGCCGACCGGTGGGGGCACCTTGGAGATCATGTATTGGGCGACGGTCGGGCCCTCATCCTCTAGGATTTTGCGCGCTTCGGCGGCGGCCACATAGCGTTTGGCCAGGGCGATCGCCTTGGGGCTGGGCTCCTGAGCCAGGGCCTCTGACGCCATCAGGGCGGCGCCGGCCGCTAGTACGGCGATGATTTGCTTCATGAAGATCGATCCCTCGTGGGCGCCCGCCGCTCGTCCCGGCTCTATAGGCGATCCATACCCGGTCCTGGCAAGGGGCCCAGTCTTGGCAAGGCGCTCCCGTCTTGACAACCTGAACAGCGCGTGCGCTCTTCGCGCCCTCCCAATTCGACCCGAAAACGCTATCATCAGACCGCTTCGCGGCGACCGCCGGACCTAAACTCCATGCACGCTTATCGCTCCCACACCTGCGGCGCCCTCCGCGCTTCGGACGCAGCCTCCGCCGTCCGCCTGTCGGGCTGGATTCATAGGAAGCGCGACCACGGCGGGCTGATGTTCATCGACCTGCGAGACAATTACGGCCTGACCCAGCTTGTCCTTTCACCCGAAACGCCGGGATTTGCGGTGGCCGAGCGCCTGCGCGCGGAAAGCGTGATTCGCATCGACGGCGAGGTGGTGGCGCGCGCGTCCGAAGCGGTGAACCCCAACCTGCCCACCGGCGAGGTCGAGATCCGCGTGCGCGAGATCGAGGTGCTGTCGGAAGCCGCCGAACTGCCGCTGCCGGTGTTCGGCGAACCGGATTACCCTGAGGACATCCGCCTGAAGCACCGCTATCTGGACCTCCGCCGCGAGACGCTCCACCGCAATATCCTGCTCCGGTCGGCCGTCATCGCCTCGATCCGGCGGCGGATGGTGGAAGGCGGCTTCACCGAGTTCCAGACCCCGATCCTCACCGCCTCCTCTCCCGAAGGCGCGCGGGACTTCCTGGTGCCGGCCCGCCTGCACCCCGGCCAGTTTTACGCGCTCCCCCAGGCGCCGCAGCAGTTCAAACAGCTCCTGATGGTCTCGGGCTTCGACCGCTATTTCCAGATCGCGCCGTGCTTTCGCGACGAATCCACCCGCGCCGATCGCTCGCTGGAGTTCTACCAGCTTGACCTGGAGATGAGCTTCGTCACCCAGGAGGATGTGTTCAACGCCGTCGAACCGGTGATGCGCGGCGTGTTCGTGGAGTTCGCCGACTTCAACGGCCTAAAGCGGAACGTCGACCCAGCGCCGTTCCCGCACATCCCCTACCGCACAGCGATCCAAAGGTACGGCACTGACAAGCCGGACCTTCGCAATCCCATCGAGATGCAGGACGTCTCCGAGCATTTCCGGGGCGGCGGCTTTGGCGTCTTCGCCGGCATCCTGGATCGCGACGAAAAGGCGCGCATCTCGGCCATCCCGGCGCCGGGCGGCGGCTCTCGCGCCTTTTGCGACCGCATGGGCGACTGGGCCAAGGGCGAAGGCCAGCCCGGCCTCGCCTATATCTTCTGGCGGGAGGGCGAGGAGGGCGGCGCCGGCCCTGTGGCCAAGAATCTCGGCTCCGAACGCACCAACGCCATCCGCGCGCAGCTCGATCTGAAGGCTGGAGACGGCGTCTTCTTCGTCGCCGGCGATCCGCGCGAAAGCTACAAGTTCGCCGGCCTCGCCCGCACCAAGGTCGGGACTGACCTCGGCCTCGTCAAAGAGGGCGAGTTCAAGTTCTGCTGGATTGTCGACTTCCCCATGTACGAGTGGAACGAGGACGACAAGAAGGTCGACTTTTCGCACAATCCCTTCTCCATGCCGCAGGGCGGAATGGAGGCGCTGAACGGGAAGGACCCGCTGGATATCCTGGCCTTCCAGTACGACATCGTCTGCAACGGGGTGGAGCTCTCCTCCGGCGCGATCCGCAACCATCGGCCCGACGTGATGATCCGCGCCTTCGAGATCGCAGGCTATTCCCAGAAGGAGGTCGAGCGCGAATTCGGCGGCATGCTTAACGCCTTCCGCTACGGTGCGCCGCCGCACGGAGGCATCGCGCCCGGCATCGACCGCATCGTCATGCTCCTGGCGGGGCAGGAGGCGATCCGCGAGGTGATCGCCTTCCCCATGAACCAGCAGGGGCAGGACTTGCTGATGAATGCGCCGCAGCCCGCCAACGAGAAGCAGCTGAAGGAATTGCACCTGCGCGTCGCCATGCCGGTCAAGGGCTGATCTTCGGGCGCGTTCTGGCGCAAGGGAGACGGGCGTTTGCGCGCCGCCTCTGCTAGGATCGCCCGATGACCGACCTCTTCCAGGCCGCCGGGCTGACGCCGGAGGCGCCGCGTCCCTTGGCCGATCGCCTGCGCCCGACCGCCCTGGCCGAAGTGGTGGGTCAGGAGCACCTGCTCGGCGCCGACGGTCCCATCGGGCGGATGGCGGCGGCGCACCGGCTGTCGTCCATGATCCTGTGGGGGCCGCCCGGCGTCGGCAAGACCACCATCGCTCGGCTTCTGGCCGACGCGGCGGGCTATCAGTTCCAGCAGCTCTCCGCCGTCTTTTCCGGCGTCGCCGACCTGAAGAAGGCGTTCGAGACCGCCCGGGCCCGGCGGGCGGCGGGGCAGGCCACCTTGCTGTTCGTGGACGAGATCCACCGCTTCAACAGGGCGCAGCAGGACGGCTTCCTGCCCTTCGTGGAGGCGGGCGACGTGACGCTGGTGGGCGCCACCACGGAGAATCCGTCCTTCGAGCTGAACGGCGCGCTTCTCTCCCGCTGCCAGGTCTACGTGCTGAAGCGCCTGGACGACAAGGCGCTGGAGACCCTGCTGCAACGGGCGGAGGCCAACGAAGGTCGCGTCCTGCCGCTGACGCCCGAAGCCCGCGAAGCTTTGGTCGCCATGGCCGACGGCGACGGGCGTTACGTTCTGACCTTGGCCGAGACCCTGTTCGCCATTGCGGAGAACACACCCCTCGATCCGCAGGCCCTCGCCGGCGTGCTGCAACGCCGCGCCCCCGCCTACGACAAGGACCGGGAGGAGCACTATAACCTCATCTCAGCCCTGCATAAGTCGATCCGGGGTTCGGATCCGGACGCGTCGCTCTACTGGCTGGCGCGGATGCTGCAGGGCGGGGAGGAGCCGTTGTTCATCGCCCGCCGTCTGGTGCGTGCCGCCACCGAGGACGTGGGTACGGCGGACCCTACCGCCCTCCTGGTCGCCACCGCCGCCAAGGACGCCTATGATTTCCTCGGCTCGCCGGAGGGGGAGCTGGCCCTGGCGCAGGTGGTGGTGCATCTGGCCACCGCGCCGAAATCCAACGCCGTCTACAAGGCCTTCGGCGCCGCCAACCGCGCGGCGAAGGAGACCGGCTCCCTCATGCCGCCAGCCCACATCCGCAACGCGCCCACCAAGCTGATGAAACAGCTCGGCTACGGCGAAGGTTACGCTTACGACCACGATGCGGAGGGCGGCTTCTCCGGCCAGAACTACTTCCCCGAGGGGATGGAGCGGCAGCGGTTCTATAAGCCCAAGGACGTGGGAACCGAGGCGCGCATTAAGGAACGGCTGGAGCGCTGGGCGACGATGCGGCGGGAGCGAGGGGAGTGAGCATTAGCGCGGCGCAGCCCCTCACCCTACCCTCTCCCCAGAGGGGAGAGGGGCGCCGAACCTTGACCCCTCGCCCCTCTGGGGAGAGGGAGGGGCCTGCGATGCGGAGCATCGTGGGAGGGTGAGGGGAACCGCCGCGCTCACCCCCGAGGACATCGCCTTCGTCCGCTCCCTGATCATCTACGAAGACGCCGCCATCATCGCCCTCAACAAACCCTCAGGCCTCTCCAGCCAAGGGGGCCGAGGGCAGCATAAGACGCTGGACGATCTCCTGGTCGCCTTCGCCCGTTCCAACGGCAAGCGGCCGGACCTGATCCATCGGCTGGACAGGGACACCTCCGGCGTGATCCTCGCCGCCAAGACCAAGCCGGCGGCCAGTTTCCTCGGCAAGGCGATGATGGGGCGGAAATTCAAGAAGACCTACCTCGCCATGGTCGCTGCGCCGCCTGACCCGAAAGACGGGATCATTGACGCGCCGCTGCGCCGCGACGAGCAGGGGCGCGAGGCCTATATGCGGGTCTGCGCGCCGGATCATCCCGATGCGGAGACCGCCAACTCCCGCTACCGCACGCTGGCGGTGGGGCAGGGCGCGGCGCTGATCGAGCTTCGGCCGCAGACGGGGCGGATGCACCAGCTTCGGGTGCATCTGGCGCATATCGGGCGGCCGATCCTTGGCGACGCACGCTATGGCGGCGGCCTCACGGCGAACGGCGCGCCGGTGTCGCGGCTGATGCTGCACGCGCGGGCGCTGGAGTTTCCCCATCCCGAGGGCGGGCTGAAACGTATTGACGCTGAGCCGCCCGCCGACTTCATCGCGGTCGCCAGCGCCGCTGGACTTGATATAAGCGGCGCATGAACATCCTGATCGTGTTCCTGGGGGGCGGCGTTGGCGCTGTCTGCCGCTATCTGTTCGGCATGGGGTTCGTGCGCGTCGCGGCGCCAGGGCAGCCCTATCTGGCCACCGTCATGATCAACGTGCTCGGCAGCCTTCTGATGGGGGTGCTGATCGGTATCCTGGCGCGCAACACCGGCGCCAGCGACCGCTGGCGATTGCTGCTTGGCGTCGGCGTGCTGGGCGGCTTCACCACCTTTTCCTCCTATTCCCTCGAGGCGGTGATGATGATCGAGCGCAAGGCCTACGCCGTCGCCGCGGCCTACATCGTCGGCTCAGTGCTGCTGGGCGTCCTCGGCCTGATGCTGGGTCTGATGGTCATGCGGCGCGCGGCCCTGTGAGAGAAGTTCGCACCCTCACCGTGGAGGTCGGCGAGGCGGGAGAGGACGGCGTGCGCCTAGACCGCTGGTTCAAGCGGCGGTGGCCGCACCTGAACCATGTCCAGATCCAGAAGCTCGCCCGCTCCGGCCAAATCCGCGTGGACGGGGCGCGGGCCAAGCCGGAGACGCGGCTGAACGCCGGCGCCGAGGTGCGCGTGCCGCCTTTGCTGGACGCGCCCGCCGAGGGCGAGCGCGAGGGGCTGTCGCCGCGCGACGTCGCCTACGCCAAGTCGCTGGTGCTCTACGAGGACGAGGAGGTGCTGGCGCTGAACAAGCCTTCGGGGCTTGCGGTGCAGGGCGGCACCAAGACCACCAAGCATGTGGATCGGTTGCTCTCCGCCTGGGGAGAGGGGCTGCACCGGCCGCGCCTGGTGCATCGGCTGGATCGCGACACCTCCGGCGTTTTGCTCCTCGGCAAGACTCCGGCGGCGGCGGCGCGGCTCTCCGGCGCCTTCGCTAAGCGCAAGGCCAAGAAGACCTACTGGGCTATCGTCGCCGGCAACCCCAAGCCGGCGGAGGGCTTGATTGAGCTGCATCTGGCCAAGAAGGGCATGGGCGACCGCGAAATGGTGGTCCCCGCCGATCCTAAGGACCCCGCCGCCGATCCGGCGGAGACCGAATACATCACGCTCGCCCGCGCCGCCCACCGCGCCGCCTGGATGGCGCTTCGCCCCCACACCGGCCGCACTCATCAGCTTCGCGCCCACATGCTGGGCATCGGTCACGCGATTGTCGGCGATCCGAAATACGGTGATGAGGCGTCCAACGCCTTGTCTGGAGGATTGAAGTTGCAACTGCACGCACGGCGTCTCACCCTGCCGCACCCCTCCGCCGGCCTGCTGGTCATCGAAGCGCCGCTGAGCCCCGAGATGAAGTCCGGTTTCGACCACTTCGGGTTCGACGAACATGAGGCCGACCCGGAGCCCTTCGCCGCCAAAGCCAAGCGGCGATGAGCACAGCGTCGACGTCCGCCCTGGCGTTGTCGCAACTGGAGGCGGCGGCCCAGCGCCTGCAGACGGGGCGACCGGCGGAGGCGAGGGCCTTGCTGGAGCAGGTGTTGCGTGTCGCGCCGCGCGCCGCCGACGCTTTGCACCTTTATGGGGTAAGCCTGCGCCGATTAGGCGATCCCGCCGGCGCAGAGGCTTGGGTGCGCAAGGCGATCGCGGCGGATAAGCGCCAGCCCGCCTTTCATGCCACCTTAGGGGATATTCTCTTTCAACTGGGCTCAAAGGATCAGGCGGAGAAGAGTTACCGCGCCGCCCTGGCGCTCAACCGCATTCACGGTCCGGCCGCCCGACAACTGACGCTGCGGCTGACCGAGCTTGGCCGACCGGACGAGGCGCTGAAGGTGATCGCGCCCCTAGTGTGTGGCCGCTCCGTCACAGATCACGGCCTTCTGAACGCCTATGCCGGTGCGCTGAAGGGCGCCGGGCGGTTGGAGGAGGCGCTGGCGGTCTACCAACAGAGCGTGGCCGCAGCGCCCGCCAGCGGCGTCGCCGAGCACAATGTGGCCGCCACCCTCGGCGACCTCGGCCGGAGCGCGGACGCGGAGGCGGCGACGCAGCGCGCCTTCGCCAAGGGCCTCAATGCGCCTGAGACCCGGCTGGTGCAGGGGCGGGCGCTGGTGGCGCTCGGGCGTTTCGAGGAGGCTGACACGGCGTTCCGCACCGCGCTCCACCTTCAACCGCTCTATGTGGACGCTCATCGGGACCTCGCCCAACTGATCTGGATGCGGACGGAGAATAAAAGCGAGGCCGTCGCTGTCCTCGACGCCACCCTTCGCACCGCGCCAAACGCGACGGCGCTGTTGCAGCTCAAGGCTAAGGTGTTCAGCTTCGCCGGCGACGATCAGGGTGCTTATGAAGTCCTGCAGGGGGCGGTCGCCCGGTGTTCGGATCAACCCGTACTGCATCTTGCGGCGGCGCAGGCCGCCATTGCGGCGGGTCAAGCGAAGGAGGGCCTCGATCATGCTGAACGCGCGCGAGACCTCAGCCCACCCGGCGACATACAGGCGGCGATGTTCGTGTGCGAAGCCCTGCTGGCGCTCGGGCGGGCCAGCGAGGCGGCGGTCCTGGCGCAGGAGGTCGTCCGCGCCGCGCCCAGGGACCAGCAGGCGCTGGCGTATCTCGCCACGGCGTGGCGCCTGCTGGGCGATCCCCGCTATGGCGAGCTTTACGATTACGACGCTTTCGTCCGGTCGTGGATCATTGATACGCCCAAGGGCTGGAGCAGCCTCGCCGCCTATCTCGCCGATCTCAAGGATAGGCTGAACGCCCGGCATCGGCTGAAGACCCATCCTCTGGACCAGTCCCTGCGCCAGGGCAGCCAGCTTTCTCACGTCCTACAATCTGATCATCCGGCGATCAGGGCTTTTTCAGAGGCGGTGGAGGGTCCGATCCAGGCGCACATGGCCGCCCTTGGGCAGGGCAGGGGTCCGCTCCGGTCGCGCAACACCGGCCATTACAAGTTCCAGGGCGTCTGGTCGGTGAAGCTGCGGCCTGACGGCGGGCGGCACGTGGACCATGTTCATCCTGAGGGCTGGCTCTCCTCCGCCTGCTACATCGATCTGCCCAAGGGGATGGAAGAAGGCCGGCAAGGCTGGATCAAGTTCGGCCAACCCGGCGCGCCCACAGAGCCCAAGCTGGACGCTGAGCACTTCGTTAAGCCGGAACCGGGCCTCCTGGTGTTGTTTCCGTCTTACATGTGGCATGGCACCATGCCGTTTTCGGGCGAGGATAGCCGGCTGACCATCGCGTTCGACGTTGTGCCGAAACTGCGACCCTGAACGGCGGTGGCTATCGACCGGGTGAGCCGTTTATAACGGCGCATGGATAAGACGATGAGCGACAAGGTGGTCAGTGCGCGCTCCTGGCTGTTCGCGCCGGGCGACAGTGAGCGGAAGATGCAGAAGGCCCTCGGGAGCGAGGCGGACATCGTCCTGATCGACCTGGAGGACGCGGTGGCGGAGTCGCAAAAGCCGCAAGCCCGCGCCATGGTCGCCGCCTTCCTGAACGCCAATACCGAGGGCCGCGCGCGCCTTTGGGTGCGGATCAACCCGATCCAGGGCCCTCATGCGCTGGCCGATCTTGCGGCCATCATGCCGGCCGCGCCGGGGGGAATCATGCTGCCGAAGTCGCGGGGCCGGGCCGATGTGGAACGGTTGGACAACTACCTTAGCGCCCTGGAAGTCGCCGCTGGAACCGAGCTGGGCGGCACCAAGGTCATGGTGCTGGCCACCGAGACCGCCGAAGGCATGTTGACCACAGGCAGCTACGCCGGGGCGCCCAGGGTGGTTGCGATGAGCTGGGGCCCGGACGATCTGGCCGCCGAGCTCGGCGCCATCAGCAACAAGGAAGAGGACGGCGGCTATAGCTTCACTTACGAGCTGTCCCGCTCCCTCTGCCTCGTCGGCGCCGCCATCGCCGGGGTCGCGGCCGTCGACACCATCCAGGCTGATTTTCGCGACGAGGAGCAGCTGAAAAAACGCACCACCGCCATGCGCCGCGCGGGCTTTCGCGGGATGCTCGCCATCCATCCGGCGCAGGTAGCGATCATCAACACCGCCTTCTCGCCGAGCGATACGGAACTGGCCGGCGCCCAAGAGATCGTCGACCTCTTCGCCGCCAACCCCGACGCCGGGACCATCGGCTATAAGGGCGAGATGCTGGACCGCCCCCACCTCGCCCGCGCCAAGGCGACCTTGGCCCTGGCGCAGCTCAGATGACGGTGAGCATGACGGCGGACAGGCTCGACCTTTCCGCCTTTCTGAAGACCGGCGACCGGATCGTCATCGGCCAAGCCTGCGGCGAACCCACCACCCTGATCGAAAAGTTGATCGAGCAGGCGCCGTCAATCGGGTCCTTGTCCACCTTCGTCGCCAGCAGCTTCTCCGGCATTTTCAACGTAGACGCGGCCGACCGCATAGCCCTGTGGAGCATGGGGGCTATCGGGGCGCTCCGGCCCCTTGCGGCGGCGGGCAGGCTCAACATCATCCCCTGCCATGTCAGCCAGGTCGGTCCTTTGATCGAACAGGGGATCATCGGCTGCGACGTGGCTTTCGTGCAGGTGAGCCCGGCGGACGAAGAGGGCCATTATAGCTTCGGCCTGATCAGCGATCATGTGCAGGCCGCCGTCGCCAAGGCGAGGGTGGTGATCGCTGAGGTGAACGATCAGGTACCCTACACCTTCGGCGCCCTCCTGCCGACCGGCGAGATCGATTGCGCCGTGCATGTCTCCCGCCCGACGGTGGACGTGCGCGCGGGAACGCCAGGGGAGGTGGAGCAGGCTATCGCCAGGCACGTGGCGGCCTATATCGGCGACGGCGCGGTCCTTCAGGTGGGGGTGGGTGGCGTGCCCGAGGCTGTCATCCGCCTTATCACCGATCGCCGCAACCTCGGCGTCCACTCCGGCATGATTGGTGACGGCGTGGTGGATCTGATCGAGGCGGGCGTCGTCACCAACGCCGAAAAGCCATTTGACAAAGGGGTCTGCATCACTGGCGCCTTGATCGGATCAAAGCGGCTCTACGTCTTCGCCCACCGCAATCCGCAGATCGGGATGCGGAGCTCCGCCTACACCCACGGCGATGCGGTGCTAAGCGCTCTTCCGAACCTCATCGCTCTGAATTCCGCGGTGGAGGTCGATCTGACCGGGCAGGTCAATGCGGAGCTGACCGGCAGCTACTACCTCGGCGGCACGGGGGGGCAGGTAGACTTTCTGCGGGCGGCCAGCCGCTCGCCCACAGGCCGCGGCATCGTGGCGCTGCCGGCGACGGCGCAGGGCGGACGCGTCAGCAGGATCACCGCGGCGCTAGCCGGGCCCGTCACGACGGCGCGCACGGACGTGGACGTGATCGTCACCGAATACGGCGCCGCGGAACTGCGGGGTCAGTCCCTAGCCGAGCGCGCGCGGCGCATGACCGCTATCGCGCACCCGGACTTTCGCGAGAAACTGGAGCGGGCCACGCGCGAGATCGAGCGAAAGGGTTTCTGATAAGCGACGCCGTTTCGCTGAACCTTAAAGCGACGGGATGTCGCCCGTCAGGATCAGGCGATCAATCCGCGCACGGGCTGCGCGTCGCGACTGTTGGGGAACACCACCGTCTCCAGGGCCCGGCCATCGACGCCGAGGTGCTCGACCAAGACGCCCTTGAACACCGAACGCACGTCGAGCGTCGGCGCCAGGTCGCGGTTCTCGAACAGCTTGTCCTGCGCCAGGGTCGGCCAGTCGCCGACGATCCCGCCGGGCTTGAGCGCGCCGCCGGCCAGGATCACCGTCGAAGCGGTGCCGTGGTCTGTGCCGTTAGTGCCGTTGATCCGGGCGGTGCGGCCGAACTCGGTGGCGATCACCACCACGGTGTTCTTCCACTGATCGCCCATGCCCTGCTGCAGGCCGGCGATGACGTCGTCCATAACGCCGATGCGGTTGGCGAGCTGGCCCTCGGCCGCGCCCTGGCGGGCGTGGGTGTCGAAGCCGTCCAGCGACAGGACGGCGATGGAAGGGCCGTCCGGCGCGGTCAGGAACTTGGCCGCGGTAACCGCGAAGGCTTTCACGTCGCCGCCTGAGAGCGGCTTCCCGCCATTCAGCATATTGGCCTGATCCTCCACCTTCAGTCCGGTGGCGAGGGCGGGGCCGAGCAGGGGGTCGCCGGCGTAGAGATCCATCAGGGCATTGGCGACCCGGTTGGTGTTGGGGGTGATACGGCCGCCGGGAGACCAGCTTTCCGCCTGCACGGGCCCGCGCAGGATCAGGGGCTCCTGCGCGCCGATAGAGAGCGCCTTGATCGGCTTGCCGGGCGATGCGGCCTGAAGCGTGCGGTTCAACCAGCCGGTGGAGGTCGCGTACATCTGCGCGCCGCCGGTCTCCAGGAGGTCCTGCGCCTCGAAGTGGGAGCGGATGCGCTGGGGAATGGCCACGGCCGGAGCGACGCGCGCCTGACCCGCCTGTTGCAGGGCGTAGAGGGTCTTCAACTTGGGATGCAGGCCGAAGGTGGAGTCGAGCTTCAGCACCTTGTCGGCTGGAATGGCGATGTCCTGCCTGAGTGGCTGATAGTTGGGATCGCCGTAGGGCACGGTGACGGAGAGGCCGTCCATGGCGCCGCGGGCGACGATCACCACGAGCTTTTTCTGAGCGACGTCCTGGGCCAGGGCCTGGCCGCCGAGGAAGGTGACGCCGAGCCCTGCGCCGAGAGCGGAGAAGAGGGCGTTGCGGCGGGTGAGGGTTTGCGAATCAAGGGTCATCGGCGTTGGAACTCCGGAGACATGAGCAGGATGGCGAAGGCTTCGGGACGGGTTTCGGCGCGGCTGACGGCGGTCAGGGTCTTGTCGGTAAGCCGCGCGCCGAGCACCGCCTTGGCCTCGTCCGCCGGCGGGGTTTGCGGCACGTAGACGTTGGCGAAGCCCTGTGCCCAGGTGAGGCGCTTGACTACCGCGTCGGGCGCCGCCCAGTCCGCCGCCATCTCAGACCAGCCGTTGGGCTGGGGCGCGCCGAACGGGCGCATGCCGAGGGCGCTTAGCGGCCCGACAATCTCTTTAGCGGGATCGCGGGGCAGGGCGTCGGCGGCGCGATAGCTGGAGACGATGTATTCGTAGGGCGTCTTGAACTTGCGCTGGGTCGGCTCCCAGGCCTCGGGCGCGGCGATCAGGGCGAGGGCGACTTCCCCAAGATCGCCCCGGCTGTCGAGATAAACGGAGCGCAGGCGCGCCACCAGCGCAGGCGGCGGATCGTCGGCGATGAAGTGGATGGCGATCTTGCGCGCCAAGTGATCGGCGGTGTGAGGATTGACGGCTAAATCCTTCAAAACGTTAAGCGCCTGCAACCCGCCTTCATCGGCATAGCGCCGGCTCATGACGGTGCGGGCGCCGGGTTCATGAAAGTTGGCGCGGTAGACGAAGGCGCCCGCCTGCTCCGGCGCGCCATTAGCGCCGCCCATGGACCAGCCGGTGAGGGCGCGGGCGAATTCGGTCACGTCGGCCTGGGTGTAGCCGGCGTCGGCGCCGACGGTGTGAAGTTCCATGATCTCGCGGCCAAGGTTTTCGTTCAGCCCGGCCTTGCCGCCGCGGCGAAGGCCCGCCTGGCTGTTCGGACCGATTGACTGCGCCTGGTCGAGATAGAGCAGCATGCCGGGATGGCTGGAGGAGGCGACCAGCATATCCTCGAACCGGCCGAACACGTGGGGACGGATGGCTTCGCGCTCGAACGGGCCGACGGCGACGGTCTCCGGCAGGCCCTTGGCGGCCATGGTGAAGTGGTTGGCCCAAAACAGCGTCCAGCGTTCGCGAAAGCTTGCGGGCGTCGAGGCGGCGAGCCGAGCGCGGGCGATGATCTCCTCGCCGGCGCTCTCGTAGATCGGCGTGATCGCCTGTTTGCGCAGCATGGGGTCGTCCTTGGCCAGCTTCTGCTGCTGCTGGTAATCGCCGAAGGTGCGGAACGCCGCGCGCATGGTGGGCAGGCTCTGGCCGGGATCAAAGGTCATCACGGTGGGCTGAAGTGCCGGATCGAGAACGGGAGCCGTTATGGCGCCGGCCATCGGCTGGTCGGTCGCGGCGCCCATGCCCAGGCTCTGGTTCATCATCATGGCTTGCGCCGCCGGTCGCTTGACCTCCACCGCCAGGGCGCGGATCGGCGCTCTGGGCTGGATGGGATAGGCGGTCGGGACGGGCTGGTCGGCGCCCTTGCGGCGGACCTGCGCCTTCAGCCAGCCGCGCGGATCTCGGGCGGCCTCCTCTATCTCTCCGGGTTTGGCGCCGAGGCCGAAACGGGTGACTGCAATGGCGGCGGTTAAATTGCGGGCGTCTATCGACATACGATTACTCCTCGATACCTAAAACGCTCTTCGCTACATAAACCTACGGTGAACCGGCTTCATCGCGCATCGTTTCCGCAAGGGACCCGTTCGGATCGCCATGCCCAGCCCCGTTGATCGCTCAGACAGGCCGCGCCGTTTCTACAAGGCGGCGACAGTAACGGCGGACAACGGCGGATTTGCGGTGACTTTGGACGGGCGCGTGGCCAAGACCCCCGCAGCAGCACGGCTGATCGTCCCGACCGAGGCGCTCGCAGCGATGCTGGCGGCGGAATGGTCGGCGCAGGGCGACCAGATCGACTTCACCGCCATGCCAGCCACCCGGTTGGCCTTCACCGCCATTGATCGCACTGTGCGGGTTCATGACGCCGTCGCAGGTGAGATGTCCAAGCTGATCAGCGCGGACCTCCTCTGCTACTTCGCCGATGGGCCCGATAGTCTGATCGCGCGGCAGGAGCGGGAGTGGGGGCCCTGGCTGGCCTGGGCAGAGCGGACGCTCGGCCTGGTGTTGATCCGGGCCCGGGGCGTCAGTCACCAGGTCCAGCCCTCAGAAACCCTAGCGCGGGCCAAGGCCTGGGCCTTGGAAGAGGATGATTTCACCTTGTCAGGGCTGGCGTTCGCCGGCGGACTTTATGGCTCAGCGGTGCTGGCCTTTGCGGTAAAGCACGACGCTTTAGACGGGGAGGCGGCGTTCGACCTGTCCCGTCTAGACGAAGCGTTCCAGGAGGAGCGTTGGGGCGTGGATCACGAAGCGGCGCAACGGACGGCCAGCCTTCGAGAAGACGCTCGCATGGTCAGCGCTTGGTTCAGGGCCCTGGAAGCCAATTAACGCCGCAGGTCTTGTGGGCGAGGCGGCTTGTGATCTGGTGGGCACGACGGCCGGAGCCCTGGTCGCAAACGCGCCAGGTGCAGTGAAATCGACGCCCGCGCGATCCTGAATAAAGCTTTTTGCTTTGCGCGGCCGCTTTATGGAGTCATCCTCCTTGTCAGTACGAGAGCCAATAGAGCGTCCGACTGCAGCGAGGAGCGAAGATCATGGTCTATGTGCCGGCGGCGCCGGGTCAACAGCGCGGCAAACTCATCCATTCCAATGTTTGCTTTTTGGCGGTCCCCGCCGGTCTTTGCGTTGTGGCGGTCTTGATCCGCTGGGCCATGATGTTCGTTTAAATTAACCGACAGCCCTTCTCGCGTTACTTCAAGATCGCGTCGATCGTCAGCTTCACGATCTGAGACAACGCTTGCCGGTCGATCGCCGGATTGATCACTGATCGCAGGCCGATGCCCTGAAAGATCAGGTGAAACATCTCGACGCGCGCTTCTAGGTCCGCGGGCTCCAACGCTCTGCCCACCGCTGTCCGGATGATGATGCGAAGTTCTGCGGAAATCGTTTCGTCGCATTCCCTCACCAAAGCTCGAATGGCGGGATTGCGAGCCGCCTCAGCGCGGATCTCGATCATCAGCGCGGCTTGTTCTGGATTGGAGGACTTCATCACCCCTTCATCCGCCCGCTCGGTCAGGGCCGCCCCCAAATCCGCGGCGTCTTTGGGATAACTCGCTGCCTTGCAAAGCACCTCCTCCATGTCCTCGCGCACGATGGCGGCGATGATCGCTTCCTTATTGGTGAAGTAGCGGTAGATGTGCCCCACGCTCATGCCCGCATCCGCCGAGATCTGCGCCATGCTGCAGGCGTGAAACCCGTGTTTGCGGAAGCACCGAGAGGCCGCCTCCAGCACTTGGCGACGACGCGCCAGGACACGAGGCTTTTCTGTCACAACATTGAGGTCTAAGTTCGCCACGGCCAAAATCCTCCCGCGTCTTCGAGACGCAGCCTTGAAGGACGAGCATAGGCTCCCATCTTAGAAAAATAAGACGGAATGTTCATTCTCTTTTTTGTGTGTGATTGATCAATGTCATCAAGGGTTCTGCGCACCACCGTGCTGACGTTCGCCTGCGCGGCGATGCTAGCAGGGTGCGGCCCCTCCAAGACGCCGCCCCTAATGGGTCCGCCCGAGGTCGGCGTGATCACCATCAAGCCCCAGCCCGTCACGCTCACCACCACCCTGCCGGGCCGCACCAGTCCCTTCGCCGTCTCCGATGTGCGGCCTCAGGTCAACGGCATCATCCAGGCGCGTTTATTCCAGGAGGGCGCTAATGTCCGCGCGGGCCAGGTGCTCTATCAGATCGATCCGGCGACCTATAAGGCGACCTACGATCAGGCTAAGGCGCAACTGGCGTCTGCTGAGGCCAACGTCGCCACCGCCAAGGTGAAGGCCGAACGCTACGGCGACCTTGTCAAGATCAACGGCGTCGCCAAACAGGACTACGACGACGCCAAAGCCGCCTATCTGCAGGCCGTCGCGGCCGTGCAGCAAAACCAGGCCCTGGTGCAGAGCGCGAAGATCAACCTCGACTACACCCGCGTCACGGCGCCCATCTCAGGTCGGATCGGTAAATCGGTCTACACCAAGGGCGCCCTGGTCACCGCGAGCCAGGCTGACGCTCTCACTACCGTTCAGACCCTCGACCCCATCTATGTGGATATCAATCAGTCGGCGGAGGAGCTGTTGAAGCTTCGGCGCAGCCTCGCCGACGGCGCGCTCACCAGCTCGGGTTCCCATTCCGCCGAGGTGACGTTGAAGCTGGACGACGGCAGCGACTATCCTTGGAAAGGCAAGCTGGAATTCGCCGACGTAACGGTGGATCAGACCACCGGCGCGGTGACCCTTCGCGCCATTTTTCCGAACCCCAAGGGCGTGCTCCTGCCCGGCCTGTATGTCCGCGCCGTGGTGGCCCAAGGCGGCAAGCCCTCCGCCATTCTCGCACCGCAACAGGGCGTGACCCGCGACCAGACGGGCGCCCCCGTCTCTACGGTCGTCAACGCTCAGGGCAACGCGGAAAGCCGCAAGCTGACCGTCGATCGCGTCGTCGGCGACAAGTGGCTGGTGACCTCCGGCCTCAACGCCGGCGATCGGCTGATCGTGGAAGGCCTGCAGAAAATCCAGAAACCCGGGATGGCCGTACACGCCGTTCCCGCAGGCTCGCCCCCGCCCAGCGGCCCTCCCGGCGGGCAGGCGCCCGGCCCGGCTGGGAAAAAGTAGCCCGTCATGTTGTCCCGCTTCTTCATCGAGCGACCCATCTTCGCGTGGGTCGTAGCCATCGTCATCATGCTGGCCGGTATTCTGGCGATCATGTCCCTGCCGATCGCCCAGTACCCCACGATCGCGCCGCCCGCGGTTTCGATCACCGCCACCTATCCCGGCGCGGACGCCGAGACCTTGGAAAGCTCCGTCACCGAGGTGATCGAGGAGCAGTTGAAGGGGCTGGACCACCTGCTTTATTTCTCTGCGGCCAGCCAGTCTAACGGCGTGGTGACCATCACCGTCACCTTCGCGGCGGGCGCCAATCCCGACATCGCCCAGGTACAGGTGCAGAACAAGCTGCAGCAGGCGACGCCGCTCCTGCCCACCGAGGTCCAGCAACAGGGGCTCACGGTCGCCAAGGCGACGCAGAACTTCCTGATCGTGGTCGGGGTCTATGACGACAACGGCCGCAACTCGGGCGTCGACGTCTCCGACTTTGTCAATAGCAAGCTGCAGGATCCGCTCTCCCGCGTGACGGGCGTCGGCGACCTGCAGATCTTCGGTAGCCAATACGCTATGCGCATCTGGCTCGATCCCTACAAGCTCAACAACTACAAGCTCACCGTGGCCGACATCCGCACCGCCGTGCAGGCGCAGAACGTGCAGGTCTCCGCCGGGCAGATCGGCGCCAACCCCGCCGTTCCGAACCAGCAGCTCAACGCCACGGTCACGGTGCAGTCGCGCCTGCGCACCGTCGACGACTTCAAGAAGATCGTCATCCGGACCGCGGCGGGCGGCGCCACCGTGCACCTGAGCGACGTGGCCAGGGTGGAGCTTGGCGCTGAGAATTACGACGTCATCGCCCACTACAACGGCCGCCCCGCCGCCGGCATCGCCGTGAAGCTGGCGCCCGGCGCCAACGCCCTGAACACTGTCGTCGCCGTGAAGAAGCGAGTGGCCGAGCTGGAGCCGAGTTTCCCCGATGGAATGAAGCTGGTCTATCCGGTGGACAACACCACCTTCGTAAAGCTCTCGATCCACGATGTGATCCAGACGCTGATTGAGGCCATCGTGCTGGTGGTCGTGGTGATGTTCATCTTCCTGCAGAACTGGCGCGCCACCCTGATCCCGGCCATCGCCGTCCCAGTGGTGCTGCTCGGCGCCTTTGCGGTGCTGGCGATCGCCGGCTACTCCATCAACACCTTGACCCTGTTCGCCCTCGTCCTGGCCATCGGCCTGCTTGTGGACGACGCCATCGTGGTGGTGGAGAACGTCGAGCGGATCATGGCCGAGGAGGGGCTTTCCCCCAAAGACGCCACCATCAAGTCGATGGGAGAGATCACCGGCGCCTTGGTCGGCATCGCGCTCGTCCTCTCCGCGGTCTTCCTGCCCATGGCCTTCTTCCCAGGCTCCACCGGCGCGATCTACCGCCAGTTTTCGATCACCATCGTCTCCGCCATGGTGCTCTCGGTCATCGTGGCCCTGGTGCTGACCCCCGCCCTCTGCGCCACCCTCCTGAAGCCGGTGAAAAAGGGGCACGAGCGCGCCGAGCGCGGCTTCTTCGGCTGGTTCAACAAGACCTTCGACGGCCTCGTGCGCCGCTACGAGCGGAGTCTTGGCACGCTGATGAAGCGGTCGCTGCCGGTGATGCTGGTCTATGGCGTGATCGTCATCGCCCTGGCGTTCCTCTTCATCAGGCTACCCTCCGGCTTCCTCCCCGACGAGGATCAGGGCACCATGTTGATGCAGTTCTCCTTGCCCCCCGGCGCCGTGCAGACCCGCACCGCGGACGTGGTCAAACAGATCGAGCATCACCTGTTCGTGGACGAGAAAGCCAATATCCAGGGCGCCTTTGTGGTGTCCGGCTTCAACTTCGGCGGCACGGGCCAAAACCTCGGCATCGGATTCGCGCTCCTGAAGGATTGGAAATACCGCAAGGGCGCCGCCAACCACGCCCCCGCCATCGCCCAGCGCGCCATGGGGGCCTTTTCCAAAATCCGGGACGCCCAGGCGTTCGCCTTCATCCCGCCGTCCGTGCAGGAGCTTGGCAACGCCAACGGCTTCGACTTCGAGCTTGAGGACACGGGCGGCCTTGGACATCCGGCCCTGGTGGCGGCGAAGAACCAGCTCCTTGGCATGGCGGCGCAGGACCACAAGCTCTTCGCGGTGCGGCCCAACGGCCAGGATGACACCCCGCAGCTGCACGTTGACGTGGACACCGCCCGCGCCGGCGCCTTGGGCCTCTCGCAGTCCGACATCGACGACACCCTCTCCACCGCCTGGGGCAGCTCCTACCTCAATCAATTCACTGACCGCGGCCGGGTGAAGCGGGTGTTCATGCAGGGCGATGCGCCCTTCCGCATGACTCCGGATGACCTCAATCGGTGGTACGTGCGGGGAACGTCGGGCAACATGGCGCCCTTCTCGTCCTTCTCCAGCACCCGCTGGACCTACGCCGCAACCCGCCTGGAGCATTATAACGGCATGCCCTCCCTGGAGATCCAGGGCCAGTCGGCGCCGGGCTTCTCCTCGGGTGCGGCCATGGATGAGATGGAGACCTTGGCTAAGCGCCTGCCCACTGGCATCGGCTTCGAGTGGACGGGTCTGTCCTACCAAGAGCGCCTGTCGGGCGCCCAGGCGCCGGCGCTCTACGCCCTGTCCCTCCTGGTGGTGTTCCTTTGCCTGGCCGCTCTTTACGAGAGCTGGAGCATTCCCGTAGCGGTGATGCTGGTGATCCCCTTGGGCGTCATCGGCGCTCTGATCGCGGCGACTTTGCGGGGGCTCTACAACGACATCTACTTCCAGGTCGGCCTGCTCACCACCATCGGCCTCTCGGCCAAGAACGCCATCCTGATCGTGGAATTCGCGGTGGCCGGTGAGAAGGCGGGCGCCAAGCCCATGGACGCGGCGATCGAGGCGGCCAAACTGCGCCTCCGCCCGATCCTGATGACCTCGCTGGCCTTCATCGCCGGGGTGTTCCCCCTGGCGGTCTCCACCGGCGCCGGGGCCGGCAGCCAGAACGACATCGGCACCGGCGTGATCGGGGGGATGCTGGCCGCCACGGTGCTGGCCATCTTCTTTGTCCCGATCTTCTTCGTCCTTGTGCGCGGTTCGGCCAAGAAGAGCGTCGTGACTCATGAGCCGCCCTCCACCCCCGTGGAGCAAGCGTGATGAACCGTCCTTTGAAGGCGTTGACCCTGAGGACGCTGGCGGCGCCAAGCCTCGCCGCCCTCATGCTGGCCGGCTGCACCCTGGAGCCGACCTACCGTCAGCCGGCCTTGCCGACGCCGACGGCGTTTCCGCAGGCCGACGCGGCAAGCGCCAGCGGAACGCCGGCGGCCGCCATCCCGTGGCGGACGTTCTTCCGCGATCCCAAGCTCCAGGCGACCGTTGAGCTGGCCCTCGCCAACAACCGCGACCTGCGGGTCGCCATCGCCAATATCGAGGTGGCGCGGGCGCAATACCGCGTCCAGCGCGCTGAACTTCTGCCGCAGATTAACGCGACAGGCGGCGCCACCTATGGGCGGGAATCCGCGGCCTCAACCGGCGTCGTGACGCCGGGAGAACCGAACCACTTCAACATCCACGAATACACGGCGAGCGTGGGCGTCACTGGCTATGAGCTCGATTTGTTTGGGCGAGTTCGTAGCCTGACCAAGGCGGCGCTGGAACAGTATTTCGCCACCAAGGAGGCCCGCCGCGCCGCCCAGATCACCCTCGTCTCCGAGGTGGCGGGCGATTACATCACCCTCGCCGCCGACAAGGCGATGCTGCAGTCGGCCCAGGAGACGCTGGCCAGCACCCAGGCCTCTCTGGACGTGGCGCAGAGGCGGTTCGACTACGGCATCGCCTCGCAGCTCGATGTGCGCCAGGCCGAAACCCTGGTGCAGCAGACCCGCTCGGACGTGGCCAACGACGCGACGACGGTGGCGCAGGATAAGAACGCCCTGGACCTCGTCGCTGGCGCGCCGGTTCCGGACGCCCTCCTGCCATCGGCGCTGGGTGATCAGACGATGACCCTCACCGAGCTGCCCGCCGGCCTGCCTTCCGAGGTGCTGCTGGCGCGGCCCGACGTGCTGCAGGCCGAGGATCAGCTGAAAGCGCAAAACGCCCAGATCGGCGCCGCCCGCGCCGCCTTCTTCCCCAGCATCACCCTCACCGGCTCCGGCGGGGGGACAAGCACCTCGCTCTCCACTCTGTTCAAGGGCGCGTCCGGGGTCTGGACCTTCGCCCCGCAGATCACCCTGCCGATCTTCGCCGGCGGGGCCAATGTGGCCAACCTCGATCTCGCCAAGGCGCAGAAGGACGTTTCCGTCGCCCAGTACGAGAAGGCCATCCAGTCCGCCTTCCGCGATGTGGCCAACGCCCTGGCCCGCCAGGCCACCATCGGCGACCAGGTGGCGGCGAACGAGGCCGCGGTGGCGGCCGCCGCAGACACCGTGAAACTCTCCCAAGCCCGGTATGAGCGCGGCAGCGACACCTACTTGAACGTGTTGATCGCCCAGCGGACGCTTTACGCCGCAGAGGAGGGGTTGATCGCCGCCCGCCTGACCCGCGCCGTCAACTTCGTCACCCTGTATACGGCCCTAGGCGGCGGCGCGGCGCCTTAGCGGTTTGCCGTCGCCGCCTCTATTTCAGGTGATGTGTTTTGCCGAGACGGGATCGCTGGCGGGAAAGGTCTCCTCAAGCCCTTCGTCCAGCCGATCGCTTTCCGCCTCGGCATCTTCCGTATCATCATCTTCCAGGGTGATGGCCACATCCGCATTGGCGGAGAGGCGGACTGTCCCGCCCTCGAGGCTGGCGATAAGGCCGCCGTCGATGAAGTGGTGGCGGCCGTCTATGGAGTCTTTCTTGGTGAGCTTCAGCCGGGCGCCGTCCACGTGATCGACGGTGCCCACATGAACGCCGTCGGCGCCGATGATTTCAGCGTGAGGCTGGATTTGCGAAAGATCGGCCATGGTCGGTTCCTCTTGGTTGTTGGAGCAACGCTTGGGAGCGGCTTTGGTGGCATTTCGATGTAGAAGTTGCCGACCCAGCGCGATGTCGGGGGGCAAGACGCGCTGGGCCGGCGGCGCTCGCCATGTAGGGCGAGGCGAAAGCATAAAGCGCCTGCGCCCCACTGGTTCCCCTGCGTCAGGAGGCCGCCTTGTATCCTTGGTCCATACCCGGCAAGAGACCCTCACATTTCGGGAGCGCCTCTTCATGGCGATCCCCCTGTTGGGGAACAGGCGCAAAGCGCTCGCAGGGTCTGTGGGCGCTTTTTGCGTTGTGGGCGCAGGCCGGAACGCTGAACATGTTCAACGGCTGGAAGCTGAACGATCTTCCGATGGATGCGTTCGGTGTCGGTAGAGGGAGTTGCACCATGGCCGAACTCGACGCCAAAGCCCGCGATAAGTTACCAAACAAGGACTTCGCCGAGCCCGATAAACGGGCCTATCCCATCGAGGATGAGGCGCACGCCAAGAACGCCAAGGCCCGGGCCAGCCAGGCTCAAAAAGCCGCACGCATGTCGGCGTCGGAGGAGAAGAAGATCGACCGTAAGGCGGACGCCGTTTTGAACAAGTCTTGAAAGGTGGCGTCCGGTTGGATCCCCAATGTGATCGGCACGACGGCGGCGCTGTGCTCAATGGCCAGCTTCACGCCGCAGGTGGTGAAGATCTGGCGCGAGAAGGACGCCTCCTCTGTCTCGTTCCACATGTACGTGATCACGGTGACAGGATTTGTCCTGTGGGTGATCTACGGCTTCAGCTTAAAAAGCTGGCCCTTGATCGCATCCAACAGCGTCTGCGTGCTCCTATCCGCTGTGATTCTTGTGTTGAAGCTGCGGTTTGGTAAAAATGGCGGCGCAAGCCGCTGAGCCTTGCATAGGCTATACCATTCTCCCTGCTCGGTCGCTGAGGCCGGCGGGCTCACTGCCGCCAGCGAATCACGATCCGCTCGTCGCCAAAGCTCGATCCCTGCCACCCGCCGTCGGGCGTTTTGCGACCCGCGAGGGTTGTCTCTCCGCCGCGAATGGCGACCTTGACTGGCGGTACGGGTTTTCCGTCCATGGGGATCAGCCGGATACGGCAGCTTAGCGCGCTGACCCCTCGAATAGCGAAGCGGACTTCTCCGGCTTCGACAGCGAGATCGTAGATGGGGTAATCGCAAAAGAGCAGGAACGGCGCGCCGTCGAGGTCATGGAAGGCGCGGGCGGAAAAGACGAAGGCTGCGCCGCAGCCATAGATCTCCTGACCGACCTGCCCAGCCGGGTCGCCCCCCGCGTAGAGGTCCTCCAAAGGAAAGGCGAGGTCGCGGTCGATGTGACCGTTACGAACCGTCTTGGAGATGACCGCCTCGGGCAATTCCGCCGGATAATAGAACCAAGCCCGGTGAAGAACGTATTTGGTGTATTCGGCCAGGAGCAGGCGGATCGAACGGGGCAGGGCGTCGCCGCCCATGGCGACGTAATCCATGAACGCCCAGTACGATTCGAAGCATTCGTAGAGCGCCATATAGGGCCCGTCGTGCAGGCAGCTTTCACCTAAAAACACCGAGTAATGCTGTGCGCCCTCGATCTGCGACTCCCAAAGGATGTTGTTTTGGAAGAAGCTGGCTAGGAAAACGTGGCTCTGGCGGCTGAAGAAGGCGTCGCCGGTCAATTTGTAAAGTTGCAGGCAGGCCAGAACGCTCCAGGCGGTGATGTTGGCCTGATATTCCAGGCTGAACCGGAGACCTTCCAAGGCGCGAACGGCGCGCTCGGCCTCCTCTTGGAAATGGACTTCACCGGTTAGTTCGAGCGCCTGCAGCATCACGTAGGCGTAGAGCCCGCCCACGTCCGACTGTCCGGGATCGCCGGTCTTACGGTCGCCGGTGATGACGGCGAAGGTCTCGATGTCGTACTGAACCGGCCACTGGTATTTGAAATGCCGGGCGCTTTTGACCGCAAAATCCATAGACGCCAGGAACAGCTTCCGCGCTTCCTGATCGCCCATCTTGGCGAGCCGACCGAGGTTGGCGAGCGGATGGTAGAGATACCAGCTATCTACCGCGTCCGCGTTCTTGTCGGCGCCCACATTGGGCAGGTAGCGGCGAATCACCTCCAGGTTCTTGTCGAAGAATTTTGGAACCCCGGCCTTCAGCCTGTCCACCAGCGTGTCCTCTTCGCCGCGCCAGCGAACGTATTCGGCCAGCGGCGTCATCACCGCCAACTGCACCATGCTGTCGGGGTATTCCGACGCCGTATAAGGGTGGATGTAGGTGTGGCCGTAGTGCTGAATGGTGGCCTTTTTCGATGTTTTCAGATCATGCAGAGTTTGGAAGGCCTTGGTCGGCCAATCTCGAAACAGGGGCTCCGGGCGGTCCAGGTGCGGATAGATCTCGGACAGAAGGTCCAGGAACATCAGGGCTGAAGCCTGCTCGTCTGGCGCCAAATCCGGACTAAAGGCCAAGATCGCGTCGGACATGACCACGGGCTTGCCGGCTTTCAACGGCGCCGTCGCGGGCCCTGGGCCATTGGGCGAAACGGGCGGCTGATAGCCGATTTCAGGCCAAAGTCCGCCCACGCAGCCGTCGGGCTTGGTCTTGGTGGCGATGAAGTAGTCGTTCAACGCCGTGAGGTTCTGAAGATAAAGCACGGAGCCGAACGCGGGTTTATCGAGGGAGAAGAACAGCATCCCGCCGTTGAGCCCCCGCTGCGCCGCCTTGATCTGCCCCTTTGCGCCGGCGGGGTCTCCTGAACCATCCAAAGGATAGAGGTCTCGCGGCAGATAGGGGATCAGGAGGTCGGTGGACGGCGTCAAGGTGACCGTGCAGCGAAGCAACGCCAGGTCGCCGTTCGGTCCGCCGAGGCGCACCTCATGCAGGCCGAGACTGGATTTGATCTTCAACCGCAGGCGGTCGCCCTGTGCGGTCGCCTTGGTCACCACCATCGGCGCGCCGGGAGCGTAGACCGCGCGCAGGGCCAAGCCGCCCGCTTGCTCCCGCCTTATGAAAACCCAAAGCGAATCCCGCCCCAGCCGGACCTCGACGTCGAGGTCGGCTAGGCGGAAATCCGCCACCTTGGACATCCGCCCTTCGGCGATCTCGCTCTGGAGCGCGGCGGCCCCCAAAGCGAGCTCTGGAGAGCCAGCGCGCGCTGAGACAAGACGTTCCGCCATCAGGAGATGGGGTGCACGTTCGGTTCACGCGCCCAGATACGGCCGACCGCCGCAGCCGCGATGAAGTCGTCCGGCGTGGAGGTCGCCAGGGAAATCAGCCCCGCATCCTTATCGGGATCGGCGTCGTTCAAACCGCCTTTTACGAAGATCGGCTCAGCCGACGGCAGGTAGGCGATCGCTTTAAGATGGCCGTAGGCGTCCCGGAGGAAATTCACCGCCTCGGCCTGCAGCGCGAGCTTGGCGCCGCCTTCCGGCGAAGGGATGATCGCCACCGCATCGAAAAGGATCGAGGGGCCGCCCTCAACCTTGTGGTCGGCCGGCAGGTCTTCCCCTTCCGCGGTGATTACGCCGCCGACGGTGGGGGCGATGAGCTCGAACTTGGCCCCGGCCTTTTCGGCGGCGGTCTTCAGAGCGGCGATCAGGGCGCCGTCCGCACCGTCGGAGACGAGGCAGCCGATCTTGCGGCCTTCCAGGGTCGGCTTGGCCTTGGCCAGGAGGCTCAGCATGGGCGAGGGCTCCATCGCCTTGGCGGGGACGGGCGCTTCGGCCGGCTTGATCTCGCCGCGAAGCCCGATGCCGGCCGCCACCCGTTTAGCCAGGGTCTCGTCGATGTGGATCAGGCGGGCGAGCACCGCCTGGCGGACCTTCGGCAGCAGGCATTTGCTGAGTTCAAACACTAGGGCGGAGACGATGTGGTTCTGCTCCGGCTCCGTCTGGCTGGCGAAGAACATTTTCGCCTGAGTGAAGTGGTCGGCGAAGGTTTCAGATCGAACGCGCAGCTGCTCACCGGCTTCCTGCGCGGGGAAGGTTCGATAGCCTTTCTCGGCGGATTCGTGGGCGATGTCGGGGCCGAGGCTTGAGGGTTCGTAGTTCACCTGGCCTTTTGGAACGCCCATCTGCATGTGGCCGTCCCGCTGCAGGTTATGGAACGGGCATTTTGGCTGATTGATGGGAATCTGGTGGAAGTTCGGGCCGCCGAGCCGCTTCAGTTGGGTGTCGAGGTAGGAGAAGAGCCGCCCCTGCAGCAGGGGATCGTTGGTGAAGTCGATGCCGGGCACGACGTTGGCGGTGCAATAGGCCACCTGTTCGGTTTCGGCGAAGAAGTTGTCAGGGTTGCGATCCAGCACCATGCGGCCGACGATACGAAGGGGAATGACCTCTTCCGGGATCAGCTTGGTGGCGTCCAGCACGTCGAAGTCGAAGCTGTCCGCCTGTTCCTGCGTGAAGGTTTGCAGCCCCAGCTCCCATTCCGGAAAGTCGCCGCCGTCGATGGCGTTCCAGAGGTCGCGGCGGTGGAAGTCGGGATCGGCGCCGTTGATCTTCAGCGCCTCGTCCCAAACCACCGACTGCCCGCCGAGCTTGGGCCGCCAGTGCCATTTGACGTAGGTCGATTCGCCTTTGGCGTTGACCAGCCGGAAGGTGTGGACGCCGAACCCTTCCATCATCCGAAGACTGCGCGGAATGGTCCGGTCCGACATGATCCACATGATCATGTGCATGCTTTCCGGGGTCAGGGAGATAAAATCCCAAAAGGTGTCGTGGGCGGTCTGGGCCTGGGGAAATGCCCGGTCCGGGTCCTGCTTGGCGGCGTGGATCAGGTCGGGGAACTTGATGGCGTCTTGGATGAAGAAGACCGGGATGTTGTTTCCGACGAGATCGAAGTTGCCTTCCTGAGTATAGAACTTGACCGCAAAGCCGCGCACGTCCCGCGCCAGGTCGGCCGAACCCTTGTTGCCCGCCACGGTGGAGAAGCGCGTGAAGACCGGCGTCTTCTCTCCAACCCGTTGCAGGAAGTCGGCGCGGGTGATGTCTACACAGGACTCCAGGCACTCGAAGTAGCCGTGGGCGGCGGACCCGCGCGCATGGACCACCCGTTCTGGGATGCGCTCGTGATCGAAGTGCATGATCTTTTCGCGCAGGATAAAGTCCTGCAACAGGACGGGACCGCGCGCGCCGGCCTTGAGCGAGTTTTGATTGTCGCTGATCGGGATGCCTTGGTTGGTGGTGAGCAGGGTTTCAGGACCGTCCGCCTGCTGATGAAGTTCGCCGCCCTCGCCAAGGAGGGTCTTATGAGCGGTCGCCGGCGGAGTCTGGGGCGCGGCCGACGGTTTTGGGTCCTTTGAGGCGCCGGCTTTAGAAGCAGATTGTTTTGATTTGGTTTTTGCGGCGGTCGCCATGGCATCGTCCCTTTTGCGATGGCGGTAACCCCGGGGCGTCCGTTCTGGTTCCTCCGTCGATCAGGCGACCAAGCTGGAAAACGATCATATACGGATTAGGGGGCGGCGCTGTCTCGGACGCCCCGGTCTTCGATTTCGGCCAGCACGGCCTTGGTGTCGGCGGGGCGGGACATGTCCTCGGACTCAGAATCGATCCGATCGGCGATGTTCGGCTGGTCACGCCGAAGCTCCTCCAGGAGCGCAATGATTTTGGCGTTCTTCTTGTCGGCGATCAGGGCCAGCTGAAGGGTAAGTTGCGCCCGGCGGTCCGCCAGCTGGTCCTCGCGCCTCTGGGTGGCGAGGATGAGGACCGACACCATAAGGGCGATGACGGACGCCAAACCCTGCAACCAATCGAACGGAGACTGCTCGGCGTCATGGCGGCTGGTCAGCACGGCGGCGACGAGCCAACCAACCACGACGATCAGGAGCGCCGCGACGAACATCGGGCGTCCGAGAGCGTCGGTGAACCTGTCGATGGCGCGCTGCAGAGGAGAGGCGGTCTTGTAATGGTCTTTGTGAAAGTCGGCGAGCGAATCGACGGATTCGACGATGTGATCCGCCAGGGATGGTTCGGCTATAGCGGCGGGCGATTGCGGTTCGGGATCCGTGCCGGCCGGGCTTGGCTCGGCTTCCGCGGGGATCAAACTTTTGCTGCGATCGACGTCACGCCCGTCGATTTCATACCCGTCGCTTTCATGCCCGTCGCTTTAATGTCCGTCTCGATTGAAGGCTCGCATGCGTCCCGCAAATCGGCGATCTCCTTTTCCGAACGCTTCTCCAGCCCGATATAGCGGTCGTTGGCGGTGTTGATGGCGCGGATGAGCTCGTCGAGCTTCCCCTGTAGCGCCTCGCCCTCCCGGTTCTGGCTGTTCTGGATCAGGAAGACCATCAGGAAGGTGACGATGGTGGTGCCGGTGTTGATCACAAGCTGCCAGGTATCGGAGAAGTGAAACACCGGCCCGCTGGCCGCCCACGCGAGGACGAGCAGACAGCAGACAACGAAGGTCAGCGGCCGCCCCATGGCTCGGGCGATCACATTGGCTGTCTTCTCGAACAGTTCTTCCACGTAGCGTCTCCGCCCCCTAGCTAAGTTGTAGGAGAACGGAGCCTATGGGTGAAAGGTCCGGCGATCAACCCAGGGAGACCCCAGACGCCCCATGCATTATCCGGGGTCGAAGCCCGTCGCGCTTCTGATCGTGGACGCTCTTAGAAGCCGGTGGAAAGCGTGAAGAAGAACATGCGCGGCGGGATCGGATAGCCCTGGTACCCGCCTGAGGTGCTGGTGGTCACCAGGGTCGAAATGCCCCGAACATTGGCCACGTTGGTGATGTTGACGCTGAACTTGGGGCTCTCCAGCCGTTGCAGCAGCGACCACTGGGAGACGTCGAACAGATAGCTGGCCTCCAGCCCCACCAGGAAGTTGCCGTTGACGGAAATGTCGTTGAGGTAGGTGGCGTAGCGCGGCCCGATATAGTCGAAGCTCATCTGCGCCTCGAATGGGCCGCGGGTTTCGCTGAAGATGGTCTTGTTCAGCCACTGCGGCTCGCCCGGCACGGTTTTGCCGCCGATGGCGACCACCGTCGGCACGGTGACGCCGCCCACCGTGGTCGTGCCGCTGTTGTAGTTGCTGTCGTAGGTGGATTGGTTGAACGAGAGGCTGTTGTAGATGTGGTAATTCGGCCCGAAGTTCAGGGTGGCCGCCAGATCGACGCCGTCAGTCGTCACCCCGCCCACATTCACCAGGATCGAGGGCGCCGGGTTGATGAAGTTATAGGGCGCGATGTTCAAGATGCGGTTGGAGAAGTCCACGTGATAGTAGTTGATCTGGCCTTCGACTGACGTCAGGGGCCCAAGCTCCACCGGGCGCTTGGTGCGGACGCCCACTTCGTAGGTCCAGGACGATTCCGGATTCACGGTCGATTTGAAGAGGTTGAAGGCTGCCTGGTTGCCGAGGCTCCAGGGGGACGCGCCGTAGAAGTTTCCGCCTTGGCTATACGGGATGAACTGGCGCACGTTCTCCTGGATATTGGCAAACACCTGCTCGTGGGGGGTGGCGTCCCAGATGGCGCCGAACTGCGGCAGGAAGCCTTCGGTGGTAGTGATGGTCCCGGTCGGGAACACCACGGGGACGGCGGCGGTGGGCAAGTTCTTCTGGTTGATCAGAACATCGTTGCCGGCGTTTTGATAGGTGGTCTTGAAGCCGGCCTGGAGCAGGAGATCGGGGCGGATGCGCCACTGGTCCTGCAGGTGGAACTGCACGTCGTCGACAGCGAAATTCACCGCGTCCTGGGTGAAGACCGAGGGGCCGTGGGGGATGTCGTAGGGCGTCAGGTCGTTGTTGGCGCCTGAGAAGGGATACCAGACGCGGTGCTGGCCTTCCTCGTTATGTTCATACCAGACGCCGGCTTCGATATCGTTCTGACCCAAGGTCCAGTTTAGGGTGGAGATCAGGCCGCCGCGGTTGATGTGGTATTCGGTGGTCCGCACCTCATAGCCCGTGCCGCCGAAGAGATTGCTGATGTTGGCAAGGCTCCCCGCGCTGGTGGAGGAGCCGCCGACCACCAGGCCGGGGAAGTAGGTTGCGAACAGGCCGGGCAAGCCCGCCTGATTGATCGGCCCCGCCACGATCCCGCGCCCGTAGTCGTAGTGGTAGTAGATCTGGTTCGACCACTTCAACGTGCTGCTGAAGTTGTAGTCGTATTTGGCGTAGCCGAGGAGGTCTTCACGCTGTTCGGCGCTGTCGTAGTTGGAGAAGTTGTTGCCTTGGGTCGCCGGCGGCGTGCCGTTGGTCAGATAGGTCAGGGCGCTGGCGAGATTGGGATAGAGGAAGGGCCGCGTGTAGGGGATGAAGCTGGCCGCGGCCGCCGTCTGCTGATTGCCGAAGGCCACGGCGTCTTCGTTAGGATCGACCTTGTAGTCGTAGTCGAAGAACAGGGTCAGCTTGCCGTGGGCGTCGTTGTGGACGTACTTGGCGTTGAACTGGTCGTCCCGTTGATGCCCGTCGAAGTCCCAGGCCTTTTGATCCTGGTGCAGATAGGAAACGTAGAGGGCGCCGTAAGGGGTCTCCCCCGTCTCCAGACGCAGGACGCTGCGGGTGGTCTCCTTGCTGCCCAGCACCTGTTCCGCCCATCCGCCCAGGTCGTGGCCGGGATCGCGGGAGAAGGTCTCGATCGTGCCGCCGAGGTTGCTGGTGGACGCGACGCCGAGGCCGCCCGCGCCTGACGACAGGATCACCTTGCTGACGTTCTCGCTGGTGACGGCGCGCGAGGGGCTGAGGCCGTTGTAGTTGCCGTACTGCTGGTCGCCCAGGGGCACGCCGTCCATGGTGTAGCCGAGCTGCTGGGTGGAGAAGCCGTGGACGAACACCTCTTCGTTCTGTTCGTCATTGCCCCAGGGGTCGGCCGTTTCGAACACCACCCCCGGCAGGGTCTCGATCGCCTTCAGCGGATTGACGCCGGGCAGGATCTTCTGGATTTCGACGCCGCCGATGGCGACGGCGGAGCGGGTGGTGCGGGCCGCTGTCACCACCACGTCGGTGGGCTGGGCCGGCGCGTCCTGCGCCAGGGCTACGCCGTGGGCGGCGAGCGTTCCTAAAGCTGAGGCGAGGAGAAGAACGGCGCGCAGATCGCGCCCTTTGGACATGGTCATGGAAGGCCCCCGTGGTCAGGCGCGTTCGCGCCGTTCCGCCAGCTTTAGGGGCCGACCCGTGAAACCATCTTAGCAGTTTGACGTCAGATCGATGAAATCGGCGTCGTTGATCTACGCCGCTTAAACCAGCTCCACCGCCATGGCCGTGGCCTCGCCCCCGCCGATGCAGAGGCTGGCCAGACCCCGCTTGCCGCCCCGCGCTTCCAGCGCCGACAATAGCGTGGCCAGGATGCGCGCGCCCGACGCGCCGATGGGGTGGCCGAGGGCGCAGGCGCCGCCGTTGACGTTCAGCTTGTCGTCGGGGATGCCGAGCTCCTGCTGCGCGATCATCGCCACCACGGCGAAGGCCTCATTGACCTCGAACAGATCGACATCGGCCACCGACCAGCCGGCCTTGGCCAGCGCCTTCTTCATGGCTGGCACGGGAGCGGTGGTGAAGAGGCCGGGCTCATGAGCGTGGGCGGCGTGGCTCACCACCCTGGCGACGATCTTCAGACCGAGCTTTTCGGCCACCGACCGGCGGGTCATCACCAGCGCCGCCGCGCCGTCGGAGATCGAGGAGGCGTTGGCGGCGGTGATCGTGCCGTCCTTGGAGAAGGCGGGTTTCAGGGTGGGGATCTTGGCCGCGTCGGCCTTTTGGGGCTGTTCGTCCTTCGAGACCACCTCGACGCCCTTTCGAGTGGCAACTTCAACCGGCGTGATCTCGCGGTCGAAGGCGCCGGAGTCCTGCGCGGTCTTAGCGCGGGTCAGGCTGCGGATCGCGAAGGCGTCCTGCTGCTCGCGGGTGAACTGATAGGTCTTGGCGGTCTCCTCGGCGAATGCGCCCATCAGCTTGCCGGGCGCGTAGGCGTCCTCCAGCCCGTCCAGGTACAGGCTGTCGGAGATCACATCGTGGCCGATGCGGGCCCCGCCACGATGCCTGGTCATCAGGTAGGGCGCGCCGGTCATGCTCTCCATGCCGCCGGCGACGATGACATCGGCCGTCCCGGCGACCAGCGCGTCGTGCGCCATGATCGCCGCCTGCATCCCAGAGCCGCACATCTTGTTCACGGTTGAGGCCTCTACCTGCAGCGGCAGGCCAGCGCCGAGGGCGGCTTGCCGCGCAGGCGCCTGGCCGAGGCCGCCGGACAGCACGCAGCCCATGATGATCTGCTGCACCTGATCGCCGGAGACGTCCGCGCGTTCCAGCGCCGCCTTCACCGCCGCCGAGCCGAGCGCGGTGGCCTTCACCCCCGTCAGCGCGCCCTGGAACGAGCCCATGGGGGTCCTGGCGTAGGAGCAAATGACGACGGGATCAAAGGGCATGGACGATCTTTCTAAAAGAACACGGTGACGTCAGGCGCTTAACGGGCCGCCCTGCAGTCAGGCAGACTGTGCATCAGGGTAGATTCGATTGATCCTGGAATATTCAAGCCCGCCGAACGGATAGCGGTCGCTCAGAGCCGCCCGGGCATCATCTCCAAACGCGTTTTTTCCTGGTGGCGGAGGATGTAGGGTAACGGGAACGGCAGGAGACTACGATGGCGGACTTCGACTTTGCGCTCGGCGAAACGGCAGACGCCATCCGTGAAACGACGCAGAGATTCGCCGCTGAGCGTATCGCCCCGTTGGCCGCAGAGATGGATGAAACCAACGTCTTCCCCCGCGTGCTCTGGCCGGAGATGGGCGATTTGGGATTACATGGGATCACCGTCGAAGAGGAGTACGGCGGTATCGGTCTTGGTTATCTTGAGCACGTGGTGGCGATGGAGGAGGTGTCGCGGGCCTCCGCCTCGGTGGGTCTCAGCTACGGCGCCCACTCCAATCTTTGCATCAATCAGATTCGCCGCTGGGCCACGCCGGAGCAGAAGCGCCGCTATCTGCCGAAACTAATCAACGGCGAGCACGTGGGCAGTCTCGCCATGTCGGAGGCGGGTTCGGGGTCCGACGTGGTCTCCATGCGCCTGCGGGCCGACAAGCGCGGGAACGACCGGTATGTGCTGAACGGGACCAAGTTCTGGATCACCAACGCGCCCCACGCGGACACCCTGGTGGTCTACGCCAAGACCGACCCGGAGGCCGGCGCGCGGGGCATGACCGCCTTCCTGATCGAGAAGGACATGGCCGGTTTTACCGTTTCCAAGAAGCTCGACAAAATGGGGATGCGGGGTTCGGACACGGCCGAGCTGGTGTTCCAAGACTGCGACGTTCCGGCCGAGAACGTGCTGGGCGAGGTCGGCCGGGGGGTAAATATCCTAATGTCTGGCCTCGATTATGAGCGCGCCGTACTGGCTGGCGGGCCCCTCGGCATCATGTCGGCCTGCCTGGATGTCATTTTGCCCTACGTCCGTGAGCGCAAACAGTTCGGCTCGCCTATTGGCCAGTTTCAGCTGATCCAGGCGAAGGTGGCGGACATGTATGTGGCGCTCAATTCGGCGCGCGCCTACGTCTACGCCGTCGCCCGGGCGTGCGACGCCGGCAGGACCACGCGGTTTGACGCTGCGGGGGCGATCCTCCTCGCCTCAGAAAATGCGGTGAAGACGTCGCTGGAGGCGATCCAGGCGCTGGGCGGCGCGGGCTACACCAAGGATTGGCCGGTGGAGCGCTTTCTCCGCGACGCCAAGCTCTATGACATCGGCGCCGGCACCAACGAAATCCGCCGCTTTCTGATCGGGCGCGAGCTGATCGGCGCGGATTAACACGCTGAGCGGTCCTACCGGTTGGGCGCGCCCGTCGCTGGGTCGGTCTTGGTCTTGGAAGTTTGGGAGGAGCCTTCCGCGCCCTTAGGCTCGGTGGCCGGGCGGGTTGGGTTGCCGGCTTTCATGTCTTCATTTCGCCGTTCATTTGAATTGGGCCGTTGACCGGACATGGCTGAACCTTTCGTCTTCAGTCCTAACGCCGCGCTTTTCAGTCCGATCCGGTATGACGCAGCACCGCCTCCAGCCGCGCGAACCAGCGGCGGCCTTCGTCGATCCGTGCGTGAGGGTCAGGGGCGTCGCGAAGGCTGAAATCGCCGGGGTTCAAAAGCTCGATCTCGAACTCGGGATCGCGCACGTCATCGAACACCAGCCTCAGCGCCACCCGCTCAACTTGCGGCGAGACCTGGTCCAGCGGCTTGCGCGTTTCCCGCTTGAACATCCGCGCCGCCACCTGCCCGTCGAAGATCAGTTCGACGCCGATCATCTCATGCAGGTCGTAGACGAGGCCCCGGTCGCCGACTCCGCGCACCACGGCCAGCCTCTGGGCGCCGATCTGCATGCCGATCCCCTGACTGCGGGGCGCGGCGATGGCGAAGACCTCCGGCGGCGCGCCGAGGACGCGGGTGAGGGCGCGCAGGGTTCGCCGCCCGGCGTTCATCCACCACATCCAGGCGCTCACGCCGGTCATCAGCGCAACGACCATCAGAACAAAGATCAGGATCGCGCCCAGAAGGTGCTGCATAGCCGAAGGCTACACGGATTCTCAGCCTAAAGGTCGAGGGTCACCACCAGGGGCACGTGATCGGACGGCTTCTCCATGGCGCGCACATCGCGGTGGACTTCGCTGGAAACCAGGCGGTCGGCGGCTTGGGGGGAAAGAAGGGCGACGTCGATGCGGATGCCGTGGTTCCGCTGCCAGGCGCCGGCCTGATAGTCCCAGAAGGTGTAGGCGTGGGGATCGGCGCCTACCGCGGCGTGGGCGTCGGTGAGGCCGAGCCACTTCAGCGCCTGGAACGCGCCCCGGCTTTCCGGCTGCGCCAGGGCGTCGCCGGCCCATGAGGTGGGGTTGTCGCAATCGGCGTCGGCAGGGATCACATTATAGTCGCCGCAAAGCACAACGGGCTCTTCCAGCGTCAGCAGATCGGCGGCATGGCGCTGCAGCCGGTCCATCCAGGCGATCTTGTAAGCGAACTTCTCCGTGCCGATGGGATTGCCGTTGGGAAGATAGAGCCCGCCGACGCGGACGGGCGTAGGCGCCGCCACCACCGCCTCGATATAGCGGGCGTGATCGTCGCCCTCGCCGTCGGGAAGCCCTCGCCGCACATCCTCCAGCGGATATTTCGACAACATGGCGACGCCGTTGTAGGCCTTCTGACCATGGACGGCGACGTTATAGCCAAGAGCTTCAAAAGCTTCGGCGGGGAACTTCTCGTCGACGCACTTGATCTCCTGCAGGCAGGCCACGTCGGGCTGCGCCTCTTTGAACCAGGTGAGGACGGTCTCAAGCCGCGCATTGACGGAATTGACGTTCCAGGTGGCGATCTGCATGAGTCGATAGTCCTTGAGCCTTTCAACCCAAGCAGGAGGGGCGGCGTCTGTCCAGCCGGCGGGCGCCGCCTGCACGTGGCGCAGGCGCCAACTGAGGCCCGGCGCCGTCAATCGTCTAGTTCTCGCGCGGTAGGGGAAAAGGAGCCTGCCCCAAACTCGACAATAAGAATGGCCCCGCCCCGTATGCGGCCACAAGAACCGCTGGGTGGTTTCATGCGCAAGGGATTTTGGCTGCGGGGGTTGGTCGGCTTCATCACCGCCGCCATCGGCGCCGGGATCGGCTGGACGGGTTATGCTCTGATGGACCCGGTGAAGGCGGGATTGAAGGTCTTGCCGCCGCAGGTGGAGCATCTGCCTTTCGATAGAATGTTCTGGGCTGCTGCGCTGATGCTGTTGGGCGCGGCGACGATCTTAAAAGCGCTGCCGCATCCCTTCTGGACGAAGATGTCCCGTGGCCCGCCTAAATCGAAAAGCTGACCCCGCAGCCGCAGCTGGACTTGGCGTTTGGATTGCGGACGCGGAACTCGGCGCCGGCCAGTTCGTCCACGAAATCGATTTCCGAGCCCTTCACCAAAGCGACAGAGATATCGTCCACCAGCGCCACCGCGCCGTCCAGCTCGATGCGGTGATCGTCGGGCTCGGCGGAGTCGACCAGATCGAACTGGTATTGGAATCCCGAACAGCCGCCGCCCTCCACCGCCAGGCGTAGCATCAGGGCGCGCCCCTCAGTCTCCCCAATCGCGCGGATGCGGCGGGCGGCGGCGGGGGAGAGGGAGAGCGGTTGAGCGGTCATGGTGCGCCGGGATGCGAAAACGGTCGTGATCCATATATATGAGCCTTCCTGACGCGGGATTAAAGCCCGCGCTGAACCACCCGGAGTCGCCTTTGACCGCCTCGCCGCCCCGCGTGCTCTGGGCCGAAAATCCTGAGACCTCGAAAGGCCGGCTTTATCCGGAGAGCGAAAGCCCGACCCGCACCCCCTTCGCCCGCGACCGGGACCGGATCATCCACTGCACCGCCTTTCGACGGCTGAAGGAGAAGACCCAGGTCTTCGTGGCGCACGAGGGCGACTATTACCGCACCCGCCTGACCCACTCCCTGGAGGTGGCGCAGATCGCCCGCTCTATCGCCAAGGCGCTGGGGCTCGACGATGACTTGGCGGAGACGGTGGCCCTGGCGCACGATCTTGGCCATCCGCCGTTCGGACATGCGGGGGAGGACGTTCTAGCCGAGTGTATGAAGCCCTACGGCGGGTTTGATCATAACGTGCAGACCTTCCGCATCGTCACCGAACTGGAGCGCCGCTACCCTGACTTCCTGGGCCTAAACCTCTCCTGGGAGACGCTGGAGGGCGTGATCAAGCACAACGGCCCGGTGCTGGACCGCCTGAAGGAGCCGGCCTGGCGCGCGGTGGCGTACTACGATGCTCGTCAGGATTTGCGCCTCTCCACCTTCGCTTCGGCCGAAGCCCAGGTGGCCGCCCTGGCCGACGACATCGCCTACAACAACCACGACGTGGATGACGGCCTGCAGGCCGAGGTGTTCCGCATCACCGATCTGCGGCACATCCCGTTGATCGGGCCGGCGCTGGCCAGCGTCCGCGCCGATTATCCCGGCGTCGATGACCGGATGCTGCGCCTCGAAGGGGTGCGGCGCATGATCGGGGTGATGGTCAACGACGTGATCGCTCAGGCGCGACGTGTGGCCGCAGAAGAGGGGCTTTCCTCGCAGGAGGACGTGCGAACCTTTGGCCGCCAGATGATCCAGTTTTCACCCGCCGTGTTCGAGGATCTGTCGCGCCTGCGGGCGTTCCTGCACGAGCGCATGTACCGGCATTTTCGCGTCAATCGTTCCCGCAGCATCTCCCGCCGCATCATCGCCGAGATGTTTCAGCTGTTTATGACCGAGCCGGACGTCCTGCCGGGGGAATGGTCGCACAATGCCGGCGCCTTGGCGGATGGGGAGCGGGCGCGACTGGTCTGCGACTATATCGCCGGCATGACCGACCGCTTCGCCATCGAGGAGCACCGCAAACTCTTCCGCCTCGATCTTTGATCTTCATCCTTGATTAACGCTGCGCGGGCTGACTCATGGCTTCCGTTCTCATTCGGCTTAGACGCGCGCCCGCCCTTCGATAGACTGTTTCGATCAGCGAGCGATTCGTCCGACCGCGCCGTATCTCTAAAGGATCGCCATGACCGACCAGCAACGCGGCGCCTACACGCCTCAGCAGGACGTGCCCCTGCAGTTCGACGCCCGCAGCCCCGCCTCGCGCCGGCCCATGCCGATGGCGCTGATCGCCTCGGGCACCTTGCTGGTGGTGCTGATCGCGGCGGTGGCCATGTATTACAGCCGAGGCGTTCGCGGCGACAACGAGCCGCCGCGCCCGGTGGGCGAGCCGGTGGCGGTGCTGAAGTCCGCTCCCGCCGCCGGGGCTCAGCCAACCGATCCCTCCGCTGCCCTGGACGTCTCCGCGCCCCAGAACGTGCCCGGCCAAAATCTTGGGGGCAAGGCGCCGGTGTTTGCCGCCGCCCCTGAGGCGCCCAAGCCTCGCCCCGCGCCGGCCGCCCCGACCAAGCTGACGGTGCAGACCCTTTCGGCCGCCGACATGAACAAGCCCGAGCCCGCCCTTGCGGCCGTTGCGGCCGCGCCGGTCAAGACGCCGGCGGTGAAAGCCCCCGTGGTCAAGACGGTTGCGACGGTGGCGACTACGGTCGCGCCCGCGCCGGAAGTTCCTGCGGCGCCCGCCGTCAAGGCGGCTGTGGCTAAGGCCGTCGCCGTCGCTAAGACCGCTCCGCCTTCGCCCGCTAAACCGGTCGTCGCCACGGCCACAAAGACGGCGGCTCCCGCTACGGGCGCTGCAACCGGCGCGCGGGTGCAAATCGGCGCCTTTTCCTCTGCCGCCTTGGCCGACAAGGGCTATAGCGACGTCTCCGCCCTCCTGTCCGCCTCAATGTCCGGCAAGGCCAAGCATGTGGAGCCGCTGGATAAGGATGGCGCCACCCTCTACCGCACCTCGGTCACCGGTTTCAGCGATCGTGCTTCGGCCACGGCCTTCTGCGAGGCGCTGAAAGCCAAGGGTAAGATCTGCTTCGTCAAGAACTGAGGACGTTCCGGGGATGACCGCCGCCTGCATCTTCGGCTGCGCCGGTCTGAGCCTCAGCGCGGATGAAGCGGCCTTCTTCCGCGATGTACGGCCGTGGGGCTTCATCCTCTTTAAGCGCAACATCGAGACACCGGATCAGGTGCGAGCGCTGGTGGAGGCCCTTCGCGCCACGGTGGATCGGCCGGACGCGCCGGTCTTGATCGACCAGGAAGGCGGGCGGGTGCAGCGGTTCGGCCCGCCGCACTGGCCGAAATATCCGACTGGCCGCGCCTACGCCAAGCTTGCCGCCAACGATCCGCTCACCGGCCGCGCCGTCGCCCGGCTTGGCGCTCGGCTGATCGCGGAGGACCTTAGGAAGCTCGGCGTCAACGTTGATTGCGCTCCGGTGCTGGATACGCCCGCGCCCGGCGCCCACGACATCATCGGCGACCGCGCTTACGGCGAAACCCTGGAAAGCATAGCCAGCCTCGGCCGGGCGTTCGCAGAGGGGCTGATCGCCGGCGGCGTCCTGCCCGTGATCAAGCACATCCCCGGCCACGGCCGCGCCACCGCCGACAGCCACTTCGACCTGCCGGTGGTGGAGGCGCCGATCGAGGCGCTGGAGGTCGACTTCGCGCCCTTCCGCATCCTCTCCGACATGCCGATGGCGATGACGGCGCATGTGGTCTATTCGGCCATCGACAAGAAGCGCCCCGCCACGACCTCGCCCGCTGCTATCAAGCTGATCCGCGATGACCTGGGGTTCGGCGGCCTGATCATGTCCGACGATCTCTCCATGAAGGCGCTGAAGGGCGATTTCGAAAAGCGGGCGAAGCGGTCGCTGAAAGCCGGCTGCGATGTCGTGCTCCATTGCAACGGCGACATGGACGAAATGAAGGCCGTCGCCGCTGGGACCAAGGCGCTGCACGGTCACGCCAAACGCCGCGCGGAGGCGGCGCTGGCGCGGCTGCCTCGCACGGCGGAGCCCTTCGACGAGGCCGAAGCCCGCGACCGCTTCGCCGCCGCCTTCCCGGACCTGAACCCATGAGCCAGGAGCCGTTCCAGGCTGCCCTGGACTTCGACGCCGCCGACGGCGCGGCTGAGGCGGGCGAGGCGCTGGTGCTGGACCTGGACGGATTCGAGGGGCCGCTGCACGTGCTCCTGGCCCTGGCTCGCCAGCAGAAGGTTGATCTGCTGAAGCTCTCCGTCTCGGCCCTCGCCGACCAGTACCTCGCCTTTGTGAAACTCGCCCGCCGGCGCCAGTTCTCCCTCGCCGCCGACTATCTTGTGATGGTCGCCTGGCTCACCTACCTGAAATCCCGCCTGCTCCTGCCCAAGCCCGAAAAGGTGAAGGACGACGAGCCGCTGGCCGAAGACATGGCCGCCGCGCTCGCCTTCCGCCTCGCCAAACTCGACGCTACGCGCGGCGCGGTGGAGGCGCTGAAGCGCCTGCCGCAGACCGGGCGGGACCTCTTTACCCGAGGCGATCCGGATGCGATCCAGATCCACTCCACCTCGCGCCTGGAGGTCGATCTCTACGCCCTGATCGCCGCCTACGCCCAGCAGCGAAGCCAGCGCGGCCGCCGCGACTACCGCCCCTCCGCCCGCATCGACGCCTATCCGTTGGAGGCGGCGCGGGACCGGCTGCGCGAACTGGTCCCCAGCCTCGATCACTGGACGTCCCTGCGCGGCGTCGCGCCCCAGCCCACCGCCAAGGACGGCCCCAGCCGCGCCTCCTACGTCGCCTCCACCCTATCGGCCAGCCTGGAGCTGGTGCGGGAAGGTGAGCTTGAGGCGCGCCAGCTGGAAGCCTTCGCCGACCTGTACCTCCGCGCCCGGCCCGGCGAGCTGTTCGAGGGCGCGGCCTGATGGACGCGGACGATGTGGAGCGGGCGGTGGAGGCGCTGCTGTTCGCCGCCGCCGAGCCGCTCAGCGCCGCCGATCTCGCCCGCCGCCTGCCCGAAAGGGCGGACGTCGGCCGGGCGCTGGCCACGCTGAAGGCGGATTACCAGGGGCGCGGCGTGATGCTGGAGTGCGTCGCCGACCGCTGGCGCTTCACCACCGCCGCCGACCTCGCCTATCTGATGACCGAGGAGCGGGAGGTCGAAAAGAAGCTCTCCAAGGCGGCGATGGAGACCCTGGCCATCATCGCCTATCACCAGCCCGTCACCCGCGCCGATATTGAGGCGATCCGGGGCGTCGGCCTGTCCCGCGGCACGCTGGACCTTTTGCTAGAGATCGGCTGGGTGCGCCTGCGCGGCCGCCGCCGCTCGCCGGGGCGCCCGGTGACCTTCGGCACCACCGACGCCTTCCTGGAGCATTTCGCCTTAGCATCCCTGGCCGACCTGCCAGGCGCGCAGGAGATGAAGGCCCAGGGCCTCCTCTCCCTCGACCTCCCCGCCGGCTTCACCATCCCCGACCCGTCCCAGCCGGCGGCCGACGAAGACCCCCTGGAGCCGGGAGACGCGCCGGAGTTCCATCAGGATTTTCTGGGGGAATGACCCCAGTTTGAAGCCTAAATGGCCTTAGCAAAGCTTTTCGACTGAGGTCCCCGACTCCTATAT
>CAXTHJ010000012.1:0-52527 GCA_964243985.1 uncultured Caulobacteraceae bacterium | reverse complement strand
GCCCTTCCCCCCTCAAGGGGGAAGGGAGATGACTCCCCACCCCGACGACGAACTCGTGTTCCTGCCGCTCGGCGGATCCAACGAGATCGGCATGAACTTCAATCTCTATGGCTATGGCCCGCCGGACGACCGCAAGTGGATCGTGGTGGACCTCGGCGTCACCTTCGGCGACCAGACCACGCCGGGGGTGGAGATCATCATGCCCGATCCCACCTTCATCGAGGAGTACTCGGGCGACATCCTCGGCATCGTCTTGACACACGCGCACGAGGATCACATCGGCGCGGTGGCTTGGCTTTGGCCCCGGCTGAAGGCGCCCTGCTACGCCACGCCATTCACCGCCTTCCTGCTGCGGGAGAAGCTTCGAGACGCCGGCATCCTGGACGACGTGCCACTGACCGAAATACCCCTCGGCGGCAAGCTTACCCTCGGCCCGTTCGAGATGGAGCTGATCACGCTCACCCACTCGATCCCTGAGCCTAACGGGGTGGCGATCCGCACGCCCTTGGGCACGATCCTGCACACCGGCGACTGGAAGATCGATCCTGACCCGCTGCTCGGCGGCCCATTCGATCACGACGCCATCCGCCGCCTCGGCGACGAGGGCGTCCTGGCCATGGTGTGCGATTCCACCAACGTGTTCGTAGACGGCCGCGCGGGCTCGGAGGCCGAGGTGCGCGTCGCCCTAAACGCGTTGATCGGCTCGCTCAAAGGCAAGGTGGCCGTAGCCTGCTTCGCCTCCAACGTGGCGCGGATGGATACGGCGATCCGGGCGGCAGAGGCGTGCGGGCGGCGGGTGTGCCTGGTCGGCCGCTCCATGCACCGCATGACGGCGGCGGCCAAATCGGTCGGAATGTTGCAGGGGCTGAAGCCGTTCGTCCCCGACGCCGAAGCCGGCTTCTTCCCCGACGACCAGATCCTCTACCTCTGCACCGGCAGCCAGGGCGAGGCGCGCGCCGCCCTATCCCGCATCGCGGAGGGCACGCACCCGCACGTGAAGCTCGGTCTCGGCGACCACTGCATCTTCTCCTCCCGGGTGATCCCCGGCAACGACGTGCCGATTCGCAATCTGCAGAACAAGCTCTCCGACCGGGGCGTGCGGCTCTATACCGAGCGCGACCACCCCGGCATCCACGTCTCCGGCCACCCCTGCCGCGAGGAGTTGAAGGATATGTACGCCTGGGCGCGGCCGCACATCGCCGTGCCGACCCACGGGGAGCGACGCCACCTGATCGAGCATTCCGCCGTGGCCCGCGACCTTGGAACGCCCGAGCAGATCGCGCCTAGAAACGGAGACTTGGTGCTGCTTGCCCCCGGCAAGCCCGGCATCATTGATGAGGTGAAGGCCGGCCGCCTGTTCCTCGACGGCGGCGTCTTGACGCCCGAGAACTCCGAGCCCCTGCGTGAACGCCGCCACGCCGCTGTCAACGGCGTTCTGATCGTGGCGGTGGCGCTGGACGGCAAGGGGCGGCTCGCCGGCGAAATCGAAGTGCGCGGCGTTGGCCTGCCGGGCGACGAGGACTATTCGATCGAGGAGGCGTTGGACGATCTGGCCAAGGACGCCGAGCACGCAGTCAAGAAGCTCGATCCTGGCGCCCGTAGCGAGGACCACATCGTGGAGCAGGCCATCGGCCGCGTCCTGAAGAAATCCGCCCAACGCATCTGGGATCGCCGCCCGGTGGTGGAGACGGTGGTGGTGCGGGTTTAGGAGCAACTCATGATCGGCAAACTCAACCACGTCGGCGTCGCCACGCCCTCCATTGAGGAGAGTTGGAAACTCTATCGCGACATCCTTGGCTGCACCGACGTCACGGAGAAGAAGGCGCTGCCGGAGCAGGGGGTGTGGGTCTCCTTCGTCAATCTGCCCAACGCCCAGATCGAGCTGATCGAACCCTATGGCGAAGCCTCGCCGATCCACGCCTTCCTGGCCAAGAACCCCAAGGGCGGCCAGCACCACATCTGTTTCGAGGTGGAGGACATCCTCGCCGCCCGCGACGATATTCGGGCCAAGCGCGGCACCGTGCTCGGAACCGGCGAACCCCGCATCGGCGCCCACGGCGTGCCGGTGATCTTCGTCCACCCCAAGGACATGGGCGGCGTCTTGGTGGAGTTGATGGAGACGCCGAAGGGTGCGCATTAGGCGAACTTATGCGCGCCTGCTGCATTGGTGGTATGATCCGCAGACGCCGACGCCGCTCTGACAACCCCCTGAACCCGCTGCTTTCAACGGCGATTGCACGGATTGCACGAGGAGCAAGGGTGCAATTCAGCGGATGCCGGCTTTGGAATTGCGCCGATTGCACACATTGCACGGTGGATGCCGGGTGCAATCTCGGCCATCTTTTTCGTCCCGAATTGCACTGATTGCACTGTCGCAGCGGCCTTCGTTTCGCCCGCGAGGCGGGGTACAAGGCGGCATGGACCTGCTCTTCTCCGTCTCCGTCTATCTGGTGATCTGGTGGACCGTGCTGTTCGCCGTGCTACCGCTGGGGGTGAAGAGCCACCATGAGGCGGGTATCGAGGTGCCGGGGGGCGGCGAACCGGGATCGCCGGTGGAGCCGAAGCTGTTCAAGAAGTTCCTGACCACCACCTGGATTTCGGCCATCGTCTTCGCGGTGATCTGGGTCTGTTTCACCTTTCATCTGGTGAAGCTGCCGGACCTTCGCGGCTGAGCTTCATTGCCACGGCCGCCGCGCGGCGGCTATGAACACGCGCCACTGATTTGGAGCCTCCATGCGCCTGTCGCGCTTCCTGTTGCCCGTCCTGAAGGAGACGCCCGCCGAGGCGCAGATCGTCTCCCACCGCCTGATGCTGCGCGCCGGGATGATCCGCCAGGAGGCGGCGGGCATCTACGCCTGGCTGCCGCAGGGTTTTCGGGTGCTGAAGAAGATCGAGCAGATCGTGCGGGAAGAGATGGACCGGGCCGGCGCCGTCGAGATGCTGATGCCGACGCTGCAGCTGGCCGACCTCTGGCGCGAAAGCGGCCGCTATGACGCCTATGGGCCGGAGATGCTGCGGATTGAGGACCGGCACAAGCGCGAGCTCCTCTACGGCCCCACCAACGAGGAGATGATCACCGAGGTCTTCCGCGCCTATGTGAAGAGCTACAAGGCCTTGCCGCTGAACCTCTACCATATCCAGTGGAAGTTCCGGGACGAGCAGCGTCCCCGGTTCGGCGTTATGCGCGGGCGCGAATTCCTGATGAAGGACGCCTATTCCTTCGACGTGGACGAGGCTGGCGCCCGCAAGAGCTACAACCGCATGTTCGTCGCCTACCTGCGCACCTTCGCGCGGATGGGGTTGAAGGCGATCCCCATGCGGGCGGAGACGGGCCCCATCGGCGGCGACCTTTCGCACGAATTCATCGTCCTGGCCGAAACGGGCGAGAGCACCGTCTATTGCGACAAGGCCGTGCTGGAGCTGCCGATTCCGGACGAGACCGTGGATTACCAAGGCGACCTGACCCCGATCATCGATCAGTGGACCAGCGTCTACGCCGCCACCGAGGACGTGCACGACGCCGCCCGCTACGAGCGCGAAGTGGAGGCCGTCAACCGTACCGAAACCCGCGGCATCGAGGTCGGGCAGGTGTTCTTCTTCGGCGACAAATACTCCGCCCCGATGAAGGCGACCGTCACCGGGCCGGATGGGCAGGAAAAGCCGGTGCAGATGGGCTCCTACGGCGTCGGCGTCTCGCGGCTGCTCGGCGCCATCATCGAGGCCAGCCACGACGAAGCGGGGGTGATCTGGCCCGAAGCGGTGTCGCCCTTCGGCGTCGGGATCATCAATCTGCGCAAGGGTGACGCGGACTGCGACACCGCCTGTGAGACGGCGTATGCGGCCCTGGAAATAGCGGGTAAAGAGCCGCTTTACGACGACACCGACGAGCGGGGCGGGGCCAAGTTCGCCACCATGGACCTGATCGGCCTGCCCTGGCAGCTCATCATCGGGCCCAAGGGGATCAAGGACGGCGTGGTGGAGCTGAAGCGGCGCAGGACCGGTGAGCGGGAGACCCTGCCGCTGACCGAAGCGCTCGCCAAGCTTGGGGCGCCCGCGTGAGCCAAGTCTCCGCGGCCCCCTTCTCCCGCTGGGAGCGCACGCTCGCGCTGCGGTATCTGCGGGCCAAGCGCAAGGACGGCGGGGTGGCGCTGATCGCGCTCTTGTCCTTCGCCGGAATCACCGTGGCGGTGGCGGCGCTGATCATCGTGATGAGCGTGATGAACGGCTTCTCCACCATCCTTGTTTCCAAGATGCTGGGCTTCAACGGCCACGTCTATGTGCGCGGCCCCGCCATCAACGGCCCGGAGCGGGACGGGCTGATCTCCCGCATCCGCGCGGTGCCGGGGGTGAAGGAGGCCGTACCGCTGATCGAGGCGCAGGGGGTGGCCATCGGGCCCAATCAGCTCGCCTTCACCCTGGTGCGCGGCGAGCGGGCGGCGGACCTGAAGGCGCAGAAGATCATCGCCGACAACATCAAGTCCGGCTCGCTGAAGGGTTTCGGCGAGGGCGAGTCAGGCGGCGATCTGGTGGCCGTGGGGCAAAAGCTCGCCGACACCGTGGGCGTGAAAGCCGGCGACCCCATCACCCTGATCTCACCCTCCGGCGGCGTCACGGCGTTCGGCACCGCGCCGCGGCGTAAGGACTACACCGTCGCCGGCCTCTTCAGCGTCGGCGTCTCCGAATACGACCAAGCCTTCATCTACATGCCGCTGGAGCAGGCGCAGCTGTTCTTTGGCCGCGACCAGGCCATCGACCTTGTGGAAGTGCGGCTGGACGACGTGGATCAGTTGGACGCCATCAAGCCGGACATCGTCCGCGCCGCCGGGCCATTGGCCATGGTCACCGATTGGCGGGACCAGAACCACGCCATCTTCAACGCGGTGCAGGTGGAGCGCTCCACCATGCGCCTGATCCTGATGATCGTGGTGGTGATCGCGGCGCTGAACATCATCTCTGGCCTCGTCATGCTGGTGAAGAACAAGACGCGGGATATCGCGATCCTGCGCACCATGGGCGCAACGCAGGGCGCGGTCTTGCGGGTCTTCTTCATGTCTGGCGCCTTCATCGGGGTGGCGGCGACGGTAACCGGCTTTGTGATCGGCTCCCTCTTCTGCATCTACATCGAGCAGATCCAGGCGGTGGTGGAGCACGTCACCGGCGTCAGCGTGTTTAATTCCGACGTCTATCAGCTCTCCCACATCCCGGCGCGGATCGAATGGACCGAGGTTGGATTCATCGTCTTCTTCTCGCTCTTGGTCAGTTTCCTGATGACCTTGCCGCCGGCGTGGCAAGCGGCTCGTCTCGATCCGGTGGAGGCGCTGCGCTATGAGTGACGCCGCCGCTGCGCCCGTCCTGTCCCTACGCGGTGTGGGTCGGACTTACAAAATGGGCACGGGATCGCTCAATGTGCTGAAGAGCGTCGATCTCGACGTCTATCCCGGCGAGGTTGTGGGCCTGATCGGGCCCTCCGGCTCGGGGAAATCCTCACTGCTTCACGCGGCGGGTCTGCTTGAGCGGCCGACAGTCGGACAGGTGACGGTTCAGGGGGTGCATTGCGCCGCCTTGAAAGACGGGGCGCGCACGCGCCTGCGCCTGGGCGCGATCGGCTTTATCTATCAATTTCACCATCTGCTGCCCGAGTTCACGGCCCTGGACAACGTGGCCTTGCCGCAGATGATCGCCGGGCAAACGCAAAGGGCGGCGCGGGCTCGAGCGGAGGAGCTTTTAACCCAACTCGGTCTTGGTGACCGTCTTACGCATCAGCCGGCGCAGCTTTCAGGCGGTGAGCAGCAGCGGGTGGCGGTGGCGCGGGCCATGGTCAACCGCCCGAAGCTCATCTTAGCCGACGAGCCCACAGGCAACCTTGATCCCACGACCTCGGGCGCGGTGTTCCAGAGCCTATCGGATCTCGCCCGCCTTCAAGGCGCCGCCGCCCTCATCGCTACCCACAATATGGAGCTGGCGGGCTTCATGGACCGTGTGTTCTCGCTGAAGGACGGCCATCTGGTGGAGCGGCCGCCCTTCTAGGTCAAGTTCAGGCCTTGTGCGCATCGCGCCAAGCCTTGAGCGCCGTCAACATGGTGGAGACGTGCTTGGAGGCGTTCAGGGCCGAATAGACTGCGATCACCTTGCCATCCGGCGCCACCAGGAACGAGGTGCGGTTGGAAGGATGGTCCAGTTTCGTCATCAGCGACGCGCCAGGGACGTTCAGCGCCACATCGTACTTGGCGATCACTTCGCCCTTGGGATCGGCGGCGACCGGGAACTTGGAGGCGCAGTCTTTCTTGGAGAAGTCCTCCAGCGTCTTGATATTGTCGCCTGAGACGCCGATTACCGACGCGCCCAAGGCTTTGAAGTTGTCAATGTTTTCCGCGAACTCATGCGCCTCGGCCGAGCAGCCGCTGGTGAACGCCTTGGGGTAGAAGTAGACCACCGCAGGACCCTTCTTCAGGGCGGCCGCCAATGTGTAGGTGAAATCCTTGCCGTCTAAGGCTGCGGGGGCGGTGAAGTCCGGGGCCACAGCCCCCGTAGCCAGCGCCGCTTGGGCGGCCGGAGCGGCGAACAGGGTCAGGGCGGCGAGGCCGGGCAAGAGGCGTTTCATAGGATTCTCCTTTGCGGCGGAGGGACCGCACGCAGACCTTAACAGGTTCGCGCCTCGCACCAAGGCGGATGCGCGGCGAAAGTTCGACGCTTAATTATGTCGCCGAGCGCACCTTCACATAGCTTCCCGGGGCATCTTCGATCGGCTTGAGGGGCCCTTTAGCCGGGTCCCGCGCCGCGACCTTAACGCCGGATCGCTCCGCCAGCCAAGCCCGCCAGTGAGGCCACCAGGAACCGGGGCGTTCGCTGGCCTCCGCCTGCCATTCCTCGATTGTGGCGGGGAGGGCTGGGTTGATCCAGTGCTGATATTTCCTGGCGTCCGGATGGTTGATCACCCCGGCGATGTGGCCGGAGCCGGATAGGGTGAAGGTGACTGGACCGCCGAATAGCTTGGCCCCACGATAGACCGACCGAAGGGGGGCGATGTGATCCTCCCTGGAGGACTGCACATAGATTGGCGTCTTCACCGTCTTCAAGTCGAGCGTCACCCCGTCCAACACCAGCTCGCCCTTGGAGAGACGGTTGGATTTATAGAAGTCGTCCAGGTAGCTCAGGTGCAACGTCTTCGGCATCCGCGTCTGGTCAGAGTTCCAGAAGAGGAGGTCGAACGCCGCCGGCTCCTTGCCCATCAGGTAGTTGTTGACGAAGAACGACCAGATCAGGTCGTTGGCGCGGAGCGCATTGAAGGTGTCGGCCATGGCGCCGGAAGGCAGGACGCCGCCACCCTCGTCGATCTTCTGCTCCAGGTCCTTCAGCCAGGCGTCGTTCGTGAAAAGCAGAAGATCGCCGGCTTCTGTGAAATCCTGCTGCGCGGCGAAGAAGGTGGCCGAAGCGATCCGGTCATCGCCTTTCGCCGCCATGTGGGCGAGGGTGCAGGAGAGCAGCGTGCCGCCGATGCAGTAGCCGACGGTGTTCGCGGCTGTCGCGCCGGTCTGCTTCAACACCTGCTCCACCGCCTCATAGACGCCGCCGAACATGTAGTCGGTCAGCGTCATGTGGGCGAGATCGCCATCTGGATTGATCCAGGAGGTGACAAAGACCGTGAATCCCTGATCCGTCAGCCAGCGGATCATCGAGTTCTCCGGGCGGAGATCGAGGATGTAGTATTTGTTGATCCAGGGCGGGAAGATCAGCAGCGGAACCTCGAACACCTGCTCGGTCGAAGGTGAGAACTGCAAAAGCTCGAACAGCTTGCCGCGGTAGACCACCTTGCCTGGGGCGGTCGCGACGTTCTCGCCCACCTTGAACTTTTCGAAGTCCGTCTGGCTGATAGCCAGCTGTCCGCCCCCTCGCATGAGATCGGCGGCGAAGTTCTGGGCGCCTTTGACAAGACTCTCCCCTTGCGACTGAACGGCTTCACGCAGCGCCGCGGGGTTGGAGACAAGGAAATTGGAAGGGGAGAAGGCGTCCGTGAGCATCTTGGTGAAGAACTCCACCCGCCGCCTGGTCATGGGATCCACATCCTCAACCTCCGCCACGAGGCCGTTCAACCAGTTGGAGGTGAGGAGGTAGGATTGCTTCATCATGTCGAACATCGGATTGGCGCTCCAATCCGGGTGGTTGAAGCGTTTGTCGCCTTTGGCCGGTGCGGCGATGGGCTCGTCCGTCTCGCCGGAGGCGCGGCGCGCGGACTGGCTCCAAAGGTCCATATAGCGTTCAAACAGATCCGCCTGGGCGCGCATGATCCGCTCCGGCTTCAACGCGAGCTTGCCCATCACCTCGGTCAAGGCGGGGGCCACGTGGAAGGGATCGACGAAGGTTGTGCGTTCGCTCTGGCGCAACATGGCGTCGGTTATGGCGCCCTGGGCGGTGAGGGACGCCCTGGCCAAATTGATGGAAAGAGCCTCCATCGCCTGCCGCTGCTCGACATCGAACTTGGCGATCGGGTCGGTTGTTCCGGCCTTGGGTGCCGGTGGCGGGTCGAGTTTTCGTTCCGGCGGCGGGTTTTCGACCCTGTCGGCTTTCGCCTTAGCTTTGGTCTTCCCAGGCGCCAGGTCCGGTTTGGCCGCACCAGCAGCCGGTTTGCGCGCCATGACTAACCCTTCCCATGTTCGGACGCATGATCTGATCCGCGCCCTTTCTTCTCTTCGCCGATCATCGCATAAGAGCGGCCGTTAAACGAACAATGCGACTGGAATATCCATGCGGATCGCGCATCCCGCAAATATCAAGTTTCCGGTAGGCGGGAAGGCCTTGACCGCGCCAGCCCTCGCCTTGGCGCTGGGCCTCGGCGGTTGCGCTCAGATGCAGCGGGGTCTGGACCTGATCCAGCCGCCGCCCGTCAATCCCTCCTCGCCCATCGCTGGTTATGCCGAACAGGTTTCTCGCGAGAGCTTCCCGGCGCCGCAGTTCAAGGACGTGCCTCCCAAGCCCAATGAGGTTCGCAGCCCCGACCAATACAAGACCGCTGTTGTTGATGAGATCGCCATGCGGCGCGAGCTGGCGGCCTGGCGCGTCGCCCATCCGGATTTGCCGGATGATACCGCGGCCTGGGCCGACCTGCAGCGTCATCGTATCCCAACCTCCAACGGCACGCCGGTGTCTGAAACTCACGATGCGGAGGCCGAGGCTTTCGCCAAGCGCTTGCGCGAAGAAGCGGCGCGCGAAAATCCTCCGCATTAATGCCCGCCCATGACTGATTTCCACCGCATCCGGCGGCTTCCGCCCTACGTGTTCGAAGAGGTGAACAAGCTGAAGGCTCGCCTTCGCGCCGACGGTGTCGATATCATCGACTTCGGCATGGGCAATCCAGACATGCCGACGCCCAAGCACATCGTGGACAAGCTGATCGAGACGGCGCGGGATCCGAAATCTGGCCGCTATTCCGCTTCCAAGGGCATCCCGGGCCTGCGCAAGGCCATGGCGAACTATTACGACCGGCGCTTCGGGGTGAAGCTGAACCCGGACACCGAGGTGATCTCCACCCTCGGCTCCAAGGAGGGCTTCGCCAACCTGGCACAGGCGTTGACGGCGCCCGGCGATACGGTGATCTGCCCCAATCCCGCCTATCCGATCCACGCCTATGGCTTCATCATGGCTGGCGGCGTGATCCGCCACGTGCCGGCGCTGTCGCCCGAGGACTACCTCGCCGGCATCAGCCGGGCGATGAAGCATTCCGCCCCGCCGCCGAGCGTGGTGATCGTCAGCTATCCGTCCAACCCCACGGCGCAGTGGGTGGGTCTTGATTTCTACAAGGACGTGGTGGCGCTGGCCAAGAAGCATGAGCTTCTGGTGCTTTGCGACATCGCCTATTCGGAAATCTACTTCGACGACAATCCGCCCCCCTCGATCCTGCAGGTGGACGGGGCCAAGGACATCGCGGTGGAGGTCAACTCCCTGTCTAAGACCTACGCCATGGCCGGTTGGCGGGTGGGGATGGTGGTGGGCAACGCGCGCATCTGCGCGGCGCTGGCGCGGGTGAAATCCTACCTCGACTACGGCGCCTTCACCCCTATTCAGGTTGCCGCCGCCACCGCCTTGAATGGGCCCCAAGACTGCGTGGACGAAATCCGCGCCATCTACAAATCCCGCCGCGACGTCCTGATATCCTCGATGAAGCGGGCGGGGTGGGACATCCCGACGCCCCCCGCCTCCATGTTCGCCTGGACGCCATTGCCCGAGCAATACAAGGCCGCCGGCTCCATGCTGTTCTCCAAACTCCTGATCGAGCAGGCGGGAGTGGCGGTCGCGCCGGGCGTCGGCTTCGGCGAATATGGCGAGGGCTACGTCCGCATCGGCCTCGTGGAAAACGAGCATCGCATCCGTCAGGCCGCTCGAAACGTGAAGAAGTTCCTGGACCAGTCCGGCCAGATCCTCAGCGCCCACCGCGGCCAGATGGAAGCGGCGCAATGAGCGGCCGGGCGCGGCGCGTTGGCGTCGCCGGCTTGGGCGTCGTCGGCGGCGGGCTGGTGAAGTTCCTGGCCGAACAGCCCAGGTTCACCCCCTCTGGCGACTTTATCCGAGTGGCCGCCGTCTCGGCTCGGTCGAATAAAGACCGGGGAGTCGATTTGTCCGCCGCGACATGGTTCGACGATCCGGTGGCCTTGGCCGCTTCACCTGAGATCGACATCTTCATCGAACTGATCGGCGGTTCTGAAGGCCCGGCCCGCGTCGCCGTCACCGCGGCGCTGCAGGCCGGCAAGCCGGTGGTCACCGCCAACAAGGCCCTGATCGCCGCCCACGGCCTGGAGTTGGCCCGCCTGGCCGAGGCTATGGGCGTGGCGCTTCTCTATGAGGCGGCGGTGATGGGCGGCGTGCCGGCGGTGAAGATGCTGCGCGAGGGACTGGCCGGAGAGACCGTTCAAAGCGTCGCCGGCATCCTCAACGGCACCTGCAACTTCATTCTGTCGGAAATGGAGCGCACGGAACGCGGCTTCGCCGAGGTGCTGGCCGAAGCGCAGAAGCTGGGTTACGCCGAAGCCGATCCTACGACCGACGTCGGCGGGTTTGACGCCGCCCACAAGATCGCCATCCTGGCGGCTCTAGCCTTCGGCGGCGCGCCCAATCTCGCCGCGGTGGACATCGAAGGCATCGAGAAGGTCGATTTGATCGACATTCGCCTGGCGCGGGATCTCGGTTACCGGATCAAGCTGATCGCCTCAGCCGAAAGGGATGAAAGCGGAGCCAGCATTCGGGTCGATCCAGCCCTGGTGCCTTTGACCCACCCCCTAGCGCAGGCCAATGGCGCCCTGAACGCGCTCTTTATCGAAGGGACCAGGATCGGCCGCATCTATTTGCAGGGCCCGGGCGCGGGTGGTTCAGCCACCGCCGCTGCCGTTGCAGCCGACATCGCGGATGTGGTGGCGGGCGGCCGCCGACCGGTCTTCCAAGCGCCGGCCGCTTCGCTTACCCGGCTCGGCGCAGGGGATCGCGGCGATCATCGTGACAAGGCTTTCCTGCGCCTGATGGTGAAAGATCGACCCGGCGTCATCGCGGCGGTCTCCGAAGCCTTGGCGAAGGCGGACGTCTCCATCGACAGCTTCCTGCAAAAGCCGGTGGAGGATACAGGCCATGTGCCTATCGTGCTCATCACCCACCCGGCGTCCGCGACGGCGATAGAGGAGGCGATGGAGCACATTGGCGATTTGGACGCGGTGGTTGAACGTCCAAGACGCATACGCGTGGCGCGCATTTAGGCCCGGCGCCGGCAGCGAAAATATCGCAAAGGCAGGGTCGTCCTGATCGTAGCCCAAACCTGCGCGACGACGGCGAATCAGAACAGTAAGATTGGTAAAGCTCAGGGGCTGACGTGAGACGGCTCGTTTGAGATTCCCAGTAGCGCGGAGGACCTGTTATGACTGCAGAGTTGACCATTCTGGCGTGGACCATCGTTCTCGCCCTGGTGCAGATCGTTCTGGCGGCCGTGGTCGCCACGAGAGACCAGGGTCCTGGCTACAACATGAGTCCTCGGGACGAGGCCAAGTCCGTGTCCAAGCTTGGCGGGCGGCTAACCCGGGCGCAGCATAACCTGTTCGAGACCTTGCCGCTGTTTGCGGCGGCCATCCTGATCGCGCACGCGACGGGTCGGGAAAACGGCATGACGCTTCTGGGCGCCGAACTGTTTTTAGGCGCGCGGCTGGTCTATTTGCCCTTGTACGCCCTGGGAATCCCAGTAGTGCGGAGCCTTTGCTGGACCATCGCCTTGATCGGCCTGGTGATGGTTCTGATCCCTATTCTGCATCCGTGACTCCGCCTGCCCGTCTAGCCGCCGCTGTTGAAATCCTAGACGAAATTGCGCGCGTGCGGGGACCGGCGGATGGGGTGATCAAGGCTTGGGGCAGGGCCCATCGCTTTGCAGGCTCCAAGGACCGTAAAGCCATTGCCGAGCACGTCTACGGGGCGCTTCGAGCGCGGGCGCATTCCGCTTGGCGCCTGGGCGCGGACGACGGGCGGGCGCTGGTGCTGGGCGCAATGGCGAACCGTCCGCTGGCTGAGATCGAACTGCTGTTCGCGGGCGATGAGCATGGGCCGCAGCCACTGAGCCAGGCGGAGCGGTCCAAGCTGGAGCGCGCGCCTGAACACCCTCCGGAATGGGTCGACGCGGGTGTTCCAGCATGGATCGTTCCGGCCTTCCAGCTTCAGTTCGGGGATGATTGGACCGCTGAAGGGCGCGCCGCCATTCTTGACCGCGCGCCGGTCGACCTCCGGGTCAATGCCCTGCGGGGACCTGTGGATAAGGCGCTGAACCTCCTGAAGCATGAAGGCGTCGAGCCGCAGCGCACACGGTTTTCAACTTGGGGCCTTCGCCTGCCGCCGGGTTTTGCCACCGATGTTCAGACCCTGAAAGCTTTCACCACCGGCTGGATCGAAGTGCAGGACGAAGCCAGCCAGATCGCCGCCGCCTTGGCGAGCGCCAAGCCGGGCGAGCTTGTGGTGGACTATTGCGCCGGCGGCGGGGGCAAGACCTTGGCCCTGTCGGCGTGTATGGCGGGACGTGGCCGCTTGGTCGCCAGCGATGTGGATCAACGTCGGCTGGGCGCCATGCAAGAACGTCTGACCCGCGCCGGCGCCAAGGTCGACATTCGCAAGCTCGGGTTTGAAGGGGAGGGGATGGACGATCTCCTGGGCCAAGCCGACCTCGTGTTTGTAGACGCGCCCTGCTCCGGGTCCGGTACTTGGCGCCGTCATCCGGAAGCCGCCTGGCGACTGACGCCGGAGACGGTGGCGCGCCTCTCCGCTCTGCAGCGCGTGATCCTCGCCCGCGCCGCCAAGCTGGTGAAGCCGGGAGGCCGCCTGCTCTACGCGACCTGCTCGCTACTGGACGAGGAGAACGGGCAAGTTGTTGCTGATTTCGCGTCTACGCACGCCGCGTTTGGTCCAATACCTATCGCCGACGCTGTCCGGACCCCCAGCCTCACCGATGCGGCGCGAGAGCGGCTTGCGGCGCTGGCGGCTGGCGGCCATACGCTCCTGCTTACCCCGCGCCGCACCGGAACCGACGGCTTCTTCGCCGCCCTTTTCCAGAGATCATCATGACCGAGACCCATCACCAGCGCCTCCTGATCGTCGACTACGGCAGCCAGGTGACGCAGCTGATCGCACGCCGGGTGCGTGAGAGCGGGGTCTATTGCGAGATCCACCCCTACGACAAGGTGAGCGCCGCATCCCTCGCGGAATATGGGCCGGCGGCGGTGATCCTGTCCGGCGGCCCCGCCAGCGTGCATGAGGCCTACAGCCCGCAGGCAGACCCGGCCGTGTTCACCCTAGGCGTGCCGGTGCTTGGCATCTGCTACGGTGAAATGGCCATGTGCCAAGCCCTCGGCGGAGCGGTGGAAGGCGGGCATCAGCGAGAGTTCGGCCGGGCGGATATCCATATCGAGACTGAAAGCCCCTTCCTGGATGGGTTGGGCGGTCCTGGCGCGGACGAGCCGGTGTGGATGAGCCACGGGGACAAGATCACCGCCATCCCGCCGGGGTTCGAGGTGCTGGCCACCTCCAAAGGTTCGCCCTTCGCCGTGATCGCCGATCAAGCGCGCCGGCTTTACGGCGTGCAGTTCCATCCCGAGGTGGCGCATACGCCCCGGGGTGGGTTGATGCTCAGGAACTTCACTCACCGGATCGCCGGCTTCACCGGAGATTGGAGCATGGCGGCGTTTCGCGCGGAGGAGATCGCCCGCATACGCGCGAAGGTGGGCCAGGATAAGGTGATCTGCGGCCTCTCCGGAGGGGTAGACTCCTCCGTCGCCGCCATCCTGATCCATGAGGCGATCGGCGATCAGCTCACCTGCGTGTTTGTAGACACCGGCTTGCTGCGCGCTGGCGAGGCGGATCAGGTGGTGAGCCTGTTCCGCAATCACTACAATATTCCACTGATCCATGTTGACGCTGGCGCCGAATTCCTGGGCGCGCTGAGGGGGCTCTCCGATCCCGAACACAAGCGCAAAGCCATTGGCAGGACCTTCATCGACGTGTTCGACCGCGAAGCCGCCAAGATAGAGGGTGCGCGCTTTCTGGCTCAGGGCACCCTCTATCCCGACGTGATCGAGAGCATCTCCGCCACCGGCGGTCCGTCGCACGTCATCAAGAGCCACCACAACGTCGGCGGCCTGCCTGAAACCATGAGGTTGAAGCTGGTGGAGCCGCTCCGCGAGCTCTTCAAGGACGAGGTGCGGGCGCTCGGCCGCGAACTTGGTCTCGACCAGGCCTTCGTCGGACGCCATCCGTTTCCCGGACCGGGCCTCGCCATCCGCATCCCGGGCGAGGTGACGCCGGAGAAGGTCGCCGTACTGCAGAAAGCGGATCTGATCTGGCTGGACGAAATCCGTAAGGCAGGTCTTTACGACACCATCTGGCAGGCCTTCGCCGTCCTCCTGCCGGTGAAGACCGTGGGCGTGATGGGCGACGCCCGCACCTATGAAGACGTCTGTGCGCTGAGAGCCGTCACCTCCACCGACGGCATGACCGCCGACTTCTTCGAGTTCCCCTGGGAGGTTCTCGGCCGAGCGGCGACGCGGATCGTCAACGAAGTGAAGGGGATCAACCGCGTGGTCTACGATGTGACGTCAAAACCTCCCGGCACCATTGAGTGGGAGTGATAACCTCAACGTAAGGTCAGGTACCGACAGAATATTGAAACGGGAAGCCACTGACGGGATCAAGCGGGCTCGGCCTTCAACGCCTCGGCACGGGCATAGCGGCGTGGCGAGCATCCGATGATGCGGCGGAACGCCGTGTTAAACGCGTTCTCGGACTCATAGCCGAGTTCCCTTGCGATCGTGCTAAGCGGTTCCCCGCCAGCCGTGAGCCTTTCCCTCGCCAACACCATGCGCCATCGCGCGAGGTAGCCGATCGGCGTCTCCCCAACGCGTTCCCGAAAGCGCTGTGCGAAGATTGATCGGGACAGCCCGGCCCGGATCGCCAGTTCGGCCAATGTCCAGCGGTGCGCCGGGTCGGCGTGCATCGCCTCGATCGCCCTGCCAAGCTGCAAGTCAGCCAACGCGTAGAGCAGGCCCACGCGGTCGCTCGCCTGCCGCGATAGATGGAGCCTGAAGGCTTGCAACAGCACCAGATGCGCGAGATGTCGGGCGGCCAGCATACCGCCCGGCCTGCCACCACGCATTTCCGTCATCATTTGCGTAATGCACCAGCGCAGTGACGCGCGATCCTCAGCCTCGTGGAGGTGGATCAGGGGTGGCAGCGTTCCCAGCAAAGTCCCCGCCTTGCGGCTGTCCACCTCGAACCGGGCGCCGATGAACGCGAAATCCCCGCCGCCATTGTGAAGGATTACGTCACCCGGTTGGGCGTCGGCGAGCACGTCCTGCGCCAGGGCCGGGTGCAAGGCCTGGTCACTGGCAAGCGTGAAGGGGCGCCCGCTCGGCAGGATGATGCAATCCCCGACGGTGAGCCGACCGTATCCGTGCCGTCTACCGTCAGCCAGCAGCCACCCGCCGTCACCGCATGGCATTTGATCGTACCGGCCCGATTGCCAAAACGGATCGCCCACTCGCCCCCGGCATCGACGCCAGCGGTAAGATAGCTCTCGGGCTTGAGGATGGCGAGGATGTCGGACAGCGGGTCCATGGCGGTTCCGGACGATGGCGAAGGAATGAACGACGATGAGAGATAAAGCGTACAGCCCTAAATGACTATCTGCGGGGTCAATCAACAGGAGTCGTCCATGATCGTCGTCACTACCCCGACCGGCAACATTGGTCGTCATGTCGTTCGCCACCTCCTCGACGCCGGCGAGGCGCTGCGCCTGATCGTGCGTGACCCGTCCAAGCTCCCGCAGGATGTGCGCGATCGGGTAGAAGTGATGGAAGGATCTCACGGCGATTTCGCCGTGGTCGATCGGGCGTTCCGGGGAGCGGACGCGGTGTTCTGGCTGTGCCCGCCCACTCCGTCGCCGACACCCGCCGCCGCAACCGTCGATTTCGCCCGGCCCGGCGCGGAGGCGATCCGTCGGCACGGGGTGCCCCATATCGTCGCCGCCACGACGCTCGGTCGCGACACCCCGTGACAGGAGCGCGCCGGCAACGCGACCGGCTCGATCCACATGGTCGATCTGCTCCGCACCACGGGGGCAGCCGTGCGCGGGCTTGCCCTGCCGGCGTTCATGGACAACGCGCTGCGACAGGCCGACACCATCCGGAAGGGCAGGATGCTCGGCCCGATCGCGCCTGACAAGAAGCTGCCGCACACCGCCACCCGCGATACCGGAGCGGCCGCTGCCGGGCTGCTGATCGACCGTAGCTGGTCGGGACAGGAGGATGTGCCGGTGCTTGGCCCGGAGGAGCTTTCCTACGCCGATATGGCGGCGATCGTGTCCGAAGTCATCGGCCGCAAGGTGCTGTACGAGCATCAGACTTATGAGGCGTACAAGGAGGCCGCCCTGGCGCGCGGGCTCACCGAAGCGTTTGCCCAGGGCTATGTCGACATGCTTCTGGCCAAGGAAGAAGGCATGGACAACGTGGCGTCGCGCGCCACGGCGATCATCGGCGCAACCAGCTTCCGGCAGTGGGTCGAGGAGGAGTTGCGGCCGGCTCTCGCCAGCTGACTGAAAGATCAAGCGGCGGCGCCTTCCCAAATTGGGAAGGTTGATCGGGAACCGCAGTTCAGGCGAGGCGCGCTCGCAAATTGCCGAGGAGCCAGCCTCCGGCTCGCCCAAGAGCGCGATCCCGCATGTGAGCCGCGTAGATCGTCAGCGGGCCGGTCGTTCGGGCGGGATCGTCTTCAATCTCCAGCAAGACCAAGCGGCCTTCGGCAAGATGTGGGCCGACGAGGTGCTCTGGCATTCGGCACCATCCTAGGCCGGCCAGCAGGAAGTCCAGTCGTCTCCCGAGTTCTACGAAGCGCCATGTTTTGGCGCCGATGATGCCATAGCTTGGTCCATCAGGCGCGGCCGGGTCTGACAACACAAGTTGGGTATGTTCCTCCAGATCGGTGCGCGTCGCCGGTCGGCCCAGCTTGGCGAGGGCGTGAGCTGGCGATACGACCGGCATGAGATCGATGCCGAGTAACGGCAAGGCCACCATATCGTCGGGCACGCTGGGCAACAGAACGCACAGCGCGAGCGCAGCGTCTGCGCGTCGCAATCGTCGCTCGGCTCCACCCAGCCCCTCCGTCGAGAAGCTGACGGGTAGGTAGGGAAACTCGGCGCGGAGCGCGTGCAGGCTGTCGATGAAGGCGGCGGTCGGAACCAGCGGGTCGATCGCGACGGCCAGTTCGGGCTCAAGTCCCTGGCGCGTACCGGCGGCAAGGGCTTCGAAGCGGGCGGCGCCGGAGATGACCGTGCGGGCCTGAGCCGTCAACACGCGGCCCACGTCGGTCAGCACCGGCCGGAACCCCGATCGGTCGAACAGCGTGACGCCTTGCACGTTCTCCAACGTCGCCACGGCCTGACTGATCGCAGATTGTGCCCGCCCGAGCTGGCGTGCCGCGGCTGAGAAGCTGCCCTTCTCCGCGATTGTTACGAGCACGCGAAGCTGATCAAGGGTCAGGTTCCCGATCATCCATCATCCTAGCCGATATAGACCATCACATCTTTATCACTCCCGAAGAGGGCGTCCAGCGTCCACATAGGCTTCCATGCAACCGACCTTCTTCATCAACCACGGTGGTGGCCCGTGTTTTTTCCTTGAGCCGGGGCCGATGCGCGACCCATGGCGCGACCTGGAAAGATATCTAAGCAGCTTCATGGCGACGTTGGCCGAGCGACCGCGCGCCATCCTCGCCATATCCGGCCACTGGGAAGAGGGTGTGCCCACCGTCAACGCCGGCGCCCGTCCGCCTCTGCTGTTCGACTATGGCGGCTTTCCCGAATACACCTACCGGCTGACCTGGCCTGCAGCGGGGGATCCCGAGCTGGCCACCCGCGTGCGCGAGCTCTTGTCGGCCGCAGGCATCGCCAACGGCGCGGAAGCGACACGTGGCTGGGATCACGGCGTGTTCGTGCCGCTCAAGGTGATGCTGCCCGGCGCCGACATTCCGCTGGTGCAGCTTTCGCTGCAACGGGGCCTCGATCCGGCGGCCCATCTCGCGATCGGTCGTGCGCTTAAGCCCCTGCGCCATGAGGGCGTACTGATTCTCGGAAGCGGCCAAAGCTATCACAATATGTCCGGCTTCTTCGGGGGTGGAGCAGCGGACCCCAAGGCCGAAGCCTTCGACGCTTGGCTGCGCTCGGCGATGACCGATGGCGAGACACGCGAAGGCGCGCTGATCCGCTGGGAAGACGCTCCGGGCGCTCGCGAGGCGCAACCCCGCGAGGATCACCTCCTCCCGCTGATGGTCGTTGCCGGCGCGGCATCGGGTGAGCCAGGCTCCGTCCATTTCCACGGCCATGCGCTCGGCAAGCCGATCTCCGGCTTTCGCTTCGGTTGATCCCAATTCTCAAAGAGGAATATTCATGACCCAGCTTCTCGTGATCGAAACCAGTCCACGCGGCGACTACTCCATATCGCGCAACATGACGCGGCGTTTCGTCGCCGAATGGAAATCCGTGCATCCCGGCGGTGTCGTCGTGGATCGTGATCTCGCGGAAACCGAACTGCCGTTCGTGAATGCGCCATGGCTTCAGGCTTATTTCACGCCGGCCGAGCAGCATTCGCCCGAAATGAAGAAGACGCTGCGCGTGTCCGACGAACTGGTCGCGGAAATTCTCGCCGCCGACCATGTCCTGATCGCCACCCCGGTCTACAACTACAACATCCCCGCGTCGCTAAAGGCATGGGTCGACCATATAGTCCGCAAGGGAATGACGCTCGGCTTCGACGGCAAGGGCCTGGTCACGGGCAAGACGGCGACGGTGCTGATCGCGAGCGGGGGCGTCTACGGCGAAGGCTCGCCGATCCGCGACCGGGACATAGCACCCCTGTACCTGCGCCTAATCTTGGGCGTGATCGGCATCACCGACGTGACCGTGGTGGCCGGTGGCGGCGCGAAGGCGGTGGATATGCACGAGACGACGATGGATGCGTTCATCGCCAGCCTTCAGCCCGAGATTAAAGCTGCGGCTGCGAATGCATGAGGCTGGGGCCAAGTCACAGCGTCATGCGACACGGGGTCGAAGCGACGAGCTATGAGGCCGAGAGTTCTCCGACTGTTCGAAAGCAAAGGGGCTTGCTCGATATAGACGATCATAACGGCCAAACCCGCGCTTGGCGGCCGGCCTGTACGACGCGTTCCTGAATCTCATCCGGCCGCCTTCTTGCGGCGGGAACGGCTTGCCGCCGCACCCGACGCATTCGACGAGCTATCAGCTAGAGAGGTTAGGGTGAGACAATCGAGTGGGCGTGAAGCTCGCTCCTCGCGGTTGCTGGCGATTGGCTTTAAGCTCAGCCGCGCAAAAGCTAAACGGATACGGAGCCCTCCCCGTCTGACGCAGGTGAAGCGCGCAACGCCATTGAACATCCGCGCGCGGACTGTATGTCTAACTCGACCGTGATGGATCGATGAGGGTGTTCCGTTGAAAAAGGCCTTGTTGCTCGTCGCCGTGTTTTCATTCACCGCTGAGATCGTGCTCGCTGCACCAACGCCGCCGAAGGCTAACCTTCCCGATAGTCAAAAGAGCGACGCCGCATCCACCTCTTCGCCCGATCATGGCGTATTGTTTTCGCCGGAGAGCGCGTCCAGCGACGCCTCCGTCACCGTCGAGGGCCAGCACATTGACTATCGCGCCGTCGCCGGCACCATAATCGTTCACCCCAAGGGCTGGGACGACGCCGCTTCCCGCGAGCAGGCCAACGGCAAGGACGCCAAGGATCTCGGCGACGACAGCAATCCCAAGGCAGAAGCCTCGATCTTCTATGTCGCCTATTTCAAAAAGGGCGCGCCGTCTTCAGATCGCCCGGTGACCTTCCTCTATAACGGCGGGCCGGGCTCCTCCACCGTCTGGCTGCACATGGGGGCCTTTGGTCCACGCCGCGTGGTCACGCGCGATGACAGCCACACGCCGGCCGCGCCTTACAGCTTGATCGACAACGCCTACAGCCTCTTGGACGCCAGCGATCTCGTTTTCGTCGACGCGCCCGGCACCGGCTTCAGCCGCATCGCCGGCAAGGACAAGGAGAAGGCCTTCTATGGCATCGACCAGGACGCTTATGCCTTTGGCGAATTCGTCATGGGGTTTCTGTCCAAGTACGGCCGCTGGAACTCGCCCAAATACCTGTTTGGCGAAAGCTACGGCACGCCGCGCTCGGCGGTGCTGGTCAACGCGTTAGAGACCGGTCACGACATCGATTTCAACGGCGTAATTCTGCTCTCGCAAATCCTGAATTTCGATCTCAGCGCTGACGGACCGCAGTTCAATCCGGGCACAGATCAGGCCTACATCACCGCATTGCCGACTTACGCGGCTACCGCTTGGTACCATAATCGCCTGCCGGGGCAGCGTCCGCAGAACCTTGAGGCGTTCCTACATCAGGTGGAGGCGTTCGCGTCAACGGATTACGCTGTGGCGCTCCAAGCTGGCTCGACCCTCGATCCCGCCAAACGCGCCGCGGTGGCCAAGCAGATCAGCGACTACACCGGCTTGCCGGTGGACTACGTGTTGCGCTCGGACCTGCGCGTCGACGGCGGCCAGTTCACCAAGACGCTGCGCGATCCCGAGGGCCTGACCACCGGCCGGCTCGACACCCGCTTCACTGGGCCCAGCATGGACGTCCTCTCCAAGGAGGCGGATTACGATCCCCAGTCGGCGGCGATCAGCTCCGCCTACGTCTCCGCCTTCAACGACTATGCCCGCAAGACGCTCGGGTTCGGCGAGGGGCGCACCTACAAGCCTGAGATCGACGTCGGCAAATACTGGACCTCCAATCACCAGCCGCCGGGTGCCGGCGATCCCATGCCGGGCATTCTCAACGTGATGCCGGATCTCGCCTCGGCGATGAAATACAATCCCGAGATGAAGGTGATGGTCAACGGCGGCTACTATGATCTCGCCACGCCCTACTTCGAAGGCTGGTACGAGATGCACCACCTGCAAATCCCTGCCAGCCTGCAGGGCAACCTCGAGTATCACTACTACCAGTCCGGCCACATGGTGTACGCCCATGAAGCCGCGCTGAAGGAACTGCACGACAATGTCGCGGCCTTTATCCGCAAGACGGACAACGTCGGGCATTGATCAGAGCGCACAGCGCTTTGGCAGCCTGCTCCCTAGCCCTGCATCCAAAGTCTCGCGCGGCATACTGGACCATCGCTGTCGTCGCCAACCTCTGACGAGCGAATCCTTTTGGAATCGATTGCCCGTCCCAAAACGGCGCTAGAGGCGGCCTTAGTTCTTGGTGGGACCGCGGCGATCGTGCGGCAGTTCTGAAATTGCTTCGATCTGGAGCGGCCTCAACCAACCTTACCGCGATTTAACGCAAAGCTTCGCATCCGAATCTGCGCGTGCGAGCCTCCTTACACGTGAGACCAACATATCGGCTGCGGCCGACGCACTTAAGGGAGACTTCAATGGGTGGAGAGATTGCCGCCACGGCTGGCGTGCTGGTGCCGATTTCACTTTTCGCCGCCATCGCGGCCGCGTTCATTCTACCGAGCTATTTCCGTTCGCGCGACCGGGCGCGGATGCATGAGACGCTCCGCATCGCTTATGAAAGGGGCCAACCCGTTCCGCCCGAACTGATCGAGGCGCTGCAAGTAAGTGGTCGCAGTCCGGTTGAGAGTCCGGACTCCCGTTCGGCCCGTGACCTGCGTGTCGGCGTCGTCTGGCTGGCGGTTGGCCTGGGCTTCGTCGCTGTCGGCGGCGCCTTTTACGCCGGGCTCTACTCTGTAGGCGGTGCGTCCGAGACCTTCGCCTCCTTCGCCGCCATCGGCGCGATCCCAATCTTCGTCGGCTTGGCGTTCATGCTGCTTTCGGCGCTCGGCAACAAGAAGCGCTGAGACAAACGGGGAAATGAAGGCGATGCCTGGCCACGCCCGGAAAGACGCGCCGCTGGCGTCCTTGCACGACGTGGAGCTGGCGTCGCTTGCCGCCGCAGGGGGACGCGACGCCTTTGGCGAGCTCGCGCGGCGGCATGGCTCGGCAGTCAGGGCTTTGCTTCGCCGCATGGGCGCCGAGGCGTCTCTGGCGGATGATCTGGCGCAGGACGCCTTTCTCACGGCCTATGAACGGATCGGCGAATTTCGCGGTGAAGGCGCCTTCGCAGGCTGGATCAAGCGGATCGCCGCCCGGCTCTACCTGAAGCGATGGAAGCGCCGGGCGAAGCTCGATCCCATCGCCGGCCCGGCCGACGATGATGTCGAAGACGCCTCGGGCGGGGAGGGGCAGGTGGTAGGCCGGCTCGATCTCGACGCCGCCCTTGCGACGCTGTCCGAAGCGGAGCGGCTTTGCGTCTCCCTCTGCTACGGCGCAGGCCTCTCTCACACGGAGACGGCGGACACCCTCAAAGTTCCCCTTGGTACAGTTAAATCCCATGTCAAACGTGGTATGGATAAACTCAAACAGCGCTTGGCTCCGGCGGATGCTTCCTCCGGCGAAGCGGGGAGACGGACCGTTGGATGATCCGGCTTTTGAGACGCATTTGGGACGCCTGTTTTCAGAGGCGCCGCAGTATCCTGATTATCTCCTGTTCGCGAGCGGCATAGAATCGCGCCTCGGCCGAGGGTGGGCGCTTCGGCGCACCCTGATTGCGTCCGCCGGCGCGGCGGGGGGGCTGATCGCCGCCGGCCAGATGATCGGCTCGGGGCTCGCCGCGCGAATCGCCGGCGCCTCGCACATGATCTCGCAGGCCCGCCAAGGCGCCAGCCAGGTGCCGCTCCCCTTCATGCCCCAATTGTCGATCCTGAACGATATGCCGTTTGGCGGCGAGGTGGTGTGGCTGGTGTTGGGATTGGCGGTTCTGGCGGGCGCCTTGCTGGCCAGCCGGTCCCTGCAAGAGATCTGAAAACCTGTGGCAAAGGGACGGCCACACTTTGGCCACCTCGCCGAGGCTGTTGAGCCTTAACGGGAGTGCGCCGTCTTTTCGCGATCGGCGCAGGCGCCGCGTTGCCGGGGGCGATCCCAGTCTATAGGTTGCCCGGCCAAGGTGGTCGTCAGCGGAGCCCTCTTTCACGTGGCCGATATTTTTCAGGAAGTTGACGAGCAACTTCGCTCTCAACAGTACGAGACCCTGCTGCGTCGCTGGTGGCCGTTCGCCGCCGCCGCCGCGGGCGCTGCCCTGATTGTGGCGCTTGGGGTTTGGGGTTGGACCAAGCATGAAATGGACGAGTCCGCGAAGGCCTCGATTGCCTATCAAGCGGGCATGGACGCGGCCGGTAAAGGCGACAGCGTCACCGCAGACCAGAAGTTCGGCGAAGTGGCGGCTTCGGGTCCTGGGTCGTATCGTGCGCTGGCCTTGATGCAGCAGGCCCAAATCCGTCTCGATCAGAAGAAGCCCGACGACGCGGTGCGCCTGTTCGATCAGGCGGCCAAGGCGGCGCCGGACGCTATCATCGGCGACGCGGCGCGGCTGAAAGCCGTCTGGGCCCTGACCGATGCGCACCCCCTGGCGGAGATCAAGGCGCGCCTGGCGCCCCTCACCGGCACGAACAACCCTTATCGTTCGTTGGCGCGGGAAGCTCTGGCCATGGCCGAGTTGCAGGCCGGGCAGTTGGACGCCGCCAAGGGTGACTTCGCCGTTTTGGCGCTCTCACAAGATGTTTCGCAAACCGCCCAGGCTCGCGCCCACGCGGCCGTGGATATGATCCAATCCGGATCGGCGGCGGTGTTGCCGGCGGCGATCAAGGCCGCTGCGGTTCTTCCTCCTCAGATGGCGTTGCCTCCCCCGTCTGCTCAACCGTCCTCAGCCCCGCAAGCCGGAGCCGCCCAATGATCCGCCGTGGCGCCATCGCCGCTGTCACCCTTATATGCTTCGGCGTCGCCATCTCTGGCTGCTCCGTCCTGCGGGCGCCGGCGGCCTTGTTTAACTTTAATAAGAAGGACACGGCCCGCATCGCCACCGGGCAGCGCATTCCTGTGCTGTTGCAGACGGTGAGCCTGACGCCTGCGCCGGCTTTGAGAGGCGTGGACTTTTCAATTCCTGCGCCTCAGCCGCAGGCCGATTGGCCGACGCCCGGCGGAAACGCGGCGCAGTCCGTCGAGCATGTGGACGCCGCGCCAGAATTTCGGGTCGCATGGCGGCGCAAGATCGGCCTTGCCGACTCTAAGAGCGAAGGTTTTCTCTATTCCAACATCGCCTACATCATGTCCTCGCCGGTGGTGGCCGACGGACGTCTTTACGTGCTTGATGGCCGCAACGAACTTTCGGCCCTCGATCCGCAGACCGGGCGCGACATCTGGCGCGCGACCATCGCCAACAGCCGCGGCCTAGGCAAGGAAGGCTTTGGCGGCGGCGTCGCCTATGGTGATGGTCTTGTCTATGTGACGTCCGGCTTCCGCTTCGTGGCCGCCTATGACGCCAAGACGGGCAAGCAGGTCTGGCGCACGCCGACGACGGCCCCGGTCCACGGCGCGCCGACCGTCTCCAACGGCAAGCTCTATTTCATCGATGTGGCGGACCAGCTTCAGGCGATGGACGCCAAGACCGGCCAGTCGCTGTGGACCTACCAGGCGCTTGAAGAACCGGCGCGGATGCTGATCGCGTCCAGTCCGGCGGTGCAGGGCGATGAGGTCGTGGCGCCCTTCGCGTCCGGCGAGCTTGCGGGACTGAACGCGTCCAACGGCAACGAGCTTTGGACCGCGGTCTTCACCCTCACCAACCGCAATAATGCGCTTTCTGAAATCCGCGACATCGCCGGGCGACCGGTGATCTATAAGGGCATCGCCTACGCTGGCAGCCACTCCGGCGTCATCGGCGGTATCGACATCCGCACCGGCCAGACCGCCTGGACCTTGCCTACCGCCTCGGTCACATCGCCCTGGGCGGCGGGGGATGTGGTCTACTTCACCGATCAACAGGGGCGCGTGATCTGTGTGGCGCACGATTCTGGGCAGATCTATTGGATTCGCGGGCTTAACGATAATCTCAGGAAGAAATTTCGCGCCACATTTTCGAGCCCGATGCTGGCGTCCAACCGACTGATCGTGGTCAACACCAAGGGTGTGGCCCTGGCCCTCGATCCAAAGACCGGCGCCACGCTCAAGACCCTGCGCCTCGGCGCGCCGGCCTTCGTTTCACCGATCGCAGCGGGCGGCATGGTCTATGTGGTGACCGATACGGGCGAGTTGATCGCGATCCGATAAAGCCGGCGCTGACGTCCGCCTTCGCGGAGAGGCGGATGTTTGCTATGGACGGGGAATGTCCCTGAAAGTCGCGATCGTCGGCCGCCCCAATGTGGGCAAATCGACCCTGTTCAATCGCCTGGCCGGTAAGAAGCTCGCCATCGTCAACGATCAGCCGGGCGTGACCCGCGACCGCCGCGAGGCGGAGGGGCGGATCGGCGACCTTGACCTCGATCTGATCGACACCGCGGGCTTTGAAGACGTGGCGGATGAGAGTCTTGAGGCCCGAATGCGAGCCCAGACAGAACGCGCCATCGAGGACGCCGACGTCTGCCTCTTCGTATTCGATGGGCGCGAAGGCGTGACGCCGCTGGACCGCATCTTCGCCGACCTGGTGCGCCGTCGAAACCGCCCAGTGATCCTCCTCGCCAACAAGGCGGAGGGCCGGGCCGCCGACATAGGCGCGGCGGAAGCCTATGCGCTGGGTCTTGGCGAGGCGTTGTTCATCTCCGCCGAACATGGCGAAGGGCTGGCCGAACTCTATCAGGAGCTCCTACCCTACGCGCCGGATCATGGCCAAGACGAGGAAGAGGATGGCGACAAGGCGATCCGCATCGCCATCGTCGGGCGTCCGAACGCCGGCAAGTCTACGCTTGTGAATCGGCTGATCGGCGAGGATCGCCTGCTGACCGGTCCCGAGGCTGGCATCACTCGCGACGCCATCCCGGTGGACTGGGAGTACGACGGCCGGGCCGTCCGTCTAGTGGATACTGCAGGCCTGCGCCGCCGGGCCCGGGTGCAGGAGACGCTGGAGAAGCTCTCCACCTCCGACACCATCCGCGCCATCACCTTCGCCGAGATCGTGATCTTGGTGATGGACGCCGACAACGCCTTCGAAACCCAGGACCTGCAGATCGCCGATCTGGTGGAGCGGGAAGGGCGGGGGCTGATCTTCTGCCTCGCCAAATGGGACTTGGTGGAAGACCCGCAAGCTCGCCTGGCGGAGCTGAAGGAGACGGCCGAGCGGATGTTGCCCCAAGTGCGCGGCACGCCGCTGATCGCCCTATCCGCGGAGACGGGGCGGGGCGTCGATCGCCTAATGCCCGCCGTGTTCGAGACGCACAAGAACTGGTCGGTGAAGGTTAAGACCAAGGACCTGAACGACTGGCTCTCCATGGCTACTCAGCGCCACCCGCCGCCGGCGGTGAACGGCCGCCGGATCAAGCCGAAATATATGGCGCAGATGAAGGGCCGCCCGCCGACCTTCGTCCTCATGGCCAGCCGCGCCGACCATTTGCCGGAACAATATAAACGGTATCTGGTCAATAGCTTGCGCGAGAGTTTTGACCTCCCGGGCGTGCCGATCCGCATCTTCATAAAGTCCAACAAGAACCCCTACGCTGATGAGGCGGAGGGTAACCGCACGGTGAAGAACGCCAAGGTCTATCCGACCAAGCCGAAGAAGCCTGCGCCGGACGAGTTCGTCGAACCTGCGCCCAAGCGGGCGATGAACCGCGCCGCCGCCGCCGAGGTTGAGGTTCCAGCTTCTCTCGTCATCAAGCCGTCGCGAGCCAGAAAGGCGCCGCTTGGCAAGTCCGTGATGCGCAAGCCCGGTCCGGCCTTCGCCAAGCCGTCCGCGAAGAAGACCCAGGTCACCAAGGGCAAGGCTACGCGCACGCAGCAGCGCACGCCCACAACCCACAAGCTTAGAAAACCGACTTTGCGGAAGTCTACGCCGCGTTCGCCGCCCAAACGCTGAAGTGGACAACGCCCTCCGGCGGCGTCCTGTCCGCCCGCACCAAGTCCACCACCAGGGGAACGATGGCCTCCGGCGGTGTGACGTCTTCAGGGTCTTCACCGGGGAATGCGGCGGCGCGCATCCTCGTGCGCATCGGGCCGGGATTGAGGAGCGCGCAGCGGATCGCTGTATGCGCCACCTCCTCGGCATAACAACCCACCAGCATCTCCAGCCCCGCCTTGGTGGCGGCGTAGGGACCGAAGAAGGGGCGCGCCTTGGAGGTGACGCCGCTGGTGAAGAAGATGGCGCGGGCGGCTTCTGCTTGTCGGAGCAGCGAATCCATCGACCGGATCAGGCGATAGTTGGCGGTCATATTCACGGCGACCGCTCGGTCCCAAGTGTTGGGGTCAAGCTGCGCCATGGGGGTCACCAGGCCTAAATCGCCAGCCGCGGAGACCAGGATGTCGAGCTTGCCCCAACGCTGAAACAGAACGCCGCCGAGGTGATCGATCCCCTTGCCGTCCTTGATGTCCATTGGGACCAGGGTTGCGCGCGCGCCGGTCGCCGCGAAAATGTCGTCGTCCAGGGCTTCAAGGCCACCCTGGGTACGCGCGGTGGCGATCACATGGGCGCCGGCCTTGGCGAGGCCGAGGGCGCAGGCATAGCCAATGCCCCGCGAGGCCCCCGTCACCAGGGCGACCCGGCCTTCCAAAATATCACTCATTTATGCGCTCAGGAGGGACAGTTGCCGCTCCACCGGGGCGTTGCGGCCCTCGGCGATCTCGCGGTCGAGGAGGCGGGTAGGGTAGTCTCCGGTGAAATAGTGATCGGTGAATTGAGGGCAGGCCGCGTCGCGCTCGCCAGCACCCATCGCCCAGTAGAGCCCGTCCACCGAGAGAAAGCCCAGGCTGTCCACCTCCAGAAGCTCTCGCATCTCGGCCATCGAATGGGTGGCGGCGAGGAGCTTCTCGCGGTCCGGCATGTCGATGCCGTAGAAGTCCGGCCACATGATCGGCGGGGAGGCGGAGCGGAGATGCACCTCCTTAGCACCGGCCTCCCGCACCATGCGGACGATCTTCACCGAGGTGGTGCCACGCACGATGGAGTCGTCGATCAAGACCACCCGCTTGCCCTCCAGCACCGCGCGATTGGGACTGTGCTTCATGCGCACGCCCAGTTCTCGCACTCCCTGAGTCGGCTGGATGAAGGTGCGCCCCATGTAGTGGCTGCGGATGATGCCCATCTCGAACGGCAGGTTGCTTTCCTGGGCGTAACCGATAGCGGCGGGCATCCCTGAGTCCGGCACCGGCACAACCACGTCGGCCTCCACCCCCGTTTCCTTCGCCAGCTTGGCGCCCATCCGCTTCCTGACGTCGTAGACGGAGCGGCCATTCACCACCGAATCCGGGCGGGAGAAGTAGATGTACTCGAACAGGCAGGGCCGGGCTCTGGCGGCGGGGAAGGGGCGGATGGATTCGATGCCGCTGTCGTCGATCACCACCACTTCGCCATGCTGTACGTCGCGCACGAAGGTCGCTCCGATAGTGTCCAGGGCGCAGGTCTCGGAGGCGAGCACATAGCGGCCGTCAAGATCGCCGATCACCAGAGGGCGAATGCCTAACGGATCACGCGCTCCGATGAGCTTTTTGTTGGTGAGCGCCACAAGGGCGTACCCGCCTTCGATCTGCGCCAGGGCGTCGATGAACCGGTCCACCATCCGGGCTTTGCGGGAGCGAGCGATCAGGTGGAGGATGACCTCGGAATCAGAGGTCGACTGAAAGATTGATCCTTCCTCCACCAGGCGGCGGCGCAGAGCCAGGAAGTTGGTCAAGTTGCCGTTGTGGGCGATGGCGATGCCACCGGTTTCGAGGTCTGCGAACATGGGCTGGACGTTGCGGATGACGCTCGCGCCAGCGGTGGCGTAGCGGGTGTGGCCGATAGCGGCGTCGCCGGGCAGGCGCTTTATCAGGTCGGACCCGGCGAAGGCGTCGCCTACGCGGCCCATATGCCGCTCGGTATGATATCTGTGGCCGTCGAAAGCGGCGATGCCGCAGGCTTCCTGTCCGCGGTGCTGCAGAGCGTGGAGGCCAAGGGCGGTGATGGCGGAGGCTTGCGGGGCGTCCCAGACGCCGAATACGCCGCACTCCAGGCGAAGCGAATCGTCATCCGGATCTCGGGCGGGGATGTCGAAGATCATTTCGATCGCTCCACTAACGAGTCGACGCTCTCGCGGGCGTGCTTCGTATAGCCGGGTTCGCCCGGTTTGGCACGCTCCGATGACGGATGACTATGTCGGATCAGAGGCGACGGAGCGGGCGGGGGGTCGTCCGTGGATGGCGTAGTCTCGTTGGGCGGCGTTTCCTCGTCGGACTTGACGCTTTCGTCCTTGATGGAGTTGGTCAGCCGGTCGCCAAAGCCGCCGGTCAGGTCGAGTTTTTTGGGCAAGAAGCCCTGCAGCACGTTTCCACCATCGGTCGCCAGAGGAAATGTGAGAGCGCCGGTGATCCAGCCAGGCTTCAAGGCCTGCGGCGTCACGCGATTGAACACCAAGGCAAAGAGGAAGAGGAACAGCACCCCGCGCAAGGCGCCGAACACCAGACCGCCAAAACGGTTCGCGCCGCTCAAGAAGCTCTTATTGATGGAGTTGGTGAGGGTGTTGGCCAGGAGCCGCAAGAACAAGAACACCACGATGAAGCTGATGATCGCCGCGGCCACGGCCGACATCCAACCCGAATGCATGACGTGCCGCGCGATGGAAGCGGTCGCCGGCAAGACGGCGATGGTGGCGATGGCTGACAAGACGACGGCGAAGAGACCGACGAGCTCGCTTACGACGCCCCGGTTGGCGCCGGATACGGCGGACCATACGATCACCGCGAAGGCGATCAGGTCGAACACGGTCATGGGCGCTGGACCGACTGAAGCATGGGCCGCTCCTAACCTGCCGCGTCCACAGCGCCAACGCGGGATTTTCGCGCGGGCGCAGTTTGGTAGTCGCTGTCCCCAATCCGCCGCACCGCGTCGGCGAGACGGGAAACGCCGGCCACGGGAAAGCCGAATCCGTCCGCGCCGGAGGCGGGGCCCAGGGCCTGGCCAAAGCCGAGCTTGGCCGCCTCCTTCATGCGCATCTCCATGCGGCTGACGGGGCGGACTTCACCGGAAAGACTGACCTCGCCGAACACCACACAATCCTGCGGCAGGGGCACGTCTAGGGCGGAGGAGGCGAGGGCGGCGGCGGCGGCGAGGTCGGCCGCCGGCTCGTTGATGCGCAGGCCGCCCGCCACGTTCAGATAGACGTCGCGATTGCCGAAGCTAAGCCCGCAGCGGGTCTCCAGCACCGCCAGCACCATGGCGAGGCGTCCCGAATCCCAGCCCACCACCGCCCGGCGCGGCGTGCCGTAGGCGGAGGGCGCGACCAGGGCCTGGAATTCCACCAGCACGGGGCGGGAGCCCTCAATGCCGGCGAACACCGCCGCCCCCGCAGCCCGCTCGCCGCCTTCGTTGAGGAAGAGGGCGGAGGGGTTCTTCACTTCGCGCAGGCCCGCGTCGCTCATCTCGAACACGCCGATCTCGTCTGTGGCGCCGAAGCGGTTCTTGGCGGCGCGCAGGATGCGGAACGGATAGCCGCGCTCTCCCTCGAAGGCGAGGACGGCATCCACCATGTGCTCCACCACTCGGGGACCGGCGATCTGGCCGTCCTTGGTGACGTGGCCCACCAGGATGACCGCCACGCCGCGCTTCTTGGCCAAGCGCACCAGCTCCCCGGCGGCGGCGCGCACCTGGGTGACGGAGCCCGGCCCGGCCTCGTGCTGGTCGCTCCAGAGGGTTTGGATACTGTCGATCACCACCAGATCGAAGCGGTCCTTCTTCAGCCCTTCGACGATATCGCGAAGCGCGGTTTCTGCGGCGAGCTTCACCGGGGCGTGGCCGAGGCCCATTCGCTGGGCGCGCGCCCGCACCTGCTCGATCGCCTCCTCGCCGGAAATGTAGGCGCAGTTCGCGCCGCGCAGGGACGCCGCAGCCGCCACCTGCATCAGCAGGGTGGACTTGCCGACGCCGGGATCGCCTCCCACCAGGATCGCCGAACCCGGCACCACGCCGCCGCCACACACCCGATCGAACTCGTCCACGCCGGTGACAATGCGCGGCGGCGCAGGCGTTTCGACATCCATCCCCTCGAACGTCAGCCCGTTGCGGGCCCGGGAGGACTTAGACGGCGTCAGCGCGCCTGGCGGCGTCGCCGCGCGCGCTTCCTCGACAAGCGTGTTCCAAGCCAGACATGCCGAGCACTGCCCAGCCCACTTGGTGTGAACCGCGCCGCAGGATTGGCAAACGTAAAGAGCGCCGTCGCGCGCCATGGCAAGATGTCCCAGAAGCGAACCATTAATGTGGGATGAGTCGCGCCATTTTGCTTGCTTCAGCACGGACGGCGAATTGCGACCGTCAGCCGCCCGCCGTGATCGGCCCTTCCGCCCGGCCGTTCACGAACTGCTCGACATAAGGATCGCCAGAATTGTCGATCTCCGCCGACGGGCCGCACCAGACGATCCTGCCGCTGTGGAGCATGGCGATCTCGTCACCGATTTTGCGCGCCGAGACGAGGTCGTGGGTGATGGAGATAGCGGTGCAGCCGAGGCGCTTCACCTCCTCTACGATCAGGTTGTTGATCACGTCGGCGTTGATGGGATCAAGGCCTGTGGTCGGCTCGTCGAAGAACAGGATTTCGGGATGGGCCGCCACGGCGCGGGCGAGGCCGACGCGCTTCTGCATCCCTCCAGAGAGTTCGGCGGGGTAGAGGTCGGCGACCGCCTTGTTAAGACCCACTCGGCCCAGGGCTGTGATGGCGTCTTCGCGGGCATCTTCCCGTTTTACGCCATCGGCGCTGATCAGGCGGAAGGCGACGTTTTCCCAAACGCTGAGGCTGTCGAAGAGCGCGGCGCCCTGGAACAGGAACCCGAACTGGGAGGCCCGCTGGCGCTGGGCCGCGCCACGCATCTTGGTGACGTCTTGCCCATCGATGAAGACCTTGCCGGCGTCGGGCCGCATCAGCCCCGCGGCGATCTTGATGGTGACGGACTTGCCCTCGCCCGAACCGCCAATGATGACCAGCGAGCGGCCCGGCGCGACGGCGAGATCGACGCCCTGCAGCACCTTCTTGCCGTTGAAGGTTTTGCGAACACCACGCAGCTCGAGTTTCGGCGTTAAGGCGGGCGTGCTCATGAGTGGGTGAAGACGCTGGTCATGAGATAGTCTGCGGCAAAGATCAGAATGGCGGCGGAGACCACAGCGTTGGTGGTCGCCCGTCCTACGCCCCGCGCGCCGCCTGTCGCCGTGAAGCCGTGATAACACCCCATCAGCGCCACGATGAAGCCGAACACCGCCGCCTTGATCAGGCCCGAAGTGATGTCCCAGCTTTGCAGGAAATTCCAGGTGTTGGTCACGTAAAGTGAACCGGAAAATCCGAGGCTCGATGTCGCGACCAGCCATCCGCCCGCTACGCCGATGATGTCGGCGACGACGGTCAGGAGCGGCAGGGTGATCACCGCCGCCAGCAAACGTGGTGCGATCAGATAGCGAAAGGGGTCGGTGGAAAGCGTTTGCAGGGCGTCGATCTGTTCGGTGGCGCGCATGGCGCCGATCTCCGCCGCGATCCCAGCCGAGACGCGGCCCGCCAGCATCACCGCCGCCAAGACGGGCCCGAGTTCGCGCACGATGCCGAGGGCGACCACCTGGGGCATGATCTGCTCGGCGTTAAAGCGGCCGCCTCCGACGTAGATGTTCAAGGCGAGGGCGGCGCCGGTGAACAAAACCACAAGGCCGACCACCGGCACGGAAAAAAAGCCAATGGCCAGGACTTGCCGCCAAAGCTGGCCAAAGAACCAAGGCGGCGCCAAAACTGCGCCGACACCCCGCCCTGCGAACAAGGTCACCGCGCCTGCCGTGCGGAGCATGCTGAGGCTGGAGCGGCCGACCGCCCGAACCGGGTTCACGCCGCGCCTTTGTAAACGCGCTCCGCGCGGCCGCTGAGCCGGGTCAAAAGCTCATAGGCGATGGTCCCGGCGGCGTGGGCCGCTTCGTCCACGGGGATGTCCGGGCCGATGATCTGCATCATTGCGCCGGGGCGGGCGTCGAGAAGGTCGGTCACGTCGTACAGGGTCAGGTCCATGGAGATGCGGCCCACCACGCGCGCGCGTCGGCCAGCAACGCTTCCATAGGCCCTCGGGGAGGCGGCCCGCAAGACGCCATCGGCATAGCCGGCCGCGACAACCGCCAACTGCATCGACCGATCGGCGGTGAAGGCGGCGCCGTAGCCGGCCGTGTCGCCAGCCTTTAAGGTTCGCACTTGCATGATCGGCGCGTCGAAAGTCACGACCGGCCGGATTCGCGGGTCAGGGCGCGCTTCGGGGCCGCCGCCGTAGAGGCAGATACCCGTTCGCGCCATGTCGAAAGCGAAGGAAGGGCCGAGGAACAGGCCGTCGGACGCGGCGAGGCTCACCCGGGCTTTGGGAAATAGGGCCGCAAGTGCTTTGAAGCGGTCTCGTTGCAACGGGTTCATCGGGTGAGCCGGTTCATCGGCGCAGGCCAGATGGCTCATGACGAATTTGACGTCCACGCCGCTTAGTCCTGCGCCGTTCGCCGCTAAGGTCTGCGCATCTTCCGGCGTAAGGCCGAGGCGGTTCAATCCGGTGTCCAACATAAGCGCCGCCGCGCCGCCGCCCCAGCTGCGCCACGCCTCTACCTGTTCAAGGCTGTTCAGGACCGGCATTAGCTGGGCGGCTTGCAATCGGCTCGCAGCATGGGGCGGGCAGCCGTCCAAGACGTAGATCGCCGCCTTTGGCTGCTTCAACGCGGATCGCAGTTGCTCACCCTCAGCAATGCGCGCCACGAAAAACTGCGTCGCACCCTCCGCCATAAGCCTCGCGGCCACCTGCGCGGCGCCGAGGCCATAGCCGTCCGCCTTGACCACCGGCGCGATCTCAGCGTCGCTTTGCGACGTCAACGTGGCGTAGTTGGCCGCGATCGCATCAAGATCGACCGTCAGCCGGGCGGCGGAAGCATCCGTCAACGCGGCTCGTAGCGGCCTTCCCGCGCCAGATTGCCGAATTTGGTCAGGTCGGCGTTGAAATGCAGCTTCACCGTGCCGATGGGGCCGTGGCGCTGCTTGCCGATAATAAGGTCGGCGAGGCCGGCCACCTTGTCCATGTCCTCCTGCCAGGTGAGGTGTTCGGGGGTGCCTTCGCGGGGCTCGGTGCGGCCGAGGTAGTATTCCTCCCGATAGACGAACATCACCGCATCGGCGTCCTGCTCGATCGAGCCAGATTCGCGCAGATCGGAGAGCTGAGGCTTCTTGTCCTCCCGGTTCTCCACCTGACGGGAGAGCTGGGCGAGGGCGAGGACGGGAACCGAAAGTTCCTTGGCCAAGGCTTTGAGTCCTTGGGTAATTTGGCTGACCTCCTGAACCCGGTTGTCGTTGCTCTTCAGGTCCGAGCCGGTGACTAGTTGTAGGTAGTCGACCACCACCAGGTCGAGGCCGACGATTCGCTTCAGGCGACGGCAGCGGGCCACAAGCTTGGCTATGGAGAGACCGCCGGTGTCGTCGATATAGAGCGGGCTTTCCTGGATTTCGAGCGCCGCGTCGCGCACCCGGCCGAACTCGCTCTGGTCGATCTCGCCCTTGCGGAGGCGATCTGACGCCACGCCGGAGACCTCGGCCAGGAGACGCATGGCCAGCTGTTCGGACGACATTTCCAGGGAGAAGAAGGCGACCACCCCGCCATTGGCGGTCTTCTTCGACCCGTCCGGCTGGATGTCGTAGGCGTAGTTGCGGGCGACCGAAAAGGCGATGTTGGCGGCCAGGGCCGACTTGCCCATCGACGGGCGCCCCGCCAGGATCAGAAGGTCGGAGGGGTGCAGGCCGCCCAGTTGCCGGTCCAGATCGATCAGGCCGGTGGAGAGGCCCGCCAGGCTCCCGTCCCGGCTATAGGCCTCCGCCGCCATCTCCACCGCCCCGTGCAGGGCGTCGGCGAAGGTGACGAAGCCGGAGGAGACGCCGCCGGTCTCCGCCAGAGTGTAGAGCTGCTGCTCGGCGGCTTCGATCTGGTCGCGGGCTGGGCTTTCGGCGTCGGCGGTGGCGCTGACGGAGATCTCGCCGCCTATGCGGATCAGGTCGCGGCGGAGCGCCAGGTCATAGATGGTGCGGGCGTAGTCCTGCGCGTTGGCGGAGGGCGGGGCGCGGTCGACTAGGTCGGCGAGATAGCGAAGGCCGCCGAGCTCCTCGAACGCAGCATCCCGCTTGAACCGGTCGGCCAGGAGGATCGGTTCGGCCAGCTGGCCCCGGCGGATATGCTCCTCCATGATGGCGAACAGGCGCTGGTGGAACGGTTCGTAGAAGTGACGGGCCTGCAGCTTGTCGATCAGCCTTTCATAGGCGGCGTTATCATAGAGGAGCGTGCCCAAGAGCGCCTGTTCCGCCTCGATGTTGCAAGGCATGGTCGCGCCGAGCGGCGATGCGGCGGGTTCGGCGGAGGTGAAATCGAAGGCGGGGGACGTCATCGGTTACCGATAGCTTAACGAGCGGGGCGGCGTCCTTACGACAGACGGCTTGCCCACAGAAATAAGAACTGGGGAAAACCGCCAAGCGAGACACTATGAAGCTTGACCTTGGCCCGGACGCAGGGGACGAGCCAAGCATGAGCCTTGCCGACGATGTGCTAGAGACCTTGAAGCCGCAACCCTATGCGGCGGTGCGAAGGCTGGTTCAGGACGGCGATCTTCTTCTCTGTCAGGGGCGCGATCCCTTCTCCAAGCTGATCCAGTGGTCCACCAAGAGCCCCTGGAGCCATATCGCCATCGCGTTTCGCATCGAGAACCTGGACCGGGTGATCGTGATCGAGAGCGTGGAGAAGATCGGGGTGAGGGCGGTGGCCCTCTCCGAATTCTGCTCGCGCGACAGCGAGGGGACCTCGCCCTATCCCGGCAAGATCGTCCTGGCGCGCCACCCAGCGTTCAAGGCCATGACCAAGGTCAAGCCGATGGCAAAATTCGCCTTCGATCATCTGGGTTGCCGCTTCGCCGCCGGGGAGATCACCAAGATCGGTTTTCGCATCGCGGAGGCCAAGTTCCAGGGCGAGCATCATCAGATGCCCAAGATGCTGATCCCCGATGACGAGTTCATCTGCTCGGAATTCGTAGCGGCGGCCTTTGGCGCGGCCAAGGTGAAGATACCCTGGGATGGGCTCGGCTTCATCGCCCCGGCGGATTTCGCCAACGATCGGAAGGTCGAGGCGCTGGCCCAAGTGGATGTCTCCAAGCCGCCCCACCCGTCGAAGCCAAAGAAGAAATCCTGAGCCTCAAATGCAAACGGCGCCCTGGATCACTCCGGAGCGCCGCCTGTACGTTAGGATCGGCAGGCTTAAGCGAAGTCGCGGTCGTCGCCCAAGGAGCCTGCGCCGCCTTCCAGCATGTCGGCGGCGGTTTCGGCGGCGGAGATCTGGTCGGCCTCGAACTGTGAGGTCACCACGTTCTCGCCTTTGGCTTGGCGTTCGGCTTCGTCGGCCGAGCGGGCGATGTTGACCTTGATGGTGACCGTCACCTCGGCGTGCAGGCGCACCTTGATGTCGTGGATGCCCAGGGTCTTTATCGGCTTGTCCAAGGTGACCTGGCTGCGATCGACCTTGCCGCCCTCGGCTTGAACAGCATCCGCCACGTCTCGGCCGGAGACGGAGCCGTAGAGCTGGCCGCTCTCGCCGGCTTGGCGGATCATCACATACGTTTCCCCGTCGAGCTTTGAGCCCTGCTTTTCAGCGGCGGCCTTGGTCTCGGCGTTACGTTCCTCGATGATGTGTTTTTCGGCCTCGAACCGCTTCAGGCTCTGGGCGTTGGCGCGCAGGGCCTTGGAGCGGGGGAGGAGGAAGTTACGGGCGAACCCGTCCTTCACCGAGACGATGTCGCCGATCGCGCCCAGGCGCTCGACGCGTTCCAGAAGAATGACTTTCATGCGCCTGTCCTCACTTCACGACGTAGGGGAGGAGGGCCAGGAAGCGCGCGCGCTTGATGGCCTTGGCGAGTTCGCGTTGATTCTTCTGCGAGACGGCGGTGATGCGCGAGGGCACGATCTTGCCCCGCTCGGAGATATAGCGCTGCAAGAGCTTGACGTCCTTGTAGTCGATCTTCGGCGCGCCGGCGCCCGCGAACGGATCGACCTTGCGGCGACGGAAGAAAGGGCGGCGCTGGCCGCCAGCGGCGGCCGAAGCGTCCGGAGCGTCCGGTAAGGGTGTGTCGGTCATATCTATTCTTCCTTACGCCGAAGCGTCTTCAGCGGCGGACGTCAGGGCCGGCTCCGAAGGCTCGACGGCATCGGCGCGTTCGGGGCGATCTTCACGGTCGCCGCGGTCCGGACGGTCCTCGCGATCGCCCCGCTCGGAGCGTTCGCGGTCCCGGCGGGCCAGGATGGGCGAGAGCTCCAGGTCGATGGTGTCGACCCGGATGGTGAGGGTGCGCAAGACGTCCTCGTTGATGGAGAGCTGGCGCTCCATCTCCTTCACCGCCGGCGCTTCGGCGTCGATGGCCAGGAGCGAATAGTGCCCCTTCCTGTTCTTCTTGATGCGATAGGTGAGATTTCGCAGGCCCCAGTATTCAATCTTGGCGATGTGGCCGCCCTGATCTTCGATGAGGTGCTTCAGCTGATCGTTGAGGGCCTCGGCCTGCTGGGCCGAGATGTCTTGCCGTGCGATCACGACGTGTTCGTAAAGGGGCATTCGAATCCTCTTCCGGTGATGAGGGCGGCGCCGCACCGGTCCGGAAGGACCCGATGCAGACGATGGATCTCGCGCGGCGGAGAGGGGCGGACCCCAATCCGTTGACGCTCCACGCAAGACCGCCTTCAAAGAAGCGGCGGCTGATACACGCAAAGGGCGGGAAGGGCAAGGGTGAGCCGATGGATCTTCCGACTTCGAGGATCAGACGCTAAGGGCTGGCGGCTGGCGACCTACTTTGGGAGGACGGCCAGGTCCTTAGCAGTCTTAGCCAGCATATCGTCGGTCAGGGCTCCTTGCGACATGGGTTCGACTTCACTCAGGCTCATGCTTTTGAACTGCTCGTAGGCCGGGTGGCTCAGCAGGCCTGGGAGGTCCTTATCCAGCACTGCTTTACCGGCGGGATTGGCGGCGATTTGCTCGATCGGCGTATCAAGGGTGAAGGCGCCGGCCGGCGCTGTCGTTGTGGTGGTGGTCGTCGTGGTTGTCGACGAGGGAGCCTGAGCGGCGGCGGCCTCTGCGGTCAGGAGCAGGGTCGCGACGGCGGCGAGTATGATTTTGGACATCGGGTTCCTTCTCAGTCGATGTCCTTGGATCAAAGCTTGTTTTACATGGCCCCACAAGAGGAGGACGACGTCACCTCTATGTTTTCGCTTCCTCTGGCGTTTGGACCGCGTTTTCGTCTAACAGACAGGGCGAGGTGAGCCATGACGACCGAGACTGCCAAACCTTATCGCATCCAAGGCCGCACCGGCGAATGGGAGGTCGTGCTCGGCCTGGAAGTCCACGCCCAGGTGGCGTCCAACGCCAAGCTGTTCTCTGGCGCCGCCATCGGCTTCGGCGCGGGACCGAACGAGCAGGTGAGCTTAGTGGATGCGGCCTTTCCCGGCATGCTCCCGGTGATCAACCGCTATTGCGTCGAGCAGGCGGTGAAGACTGGGCTCGGCCTGAAGGCGCAGATCAACCCCTGGTCCCGCTTCGACCGCAAGAACTACTTTTATCCCGATCTGCCGCAAGGCTATCAGATCAGCCAGTTCAAGGACCCTATCGTCGGCGAGGGGACGCTGGAGGTGGAGCGGGACGACGGCTCCACCTTCAAGGTCGGGATCGAACGGCTGCATCTGGAACAGGACGCCGGCAAGTCGATCCACGACATGGACCCGAACTGGACCTATGTGGATCTGAACCGCTCCGGCGTCGCCCTTATGGAGATCGTCTCCAAGCCTCACATGCGCTCGCCGGAGGACGCCGCCGCCTATGTGAAGACGCTGCGGACGCTAGTGCGATACCTTGGCACCTGCGACGGTGACATGGAGAAGGGGAACCTCCGCGCCGACGTCAACGTCTCCGTGCGAAGGCCCGGCGGACCGCTCGGCGCCCGGTGCGAGATCAAGAACGTCAACTCCATGCGCTTTATCCAGCAAGCCATCGTCTACGAGGCGCGCCGGCAGGTGGAAATCTTGGAGGATGGCGGCAAGATCGATCAGGAGACGCGCCTGTTCGACGCTCATCTGATCGAGACGCGCTCCATGCGATCCAAAGAAGAGGCGATGGACTACCGCTATTTCCCCGATCCGGATCTGTTGCCGCTGGAGCTCGATCCTGCGTGGATCAAGGCCATCGAAGCGAGCCTGCCCGAACTGCCGGACGCCAAGCGCACGCGGCTGCAATCTCAATACGGGCTCTCGGCCTACGACGCCAAGGTTTTGGCCGCTGATGCGCCCAAGGCGGACTATTTCGAGGCGGCCGCCAAGGGCCGGGACGCCAAGCTCGTGGCCAATTTCACGACCAATGAGCTGACCTCAAACCTGACCAAGAACGGCATCGAGATCGACGCCAGCCCGATTTTGGCTGAAGACCTCGGCGGCCTGATTGAACTGATCGAGACCAACGTGATCTCCTCCAAGATCGCCAAGCAGGTGTTCGAGCTGATGTGGGCTGGGGAGGGGGCGCCGACCGCCATCGTCGAGAAGCACGGCCTTCGCCAAGTCACCGACACCGGGGCCCTCGAAACCGCTGTCGACGCCATCATCGCCGCCAATCCGGACAAGGCCGAGGCCGCCAAGCTGAAGCCGCAGGCCATCGGCTGGTTCGTAGGTCAGGTGATGAAGGAGACCGGCGGCAAGGCGAACCCGGCGGCGGTCAACGAGATCCTGAAGGCCAAGCTTGGTCTTTGACTCTTAGTAAAGCGGCGCCGTATCCAGGATCAGACCCGTGGATCGCTGGGTCAGATAGGCGTTCGGCCCGACCATCACCCAGCCGTAACCGTTGGGCGGGCGGCGCAGGTGATATTGGCGTGGATCGGCTACCGCTCCGCCCAAATAGCCGGGCGGCAGAAACTGACCTCTGGTGAAACCGCGATAGCCGCCGCCAGGGCCGTAAGGCGCTCTGTAACCGCCGCCGGGATAGGCCCCCCCGCCAGGATAGGCTCCGCCGGAGCCGTAGCCGCCCCGCTCAAAGCTGGCTGGAGGACCATAACTCCCGCCACGAGGTCCGTAACCGCCGCGTTCGAAGCCGCCGCCGCGGCCATAGCCGCCATGACCGCCGTGGCCACGTTCCTGCGCCGCCGCGCTGCTCGCCATCACAGCGATCAGGGCTGCGAGGCCGATCAGACGTTTTCTCATCTCGGCCTCCTTTCTTGGCTAGACCCGAATTTGGGTCCGCGCCCTGCAAAAGCAAAGCCCCGGAACCCGACATGGCGCTTAGTAGTAATAAACGCTCGGCACCACATCGACCACCTGGCCGTCCGCCAAGTTCACGAGAACGGCGTCGGCGCCGACGCGAATCCATTCATAGCCGTAGTTAGGCTGCCAGAGGCCGAAGTCGTACCAGTCGTTGATGAAGTAGTTCTGGCTGATGAACACCGGCGGCAGCCACTCGCCGCGACGCCAGCCGTGGTTGGCCCAGCCATTATAGCCGCCGGGGTACCGGTAAGGCGCCGCCCGATAGCGGAAATATTGTCGACCACCATAACCGAAGGCCTGGGCGCCAGGCCGTCCGCGGACATCAAAGCCAGGCTGGCTGTGAAATTCGGGCCGGTTAGAAGGGCCAGGTTGCACGAAGCCTTGGGTATGACCGCCGTTGGGCTGGAAGCCGCCCTGGGGCCGCCATCCCCCAAATTGTCCTCCTTGCGGGTGATAGCCGCCATTGGGTTGGGACGCGCCGTTCGGGGAAGGGCCCTGGCTCGGCGGTCCGCTATGGAATTGGCCCTGGGGCGCACCTTGGAAGCGGGGCGTGACTGGGGGCGTAGCCGGTGGATGCGAAGGTGGCGCGCTTGGCGTTTGGGCCGCGCCGCTGGGGCGGCCGCCGCCTTCGTGATGGTGATCATCTTGAGCCAGGCTCAAGCCTGGCGTTGCGATCAACAGAGCTGCTGACGCCGCGAGCACAATCTTCTTCATATCGATCTCCTGCAATGACAGGTCTCGGCCCAAGTAGGCCGATCTTTGCGCCGTTATGCCGGGAGGCGGCTGAACCCTGGCTGAACAGTTCGCAAAGGAAAGACGCAGCCCACTCTTGCGGTTCCGGACGGGCCGAACCCATCTACAGCGTTGTTGACCCGGAGATCGTCCATGAACGCCCAGCCGATCGACCTATATTATTGGCCAACGCCCAATGGTTGGAAAATCTCCATCGCACTGGAGGAGATGGCGCTTCCCTACAGGACAGTCCCGATCAACATCGGCGCGGGCGAACAGTTCAAGCCCGAGTTCCTCGCCATCAGCGCCAATAACCGCATGCCCGCCATCGTCGATCCCGACGGGCCGGACGGGCAGCCGATCTCTATCTTTGAATCCGGCGCTATCCTGCAATATCTCGCAAAAAAGAGCGGCAAGTTCTACGGCGCCGGTGAGCGGGAGCGAATCCTGGTCGATCAGTGGCTGTTCTGGCAGATGGGTGGCCTCGGCCCAATGGCGGGACAGACCCACCACTTTCGCCAGTACGCGCCGTCCATGTTCATCGACAGTCGCGCTACCGCCTATGGCGCCATCCGCTACACCAACGAGACCCACCGGCTCTATGGCGTCCTGAACAAGCAGCTGGCCGGCAAGGACTTCATCGCCGGGGATTACTCGATCGCTGACATGGCTTGCTGGCCCTGGATCAGGCCTCATAACAATCAGGGACAAGACCTCGGCGAATTTCCTAATTTGAAGGCTTGGTTTGATCGTGTGAGTGAGCGTGGAAGTGTGAAAGCTGGCCTTGGACTCGGCGCTGAACTCCGCGGTGAACTAGGCGATCAGAGCAAGCAGAGCCAGGCGGCGCGCGGGGTGCTTTTTGGGCAAAGAGGCCGAGTTTGATCCGGCCCGTTAACGCTTGGGCAGTTAGTGTTTAGAGAAATAAACCAAGTATAGATTGGTAAAATTCGATTCATATTGAGTTACGTTAAGATTAATTTTTGCTTTAACTATATTTTCAATACAAAGCTGCTTTTCTCCCCTCGCAACATCGCAAGCACGGGCCGTCGAATGCGGCCGGCGCAGAGGAAAAAACATGCAAACGGCTTTCGAAGAAACCATCGCCAACGATAGCTACGCCGGCGGCGTCCCGATCCCCGACGTGGGATCGACAGGCGAGGAGCTGCTCCGTATGGGCCTGCTCTATTCCACCGGGCAAGGCGGCGCGCCGCTGGATTATGTTTCCGCCCACATGCTGTTCAACCTGGCGGCCCTGCGCGGTTGCGAGGAGGCCAAGCAATATCGCCGCGACCTGTCGCAAGAAATGGATCGCGACTCCATCGCCGACGCCCAGCGCGCCGCCCGCGAATTCCTGCAGCGCGCCTAATCGGCCGGCGGTCTACTTGCTGTTCATGTAATTGCCGTTGATCGCGTAGCTGAACTGGATCGGCATGGTCTGCACCAGGTACTGCTGCACGAAGTTGTCGATCTCGGCGATCGTGCTTCGGGGCACGTAGATGATGTCGGAACGGCGGAGCGGCACGGCGTCCACGCCCGCCGGCCCGTAAACGGCCTTCCTCAAATCTACGGTGCGCATCATCGGCCGCCCGTCCGGTCCACGGCGAAGCACCACCACTTCTTGTCGGCGTGAGGTGGGCAAGAAGCCGCCTGCCAAGATTACGCCTTGCAAGGCGTTGATGTCGCCCGGCATGGCGTAGACGCCCGGATTTTTTACTTCGCCGCCGACGTAAATCTGAAGCGGCGCAGCCTGCTTCACCGAAACCTCCACCTGAGGTCGTAGAAGCTGGCTCGAATAGGCTTGCGACAGAGCGCCCTCGATTTCCAACACCGAACGATCCGCGGCCATCACCGGCTGGATCAGCGGCAGGCTGATCCGGCCATCGGGCCCCACGGTCACTGTGCGGGCGAGTTCGGGGGCGGAGGACTCGCTAACGTCGAGAACGTCACCCGGATAAAGCCGATATGAGGGTTCGTTGTCGCTCCAATTTGCGTAGCCGATATCGGCGAAATTTTGTGTGGGACGGGGACCGCCGTAGAGATCTTGGCGGGAGGGCAGGGGCACGCTCGGCACGGCGCATCCCGAAACTGTCGATACAACTCCCACGAGCATCGCCGCGGAGGCGATCCCGGACAGGGGGCTGGGGATCGAGCGTTGAAGCATAAGACGACTCTCTTTTGCGCTGACACGTTTCAAATCTACGCTTGCACTAAAGTTATGGTTAACGGGTAATGTTCGGTTAACGCCGAAAGTGCAGGGTCGCAGCAGGCAAAAGCGCAGTCAGAACCAATGCAGTCAGGACCTTGGACGTGGAATGGGGAGCAGGCTGGAGTGGCGCGAGTCGCCGTTCGCCGCACCGATCCACCGCGCTATACGCCCTCGGACATCGCGGCGATGCTGTGGCGGCAGCTGCCCTGGATGATCCTGACCTTCCTCGCAGCGGCGATCGTTGCTGCCGTTGTCGCTTTTCGGATGCCTACAACCTATCCGGCGCATGCGAGCCTTTTGATTCGGCTGGGGCAGGCTTACGTCTATCAGCCGCAGGTCGGCGACGCGGCCCGCGGCGCGGCGCCCGATAATGATCAGGTGGTGCAGTCGGAACTGGAAATCCTGCAAAGCGACGCGGTGAAGGTGAAGGTGATCGAGGATATTGGTCTCGCCCGCCTCTACCCCAAGCTCGGAAAGGACTACGCCACCGCCGATCCGGCCAAGCGGGAGGCGCTGCAACAGGAGGCGATGCGCGCGATCACCACCGGCTTGAAGGTGGTTTCGGCCCCGGACACCGCTATCGCCCGCCTGACCTATACCGACAAAGACCCTGTGCGGGCGGCGCTGATCCTGAACACCCTGGTGGATGAATATCTGCGGTATCGCAAGACGGTGCTGGTGGATCGCAATCTTGGCGCCCTCGATCAACAGCGCCAATCGTTCCAAACCCAGCTGGACGCCGCCGACAACGCTTATCAGAAGTTCCTGGCGGACAACGGCATCGGCGATTTTGACACGGAGAAGGCTTCCCTTGGCCAACTCTACAGCCAGCTTCTGGCCGACAGCTACAGCGTCGGCGCCCAGACCGCCGAGGTGCAGGGCCGCTTCGGCGTCACGGTCAAGGAAGTGGCGAGCGCGCAGCCGGAGATCGGCCTCTACCGGGATCTGGATCATACCGCGCAGGATAAGCTCTTGCAGTTGAAGGTCGATCGTCAGGACCTGCTGTCTCGTTATCAGCCGAACGCCCAGCCGGTGCGTGACATCGATCAGAAGATCGCTGGGCAGGAGTCGCTCGTGGCCTCCGGCCGCGCAACCGGGCCCGGCGCGCAGCGGATCGGCGTCAACCCCGTGTACCAGTCCCTGCAAACCGAGCGCAACCAGCTGGAGGCGCAGGCGGTATCGCTTAAGGGGCGGAAGGCGAGCCTGTCGGACGAGTTGGCCCAAATCACCGCTCGCCGTCAAAAGCTGGCGTCCCTGGAGCCGCAGTATCAAGCCCTGGCGCGCCAGCGGGACCTCTTGTCCACCAACCTGCGCGCGTTGACCCAGAGGGTAGAAGAAAGCCAAGCGGCGCAGGCGTTGGCTCAATCGGGTGACGACGGCAGCATCAAAGTGATCGAACGCGCCTATCCGCCGGCAAAGGGCTCGTCTTTGAAAACCCCGGTGTTGGGCGTCGGCGTCGCGTTCGCCGTGTTCGCTGCCGTATGTGTCGGCCTTCTCGGAGGCTTTTTGAAAAAGGGCTACCCGACCGCGGACGCGGCGGAGCGGGCCCTGGAATTGCCGGTGCTTGTCACGACGCCGGCCAAGTGAGTTGGCGCCGTGGCGCAGCGGGGTCATCAGCCTATTGTGGCGCCGATGCCTTTTAGCGATTCGTCTAAGTGATGGTGGATTTGACATCCGAGATGGCGGCATTGGCGGAGCGGCTTGGCCCGCCGCCGGGCGCGGCCGCGCGGGTCGTCCAATTCGTGGCGCCCCAAGCGGGCGCCGGCGTCTCTACCGTGGCCCGGGAGTTTGCGCGCCGGGTCGCGGCTTCCGCCCGTAGAGGCGTATGGCTTGTTGAACTTGACCTGATGAAGGGCGAACAGCACGACCACTTCGCCACCGACCGCGAAACTTACGGCCGCATCGGCGAGCCCGCCCGAGCCAGCCCAAACGAAGCGATGTTCTTCACCATCACGCCGAAAATCAAAGGAGCGGACGGGCAGGCCTGGTCCGATGTACGCTATCTCGCGGCCCATACGGTGGGCGCCAGCCGCCTTTGGGTCACCCGATTTCGGCGAGAGGCGCTTCGTCCCGGCCAGATTGCGCAAATCCTTTGCGAGCCGGATTATTGGGACACCCTGCGTCCGCACGCCGACTACGTGGTGATCGACGCGCCGTCGGCGGACCGCTCCGCAACGGCTCTGGCGGTGGCGCCATTCGTCGACGCTAACGTGCTTGTGGTGCCGGCGGGAGACCGCGACGCAAGCGCCGCGACGGCGCTTCGCGACAATATCACTGCTGCGGGTGGAAAGTGCGCGGGCGTGGTGCTCACCAGAGCGCCTGCCGAGCCGCCCAAGTTCCTGAGACAAATCTTGTCGTGACCCAAACGGTCCCGCTGGCCCTCATGGCGCAGCCGGTGGAGCGCAGCCGCGCCCAGGATCGGCTGGCGTTCTGGACCTCCGTGTTGATGGTGCTGACCTTCACGCAATTTTGGGTGATGCCCCTGACGGGACCGGACGGCGACGCCGAAGCCTCGACCTTGATCCGCCTCCTGTATTTTCCAGCCTATCTCGCCGCTCTGGTGCTGGCGGCGACCAATTTGCGGAGGACGTTTTTCGCGGCCGTGCGAACGCCGCTGCTCTGGGCGCTGCTTGGCATGGTATTCGTCTCCATAATATGGTCGGTCGATCCCGCGACCACCGAGCGACGCGGGGTCGCGGTCCTCTTCACAACCCTGGCAGCGCTGGTTGTGGCCGCGCGCTACGAATGGCCAAGGTTCCTGGAGGTGCTGGCCACCGCCCTCGCCATCGTGGTCGGCGCGTGCTTTTTCCTGGGCCTGTTCATGCCCCGCTACGGGCGAATGACGGACCTGTTTCCCGGCGCCTGGCGGGGCGTCTGGTACGAAAAGAACGGTCTCGGCAACAATATGAGCATCGCCTGCGTGCTGTTTTGCGCCACGGCCCTGCTTAACCCAAAACGCTGGCGGCGCTGGACCGTCATGGCCGGGCTTGCGCTGCTTTTGGTGTTGCTGTCTCGGTCCAAAACATCGCTTGTGGCCTTGGTGATCGGGTTGGGAGCGTTAGGGTTCGTGTTCACGGTGAGACGCGGACCGGCCCGCGCCGTGCTCGCCACCTTCCTAGCGGTCACTGCAATTCTCGCTGTTGGCTTCACGCTCTACTTCGCATCCGACGCTTTTTTCACCCTGATCGGCAAGGACGCGACGCTGACCGGGCGCACCAAACTCTGGGCGGGTGTTCTGGCGCAGATTCATCAGCGACCATGGACCGGCTTCGGCTACGGGGCAGTCTGGAACAACCAAGACCTTTGGAGCCCCCTGGCGTGGATCACCAAACGAGCAAAATTCGTCGCTGTACACTCCCACAATAGCTGGCTGGAGGTTTGGCTGGGCCTTGGTTATGTCGGTTTAAGTCTCTGGGCGCTTTTCTTCACAGAAGTCTGGGTGCGAGCGCTGTGGGCGGCTTATCGGCGGCCGTGGGGTTACTTCGCCCTACCGTTCCTTGTGATCTATAGTCTGCTAACCCTGACCGAGACGGTCGCGGTTGTTTATAATGACTTCATGTGGGTGATATTCGCCGCGCTCGGGGTGAAGCTGGCCTTGCCGTCCAACTCCAACGACGCCGTGCTGGAGAGCGTCCGTTTCGCAGCCCCTTCGCCATAGAAGTGGAAATGGCTGAACCACAAAAGCTTGCCGAAACCCCGCGCCGCGCGATCGGCCATGTCGATCCAACCTCGGTTCCACACCAACATCAAGCCAAGTGTGGCGAGGCTGTAGATCAGAGTTTGCCCTAGGCCGATGCCTGACCACTTCGCCAGAGCAAAAAAATCCCTATGGATGATCGCGATTTGACTGGGGGACTGGCCGTAGCTCACGGCCCGGGCGAGGGCGTAAGCGAGAGTGGCCCGATGGGCGGCGGCATGCTCATCGACCATCGCGTCCGCCGCCCATGCGAACCTGGCGCCTTCCGTTTTCAGAATCGAGAACAGCCGATCGTCCTCCCCGCCTGTATGGTTGGCGGCCACGTCGAAGGGTTCAGGCCCTTTCAGCGCCGTCGCGCGCGTCATCAGCGAGTTGCCACAGCCGTAAACCTTATCGATCAGCCCCGAAGATTGAGGCCCTACTCGCGAAAAGAAGCCTTCCAAATAAAAGCGTTTCCAGGCCGGCGCACTTGGCGCGCAACCTTGCACCGGTCCGAAGGTGACGTCCGCCTTGTAGCTCTGGTGAACATCGAACAGGGCGCCGAGCCAAGCCGGTTTGGCTTCCTCGTCGTCATCCAGGAAGGCCACGAAGGGCGCGCTTGTGGCGGCCAGACCGGCGTTCCTGGCGGTCGCGACTCCCGGCGGCAAGGCATGGACGTAGAGGAGAGGAATCGATGAAACCGAGCGCATCGCATCGACCATGCCCCGCGCCGATGCGTTTGGATCGTTGTCGATCACCGCGATGTCCTGGATCAGATCCACGCGGTCTTGCGCAAACACTGACTTCAAGGCGCGGGCCAGACTATCTGGACGGCGGAACGTCGGAATAAGAACGGTGATCGGCTTCATGGCGCGGGCCGGAACGCGCAGGACGGCATCACACCACCTCTGCATAGAGGGATGCGCGATAGGTCTTCATAGCGATAATCCTGAACATGAGCGGCGCGCTGGCTTGTAGCGCCAACCCTTTGAGAAGCGACCTCAATGCCCCTCGCAATGGGATACGCTTCAACATGCGCGCGAGTTTGTAGCTCGGATACTGGCTGATGATCTTGGGATGTTTTTGGACAACTCGAGCGAAGTTGGCGGCCGATTGTTCGTACTTGCCCGCCAGCACGGTTGCGGTGTCTAGGCCAAGGTGGGTGGCGGTATTCTCGATCTGGCGGATTTCATAACGGCGGCCCACCCTCATGCCCCATTCCACGTCCTCCCAGCCCCAGCCGGTGAAGCCTTCATCGAAAGCTTCGGTCTGGAAGACGTCGCGGCGAACCAAGAGGTTTGAAGTGTAGACGTATTTTTCGGGCTGAAGCGCGCGGGTGGGGGCGGGTAGGCATTCGGCCCGAAGCTGTAGCGCGCGATGGAGTTCCTGGTCTGGCGTCGCAGGAGTGCGATCCACCGAAAATCCGCCGAACACCACTGGCGCATCTTCGTCTACAAAGGGGAGGTAGGTTTTCAGGAAGTCCGGCGAGTCCGGCGCCATATCGCAATCAATCAGGAGGACATGCCGCGCGCGGGCGGCGTCCACCAAACGATTTCGGCCCTTGGCGCGGCCTTCATTGGCGGCAAGCAAGATAAGTTTTGCGGGGCTGACAAGGCTGGTCTTGAACAGAGTTGAGACGCGCGCCGCCAAAGCCTTGTCGCCGCCGCCGTCATCCAGGGCTACAATCTCCACTACGCCGCCGAGCGTGCGGGCTTCCTCATCAAGACGCGTGAGAAGCGGCGCGGGGTCGTAACGGAAAAACGGCATGACGACGGAGAGGCGAGGGACGTTCGTATCCGCCCACGCTGTATTCTCCACCATGCGAATGGATCTAGCGCTCATCAAAGGGACCTCGCCGCCATGGTGCGGGTTCTCAAGGTGGACAGCATCGCTACAGTCCGCGCCCGCGCGCCGCCCGCGTCCAGCATCAGGGCGAATAAGCCGTAGGTGAGTGCGCCCACCACGCTCTTGGAGCCAAGCTCCATAAGTCCGCCGCCGCTGGGCAGGCGCAACACCACCAAAGCCATGGCGGCTGTGGCGGCGCCGACCTTGCCTAGGGTGATCCAAGGAATAGGCAAAACCGTCTCGCCCCTCGCCAAGGCTACAGAGGCGGCCATACCGATTCCGTAACTCGCCACGGTCGCCCACATGGCTCCGTTAAGGCCATATCGGGGCACGAGGAACAGGACGAGGCCGAGGTTCGCCGCCGCCGGGATGGCGATGGCGAGGAACAGCAGCTTCGTCTGCCGCGCCAGGGGGAAGGCGGAGTTAAAATAGTGAGTGGTCATGCCTGAAAGTAACGCGCCCACTGCGATCCACGGCGTCACCGTCGCGGCCCGGTCCGCCAGCGCCGCGCCTACCATGAAGTGAGCCAAGGGATTGGACACCAGAATCAGGCCGATGGAAGCGGGGACGGCGATCAGGATCATCATCGAGGCCTGATCCGTCGCCGTACGAAGGAGCGCCGCCCGACCCCCGCGCTCCAGCGCCGCGATGCAGGCCGGCTGCCCCGCCATACCGAGCCAGAGGAACATCACGTCTAGGGTGCGATTGGAAAGGCTGTAGCCGGCGTGATAGGCGCCCACAGCCGCTTCATTCAAGTACGCCGCCAGAACGAAGCGGTCGGTGGTGGAGAGCGCCAGGCTCATCATCAGCGACAAGGATATCGGCACGCCGTAAGCCACGTAGGTGCTGAACCGTTTGTGCTCGAAGCGCCCCTGCCGCGCCACCTTAAGTTCGCTCGGCAGCGCCCAGATCAGGCAGATGGCGCTCGCAGCCCCTGCGCCCGCCAGAGGCGCGGCGGCGCCGAGACCGATGAGCGCCAGCCCCGTGCCGAGGGCGAACCCCGCCGCCGTCTGCACCATGTCGATGACGGCGAAACCCTTCACCTCGCCGGCCGCCCGTCGCCGCTCCTGAGCCATTTTCAAAAGGCTCCTGAACACAACTGAAACCAGCCCCGCCGCGATGGCGAGGCGCAGTTCGTTGGACAGGGGCAAGATCGTAACGATCACGCCGCAGAGGATAGGAACCGCGAACATCATCACACCAAAGGTGCGATAGAGGGTGGCGTAGAGATCGGCCCTTCCGACGTCGGTCTTCTCCACCACATAAAAGCGGGCCATCGCCGCCTCGATCCAGGTAAGGCAGGCTAGATAGACGAGACTGGTGACGGAAAACGCCAGCGCATAGGCGCCGTAATCGCTTGGGCTGAGCAGTCGGGTGAAGATCATGATCGAGCCGAAGCCCGCCAGGGCCTGGACGATGTTCACCGGCAGATAGCCAAGGAGGCCCTTTTTAAACACGCTATCGCACCGCGTTACGTGCGCCGATCAAGGCGGGCACGGTCATCAGAAGGATGTGGAGATCGAACCAGAAGGACTGCCGTTCTATATACTCGACATCCAGGGAGACGCGTCGGCGAACCAGTTCGGGCGTGTCCACCGCTCCGATGGAGCCGTTGATCTGCGCCCAACCGGTAAGGCCCGGCTTCATCCGGTGGCGCCAGGCGTATTCGGCTACAAGGCGCGACGAGTCCTCTCCCGCTGTCTTCATGCCGATGGCGTGGGGACGGGGACCGACCAGGGACATCTCGCCCTTAAGCACGTTGAACAGCTGCGGAAGTTCATCAAGGCTGAGGCGACGAATAATCCGCCCGACCCGGGTCACGCGATCATCGCCGACGGAGACCTGACGCGTGGCTGTGGCGTCCGCCGTCTCATGGCGCATGGAGCGGAATTTCCAAACGAGGATCGTTTCATTGTTGAAGCCGTGACGACGCTGGCGAAAGAAGATCGGGCCCGGGCTCTCCAGCCGCACCGCAAGGGCGATCAGCGTCATTATTGGAGCGGCAAGGACCAGCGCAAACAGCCCCAGCACAATATCTTGAAGCCTTTTCGCGTCAGCCTTGGCGTCATCCACATGGGTCCCAGATACTTGCGCGAGTGGCGCGTCCGCGAGGCGCGAAAGGGCCGCACGCTCGGCGGCTATCCCCTCCACATCCATGAACAGGGTTACCGCGTTAGGGAGGAATTTCAGCCGATCGATCAATTCTCGCACTCTGTTTTGCGCCGACGGCGTAACGGTGATGACGATATGATCTATAAAGGGTAACAACTTATAGTTTAGTAAAGCGTTGGTGTCGCCGAGCACCGGCACGCCGTGAATGTTACCGGGGATGCGGCTCATGCGATCGTCAAACACGCCCAGGATGGAGGAGTCTCGCGCCTTCAGCGCCGCTTCGATCAAGCGAGCGGCGTTCGGAGTTGCTCCCACGACGACCACGTTGGGGGTCAAAAGGCCCAAGTCTCTCCACCGCCGCACGCTGAGCCATTGTAAAGCGTGGGAGGCGGTAAGGACAGCCAGAGAAACAAAGCTCCACCGGACGCAGAGCGTCGCGTCAACTCCAAAAACGGGGATGGTCGCCACCGCCGCGCTGCAGCCGAAGCAGATCGCGCCTATTGTTTTACCAAGATGCGCCCACAGTGTTTCACGAGGCGCGAAAGCATAGACCGCTGCCGCTTTAAGCGCCCAAACGAGCGCCACGGCGCCGATCGCCGTCGGCAGGACCAGCCGCAACGGCGTGGCCAGAAGATCGCCGTGCGAGAGGCTCCAAAACGCCGCGAGCCAGGCGCAAATCAAGGCCCCAACATCAAGCCGCCTAAATCGGCGAGCGATCGCCGCCCCGCTCACACGCCGACGTGTCGGCGCAAGCGCATTGGGCCTCATCGGGCCGCGCTTCGACGCCGCTTGAGGCGCCGCTAAAACGGTTTCCAACGCCAATGACGACGCACCAGGCGTCTCAGAAGGACGGTAATCGGCGACGAAGTCCATAACGCTTTCCGAGACGACGGCTAACCCTAGCGCACGCGCCTGAGCGTCCCGTTAACGGATCACCATTTCGGCCGCGCTCGTTGATCGTCGCGACACAGGCTCCGTTGCAAGCCGATCGCGAACCCGCTATCTCCTCGGCGCGCAGGTGATGTGGCCGAGAGGCTGAAGGCAACGGTTTGCTAAATCGTCATACCCGAAAGGGTAT
>CAXTHJ010000011.1:30274-52835 GCA_964243985.1 uncultured Caulobacteraceae bacterium | reverse complement strand
ATCCCCGACCCTTCCCCCTTCGAGGGAGAAGGGAGCAGCGCTCCGCCGCCTGAAGGCCGACGGCTTTTCCGACGCACGCCTGGCCAAGCTCACTGGCCAAACCGAAACGGCCGTCCGCGCTCTTCGCCACAGCCTGAACGTCCGCCCGGTGTTCAAGCGCATCGACACCTGCGCCGCCGAGTTCGCGGCCAAGACGCCCTACATGTATTCCACCTACGAGACCGGCGCCCTAGGCCAAGCCCCCGACTGCGAAAGCCAGCCCACCGACCGCAAGAAGGCCATCATCCTCGGCGGCGGACCCAACCGGATCGGCCAAGGGATCGAGTTCGACTACTGCTGCTGCCATGCGGCCTTCGCGCTGGGAGACCTTGGGATCGAGTCGATCATGGTCAACTGCAACCCCGAGACCGTCTCCACCGACTACGACACCTCCGACCGGCTCTATTTCGAGCCGCTGACCGCCGAGGATGTGCTGGAGCTGATCCATGTGGAGCAGTCCAAGGGCGCCCTGCTCGGCGTCATCGTGCAGTTCGGCGGGCAGACGCCCCTGAAGCTGGCCCACGCCTTGGAGCAGGCGGGCGTCCCCATCCTCGGCACCTCGCCCGACGCCATCGATCTGGCGGAGGACCGCGAACGCTTCCAGGGCATGCTGAACAGCATCGGCCTGATGCAGCCGGAAAACGCCATCGCCCGCAACGCCGCTGAAGCGATCACCCAGGCCGACGCCCTGGGCTTTCCCTTCGTCATGCGCCCCTCCTATGTGCTCGGCGGACGGGGCATGGAGATCATCCGCGACCACGACCAGCTCACCGCCTACCTCACCAAGACCGGCGTCTCCGATGAGCACCCGATCCTGCTCGATCACTACCTTTCCCGCGCCACCGAAGTGGACGTGGACGCGATCTGTGACGGGACCGCCGTGTTCGTCGCCGGCATCATGGAGCACATCGAGGAGGCCGGCGTGCATTCGGGCGACTCGGCCTGCTCGCTGCCACCCTTCTCGTTGAAGCCCGAAACGGTCGAGGAGCTGAAGCGCCAGACCGAGCAAATGGCCCGCGCGCTCAACGTCCGCGGCCTGATGAACGTGCAGTTCGCCATCGAGGAGCCGCATTCCGACACGCCCCGCATCTACGTGCTGGAAGTGAACCCTCGCGCCAGCCGCACCGTGCCTTTCGTCGCCAAGGCGATCGGCAAGCCCGTCGCCGCCATCGCGGCCAAAGTCATGGCGGGGGAAAAGCTGGCCAGCTTCGACCTTATCGAAAAAGAGGTTCAGCACATCGCGGTGAAGGAAGCCGTCTTCCCCTTCGCCCGCTTCCCCGGCGTCGACACCATCCTCGGCCCCGAGATGCGCTCCACCGGCGAGGTCATGGGCCTCGATTGGAAGCGCCCCGGCGAGCCCTTGTCAGCCGCCTTCGCGCGCGCCTTCGCCAAGAGCCAGCAGGCCGGCGGCGTCACCCTGCCCACCAAGGGCGGCGTGTTCGTCTCGGTGAAGGATGCGGACAAGGCCTGGGTGGTCGAACCCATCCGCATCCTGATCGGTCAGGGCTTCCGCATCGTCGCCACCGGCGGCACGGCCACGCACCTGGAACAACAGGGCTTCAAGGTCGAGCGCATCAAGAAGGTGCTGGAAGGCCGCCCCAACATTGTGGACGCCATGAAGAACGGCGACATCCAGCTGGTGTTCAACACCACCGAGGGCCGCCAATCGCTGGAGGACAGCTTCTCCCTCCGCCGCACCGCCCTGATGATGAAGATCCCCTACTACACCACCGCCGCCGGCGCCCTGGCCGGCGCGCAGGCGATTGAGGCGCTGGCCAAGGGCGAACTCGAAGTGCGGCCGCTACAGAGCTACTGATGCCCGCCGCGAACGATCCGAATGATTACAACGACTCCGGCGTGCGCGATCTCTGCGCCGGCCTGCTTGACCGTACGCTCGCTAAGCTGCGGTGGACCCATCACGGTCACCTCGCCGCCACCCTCTGCCTCGTGCGCACCCGCTCCGAGGGACTCGAACGCGACCTGCCAGGAATCATCCGCGCGTACAACGAGTCCGTCGGCGGCGTGAACGACGACACGCAGGGTTATCACGAGACCATAACCCAAGCCCACCTCGCCGCGATTCGGGCTTCTCCGCCGCCGCGCCGCAAACAACTGACCTCAGCCTGCTCTGCGCCGGCCTATTTGATGCGGAGATGGGCGACCGCGACTGGATGCTCCGTTACTGGTCGCGAGAGTTACTGTTTTCCGTAGAGGCCCGGCGAGGCTGGGTTGCGCCAGACATTGCGCCGCTTCCCTTCCCCTATAGCTGAACAACCTCCTTGGCGCGTAACGTCATCCTGCGATAAGCAGCACGTCTGCGAAGGGCCGCGCCAATGATCATCGTCCACCATTTGAACAACTCCCGCTCCCAGCGCGTGCTGTGGCTGCTGGAGGAATTGGGCTTGCCTTATGAGATCAAGTTTTACGAGCGGAATAAAACGACCATGCTCGCCCCGCCGGAGCTTTTGAAAATCCACCCGCTCGGCAAATCGCCGGTGATCACCGATGGGGACAAGACCATCGCCGAATCCGGCGCCATCGTCGACTACATCGTCTCCACCTACGGCGCGGGCCGCCTGATCCCGCCGGAGGGCACGCCGGAGCGGCTGCGCTACACCTACTGGCTGCACTACGCCGAGGGATCGGCCATGCCGCCGCTTTTGATGAAGCTGGTGTTCGGCGTTCTGCCTGAGCGGGCGCCCTGGTTCATAAAGCCGCTCGTCAGGGGCATCGCCAGTACGGCGCAAAAGAGCTTTATCGACCCGCAGTTGAAGCTGCACACCACCTACTGGGAAAACGAGCTCTCCAAGAACGCCTGGTTCGCCGGCCCCGACTTCACCGCCGCCGACATCCAGATGAGCTTTCCTTTAGAGGCCGCCAACAGCCGCGCCGGCGTCGATGAGGGATATCCTAAAATCCAGGCTTTCCTGAACGCCATCCATGCCCGTCCGGCCTATAAGCGGGCTCTGGAAAAAGGCGGCCCCTACGCCTTCGCCGATTAAGGGCGGATTCAAGTCACCAGCGCCCCTTGAACTTACACGCCTTCGCTTCTATCCTTTTAGCCCCCCGGACGTGACCGCCCGCGGCCGGTAGCGGACTTAACTCAGGCGAACGAAGACAAATTCCGTATGGACAAGGTGCCGATGACCGGCGAGGGCTATGAGGTCCTCGACGAAGAACTAAGGCGTTTGAAAACGCAGGATCGGCCAAGTGTGATCGCCGCGATCGGCGAAGCGCGCGCGCACGGCGACCTGTCGGAAAACGCGGAATACCACGCCGCCAAGGAGCGCCAGGGCTGGATCGAAGGCCGCATCGCCGAGATCGAGGACAAGATGGCGCGCGCCCAGGTGATCGACGTCTCCAAGCTTTCCGGCAAGCAGGTGAAGTTCGGCGCCACCGTCACCGTGGTGGATGAGGACACCGAGGACGAAGCCCGCTATCAGATCGTCGGCGAACACGAAGCCGACATCAAGCGCGGTCGCCTGGCTCTGACCTCTCCCCTCGCCCGCGGCATGATCGGCAAGGAATCCGGCGATGTGGTGGAGGTCTCCACACCCAACGGCATCAAGGCGTACGAGATCTTGAAGGTCGAGTGGGTTTAGACAAACCCTTGCTGGTCTGGGCCGTTTCCGACGGCCGGGCCGGCATCGACAATCAGGTTCTGGGTCTGGCGGAGGCTATTGGGCGTCAGGTCCAGGCGGAGATCGTGCAAAAGCGGATCGGGTGGAAAGCGCTCCTCGATCCCCTGCCCCCGCAATGGAACCCGGCGCCGGACTGGGGCCGCTCATCCGGCTCCAGCGATTTTTCCGCGCCCTGGCCGGACCTTTGGATCGCCGCAGGCCGCGCCAGTCTGCCGCTTTCAATTCGGATGAAGGACTGGTCGGCCGGCAAGACCTTTGTGGTTCAACTTCAGGACCCCCGCCTGCCCGCCAGCCTGTTCGACCTCGTGGTCCCGCCCCGGCACGACAACCTCACCGGACCCAACACCTTTCCCATCGTCGGCTCGCCCCACCGCGTCACGCCGGAAAAACTCGCCGCGGCTTATGAGATGTTCCGCGGCCGGATCGACCGCTTGCCCTCGCCGCGCGTGACCGTGCTGATCGGCGGCAAGTCCAAGGCTTTCGATCTGTCTCCCAAGCGTGCCGAAGCCCTGGCCGATCAACTGGCGCGGGCGTTGGGCGATAACGGCGCCGCGCTGCTTATGACCTTTTCGCGCCGCACGCCCGAGGCGGCGAAGGCGATCTTGCAGCGGCGGCTAGTGCCCTATCCCGGCATCATCTGGGACGGCGAGGGCGAGAACCCCTACTTCGCCTTCCTCGCGGCGGCGGATTTCATCATCGTTACCGAGGATTCGGTGAATATGGTGGCCGAGGCCGCCTCCACTGGAAAGCCAGTCTACATCGCCGCCGTGGATGGCGAGCAGTGGCGCAAGCGCCTGTTCCACGCCGACCTCGCCGAGCAGGGGATCGCCAGACCGTTTCGAGGGACGCTCGATAGGTTCAGCTATGCGCCGCTCCACGAAACAGAACGCCTGGCGGCCGAAGTTTTGAGAAGATTAGCTGAACGAACCCAAGCAGCGTAAAGGGAACGAAGCCGCAAGCTGGACGCTTCTAAAGCTACGCTGTTGTTGGAGAACCTTCGTTTTGATCGAGACAGCCGAACCCCTGCAGGGCGTGCGAGTCCTCCTCGTGGAGGACGAAGCGCTGGTCGCCATGCTGATGGAAGACATGCTGACGGATCACGGTTGTAGCATAGTGGCCACCGCGCCGCGCCTCGACGAAGCCTTGGCCCACGCGGAGGATCTGGCGCTTCAGTTTGACGTGGCCGTGCTCGACCTTAACCTCGCCGGCGAAAGCACCTTCGCGGTGGCGAGCGCCCTTGAAAATCGCAACATCCCGTTTGCGTTCGCCACGGGCTATGGCGCCGGCGGCCTACCGCCCGAATGGCGTGGCCGACCGACTTTGCAAAAGCCGTTCACGGCCGGCGACGTGGTGTCAGCGCTCACCAAGGCCCTCGGCCGGTAGACTGCGAGGCGGCTGCGTCGGTTATCGATTCAGATTGAATTTTATCGTAAAAGGCTCACCCGCCCGCACGCGCATTAGCCCTCCCGGCAAATCTCACGCCCTTGAAAAAACGCCATAAAATCTTTTCCGTAGCGCCCATGATGGACTGGAGCGACCGGCATTGCCGCGCCTTCCATCGGACGCTGAGCCGACGAGCGGTGCTTTATTCGGAGATGATCACCGCCGTCGCCATCGTGCGGGGGGATCGGCAGAAACTCCTCGGCTACGATTCGTCTGAACATCCGGTGGCGCTGCAACTCGGTGGATCTGACCCGCGGGAACTGGCTGAGGCGGCGCGGATCGGTGAGGACTTTGGTTACGACGAGATCAATCTTAATGTCGGCTGTCCTTCAGACCGGGTGCAGAATGGGCGGTTCGGCGCCTGCCTGATGCGCGAGCCCGAGCTTGTGGCCGAGTGCATGGCGGCGATCGGGGATGCCGTGCGCGTGCCCGCCACCGTCAAGTGCCGCATCGGCGTGGACGATCAGGACCCGGATGAGAGTCTTTTCACCCTCGCGGACCTCTGCGCCAAAGCCAACGTGACCACTTTCGCCGTCCATGCGCGTAAAGCGTGGTTGGAGGGCCTAAGCCCAAAAGAGAACCGGGACATTCCCCCGCTGGATTACGATCTGGTGCGACGGCTGAAGGCCCAGCGGCCGGAGCTCACCATCGTTTTGAACGGCGGGATCGAAACCCTGGACGCAGCGCTGGATCACCTGACCTGGGCCGACGGGGTCATGCTCGGCCGGGCCGCGTATCACACGCCGGGCCTTTTGGGGGAGGTCGATCTCCGTATATTTGACGACGGGGAATCGGTGGATGGGCGAGAGGCGGTGGAACGCTATCGCCCCTATATCGAAGCCCGCCTTGCGGAAGGCGCGCCGCTCCACACCATGACGCGGCATATGCTCGGCCTCTTCACCGGACAGCCGGGCGCGCGGGCTTGGCGGCGCACTCTGACGGTGGAGGGCGCCAAGCGAGGCGCGGGGATGGAGGTCCTGGACCGGGCGCTGGAGAGTTTAACCGCAAGGCCAGTCCGCGAGGCCGTTCCGGCTTAGCGCCAAGGTCAATGCATGCTTTTCGCCGGACGCCGGAACGGCTAACTTCAGGCCTGCCTTCGCTTTACGGCGCCGGGGTAAAGCAGATTAGGGCGGCGTTGGTGACGGTTGAGGAGTCCTTGTATTCCTGCACATAGGCGCTCCAGGCCGCATCGTTGGCGTCGTGAGGCGCGGCGCCGCCGGACTGATCGTCGGTGTGTGCGGTGATGGCCGTCGTTTCGGACATCGCGCCGGTCTTCGGATCGACGATACGGCCAAGGCGGATATGATCGGGTAGGCCGTGGGCCGTATACCAAGCCTGATGATCGTGGACGGCCTTGAGAAAGAGCTCCAGCTTCCCCGGCATGATCGAGTCGGTCCGCACGTATTCGTAGCGTCCGGCGCAGGCGGGCGGCGCCGCCAGAGCCTGAGTCGCCAACGCTGCTGCGAACACGGTCCCCAAAAGCGCAACCTTCATGTGAGCCTCCATTTCAAAGCCGGGTATTGCGCCCAACCGTATGCGAGTCCCAAGACAGTTTGACGATGAGGTCTACTGCGCCGCCGCCGTCTCGTAGAAGCGCGCCAAGTCCGCCTTCATGGTCTTCAGAGCCTCGGGGTTCAAATACACCATGTGGCCCGATGGATAGTAGGTGAAGCTGACGTTGGCGCGGATCGGCGGATCGAGGTCCATGTGGCTGATGTCGTATTCGGTGCCGAAGAAGGGCGTCGCCATGTCGTACCAGCCGTTGAGGGACAGCACCTTCAGGTGCGGATTTTCCCGCATGGCGGCCGCCAGATCAAGGGCGGTGTCCGCTTCGTTCATGGGATACTGGCTGCCCGGCGCCTTATGGTGGTGGTCCCATTCCCGGCCGATCGTGTAATAGGTCGGCCGGTAGGTCAGGTTGGTGTGGTAGCCGAGCTCGTTGATCAGATAGTCGTTGAACGAGGCGGCGAAGGCGCCCTGGATGCCCGTATCTGACGGGTCGTAGCTGGCCTGCTCGCCCGCCGCGTCGGCGTCGACGCCCTCGAAACGGCTGTCATAGCGGCCGGTGGTATGGCGTTCGTCCCGGAGCAATTCCTTGCGGAAGCGGCCAAGATCGATGCGCAGATCCGCCTCCTTGATGTATTGCGCCGAAAGGCCCGTGTAGATCGACATCTGCTGGGCGATGGCGTCTTCTTCCGCCGGCGAGATGGTGTCGCCCTTCTCCAGTGCGGCGGAGTAGGGGCCGGAGGCCCAGGCGCGCACTTGCGCCAGGAAGCTCGGCAGGTCCGCCGGCTTATTGACCAGCTTGTTGTGATACCAGGCGGTCGCGGCGTAGCTTGGGATATAGTCCACGAAACCGCGGTCCATGCCCGGCGCCCGGCGGTTGAAGTTCAGGATCGAGGACAACAGCATCACGCCATTGCACTGAACGTTCTCTTCCTGAAGGGCGTAGACGAGGGCGGCGGAACGGGGTGTGCCGTAGCTTTCGCCGAACAGGAACTTGGGCGAGTTCCAGCGGTTGTGGATGGTCAGGAAGCGGATGATCGCCTTGGTGTAGGCGGCCACGTCCTGGTCCACCCCCCAGAAGTCCTTAGCCTTGGCGTCGCCCAGCGGCCGGGAGAAGCCGGTGCCGATAGCATCCATGAACACGAGATCGGACTTGTCCAGCAAGCTTTCGTTGTTGGGGGCGAGATTGTAGGGCGCGGCGGGGGTCGCGTCGGGCGACGCGGTGCGGATACGCAGGGGGGCGAAGGAGCCCATGTGCAACCACATGGAGGAGGAGCCAGGGCCGCCGTTGTAGAGGAAGGTCAACGGCCGGCGGGACTCTCCCGGACCGTGATCGGCCATATAGGCCACATAGAACATGGACGCGGTGGGCTTGCCGTCGTCGTCGCGGATGGTGACTGTGCCGGCGATGGCGGAATAGGGAATGGTGCGGCCGTTGATGGTCGCCACATGATGGGTGACGGTCTTCACCTCCTGGATGGGGGCGGTGGCTACGTCGCTGTCGCTGAGCTTGTTCTCGCGGGCATGCTCGCCCCGCTCAGAGGTTTGCGGCTGATCGTGATCGCTCCGACCGGGTTCATCAGGCGCGGCGGTGCTGGCAGGGGCGGCGGACCGGGCCGGGCGCTCGGCAGCGTAGCTCAGAGGCGCGAGCGCCAGACTGATGACGGCGGCAAAAGTGATGGTCCGAATGCGCATATTTCGCCTCTGCAACAATAAGTTAGGTCAACGACCAAACTGAGCCGATCACCGACCTTCCGTCAACACATCCATGTCGGGCTTGCCCTCAACCGCCGATCAGCCGCCGTGACGATTCAACCACGCATCCGCCTCGGGCAGGCGATCTTTCCGCACCCTGGCGAGGTAACGGACGGTGGACTCCGATTTACGGAGGTCCTGACGCGCGGTCGCCGGGATGTGATCCTTGGCGAAAGCATCGAGCTTGGCGATCATGGTCAAGTCCGACGAATTGCCGATCAGGCGCGGCATGTAGGCCGATTGAGTGGAAGGCTCCAACAGGTTGGCGATTTGGGTCCAGTGGGCGACTGCAAAATCGAACGCCATCGCTGTATGCCGCCTTGAGACCGCGCTGATTATGCCCGGGGTCGAGGTGACGGGAGGCTCGCCGGAGATCGCCAGCTCGAGGGCCCGCTGCGCCAACGCCGCATCCTCCGCCGCGCCAAGGAGGCCATAGAGCTCCTGCCGCTCGAGCTGAGTCTTGGCTGATTTAGCCAAGACGTGGAGCTGATCCCAGGTGGCGGCGTCGGCATGGATCGCCACGATCTGCAGCACGCTGCGCCGCGTGGCGGCGTTCAGGTTGGACGGATCGGCCACATAGGCGGCGAACCGCTTTTTCGCCTCGGCCAGCACCGCCGGATCGTCGAACTGACCCAGGGCCGCGATCAGGCCGGAGCGCATGAGGGCGGTGTTGTCGCTCTCTCCGGCCTTTTTATCCCAGCCGACGCGGGCGAAGAAAGGCTCAAGCACGCTTCGTCCATAAACTCGATAGGCCTTTTGCCCTGGCAGGCCATCGTAGATATTATCCAACCCCGCCAAACGTCCGGTCAGGGCGTCGATCACCGGCGGGTCTGCGTCGGCGTGCAGCCGCTGCGGCAACTCCAGGAAGGCGCTCATGGGCTCCTGTTTTAGGTAAGCCAGGACAGATGTGTCGTTGAGGATGCCAAGCTGATCGTCGGGCGTGAGCTCGCCATAATGGGCGGAGATCGCCGCCAGACCATCCTTGGAATAGCGGGTGCGGAAGTAGGCCGTCTGCCCCGCATTGATGATCACCGGGCCACAACCCCCTACCGTCATCACCGTGGGCTCTGCGCCCGACACAACCGCCTTCGACGGCGCGCCGCCGAGGGCCGCGGCGGCCACAGGCACGTGCCAGACGCGGGCCGTGACCGACTCCGGGTCGATCGCAAAATGCCCCTGCGTCAGGGCGAGAGTCGTCTGGCCGTCGGCGCACCTGGCGCTCTCCTCGTTGATCATCGGCACGCCGGCTTGCAGGGTGAGGTCATGAGCCATCTGAGTAATGGGGCGGGACGAGCCCTGATCCATCTCCTTCCAGAGGTCATCGGTGACCGTGTTGCCATAGGCGTGGTCGTGCATGTAACGGCGCACACCCGCTCGCCAGGCGTCCTCGCCCACATAGGACTCCAGGGTGCGGATCACCGCCTGGCCCTTGGAATAGGTGATGGTGTCGAAGGCGCCGGAAGCCTGCAGCACGTCGTCGATCGGGGTGATCACCGGGTGGGTCCCGTCCCGGGCGTCCACCTGCATGGCCGCCTGCTTGGAGCCGAGCGACTGCAGCCACAGCTTCCATTCCGGGTGGAAATGGTCAGTAGCCTTGTTCTCCATCCAGGACGCGAAGCCCTCGTTCAGCCATAGGTCGTCCCACCAGGCCATGGTGACGAGGTCGCCGAACCATTGGTGCGCCATCTCGTGCGCCACGACGACGTAGACGTTCTGCTTGTCGCTTTCTGTTGAGACGCGGGGATCGATCAGGAGATCGCGCTCAAAGTAAAAGATGGCGCCCCAATTCTCCATGGCGCCAAAGAACTGGCTGGAGCCCGGCCCTGCGATCAGGTCGAGCTTGGGCAGGGGATAGGGCGTCCCGAAATAATCATTGTAGTAAGTGAGGATGTGAGCGGCGGCGCCCAGGGAATAAGCCGCGCTGGCGGTATCCCCGCGCTTGACCACCACGCCCACGTCGACGCCGTTCACGTCGCGATGCACCCGCTCAAAGTCGCCGACACCGAAGAACAACAGGTAGGACGACATCTTCGGCGTGGTGGCGAAATGCACCCGCTTCAGGCCGCCCGGCAAAGCATCCGTGGAGGCGATCGGCATGTTCGACAGCGGCATCTGGTCGGCCGGCACGGTGGCGGTGAGCTGGAAGGTGGCCTTGCGGCCGGGCTCGTCCCACGAGGGCACGAAGCGGCGGGCGTCGGAGTTCTCGAACTGGGTGAAGAGGGCGCGCTTCTTGCCGGCGGGGGTGTCGTAATCCAGCGAGAACAGGCCGGACGCCTGCTCGTAGATCTTGCCGTGATAAATGAGGCTGAGGGTATAGGCGCCCGGCTTCAGCATATGGCCGACGGCAAAGGCGGCGGTCTGCTCCGCCTCGTTATAACTGACGGCGGGCGCAGCCTTTTCGCCAGACAAGGATGCCTTGTCGATAACGATATCGGCGGTGTTGAGGACGATCTTGTCGGTGGGCTGATGCACCGTCACATCGATCTGCACCGCGCCCTTGTAGGTCAGACCCTTGGCGTCGGGCGTTACGTCGATGCGGTAGTGATCGGGCGTTACGACGTCAGGCAAAACGATCCTGTGGTGTTCCGGCGCCACGGGCGGCGACGAGGCGGCGAGTGCAGTCCCTCCGCTCATCAAGATTGCAGCGAACGCCAGGAGTTCGACGGCGCTTCTGGCGGCTTTGTTCATGATCGTTTCCCAGCCCTATGTGTCGCGCGACCCTATGGGACTGATCGCTGTCCGCCAAGCGATCCAGCGGAACCTCCTGTCGTGTTTTTGCCGGCGAAGGATCAAGGCGCGGGCTGATCTTCGAGGATATCCTCTATAGAGAGGCGAAACAGCGTTGAGTGTCTCCATGAGCTTGCGATCGAAATCCGCCGTGATCACCGGCTCCACATCCGGCATCGGCCTTGCTTATGCCCGGGCGCTCGGCGCCGAGGGTGTGAACGTCATGATCAACGGCTTTGGCGAGGCCGAGGCCATAGAGTCGGCGCGCGTTTCGATCGAACGCGATTTTGGCGTCCAATGCGTCTACGCCCCCGCCGACATGACCAAGCCGGCGGAGATTGCGGCCATGATCGCTTCGGCAAACGAGACCTTCGGCGCGGTGGATATCCTGATCAATAACGCCGGGGTGCAGTACGTGGCCCCCGTCGATGAGTTTCCGCCTGAGAAATGGGATCAGATCATCGCCATTAATCTTTCCTCCGCCTTCCACGCCCTGCGCGCCGTCATCCCCGGAATGAAGGCGAAAGGCTGGGGCCGGATCATCTCCACCGCCTCCGCCCATGCCTTGGTCGCCTCGCCGTTCAAGTCCGCCTATGTCGCCGCCAAGCATGGACTCCTCGGTTTGACCAAGACGGCGGCGCTGGAGCTGGCGCCCCACGGGGTGACGGTGAACTGCATCAGCCCCGGCTATGTCTGGACCCCATTGGTGGAGAACCAGATCCCCGCCACCATGGCGGCCAGGGGCTTGACCCGCGAGCAGGTGATCAACGACGTACTTTTAGCGGCTCAGCCCACCAAACAGTTCGTGCAGCCGAGCGAGGTGGCGGCGATCGCCGTGTTCCTGTGCGGCGACGCCGCAAAGCAGATCACCGGCGCCAACGTCTCCGTAGACGGGGGCTGGACGGCCGCCTGACGTTTGCCTTTTCACAGGCTGGGCGCACCTCAGGTTTGAGCGGCGCCCTCGGCTGTCAAGTCAAGCTCTGGCGACCCGTGCTTCCGCCGCCTCAGCCGGTCGAGGTAGATGTAGATCACCGGTGTGGTGAACAGCGTCAGCACCTGGGACACCGTCAGGCCGCCGATGATGGCCCAGCCCAGCGGCTGGCGGAACTCCGACCCCGTGCCGTGACCGATCACCATGGGCACCCCGCTGAGGAGGGCGCAGGCCGTGGTCATCAGGATCGGTCGGAGGCGCTGGTGCGAAGCCTCCGCCACCGCATCCCGGGCGCTCATGTTGTGCTCGCGCTCCAGCCGCAGGGCCACGTCCACGATCATGATGCCGTTCTTCTTGACGATGCCGATCAGGAGGATGATGGCGATGATGCCGATCACGTTCAGGTCCTGCCCCACCGCCAACAGCGCCAACAGTGCGCCCACCCCCGCAGACGGCAGGGTGGAGAGGATGGTCAGGGGGTGTATGTAGCTCTCATACAGCACGCCGAGGATGATGTAGACCGCCAGCAGGGCGGCGGCGATCAGGACCGGCTCGCTAGAAAGGGATTGCTGGAACGCCTGCGCCGTCCCCTGGAAAGAGCCTGTAAGCGTGGTGGGTGCACCGAGCTTCTCCCGCGCGTTCTGCACGGCCACTGTCGCCTGCCCGAGTGACACGCCCGGCGACAGGTTGAACGACAGGGTGGAGGCGGGGAACTGGCCCTGGTGGCTGATGGTCAGGCTGGCGGTGGCGTTGGGATCGACCTTAACGAACAGGGACAGCGGCACCGTCTTTCCGGTCAGCGGCGACAGCAGGTAGACCGAATTGAACAGCGCCGGCGTCGCCTGCAGGCTGGGCGGCCCCTCCACCACCACATGGTAGCTGTTCAGCTGGGTGAAATACTGCGCCACCTGATGTTGGCCGATCTGGTTGTAGATGGCGGTGTCGATGTCGGCGGGGGCGATGCCGAAGCGGGCGGCGGCGTCCCGGTCGATGGTCAGCATCACGGCAGCGGCCTGGGACTGCTGGTCGGAGCTGACGTCCTTCAATTCAGGGAGGCCCCGGAGCGCGGTCAGCAGCTTGGGACCCCAGGTGTTGAGTTCGCCAAGGTCGGCATCGGCCAGGGTGTATTGGAACTGCGCTTGGCCCGTGCGGCCGCCGACATTGATGTCCTGGCGCGACTGCAGGAACACCTGCACGCCCACCAGCCTGGAGAGCTTGGGCCGCAGCTCGTTGACCACCTGGTCCGCATTCAGGGCCCGTTCGTCCCGGGGCGCCAGACTGATGTTCATGTTAGCCTGGTTGGTGCTGGCGCCGCCGATGAAGAAGGCCACGCTGGAGATGTTGGGGTCCTGGCGCAGGATGTCGCCGATGGCCTGGATCTTCTCGTTGGTCTTGCCGATGGAGGCGTCCTGGGACGTGATCATCAGCCCGCCGAGGAAGCCCGTATCCTGCTGCGGAAAAAATCCGGTCGGCACGGTAGCGTAGAGGTAAACCGCCGCCGCCGCCGTGGCGATGAAGATCACCAACGTCAGGCGCATGTGGCGCAGCACCACGTCCAGCATCCTGGCGTACCCGGTCTCGAGCCGCACGAAGGCCTGCTCCAGTCCTTTCATGATCCTGCTGGACGGCGGCTTGGGCGCCTTCAGGAACAGGGCGCAGAGCATGGGCGTAAGGGTCAAAGAGAGAACGATGGACAGCACCACGGCGGCGCTGAGGGTGATGGCGAACTCGCTCATCAGCCGCCCGACCACCCCGCCCATAAACATCAGGGGCGTGAATACCGCGATCAGGGAGATGGAGATGGTGAGGATGGTGAAGGCGATCTCCTTCGAGCCCGCCAGAGCGGCGTGCAGCGGACTGTCCCCCTCCTCGATCCGCCGCCAGATCACCTCCACCATGACGATGGCGTCGTCCACCACGAACCCCACGGCGATGGACATGGCCATCAGCGACAGGTTGTCGAGGCTGAAGTGCAGGGCCAGCATGATCGCCGTGGTGGCCAGCAGCGCCAGCGGGATCACCACGCTGGGGATCAGGGTGGCGCGGACGTTGCGCAGGAACAGGAAGATCACCGCCACCACCAGCACGATGGTGATCATGAGGCTGATCTCCACGTCGGCCACCGAGGCGCGGATGGTCTGGGTGCGGTCGGCCAAGACGTGGATGCTGATGGCGGGAGGAATGTTGGCCTGCAGCCCCGGCAGCGCCGCGTTGATGCGGTTGACGGTGTCGATCACGTTGGCGCCGGGCTGCTTGAACACCAGCAGCAGCACGGCCTTGCCATCCGAGAGGGTCTTGTCCTTGTTGGCCTTGCCGGCGGTGACAAAGCCGCCGATCTGGTCGTTCTCCACGTCCTGGACGGCGTCGCCCAGGTCCTTCACGCGGATCGGCGCGCCGTTGTGATAGCCCACTACCAGGTTGTTCCAGGTGGCCACGTTCAACACCTGATCGTTGGCGTAGACGGTGTAGCTCTTTTGCCCGCCGTTGAGGGAGCCCTTGGGCGCATTGACGGTGCTGGCGGCGACGGCTGCGCGGACGGCGTCGATCTGCAGTCCCAGCGCCGCGGCCTTGCGGGGATCGATGCGGATGCGCACCGCCGGCTTCTGCTGGCCGGCGATGTTGACCAGACCTACCCCGTCGATCCGCGATATCTGCTGGGACAGGATGTTGTCGGCGTAATCGTCGACGGTGGAGATCGGCAGGGTGTCGGAGTTCAGCGACAGGATCACGATCGGCGAATCGGCCGGGTTCACCTTCCGAAAGCTTGGCGCGGCGGGGAGGTTGGAGGGAAGCTGCGCGCTGGCGGCGTTGATGGCCGACTGCACGTCCTGCGCGGCCGAATCGATGTTGCGCGACAGCTCGAACTGCAGCGTGACGCTGGTGGAGCCGTTGGTGCTGGCGGACGTCATCTGCGTCACGCCGGTGATTAAGGAGAACTGCCGCTCCAGCGGCGTCGCCACGTTGGACGCCATGGTCTCCGGACTGGCGCCCGGCAGGCCCGCCGAAACCTGGATGGTGGGGAAATCCACCTGCGGCAAGGCCGCCACGGGCAGATTGAAGTAGGCGACGATCCCGAACACGAGAAAGGCCGCGGCGATCAGCGATGTCGCCACGGGTCGCTTGATGAAGGGCGCGGAGATGTTCACGGGGGCGACGTCTTGTCGGATTTGCCGCGCTCGCCCTTGTGAGCGCCCGACGCCATCGATCCGTTGGCTTGACGGATCGCCACCGTCGAGCCCGGCTTCAGCGACATCTGACCGTCGGTGACCACCATATCTCCCGGCCGGACACCGGTCTCAATCACCGTCACCGCATCCTCAGTCGCCGTGACCGCTACAGGTTGCGCCGCAACCTTCATGCCGGCCCCCACGAGATACACAAAGGCGCCTTTGGGACCCCGGTTCACCGCCGCTGAGGGCACGACGACAGCGTTCTGGATCGTCTGCAGCGTCAGGCTCACGTTGACGAACTGACCAGGCCACAGGCGCTTGTCCCCATTATCGAAGCGCGCCTTCATGGCCACGGTGCCGGTGGTCTGGTCCACATGATTGTCGGTGATGGAGAGCTCACCGGAACTCAAGTGCGCGCCCGTCTCCTGGCTCAGGGCCTCCGTCGGCATGGGCCGGGAGAAATTGCCCGAGACGTCCGACAGACGCTGGAAATCGCCTTGCGGCACGGTGAAGGTGACCGCGATGGGCATGATCTGGTTGACGGTGACGATCCCCGTCGCGTCTGAGGGTGAGACGATGTTGCCGGGGTCCACCAGACGCACGCCGACCCGTCCAGCGACCGGCGCGGTGATTCGGCAGTAGTCGACGTTGACCTGGGCGGCGGCGACCGACCCTTTGTCGATCATCACCAGCCCTTCGTCCTGTTTCACCAGCGCCGCCTGTGTGTCTACCTGTTGGCGGGCGATGGAGTCCTGCGCCACCAGGGTCTGATAGCGCTTCAGATCGACCCTGGCCGCCTCCAGCAGCGCCTGGTCGCGCTTGAGCGCGCCTTCCGCCTGTAGCAGCGCCGCGCGATAGGGCGCAGAATCGATCTCAGCCAGGACCGCGCCCTTGGCCACATAGCTGCCTTCGCGGAAATTGACGGCGACCAGCTTGCCATTGACCTGGGCGCGGATGGTCACCCCCTGCCACGCCTGAGCCGCGCCGAGGGCGGTGACGGTGAGGGGAACATCCTGGACCGAGGCCTTGGCGGCGGTGACGGGGACCGTGGTGGCCTTGGTCGGCTTGACGGTCTTTGGATGGCCGAACACGACCCAGACCACCAGCGCCACCAACAGGACGCCCAAAATCACAAAGCCCCACCGGAGCCTCCTCGGCCTCTCCATTCAATAGTCCTTCGTTCCGGGGATCGCGGCCGGCTGAGTTGTGGGTGGCGACGGGTCTTAGCCATCTGACGAAAAAAGGCCAAGACTCTCAGCGAAACGACGCCCCTCACCTACAGCTAACGGCTAAATTTGACTGGGATATTGCAACGCGGCAGCTTTCTGCGATGCGCTGACCGGGGCTCAAACGGATTCGGTTTCACCGGCCTCCGCCTGCCCTCGCTTCGCCAGCAGTTGACGTCCTTCCAGCGCCTGCCAGAGCACGAGTGCAGGCGCTCCGATGACAATGTCCTTGGCGCGTTTGATGAGGGAAAGGGCGAGGCCGCTGTCCGGCCCAAGCCCGAACAGGGGTGAAACCAAAACGTAGGCGCCTTCCTGGAAACCCAGGGCGCCCGGCGTCATGAAGGCGACGCTGCGAACGGCGGACATCAGGCTCTCGAGCGTGAGGACCTCCCAAAGCGGCAGGTGGGCGCCCATGAAGCTCAAAGCGATCCACGATCCGACGCCGCTGGCGACCCAGCTCAAACCATGGAGGGCGACGGCGGCGGTAAGGCGCAAGGGACTGGCGTAAATCGCCGTCAGGGCCGCCTGAACCGCGTCGGTTCGAGCGCGAACATCCTTCAGCCAGCGCCCTGCCAAGAGACCGAGGCCCGCCACGCCCCGGCCCTGGAACAGGATGAAGGCGCCGAGAAGAACCACCCCGAAGAGCAGCGCCAAAGCGGTGGTGGAAATCAGGCTCTGCGCGCCGGTGGCGTGCGCCAGAGTGGCGATCAGCATGGCGACCCCAAAAAGGGTGTAGAACAGCTGGGCCGCCATTTCTGAGGTGAGATCGACGATCAGCGAGCTGACCGCCAAGGCTTCTCCCACCCCCATCTCCCGAACGGCGCGCACGCCCACCACGAGCCCGCCTACCTGCGAAAACGGCAGGACGTCCGCCGCCGCCTCCCGCAACACCCGTCCCCAGATGAACACCCATGCCCGCCGCAAACGCTGGCCGGGCGCCACCGCCCACCATGCCAGGCCCAGGGATAGGAACACCAAAAGGCTATAGCCGGCATAGATCGCAAAGCCGGTCCAACCAATGGTCTCCACCGCCTTCTGAAGCCCGCCAACGCCGACATACAGAACCATCCCGACCGTGAGCGCGAAACCGACCAGGAGGGTGGCGGCGACTCCGAGTTTCCAGCGGCTCAAGGCGCAGTCCTCGCGGAATTGGGCTTGTGCGGCGAGAGGCGACGCTCATGTACGTCCGAAAACGCGGCGAGCTCCGCGCCGCACTCCCGCACAGCCTCGGCCGTTTCTGGCGCCAGCAGGGCGGCGAATTCGTCGGCATAACGGTAGCCCGGCGCGGCGCCCTCGAAGCCGCCTGCCGTCGCCGGATGGACGTAGAGTTCAGTGAGGCCGTCCGGCAGGCGCGCGATGATCCCTGCCACCCGCTCTGTCGTCATGACGCCGGACCAGGCGAGGCCAAATACCTGATCCGCCATCACCACCCCCGCGCGTCGGTACCGCGCCCGCACCATCCGCGCCCAGGGTTCGGTGACGTAGGCGGGCGGCGGCGCGGCGGCGGGATCGACAGCGGCCAGCACGGCCCGGGGCTCTATGGGCGCCCGGCTGGCGCGCATGCCGTAGCAGCGACCGATCCGCAGGATCATTCCGGCGATGGTGGGGTGAAGATGATAGTGCTTATGGGTGTTGACGTGATCCAGCGGCAGGCCTGTGGCGGCGAAGGCGTCGAACTGCGCCTCGATCTCCTGGGCGAGCTGGTGGCGAACGTGCGGCTTGAAGAAGATGTCAGCGCCCATCCTGGCCATATCGGTGCGGAACAGGCCTTCAGCCGTAACCAGGTCCGGCAAGGCGGAGGGAGGCAAGAGCGGACGGCCTTCCACGAGAACCAGATGCAGCCCCACGCGCAGGTTGGGCGTTCTCATGGCCCGCTCCACGGCGTCTTCGCAGCCGGGGGCGGCGACCATCAGGCTGGCGGCGCGCAGGACGCCCTCGCGCGCGCCTTCCTCCACCGCCTCGTTGACCTCGACCGCCGCGCCGAAATCGTCGGCGGTGACGATCAGACGGCGCATAGCGGTCGGGTCAAGCGGCTTCCAGCTGTTTCCGTTCTTTGAGGAAGGCGGCGAACTCCACGCCCTCCCGCAGGCGGCGCTTCATCATGTCGAAATCCATCACCATCTCCTTGACGATCGAGCCGATCTTGGAGGGGCGGAAGTAGAACTTCTTGTAGAAGTCCTCCACGGAATGGAAGATTTCGTCGTGGGTAAGCACGCCCGGATAGTGCAGCGGCGCGATCTGGATGCCCTTGTCGTTGATCAGTTCGGCGTTGGACGCGTCGAGCCAGCCGTTCTCCACCGCCTGATCGTAGAGGAAGGTGCCGGGATAAGGCGCCGCCAGCGAGACCTGGATGGTGTGCGGGTTGATCTTGCGGGCCCAGGCCTTGGTGGCTTCCAAGGTCTCGGGCGTTTCGCCGGGCAGGCCGACGATGAAGGTGCCGTGGATCTGGATGCCGAGGTCGTGGCAGTCTTGCGTAAACTTCTCCGCCACCTCGATCCGCATGCCCTTCTTGATGTTGTGCAGGATTTGCTGATCGCCGGACTCATAGCCCACGAGCAATAAACGCAGGCCGCCGGCCTTCAGCTTCTCCAGTGTCTTGCGCGGCACATTGGCCTTGGCGTTGCAGGACCATGTGACGCCGAGCTTGCCGAGGCCCTCCGCGATGGCTTCAGCGCGGGGCAGGTCGTCGGTAAAGGTATCGTCGTCGAAGAAGAACTCCTTCACCTGCGGCCACATTTCTTTGGCGCGGCGTATTTCCTCGACCACATTCTCCACGCTGCGGGTGCGATAGCGATGCCCGCCCACGGTCTGCGGCCAGAGGCAGAAGGTGCAACGGCTCTTGCAGCCCCGCCCGGTGTAGACCGAGATGTAGGGGTGCTTCAGATAGCCGATGAAGTAGTCCTCGATGCGCAGGTCGCGCTTATAGACGTCGATCACCGAGGGCAGGCTGTCCATCTCCTCCAGGATCGGGCGGTCCGGGTTGTGGACGATATTGCCTTCCTCATTGCGGTAGGAGAGGCCGAGGATCGACGACCACGGATGGCCGTCGGCCACCTCCTTGATGGTGAAGTCGAATTCGTTCCGCGCCACGAAGTCGATCACCGGCGCGTCGTGCAGGCTCTCGTCCGACTTCACCGCCACCTTGGCGCCGATCATGCCGATCTTCAGCTTCGGGTTGGCGGCCTTCAACGCCTCAGCGCACTTCACATCCGAATCGAAGGACGGGACAGAGGTGTGGAGAACGCAGAGGTCGAAATCGTTCGCCTGGGCGACGACTTCCGGCAGCTTGATGTCGGCCGGCGGCGCATCGATCAGCTTGGAGTTCTCCACCAGCGCCGCCGGCTGGGCCAGCCATGTGGGGAACCAGTAGGAGCGGATTTCCCGCTTCGCCTGATAGCGCGAACCCGCGCCGCCGTCGAAACCGTCGAACGAAGGCGCCTGGAGAAACAGGGTGCGAAGCATGGTTTATCCTACAGGCTCAAGATCGCCGTCGTTCGTCACATGGAACTTGGCTCCCCGCCATTCAACGGAGCGGCCAAAAAACGAAGCGACAAAGACCACGAAAGATAACATATCCCGCAGGGGAAGCAGCCACCATGGGCCGAGCCTGCGGCCGATAACACCGTCGACGGTGCGCATCAGCCACACTCGCGCCACCAGCGCCAGCGCCATTAAGAAGAGCGCAGCCGTAAAGCCGTCGGAAAACAAGCCCGCCAAGAGCGCCAGGGGCAAGGCGTGCGTGACGATGCTGCCAAGATGGCCAGCGGGATCGACGCCCTTCACAGTCTTGGCCCAGCGCAGCTCGTGGGCGAACATGGCGCTGAACGTCCGCTCCACACAGTCATGGGAGACCAGCACGGGCGCGACCACTGACTGTAAGCCGAGGTCGCGCACGGCCTCCCCCATGGCGTAATCGTCTGCCAGCACGTTGCGAAAGGCTTGAAAACCGCCAATTCGATCCAGCGTCTCCCGCCGCAAGGCGACTGTGGAGCCCATGCAGGGATGAGCGAGCCCCAAGGTGACGCCGGAGATCACGTTCGGCAGGAACTGATAGCTGATCGCCATCGCCCCGATGTCGGACCAGAAGCCCGCCGCGCCTTTGCCAAAGTAGGGACAGGTGACAATGCCGACGCCCGGCGCGGCGAGCGCCTTTTCCACGCTGGCGAGGTAGCCGGGCCGCACGGCGATGTCACTGTCGCTGAGCACGATCACCGAATGGCGCGCCTGAGCCATCATGTTGACCAGGTTAGAGACCTTCCCGTTGCGACCATGCTCGCGGGCGTCGATGCACACCTCCGCCTTGATCGTGCGGCTTTCAAGAGCCAGAGCGGCGGCGATCGGGCGCGCCGAATCGCCTGCGCTGCCCACGCCCAAAATAACCTGGACGCGTCCTGCATAGTGCTGGCTGAGGAAACTCTGGAGATTCTGGATCAGGCTCGGTTCGGCGCCGTGAAGGGGCTTCAGAATCGTCACATCCGCCGCAGCCGACGATCCGGCGACCTCAGCAGAATTGCCGAAGAAGCGGCGCAAGAACAGGCTCGCGCCCACCGTATAGAAGACGCCACTAGCGGCGAGGGCGAACGTCGCCCACTTCAATGCAACCAAAGCCAAGCTAAGCGGGTTCACGCGATGGCCGATCCGTCGCCGACCTGACATAAACCCTGGAAGAACACGCGCCCCATGGCCCCTCGCATTTTTTCGCGGACGACCGCAGCTGGCACGATATAGGAAGCGCCGATGAAACCGTCGAACATTAAGGCGCACGACAAAATGGCTAAGTTAGGGTTGCTCGTGGCCGCCAGCTTCGCCGCCTTGACCATGAGCGCTCAGTCCGCGGCCGCCGCGGTCATGCCCCGCGACGAGGCGAACGCCCCTGATCCTTACGAGAAGGTCAACCGGGTCCTCTTCTACGCCAATGGAGCCCTGGATTTCCTCGTTATCCGTCCGGCGGCCATAACCTATAAGCGGGTGATGCCCCGGTTCATTCGCACCGGCCTGCACAACGCCTTCTCCAACATGAGCGAACCGACCATCCTCTTCAACGACGCGCTTCAAGGGCACGGCAAGAAGGCGGGACGGACCCTCGGCCGGTTCGCCATCAATTCCACCCTTGGGCTGGCCGGATTGGTCGACGTGGCGAGCACCTCCGGCTTGCGGCACCACGACAACGACTTCGGCATCACGCTCGCCCGCTATGGCGTGAAAGCCGGGCCCTATGTGTTCCTGCCCATCCTCGGTCCCGCCACGGTACGGGACGGGGTCGGCTATCTGGTGACCATCGGCCTCGACCCCTTCACCTACGTGCGCTTCCCTTATTCGAGTCCGGTCTTCATCGGGCGGACTGTCGGCACGGGGCTGGACCAACGCGCTGCGGCGGATAAAGAGATCAAGGCGATCACCGCCAACGCCACGGATGACTACGCTTCGATCCGCTCCTACTTCCTGCAGAGTCGTCAGGCCGATATCACCGGCGAACATATGGACATCAACGCCCTGCCGGACTTTGGCGAGCCGGACAAAGTAAAACCCGCCGCGCTGCCTGCGCCCTCCGCGCCAACCGCCCCAACGCCGCCCTCCTCATCCGAACCTGCGCCGCCGACCCCCACGCCGTCCCCTTCATGACATCAAGCGGGGGGGACTTGGCCCTGGTCACCGGCGCCACGGGGTTTGTCGGCTCCGCCGTGGCGCGGGCCCTCTTGGCCGACGGTTACGCAGTGCGAGTGTTAGTGCGCTGCGCGGCGCCGCGCCGGAATATCGATGGGCTGGATGTCGCTGTGGTGGAAGGAGACCTTTCCAACCCCGCCTCCCTGGCGCGGGCGATGGAAGGCGTGCGCTATCTTTTCCATGTAGCCGCCGACTATCGCCTTTGGGCCAAAGACCCGGAGGAGATCGTCCGCAACAATCGCGCCGGAACCCGCGCCGTCATGGACGCGGCCCTAACCGCCAAGGTGGAGCGAGTGGTCTACACCTCCAGCGTCGCCACCCTGGGGTTTCGCGATGACGGATCGCCCTCGGACGAGACCTTGCCCCTAAAGCCGCAGGACGCCATCGGCGCCTATAAGCGCAGCAAGGTGGTGGCCGAACGGCTGGTGGAGCGGATGATTGCAGAGGAGGGACTCGAGG
>CAXTHJ010000011.1:17374-30264 GCA_964243985.1 uncultured Caulobacteraceae bacterium | reverse complement strand
GCCGACGCCCACGGGCCGCACCATCGTGGAGGCCGCCGCCGGCAAGATCCCCGCCTTCGTCGACACCGGCCTCAACCTCGTGCACGTGGACGACGTGGCGACGGGGCACCTCCTGGCCCTAAAGCGCGGCCGCACCGGCGAGCGCTACATCCTCGGCGGCGAGGACGTGAGTCTGCGCCAGATGCTCACCGACATCGCCGGGATGGCGGGCCGCAAGCCGCCGACCGTGAACCTGCCCCGCGCCCCGCTCTATCCCTTGGCGGTGCTGATGGAGACACTGGCGCAGATCACCGGCAAGGAGCCGATGCTGACGCGGGATGCGCTGAAGATGGCGTCGCACCGGATGTATTTCTCGCCCAAAAAAGCGAAAGTGGAACTCGGCTACGGGGCGCGGCCGTACCGGGAAGGGCTGCAGGACGCCCTGACGTGGTTCCGGGCCGAAGGCTATCTCGGCTAGATGCTGCTGACCGGCGTCGCCGCGCTTGCCCTGGCCATCTGGGTCTACATGCTGCTCGGGCGCGGCAGGTTCTGGCTGGCGCGGGAGCGGGATGACCGGAACGAGCCCCCTCCTCCAACCGTCTGGCCGCCGGTCTGCGCCGTCGTGCCGGCGCGGAACGAGGCGGACGTGATCGCCCGCTCCATCGGCAGCCTCTTGGCGCAGGACTATCCTGGCTCTTTCAAGGTGATCCTGGTGGACGACAACAGCGACGACGGCACGGCCGATGTAGCGAGAGCGCTTGACGCCAAAGGCCGCCTTGACGTGATCGCCGGCGCGCCTCTAACGCCCGGCTGGACCGGCAAGGTCTGGGCCATGGCGCAAGGCGCAGCGCACGCCGACACCCTTGAACCCAAGCCCGAACTCCTGCTCCTCACCGACGCCGACATCGCCCACGCGCCGGACAACCTCCGCCGCCTGGTGGCGCGGGCGGAGGCGGGCAAGCTGACCCTCGTCTCCCTGATGGCGAAGCTTCGATGCGACACCTTCGCCGAAAAGATGCTGATTCCAGCCTTCGTCTTCTTCTTCGACATGCTCTACCCCTTCGGCCAGGTGAACGATCCGGCTAACAAGATCGGCGCGGCGGCGGGAGGATGCATGTTGGTGCGGCGGGAGGCGCTCAAGGCGGCGGGCGGGATAGAGGCGATCCGCACGGCGATCATCGACGACTGCGCCATGGGGGCGATGATGAAGGCGCAAGGCCCGATCTGGCTCGGCCTGACCGAGCGGGCGGACAGCATCCGCTCCTATGGCGGCTTTGCGGAGATCGGCCGCATGGTGTCCCGCTCCGCCTATGCCCAGCTCGGCTATTCGCCCCTGGTGCTTGCGGGCACGCTCATAGGCTTGGTGTTGACCTATCTGGCGCCGCCCCTGCTCACGATTTTTGCGAACGGCCCGGCCTACTGGCTTGGCCTCGCCGCCTGGGCGCTGATGGCGATCAGCTTCCAGCCCATGCTGCACTTCTATCGCCGCTCGCCGCTGTGGGGCCCGGCGCTGCCCCTGATCGGCGCGATCTACAGCCTTTTCACCATGCAGTCCGCCATCGACGTCTGGACCGGCAAGGGCGGGTTCTGGAAGGGGCGTTCTCAAGCCCAAGCCGGCAAGGCGGCCGCCGTATGAGCGAGCAAGCCCAGAGTTTAGCCTCCGGCAAAGGGCATAAGGACGAGAACTTCCCCGTCGCCTCCTTCATCATCAAACCAAGGCACCGGGCGGCGGTGATGGCCTTCTACCGCTTCGCCCGCAAAGCGGACGACATCGCCGATCACGATACCGAGGCGTCGGAGCGCAAACTGGCCCTGCTGGAGGTCATGCGAGCGACCCTCGCCGGTGAAAGCTACGTGGACGCCGAAGCGCTCGCTCTGCGCCAGGCCGAAGCCGCGCGGGGCCTTGCCAGCGAACACGGCCTCGACCTGCTGGAAGCCTTCCGCCGCGACGTGACGAAGACCCGCTACGCTAATTGGGCGGAGCTGATGGACTACTGCCGCTACTCCGCCATGCCGGTTGGCCGCTTCGTTCTGGACGTGCACGAGGAGGACCGCACCCTCTGGCCTGCGAACGACGCCCTTTGCGCTGCGCTGCAGGTGATCAACCACCTGCAGGACTGCGGCAAGGACTACGCGGCGCTGAACCGGGTCTATGTGCCTGAAGACGTCCTGGCGGCCGCCGGCCTCGATGTCTCCGTCCTCGCCGAGCCTAAAGCGCCGCCTGCTCTCCGCGCCGTCATCGCCAACCTCGCCCGTCAGACCTGGGCTCTGCTCGACCAGTCCCGCCCCTTCGCGCGCGGGATCAAGGACGCCCGCCTTGCCTATGAGGTCGCCGCTATCCAGCGCCTGGCCGAAGACCTGACGCAAAAGCTGATGCACAAGGATCCCCTGTCCGAACGGGTGCACCACACCAAGCCGGAGATGCTGGGCCTCCTGGCTCTAGCCGCCAAGGACCGGCTGATGGGCCGGCGCGACGCCGCCGCCCAGCGCGCCGCATGAGCGGATCAGGTGAAATCGCCGCCGCCGAGACGCAGGCCGCCGGCAGCTCCTTCTACGCCGGCATGCGGGTGCTGCCCAAGGCCGAGCGAACGGCCATGTTCGCCATCTACGCCTTCTGCCGCAAGGTGGACGACATCGCGGACGAGCAGGGCATCGACCCTGCCGCCCGCCGCGCCGATCTCGACCGTTGGCGGCGCGATCTGGCCGCCCTCTACGCCGGGGGCCATGCGGGCCAGGCCGCCTTCCTCACCGAACACGTCCGCCGCTTCGCCCTTCGCCAAGCGGACTTCGCCGCCGTGATCGACGGCATGCAGATGGACGTGGATCAGGACATTCGCGCGCCGGATTTCGCCACCCTCGACCTCTATTGCGACCGCGTGGCCAGCGCCGTCGGGCGCCTGTCGGTCAAGGTGTTCGGCATGGAGGACGGGCCGGGGATCGATCTGGCCCACCACCTCGGCCGCGCGCTCCAGCTCACCAACATCCTGCGCGATATCGACGAGGACGCCGCCATCGGCCGGCTCTATCTGGCCAAGGAATGGCTGGAAGGCGCCGGGATCACCAGCGATGATCCGCTGGACGTGGCAGCCGACCCGCGCTTGGACGCCGCCATACGCCCCGCCGTCGCCCTCGCCCACCAGCACTACGCCGCCACCGACCAAATCCTGAAGGCGCGGCCCAAGGGTAGGCTCGTCGCGCCCCGCTTGATGAGCGCGGTCTATGGCGAAACGCTGAGGCAAACGGAGGCGGTCGGGTGGGCCGCGCCGCGGACGCGGGTGAAGCTGAGCAAGCCCGCTCTCCTCTGGATTCTGCTGACGCGGGGCTTGCTCGGCCTATGAAGGCGCCGAGCAGCGTGCACGTGATCGGGGCCGGGCTGGCGGGCCTCTCGGCCGCCGTCGCTCTGGCGAAGGCCGGCGTTAAGGTGGAGGTCTCGGAAGCCGCAGCGCAGGCCGGCGGACGATGCCGCTCCTATTTCGATCCGCAGCTCGGCGTGGTGATCGACAACGGCAACCATCTTGTGATGTCGGGCAACCGCGCTGTCTATGATTACCTGCACACCATCGGCGCCGAGGATCGCCTGAGCGGCCCGGATGAAGCCGCGTTCGATTTCTACGATATGGCGGACAAGGCCCGCTGGCGCCTGCATCCCAACCTCGGTCCCATCCCCTGGTGGGTGCTGTCGCCCAATCGGCGCGTGCCTCGGACGAAAGCGGCGGACTACTTTAGCCTCTCGGGATTGCTGTCGCCCAAGCCGGGGCAGACGGTCGGTCAGGCGATTCGATGCGAGGGGCCGGTTTGGCGAGGCCTGATGGAGCCGTTCCTGCTGGCCGCGCTGAACACGGCGGCGGAGGGCGGGTCTGCAGCTCTGGCCTCGGCCGTGGTGCGCGAGACCCTGATGAAGGGCGGGGCCGCCTATCGACCGCGCGTGGCGGAGCCCACCCTCGCGGCCGCCTTCGTCGATCCGGCCCTGGCTTATCTGAAGGCCCACGGCGGCCAGGTGAGGCTCGGCCGCCGCCTTCGCACCGTCGCGCTGGACGGCGATCGGGCAGCGAAGCTGGTGTTTGCCGACGGCGAAGTCGAGGTCGCGAACGGCGATAACGTGATCCTCGCCACGCCGCCCTGGGTGGCGCAAGGACTCCTGCCCGGCCTTTCCGCTCCCGACGCCTTCACCGCCATCGTCAACGGCCACTTCAAGATCGCGCCGCCGCCGGCCGCCCCCGCCATCACCGGCGTCATCGGCGGGACGGTAGAATGGGTGTTCGCCTTCGAGGATCGGGTGTCCATCACCATCTCCGGCGCCGACCGGCTGGTGGACCTGGATCGCGAGGCGCTGGCCAACCGCCTCTGGACGGAAGCCGCCGAGGTGCTCGGCCTGCCCCCGGCCCTGCCCCCGTGGCAGATCGTCAAGGAGAAGCGCGCCACCTTCGCCGCCACGGTCGAGCAGGACCGCAAACGCCCTGAGGCGCAAGCGCAACACAAGAACCTATTCCTAGCCGGCGACTGGACGCAGACGGGCTTGCCCGCCACCATCGAAGGCGCCGTCCGCTCCGGGTTCAAAGCCGCCGCCTTGGCGCTCGGCGCTTAAGGCGTGATATAGCAGCAAAGCTATGTACGACGCAGACCTCCCGCACCAGGGCCCGAACCACCTGCACGCCGTCGAGGCGATGGTGACGCGCGCCACTGACGCCATCTTGAAGGCGCAGAAGCCCGACGGGCATTGGGTGTTCGAGCTGGAGGCTGACGCCACCATCCCGGCCGAGTTCGTGCTGCTGAAGCACTATCTCGGCGAGCCGGAGGATCTGGACCTCGAAACGCGCATTGGCCGGTATCTGCGCCGTATCCAGGCGCTAGACACTCATGGCGGCTGGCCCCTGTTCCACGGCGGCGCCTTCGACATCTCCGCCACGGTGAAGGCCTACTTCGCCCTGAAGATGATCGGCGATCCCATCGACGCGCCGCACATGGCGCGCGCGCGGGAGACGATCCATGCCCACGGCGGCGCGGCGGCAACCAACGTCTTCACCCGCATCCAGCTGGCGCTTTACGGCGCGGCGCCCTGGAACTCGATTCCCACCATGCCTGTGGAGATCATCCTCCTGCCGCGCTGGTTCCCGATTCACCTTTCCAAGATGAGCTATTGGGCGCGGACGGTGATCGCGCCGCTGCTGGTGCTGCAGGTGAAAAAGCCTATCGCGCGCAATCCGCGCGGCGTGCGGGTGGATGAACTTTTCTTGCCGAAGACGACGGTGAGGCCCAGCTCCAAGGCCGCCGGTCTGAAGCGAGGCTGGACCTTGTTCTTCAACAGCCTTGACGTGGTGCTGAAGGCCGTCGGTCCATTCTGGCCCAAGACTCTTCGCAAGAAGGCGATCAACGCCTGCGTCGCCTTCGTCACCGAGCGCTTGAACGGCGAAGACGGGCTTGGCGCCATCTATCCGGCCATGGCCAACAGCGTGATGATGTTCGACGCCCTGGGCTATGCGGAAGATCACCCGGACCGCGCCGTCGCACGCAAGGCCGTGGAGAAGCTTTTGGTCTACCGCGAGGACGGCGAGGTTTATTGCCAGCCCTGCATGTCGCCGGTGTGGGACACCGCTCTTGTCGCACACGCTCTTCTGGAAGCCGGCGGAGAGGAGGCCGAGGCCCGCGCGTTGCAGGGGCTGGAGTGGCTGAAACCGTTACAAGTTTTGGACGTCAAGGGCGATTGGGCCGAGGAGAAGCCGGACGTGCGCCCTGGCGGCTGGGCGTTCCAATACAACAACGCCCACTACCCTGATCTCGACGACACCGCCGTGGTGGTGATGGCCATGGACCGCGCCCGCCAACACTTGGGCGCCCCCGGTTATGACGAGGCCATCGCGCGGGGCGACGAGTGGACAGTTGGGCTACAGTCGAAGAGTGGCGGCTTCGGCGCTTTCGACGCCGACAACACCTATAGCTACCTAAACAACATCCCCTTCGCCGACCACGGCGCCTTGCTCGACCCGCCGACCGAGGACGTATCGGGGCGAGTGGTCTCCATGATGGGCCAGCTCGGCGACGCAGACCCCGCGCGCATGGCGGCGGCGCTGAAGTATCTGGAAGACACGCAGATGGCGGACGGCAGCTGGTTCGGCCGCTGGGGTGTCAACTACGTTTATGGCACATGGTCGGTGCTCTGCGCCCTGAACGCCGCCAAGGTCGATCACGGCGCGCCGGTGATGCGCAAGGCGGTGAACTGGCTGACGACGATCCAGAATCCGGACGGCGGCTGGGGCGAGGACTGCGACAGCTATGACCTCGCCTATGACGGCTACAGTCCCGCCCCTTCCACCGCATCACAGACGGCCTGGGCCTTGCTCGGCCTGATGGCTGTGGGCGAAGTGGACAGCCCGGCGGTCGAGCGCGGTATGGCGTGGCTGCAGGCGAACCAGGAGGCGGATGGCCTCTGGGGCCAGGAGCACTATACCGGCGGCGGCTTCCCGCGCGTCTTCTACCTCCGCTATCACGGCTATCCGAAGTTCTTCCCCCTCTGGGCCGCCGCCCGCTACCGCAACCTCAAGCGCAGCAACACCCGCGAGGTGGCGTGGGGGATGTAGATCTTCGCGTAAGCCGCGTCCTCGCCGTCTGCGGGATCAAGCGTGAGGCGGCGATCTGGGGTGGTCCTGCGGTTTGTAGCGGCGGGGCCGAAACGCTGCTGGCTGAGCGGCTGGAGCAGGCCATAGTCGAACATCACCCTGACATTTTGCTGAGCTTTGGCGTGGCCGGCGCCCTCGATCCGGCGCTCCTGGTCGGTGAAGTGGTGACGGCTACAGCGGTGGTCACGCCGGGCGGCGAGCGATTTCGGGCGGATGAGGCCCTTCTGGCGCACATCGAAAAAGCCGTTGGGGCGCGGCGGATCGAAATGGTCGGATCGTCCAAAGTCGCCGCGACCGTCGAAGATAAGAAGACGCTGCTACGTTATGGCGGGGCGGTCGATATGGAAAGTCAGGTGGCGGGGCGCATCGCGGCGCAGCACGCCCTCCCCTTTGCCGTCCTTCGCGTGATTTCCGACGGCGCCGATGATGTTCTGCCCCCTGCCGCCGTGGCCGGAATGCGGGAGGATGGCGAGATCGACGTCATGGCGGTGCTGGCCGGCCTCGCAGCCCATCCCCGCCAGCTCTCGGCCCTTATGCGGACGGGCGGAAACGCTTCGCGCGCCTTTAAGCGGCTGGAAGACGCGCGAGCGATGCTCTCTTCGCTTTAGCTATTCCGCGGCGATCACCGGCTGGACCCGGCGCTTGGATTTGCGGATGTCCAGGGTGTTCATCTTGCCTGAGCGGATTTCTTCCAGCTTTTCCTCCACGTGGGCGGAGTAGCTGTATTCAGCCGGCCGCTGGTTCTCGAGACTGATCTCCGGCGCGAAATCGCCATCGGTCTTGATGCCGAACATGGCCACCTTCGCCGCGTGCAGCGGGTTGGCGAGCGTCGCCTTCACCGCCGTGCCTTCAAAGCCGCAGTGGACCATGCAGTCGGCGCACTTCTCATAGTTGCCGACGCCGTAATCGTCCCACTTGGTGTCTTCCATCAACTCCTTGAACGTCGGTACATAACCTTCGCCAAGCAGATAGCAGGGCTTCTGCCAGCCGAACACGGTGCGCAGCGGCATGGACCACGGGGTGCACTCGAAAGTCTCGTTGCCGGCGAGGAAATTCAGGAACAGGTCGGACTGGGTGAACTCCCACTTCTTGCTCTTGCCGCGGGCGAACATCTCGCGGAAGAAGCTCTTGGTTTTCTGGCGGTTGAGGAAGTGCGCCTGGTCCGGCGCCCGCTCATAGGCGTAGCCGGGGGAGAGGGTGACGCCGACGCCGAGCGCTTTCATCTGATCCATGAAAGCGGCCATGCGTTCCGGCTCTGCGCCCTCGAACAGGGTGCAGTTGATCTGGGTGCGGAAGCCCTTGGCCTTGGCGACCTTGATCGCCTCCACCGCCTTGTCAAACACCCCGTCCTGGCAGACCGCCTTGTCGTGCATGGCCTGATCGCCGTCCAGATGGATCGACCAGGAGAAGAAGCGGCTCGGCTTAAATTTATCGATGTGCTTCAAAAGCAGGAGCGCGTTGGTGCAAACGATGGTGACCTTCTTCCGCTCCACGCAACCCTGCACGATCTTGGGCAGGTCGCGGTGCAGCAGCGGCTCGCCGCCGGCGATCACAACGCCGGGGGCGCCGCACTCATCGATCGACTCCATGCACTGCTCATAGGAGAGGCGCTGGTTCAGGATGTCGTCCGGATAGTCGATCTTGCCGCAGCCGGCGCAGGCGAGGTTGCAGCGGAACAGAGGCTCCAGCATCAAGACCAGCGGATAGCGCTTCTGGCCGGTCAGGTGCTTCTTCAGCACATAGGGGCCGACCTTGGAAACCTGGGTGAAGGAAATGCTCAAGAAACGCTCCTAGGTCGTGGCCGCGGCGCGCCGCGAAATCGTGAAACGGGGGGCGGCGGAGGTGGCGGCGCCGGTGATCGGTTTGGCGTCCGGCCGGCGAAGGGCGGCGGGCAAGCGGAATTCGATATTCTCTTCGATGCCGTTCATCTGCAGCACCACCACCTCGTCGATCTTACGCAGGGCGTCGATCACGGTCAGCACCAGCTCCTCGGGCGCCGAGGCGCCGGCGGTGAGGCCGACGGTGGTGACCCCGGTCATCCAGGCGGAATCGATCTCGGACCCGTCGGCGACGAGGTAGCTGGGGATGCCCATCTCCAGTCCTATCTCGCACAGGCGCTTGGAGTTGGAGCTATAGTTGGCGCCCACCACAATCAGCGCCTCCACCACCTTGCAGAGATCGCGCACCGAGGTCTGGCGGTTCTGGGTGGCGTAACAGATGTCGGCGATGTCGGGCCCCGTCACATTGGTGAAGCGCGCCTTCAGGGCGATGATCACGTCCTTGGTGTCGTCGACGCTGAGGGTCGTCTGGGTGACGTAGGCGATCGCGGTGTCCAGCGGTAGGTCCAGCGCTTCCACGTCCGCAGCGTGGGAGACCAGATGCACAGGGCCGTCGATCTGACCCATGGTGCCCTCCACCTCAGGGTGGCCGGGGTGGCCGATGAGGATCAGAGTCTTGCCCTTGGCCACGTAATGCTTGCCCTGGTGATGCACCTTGGAGACCAGGGGGCAGGTGGCGTCCAGCACCGGCAGCGAGCGGGCCTTGGCCTCGTTCACCACCGAGCGCGCCACGCCGTGGGCTGAAAACACGGTTACGGCGCCCTCGGGAACCTCGGACAGCTCCTCGACGAAGATGGCGCCCTTGTTCTTCAGGTCGTCGACCACGTGGCGATTGTGGACAATTTCATGCCGGACATAGACCGGCGCACCGAATTTGGTGAGCGCCTGATCGACGATGTCGATGGCGCGAACCACGCCTGCGCAGAACCCGCGCGGCTGCGCCAAAACCACTTTAATCATCGCATCCCATTCCGTCGCGTCGGAAGACGCGCCCCGTCCGAAGATAGAGTTTACCGGCGTGTTGCGAAAGGGCAGTCAACCGTGAGGATTCTGCAACAGAGACGGTTCCAGCTAAAAAGTCGTAACGTGAGGCTTTCAGGCGTCACCTTTCGCGCTTATTTTGTCCGCATGAGCGGATCAGACCCAACCCACCATCGTCCCTGGCGCCGCATCGACCGGCGGGTGTCCCGAAAGATTCGGGTGGGCTCGGTGGAGGTGGGCGGCGATGCGCCGATCACCGTCCAGTCCATGACCAACACCCTGACGGCGGATGCCAACGCCACCATCGGGCAGATTCGCCAGCTGGAAGAGGCGGGGGCGGACATCGTGCGCGTCTCCTGCCCCGATCCCGAATCGACAGCGGCGTTCAAGGCCATCGCCAAGGCGGCCGTGGTCCCGCTCGTGGCGGACATCCACTTCCACTACAAGCGCGGCATCGAGGCGGCGGAGGCGGGCGCCGCGTGCCTGCGCATCAACCCCGGCAACATCGGCAACGCCTCCCGCGTGAAGGACGTAGTTCAGGCGGCGCGGGATAACGGCTGCTCCATGCGCATCGGCGTCAACGCCGGCTCGCTAGAGCGGGACCTCTTGGAGAAATACGGCGAGCCCTGCCCCGACGCCATGGTCGAGTCCGCCCTGTTCCACGCCCGCATCCTGCAGGACCTGGACTTCCACGAGTTCAAGATCAGCGTGAAGGCCTCCGACGTCTTCATGACGGTCGCCGCCTACCAGCAGCTGGCCGAGGTGATCGACTGCCCGATCCATCTTGGCGTCACCGAAGCCGGCGCCTTGCGCACCGGCACGATCAAGTCGGCCATCGGCATCGGCTCTTTGCTGTGGGCCGGCATCGGCGACACCATCCGCATCTCGCTGGCCGCCGATCCGGTTGAGGAGATCAAGGCGGGCTTCGATATCCTGAAGTCGCTCGGCCTCAGACACCGCGGCGTGAACATCATCGCCTGCCCCTCCTGCGCGCGGCAGGGCTACAACGTGATCAAGACGGTGGAGGAGTTGGAGAGCCGCCTCGCCCACGTCTCGACACCCCTCTCTCTATCCATCATCGGCTGCGTGGTGAACGGGCCGGGCGAAGCGCTCATGACCGACATCGGCTTCACCGGCGGCGGTGCGGGCTCGGGTATGGTCTATGTGGACGGCAAGCCGGATCACAAGATGGCCAACGAGAAGATGGTCGATCACATCGTCGAACTGGTGGAGGCCAAGGCGAAGTCCATCGACGCCCTGCAAAGCGTGTCCGCCCTGCCCCAGCGCGCCGCCGCCCTCGCCACCGAGCCGACCCTGGCCGAAGTCACGGCGGGCTAGATGCCCAGCGATGTCGCAATGACGGACGCGCCCGGCGCGGCGAGCGCCGCCGCTGTGGCCGAGGGCATGGCGCGCTCCGCCGCTGCGGTGGAGACGGTGCTGGAGCAGCTTCTCCCCACCCCGCACGGCCATCATGCCCGCGTGCTGGACGCCATGCGCTACGCCACCTTCGCCGGCGGCAAGCGGCTTCGGCCCTACCTCGTCGTCGCCGGCGCACGCCTGTTCGACGTGCCGAAGGATAGGGCCCTCCGCGCCGCCGCCGCCATCGAGGTGCTGCACACCTACTCCCTGGTCCACGACGACCTGCCGGCCATGGACGACGACGACCTGCGCCGGGGCCGACCCACCACCCATAAGCAGTTCGACGAAGCCACCGCCATCCTGGCCGGCGACGGCCTCCTCACCATCGCCTTCGAGATCCTGGCCGACGCGGCCACCCATCCCTCCGGCGAGGTGCGCGCGCGCCTAGTCAGCCGCCTCGCCAAGGCGGCCGGGGGCGAAGGCATGATCGGCGGCCAGATGATGGATATCGCGGCGCCGAACAACGACTATGGTAAGGCGGAGATCATCCTGCTGCAGCGCATGAAGACCGGCGCCCTGTTTGAATTCTCCGCCGAGGCCGGCCCGATCCTCGCTGAAGCGGGCGCAGACGACCAAGCGAGACTGCGCCGTTTCGCCCAGGACCTCGGCCTCGCCTTCCAGATCGCCGACGACCTGATCGACGCCACCGGCCACGAGGCCTTGGCCGGCAAGGCGGTCGGCAAGGACGCTGAGCAAGGCAAGGCCACCTTCATCACCCTGCACGGCCTCGACGGCGCACGGCGGGAAGCGAAGACACTGGCCGAGCGCGCCTCGGATACGCTGGCGTCTTACGGACCCGCCGCGAACGAATTACGCCAGTTGCCGTTCTTCCTCCTGGGCCGCGCTTCCTGACGGCCTCGCTGAAGATTTTCCGGACCTTTCCGCCATGACCCTCAACACCACCGCCGTCTTCCTCGCCGCCCTGCTCCTCGCCGCACCCGCCGTGGCGAGCGCGCAGACCGATCCCGCCATCGCCACTATCGACGGGCTGGATAGCGCCCTGATCGCCGCCATGAAGGCCGGAAAGGGCGCGGGTTCGGAGGGCCGCTACCAGCGTCTACTTCCGGCGGTGGAGCGAGCCTTCGACCTGCCCACCATGACCCGTTTCGCCGTGGGCACGGCGTGGTCGGGCTATTCGGCGGACGATCAGGCGGCCCTAATCAAGGCGTTCACCCGCCTCAGCGCCGCCAACTTCGCGCACAATTTCGACAGTTACGACGGCGAGCAGTTCAAGATCAATCCGGATGTGCAAACGCGGGGGCTCGACAAGCTGGTGCGCTCGCAGATCATCTCCACCAGCGGTTCACCAACGGACTTGAACTACCGGATGCGCCAGGCCGGCGGGACGTGGAAGGTGATCGACGTCTACTTCGGCTCCATCAGCCAGCTTACGGCGCAGCGGTCGGATTTCGCGGGTACCGTGAGCTCAGGCGGCGCCAAGGCGCTAATCGCCAAGATGAACGGGCAGGCGGATAAGCTTCTGAGATAGCCGCCTACCGCTTGGGGGACGGCGCCAGCGGCCCGAGCAGCGCCGGCTCGAAGAGCAGCGCGCAGATCAGCGTCCACACCAGCGAGATCATCAGGATCTTGCCCATGCTGGCGGTGCCGGGGTGGCTGGAAAGCATCAGGCTGCCGAACGCCGCGCCGGTGGTGAGGGCGCTGAAGAACACCGCCCGCGCCAGGCTCGATTGCAGGAGGTCGTGCGCGCCGCCTCGCCACGCCATGACGAAGTAGATGTGGAACGCCACCCCCACCCCGAACAGCAGCGGGAAGGCGATAATGTTGGCGAAGTTGATCGGCTGGCCGATCAGGACGCAGGTGCCCAGCGTCAGGAAGATCGACAGGATGATCGGCGCCAGGGTGAAGGCCACCTCGCGGAAGCTGCGCAGCACCACCAGCAACAACAACGTGATCACCACCAGCGACAGCACCCCGGCCTCGATGAAGGCGAAGGAGATGGTGTTCCCCGCCGCCTGGATGGAGATCGGCCCGCCCGAAGCGTTGGGCGCCACAGTCCGCACCGCCTTGGAGCACCGGACCAAGTTGGCGTTGTCGTTCC
>CAXTHJ010000011.1:7990-17364 GCA_964243985.1 uncultured Caulobacteraceae bacterium | reverse complement strand
CCCTTGGGGAAGACCTGCACCCGCGCCTGACCATCCTTGGCGATCCAGTCGGCGGCGAGATCCGGCGGCAGCGTCTGCAGCGTCACCGGCTCAGCCTGTAGCAGGCTGCGGATCTGATCGAGCAGCACGTTCAGGGGATCGATCAACGTGGCGCCGGCCTTGGCGCGAACGGCGGCCGAACCATCGGCTAAGCCTGTTAAAGCGGCGGCGAGGCGGCGGCCGTCGGCGGCGCCTGGGTCCGCCCCGGTGGAAACCGCCGTCAGAGACGCCGCGGTCTGGCCCAGCGCCGTCACCACCTCGGCGTCCGTTGGCGGCGGCTGGATGTCGAACGGGTTCAGGGTAGGATCGAGCAGGGTGTCCGCATCCTTGATGATCGCCAGCTTCGGCGGCTGATCGTCCGGCACGTAGCTGGAGAGGGTCAGGGCTTGCGACACCTCCGGCAGGGCGGCGAGGCGCTTAGCCATGGCCTCCGCCGCACCCTCGGACGGCGTTAAAACGTCAATGGTGTTGGGCGACTGGTAAGGATCGCGCATCAGGTCGTTCAGGGTCGCCATCGCCTCCAGACTGGCGTTCTTCAGGTGCAGCGGATTGAAGTCGAACCGCACCCACGGCAGCAGCGCGATGCTGCCGATCATGGAGAGGGCGAAGGCCCACAGCACCAGCTTTCGTTGGTGAACCAGGAAATGATCTAGCGGCGCGAGGCTGCGGTTGCCCACCTCCCGCGTCTGCAACGGCGTTCTGAACAGCACTAAAAGGGCCGGAAGCAGCGTCACCGCCAAAGCGAGGGCGATCACCATGCCGAAGCCAGCGATCACCCCAAGCTCGGACACGCCGACGTACTTGGTGGGCAGGAAGGCGAAGAAGCCCAGCGTGATCGCCACCGCCGCCAGCACCAGCGCGCCGCCGACGCCGTTAGCGGCGAGGGCGAGCGCCTTGGCGATATCCGGCTCGGTCAACCGCTCCTGACGAAAGCGCACGGTGAGCTGAATGCCGAAATCGACCCCAAGCCCCACGAACAGCGGGATGAAGGCCACCGAGATCAGGTTGAAGCGGCCGATGGTCAAAAGCCCCACGGCGCCGGTCAGGATCAGGCCGGCGATGGTCGTGACGATGATGGCGCTCATGATCTGCAGCGACCGCACCGCCAGCCACAGCATCACCAGCATGGCCAAAAGCATGGCGCCGCCCACCAGCCAGAACTTGTCCTCCAAGGACGAGAACTCCTCGTCCGACAGGGGCACGGAGCCGGTGAGCCGCACGGTGACGCCGTGAGCGGAGTCGAGGGCCAGGTCCGCCGCAGCCTTGTGGATTGCCGCGCTGGCGTCCGATCCCGGCTTCAGATCCGAGTAGTTCAGCTTGGGGCGGACCACGATGAAGCGGCGAAGCGGCGCCTTCAGCCCGCTTTTCCCGTCACCGCCCACCATAGACTGCCAGGAGAAAAAGGTCGGCCGGCCTGCCTCCACGCCCTCCAAAGCGCCGGCGAGAGCCCTGAGCGGCGTATCGATGGCGGCAAGCGTGGTCTGCCCCTGCTGCACGCCGGTGGCCAGGGTGTTGAGGCTGCCCGCCACGCCGCGAAGGCTCGGATCCGCCGCGAGCGGTCCCAGGAACGGCTGGGCGGCCAGCAGTTGATCAGTGGTCGCCTTCACCTCCGCCTGTGATTTGAACAGCAAGCCTTCCTTGGCGAAGAACGGGCCACCCTCCGGCCGCATCACGTGCAGGAAGAGCTCGGGCCGCGCGGAGAGCGCTATGGTCAGGCGGCTGGCGCCCGCCTCCGCCAGCTCCGGCGTCGCGCCATCCACCACCACTAGGGTGGTGTCGCTGTTCTGGGGGAAGGCGCGGTCCACCGCCGCACTGTTCCGCCGCCAGGGTTCGCTAGGGGAGATCAGCGCAGCCGTATCCGTGGTCATGGAGAAGTGCTGGACCGCGAAGAGCAATGCCGCCGCCGTGATCGCCAGCGCCAGCACCAGCACCGTGCGTGGAAACCGGCTCGAGGCGATGACCAGGTACGCGATCGGTGACGTCTTCATGCTCAGCCGCAGCCTCCCCGACGATTCTTAAGCCGATCCTCAAGATGCGCCCTCACAGGAGCAGGATAGCCTGTTCCGCCACCTTTGCCGACGCCAGCGCCGCAGCATGCAGGTTTTCGGCGAAGGATGCAGCGCTTTCTCCATCGGCGCTATCGGTGGTCGCCTTGATGGCCAGCCAGGGCAAGCCGAGCATCGACGCAACTTGCGCGACGGCGGCCGTCTCCATATCGATCAGATGCGCGCCGAGCTTGGCGTTCAGGCCGGCGGCGTGGTCGGGGCACTCGATGAAGAGATCGCTGGTGGCGATTCTGGCGGTGGGCAGACCGAGCCCCGGGAGCGGCATGGCCTGGAACGCCTGCACTTCGGCCAAACCGATGGGCAGGCTGCCGGCTGTGTAGTGTGTTAGGCCCGGCGGGCGCTGGGCGCCGTAGTCCCCCTGTACCGCTTCGGTGATGTTGAACACCTCGCCGTCGATCTGGCCGATCTTCGCCGCCGTGCCGATCACCATCAGAAGATCGACGCCGAAGGTCGCGTGCAGCACCGCCGCCCCCGCCGCCGCGGCCACCTTGCCGATGCCGGTGCAGAGGAGATAGATTTCATGGCCACCGAAGACGACCGTCTGCGCCGTCAGTGCGCCCGCTTGAACAGTCTGGCGCGGCGCGCCCGGCAGAAGGGCCGAAAGCTCATCGGCGACGCCCGAGACGATCCCGATTTGGCGTCCGCCCGGCGCATCCCGCATCTGATCTGTCCAGTCATCTTAACCGCCGTCGAGGTGGGGTTTGTCACGGAAAGCCGAAGCTGAAAACATCCAACTGACCAGGGGCGCGCGCCTGTAAGAAATGTAAGCCAGTCGACCGATTGACGCCGCGCCAAACCGGATCAATGTGGCGGCTCAACGCGGAACTGGGGCTGGCCGATCATGTGGGGCATCAAACGCGGTGCGATGATCATCGCCGGCGTCGCGTTGCTGCTTGGCTTCGGCGGAGGCTACATCACCGCCCACATCCTGCCGGCCCATGCCGCCAGCGCTACCGGCGGGTTCGCCTGGCCCTTCTTCGGCAAGCCCCGCGCGGCGGACGCCTCCCGGGCGGGCCTGAGGAAGCCCGACGGGTTCGCCATCTGGACCACGCGCATAGACGCTTCCCGTGCCGACCCGATCTCCTGTGTGCGCATGACGCGGGCTTTGGACCCGCGCAAATCCTATTCCGACTTTGTGCTGGTGAGCCCCGACCTCGGCCACCCGGTGGCGGCGACGGTGAACGGGGACGAGCTTTGCGTGCCGGGACTCGGCTACTCCGGCCACCAGCTCACGCTCCTGAAGGGCCTGCCCGCCGCCGACGGCGAGACGCTGACCGACGATGTGAAGGTGGATTTCAGCGGCGCGACCCAGCCGCCCTACGTGGGCTTCGACGGCCAGGGCGTGATCCTGCCCCGCGAAGAGGCGGACGGGGTGGGGATCGACACCGTCAACGTCACTCGCTTGCATGTGGAGGTCTGGCGCGTCGCCGACCGCAACCTGGCGCGCAAGACTATCGCCACGTCCGACCCGACCGGCGAAGGCGAATACGGCGACGACACCGACTACCAGGACGACGCCCGCCCGATCTGGAAGGGCGAGGTGCCGGTGAAGGCCGTGGGCGGCCAGCGCGCCGTCACCGTCTTCCCCCTCGGCGCCGTTTTGAAGGACATGAAGCCCGGCGCCTATGTGGTCAGCGCACGCGACGCCTCCGGCGTGCTCGGCGCGAAGAAGCCAGGCGACGATGACGATAAGCCGGCCCGCGCCCATCGCTGGATCCTCTTCACCGACATGGGCCTCTCCGCCTACGACGGCGCCGACTCGCTGGACGTGGTGGCCCGCTCGCTGAAGACCGCCAAAGCCATCGCGGGCGTGCGCGTGGCCCTGTTGGCCAGCGACGGGGAGGAGCTGTCATCGGTCGTCAGCGACGCGGATGGCCATGTGCGCTTCGATCACGCGCTCCTCGACGGCGAAGGGGCGGCCAAGGCCAAGAAGGTGATGGCCTATGGCCCGGGTTCCGACTTCACTCTGCTCGATCTCGAACGCGCGCCGCTGGACCTGTCGAGCCAGCTCAAGGGCGAACCCGGCCGCACCCTGCCGGGGGTGAAATCCACAAGCGGGCGCTCCGCCGCCACGGCGGTGGACAGCTACCTCTACACCGACCGCGGCATCTATCGGCCGGGCGAGACGGTGCACCTGGTGGCTATGATGCGCGACCGCCTGTCCCGCGCGGTGAAGGACCGCAAGGGCGCGCTGATCATCCGCCGCCCCTCCGGCACCGAGTTCCGCCGGATCCGCTTCGACAGCACGCCTGACGGCGCGGTGGTGCAAGACATCGCTCTCCCCGCCTCCGCCCCCCGCGGCGCTTGGAAAGTCGCCCTGCAGATGGACGGGAGCGACGATCCCTCTGGCGACACGCGCTTCGAGGTGCAGGATTTCGCGCCCCAACGCTTGGCCGTGACCGTCGCCGGCGGCGGCGACAAGCCCATGGTCGCCGGCGAGACTCGCAAGATCCAGGTCAACGCCCGCTTCCTGTACGGCGCGCCTGGAGCGGGGCTGCAGGCCGAGACAGAAGCCCGCCTCGGACCCGACACCGATCCCTTCCCGCGGTATAAGGACTTCCGTTGGGGCGACGAGCAGACCGCCTTCGACGAAAAGCTGGTCCAGCCGCCCAAGACCACCACCGACAATGTGGGCGACACCAGCATCAGTCTGACCTTCCCGCAGGCTGCCGACGCCGTGCAGCCCCTGAAAGCCGCCATCACCGCCTCGGTGCTGGAGCCGGGCGGGCGGGCCGTGACGGAGGCGACCAGCGTCAAGGTGCGCGGCAAGCCGCTCTATTTCGGGGTGAAGATCACCCAGGGCAATCTCGGCGACGAGCAGACCCAGACCTATGACGTCATCGCCGTGGACGCCCTCGGCCACCGCATCGCCGCGCATAAGTCCAAATGGACGCTGATCTCCGAGAACTGGACCTACGATTGGTTCGAGAAGGACGGCCGCTGGGGCTTCCACCGTACCAGCCGCGATTCGGTGATCGCCACCGGCGCCCTGGAGGTCGGCGCCGATCGCGCTGCGCGCATCACGAGGCGCCTGCCCTGGGGCGACTATCGCCTGGTGCTGGAAGACCCCGCCACTGGCGCCAAGACGGTGATCCGCCAGGCGTCCGGCTGGAACAGCGATTCGTCGGACGAGGATGCGCCGGACGCCGCCCGCCTCTCGGTCGGCGACAAGACCTACGCCCCCGGTGACACCGTGCCCCTGCACATTCAGGCGCCCTTCGCCGGCGAAGCCGAGATCGCCGTCGCCTCCGACCGGGTGATCCAGCTGAAGACCGTCAGCGTGCCCAAGGGCGGAACCACCGTCCGCATCCCCGTCGCCGCGACCTGGGGCGGCGGCGCCTACATCCTCGTCAGCGTGATGGAGCCCCGCGATCCGACCACGGCGCCCAAGCCCCGCCGCGCCCTCGGCGTCGCCTACGTGCCGGTGCAGCCGAAGGGCAAGGTGCTCACCGTCGCCCTAACGGCCCCGGCCAAGCTCGACTCCCGCACGCCCATCGACGTGCCGGTGCAGGTGAAGGGCCTACCCTGGGGCGCATCTGCCCACGTGACCCTGGCGGCGGTGGACGAGGGCATCCTGCGCCTGACCCACCAAGCCAACCCCGATCCGGTGAAGTGGTATTTTGGCCGCCGCGCCCTGACGGTGGACTATCGCGACGACTACGGGCGGCTGCTGAATCCCAACCTCGGCGCGCCGGCGGCCCTGAACTACGGCGGCGACGGCGGCGGGGAAGGCGAGGCCCTCAGCGCCACACCGATCAAGACTGTGGCCCTTTGGTCGGGCCTCGTGAAGACCGGCATGGACGGCAGGGCGGTCATCCATCTGCCCCCCGGCGCCTACAACGGCCAGCTTCGCCTGATGGCCGTGGCCTGGACCGACGATGCAGTGGGCGCGGGTCAAGAGTCCGTCCTGGTGCGGGAGCCCGTGGTGGCCGAACTCGACCTGCCCCGCTTCCTCGCCCCCGGCGACCGCGCGGACATCGGCCTGGAACTGCATAACGTCGAAGGCAAGGTCGGCGCCTATAACGCCGAGATCGTCGGCCAGGGCGGCCTTCTGGCGCCGTTCAAGAAGCTCTACAACCTGGTGTTGGGCCAGCGGGTGCTGGATCACCCCTCGCTGACCGCGCCGAACCGCCCGAGCATCGGCGCGGTGACCCTGAACGTCTCCGGCCCCGGCTTCAGCACCACCACGCGCTACCCGCTGCAGACCCGCGTCGGCTGGAGCGCTATCACGCGGGACACCAGCGTGCTGCAAAAGCCCGGCGAGGCCTTCACGCCGACGCCCGATCTCCTGAAGGACCTGTCGCCCGGCGGACTCTCGATGACGGTGTCCTACTCGCCGTTCCGAGGGTTCGACCCCGCGCCGATCGCCGAGTCTCTGCAACGCTACCCCTACGGCTGTAGCGAACAGCTCGTCTCCGTCGCCTATCCTCTGCTCTATGCGCTGGAGGTCTCCAACGCACAGAAGCTCCGCCGAACACCGTCCGCCCTCACCGACGCCGTGGTCAAGCTCCTGGACCGCGAGGGGTCTGACGGCGCGTTCGGCCTCTGGCGGCCGGGGGACGCCGAAGCCGACGCCTGGCTCGGCGCCTACATCGTCGATTTCCTGATCTCGGCGCGGGATCACGGCCAGGCGGTGCCGGCGGACGCCCTGCAGCGGGCCCTGCACGGCATGCGGCTGATCTCCAAGCCGGACGACAGCCCCACCATCGACTATCGCCTGGACTATCCGAGCTTCTGGGGCGGCGCCGAGCTGACCAAGAAGATGCGCTCCCGCGCCGCCGCCTACGCCCTCTACGACCTCGCCAAGGCCAAGCAGGGCGACCTGCCGCGCCTGCGCTGGTTCCACGACGTGCAGTTCGACAATGAGCCCTCGCCGCTGGCCAAGGCTCAGGTGGGCGCCGGCCTCGCCATGATGGGCGACCGGGGCCGCGCGCACGACAGCTTCGTCCAGGCCGTGAAGGCGCTGGATTACCAGGAGCCGACGGATTGGTATCAGAGCCCGCTCCGCGACCTCGCCGGCGTGATCGCCCTGGCCTACGAGGCGGGCGAGACCAACATCGCCCGCAGCCTGCAGACCCGCCTGGAGGACAAGGTGCGCAGCCCCGACGATCTGAACACTCAGGAGCAGGCGCACCTCTTAATGGCCGCCCACGCCATGCTGGCCGCCGCCGGCCCCATCCGCATCGACGCCAAAGGCGCGGCGCCGATGGCCGGCGCGGGCGCCCGCTGGGCGGTGGGCAAGCTGGCCGACGCGCACTTCGTCAACCAGGGGACCGGCGCGCTTTGGCGCACGGTGACGGTGCATGGCCTGCCCACCTCTGCGCCCAAGGCCGACGGCCACGGCATCATGCTGCAGAAGACCTTCTATGGCACGGACGGCAAACCGCTGGATCCCTCGACTCTGACCCAGGGCCAGCGGGTGGTGGTGCGAATCAGCGGCAGCTCAGGCCAGGCCCGCGCCATGCAGACGGTGATCGACGACGCCCTGCCCGCCGGCTTCGAGATCGAAACCGTGCTTTCGGCCGCCGACGCCGACGATACGGCGGATGCGGACACGGGCTCGGGCGACAAGGCCGCGCCGAAGGGGCCCTACGCCTTCCTCGGAACACTCAGCAAGCCCTCGGTGGCGGAAAAGCGCGACGACCGCTTCATCGCCGCCCTCACCGTGCCGGGCAATAAGACCTTCACCGTGGCTTACATCGCGCGGGCGGTGACACCGGGGGACTTCTTCCTGCCGGGCGCGACGGCCAGCGACATGTATCGGCCGACCGTCTCGGCCCGCACCGAAGCGCGGCGGACCAAGATCACGCCGGTCAAATGAAGGCGCCGCGCGGGGTCGCGGCCTACCTCGCGGGACTTTGTGGGCTGCTGGCGGTGGAGATCGTCGCTGTCGGCGTCACCCTGGCGGCCCCTCCGCCGTTGACCCGGATCGAGCACGCCTCACCGGTGGTGCTGGACCGACACGGCGCGTGGCTGCGGGCCCTTCCCGCGGAGGAGGGCCGCTGGCGCCTCCGCGCCAATCTCGACCGTATCGACCCGGTGTTCCTGCGCCGGGTGGTGGCTCTGGAAGACGCCCGCTTCTACCTGCATCCCGGCGTCGATCCCTTGGCGGCGGCGCGGGCGGCAGCGGGGGACCTGATCGCCCCCCGCATCCGCTCCGGCGGTTCGACCCTGACCATGCAGCTCGCCCGCCGGCTCGATCCGCACCCCCGCACCCTCGCCGCCAAGTTGACGGAGACGGCGCGGGCGCTAGAGCTGGACGCCCTCTTGGGCAAGCGGCGCGTCTTGGCCGACTACCTGACCCTCACACCCTATGGCGGCAATCTGGAGGGCGTGCGCGCCGCCTCCCTCGCCTGGTTCGGGCACGAGCCGAACCACCTGACGGACGGGGAACAGGCGCTGCTGATCGCCCTGCCCCAGGCGCCCGAAGCGCGCCGCCCAGACCGCCACCCTGAGGCCGCCAAAGCCGCCCGCGCCCACATCCTCGCGAAACTCGAGCGGGCTCACCTGATCGCGCCGGACGCCCTTTCTCTCGCCGACGCCGAGCCCTTGCCGCATCGATCGCCCATGCCCGCCCTCGCCTGGCAGGCGGCCGGGCAGATCGCCCAGAGCGCCAAGCCGGGCCAGCCGGATGTGGTCTCCACCATCGACGCGCCGCTGCAGACCCGCATCGAAGCCTTCGCCCGCCAAACGGCCGAGGCGCAGGGCAAGACCACCTCGGCGGCGATCCTGGTGGTGGAGATCAAATCCCGTGCCGTGCGAGCGGCGGTGGGATCGGCGGGGCTGGACCGTCCGGGCGGGTGGATTGACGCGACCCGCGCGCTCCGTTCCCCCGGCTCGGCGCTCAAGCCCTTCGTCTACGCCATGGCGTTCGAGGCCGGCGTCGCCGCGCCCGACACCAAGGTGGACGATGCGCCGATCACCTACGCCGGCTATCGCCCCCACGACTTCGACCGCGCCTTTCAGGGGGAGGTGACGGCGCGCCAGGCGTTGCAGATGTCCCTCAACGTGCCCGCCGTTCACATGCTGGCCGCCGTGGGGCCGAGTGTGTTCGAGGAGCGCCTGCGGGCCGTCGGCGTTGCGGTGCAGCGGCCGAAGTCAGCCCTAGCTGCGCCGAGCCTCGCCCTGGCCCTCGGCGGCGAAGGGGTGCGGCTGCGGGACGTCGCCATGCTCTACGCCGCCCTCGCCGACGACGGGGTGGCCAAACCCCTGGCCTGGACCGAAGCGGACGCCGCCTTCCGCGCTAAGACCCCCGGCGTGCGCCTGATC
>CAXTHJ010000011.1:0-7964 GCA_964243985.1 uncultured Caulobacteraceae bacterium | reverse complement strand
GCTGGACATCCTGCGCCAGACACCGCCGCCCGCCGGTCGCGCCTCCCCGACCCTCGGCAGTGGGCCGAGGCTGGCGTTCAAGACCGGCACCTCCTACGGCCATCGCGACGCGGTGGCGGCGGGCGTGGGCGGCGGATACGTGGTGGTGGTGTGGACCGGCCGACCTGACGGCGGCGCTCGCCCCGGCATGACCGGGCGCGAAGCCGCCCTGCCCCTTTTGTTCGACGTATTCGACCTCCTGCAAGCCTCCTCCCGCCCCAGCGCGCCGGAGACCCTGCACATCGCGCCCGACGCCCTGCAGCAGATGGCAAGGGCGACCGAAGCCCCGCCGCGCCTACTGTTTCCGCCAGACGGCGCACGGTTACAGGTGGATACCTTCGGACCGGAAGCGCCGGGCCTCTCCCTCTCCGCACAGGGCGACGGCGTTCGCTGGTATGTGGATGGCGCGCCGATCGCCGGTGACGCGACCACCGGCCAGACCCTCTGGCGCCCCGCCGCGCCTGGGTTCTATCGCCTCGCCGCCGTGGATGCGGGAGGTCGTCGGACGCTCGCCAGGGTACGGGTCGAGCGATGAGACGTGAACAACGTCCGCTCCGCCCGCGTTAATGTGGCGAATGGAGCCCACCTCGAAAACCTTCGACATCGTCATCGTCGGCGCCGGCGCGGCTGGACTCGGGGCGGCGGCGCGCCTGCGGACGACGAACGTGAACGCCCTTGTGGTGGAAGCGCGCAGCCGGCCTGGCGGACGTGGCCATACCGTGCAGACAGAAGATGGCTTGGTGTTGGACCTCGGCTGCGGTTGGCTTCACTCGGCGGACCAGAACCCCTGGACCGCAATCGCCGAAAAGCTGTGCTTCCATGTGGATCGCTCACCCGCTCCCTGGGCTCGCCCAGCGCTCGAGATCAACTTTCCGGCGGAGGATCAGCGCGCCTATCGCAAGGTATTCGAGGCTTTCGAGGAGAAGCTGGAGCGGGCGGCGAAAGACCCGATCGACCGCGCAGCCTCATCTCTATTCACGCCCGAGGATGCGCGATGGCGCCCGCTACTAGACGCCTTTAGCGGCTATTACAACGGCGAGGCGTTCGACTGCATCTCCATCCATGACTACGCCGCCTATCAACCAACCGACGAGAACTGGCGCGTGCGGGAGGGCTATGGCGCGTTGATGACCCGCTTCGCCGAGCCCCTGTCCATCGCCTACGATACCCCGGTCCGATGCATCGATCACACCGGCGCGCGGGTGAAGATCATCACGGGCAAAGGCGAGATCGAGGCCGGCATTGTGATCGTCGCCGTTCCTACCGCTGTCATCGCCGAGGAAGGGATCGTGTTCGATCCACCCTTACCGCAGAAGCGAGAGGCCGCGGCCGCCCTCCCCCTCGGCCACGTCAACAAGGCCTTCCTCCGCCTCGACAGGCCCGAGGATTTTCCTGCCGACTCGCGGGCTTACGGTCGCACCGATACCATCGACACCGCCGGGTACAGCTTCAACCCCATGGGTCAGCCCGTGATGGAGGCCTACTTCGGCGGCGACCTCGCTGGCCGCCTAGAAGAGCAGGGGCGCGGCGCCCTCACCGACTTCGCCATCGGCGAACTGGTCCACATCTTCGGCGCCGACTTTAGAAAGCGCCTGCATCCCTTGGCGGAATCCGGCTGGAGCCATGATCCGTTCTCCCGTGGGGCATACTCCCACGCCAAGCCCGGCAACGCGGGGATGCGCCCAGTTCTGGCGGCGCCGGTGGACGAGCGCCTCTTCTTTGCCGGCGAGGCCTGTTCGCCACACGCCTTCTCCACCGCCCACGGCGCTTACGAGACCGGCATTGCGGCGGCCGAGGCCGCGCTTCGAAGCCTCAAACCTTAAGTGTGGCCCTAATCCTTAGCGCGCTCCACGAAGGCGCCGTCGGCGGTCATCACCACGATGCGGGTGCCGGGGGTGATGTAGGTCGGGACCATGGTGCGAACGCCGTTAGCCAGCACCGCAGGCTTATAGGAGCCTGAGGCGGTCTGGCCCTTCATCACTGGCTCGGTCTCCACCACTTCCACGGTAAAGCGCTGCGCCAGTTCAATGGCGATGGCGATTTCATCGTGGATAGACAGGGTGACCGTGGTCCCGTCCGTTAGATAAGCCGCCGCATCGCCCACGAGCTCCGCCGAAACCGCCACCTGATCGTAGGTTTCCGGGTTCATGAAGTGATAGCCGTCGCCATCGCTATAGAGGAAGTTGTAGGGCCGCTCGTCTACGAAGGCCCGCTCCACCTGCTCGGTGGTGCGATAGCGTTCGGACACCTTCACGCCGTCGGCGATGCGGCGCATGTCGAGCTGAGTGACCGGCGTGCCCTTGCCGGGGTGGATGTTCTCCACGCTGAGCACGACGTAGAGCTTGCCGTCGATATCGAGCACGGAGCCCTTGCGGAGGGAACTGGCGGCAACCTTCACGACAACGACCTTTCCAGTCCGGTATTGCAGGCGCGCCTGCGGCCGGAATTGATTTGATGGCTCGCGCACCTACACGGCCAAGGCTAGGATGGCTAGTCGTCGCGGCCCCGCCGTCCTTCCAATCTTCCGCTCAAGAGCGCCATTTCCTTGTCCAGTTCCGCCCGCGCGCCCTGGTGGCGGCCAGACATCCATGCGGCGCGCCGCCCGTTCCTGCTCGCGCGCAACGGCGTGAAAACTGCCGTGCGCGGCTGGTTCGAGGCGGAGGGCTTTACCGAAGTCGAAGCGGCGGCGCTGCAGGTCTCCCCCGGCAACGAGGCGCATCTGCATGCCTTCGCGACGGAGATGATCGACATCGGCGGGGCGCGGATGCCGCTCTATCTGCACACCTCGCCGGAGTTCGCCTGCAAGAAACTCCTGGCGGCGGGTGAAACCCGGATGTTCGATTTCGCACGGGTGTGGCGCAATCGCGAGCGCGGGCCGCTGCACCATCCGGAGTTCACGCTGCTGGAATGGTATCGCGCCGACGCGCCCTATGAAGCCTTGATGGAGGACTGCGCCGCCTTGCTGGCTCTAGCGGCGAAAAAGACAGGGCGGACAGTGTTCGCCTACCGCGACCGCACGATGGACCCGTTCGTCGAACCGGAGCGGCTGACAGTGGCCGACGCTTTCGCGCGCTACGCGGAAATCGACCTGCTGGCCGCGGTACAGGACGACGGCGCGGTGGACCGGGATGGCCTGGCGGCAGCGGCGCGAGCCTGCCGCGTCCGGGTGGCGGCGGACGACACCTGGAGCGACATCTTCAGCCGGGTGATGGTGGAGCGGATCGAGCCCAACCTAGGTATCGGGCGGCCCACGATCCTCTGCGAATATCCGGTCGCCGAGGCCGCCCTCGCCCGCGTCAGCCCGCGCGACCCCCGCGTTGCGGAGCGGTTCGAGCTTTACGCCTGCGGCGTGGAACTGGCCAACGCCTTCGCCGAATTGACCGATCCGGTCGAGCAACGCCGCCGGTTCGAGGCGGAGATGGCGGAAAAGGCGCTCGTTTATGGCGAGCGCTATCCTATCGACGAGGATTTCCTGAACGCCCTCGCCCTCATGCCGCCGGCGTGCGGCGCCGCGCTGGGGTTCGACCGCCTCGCTATGCTGGCGACCGGCGCAACACGGATCGAGCAGGTGCTGTGGACGCCGGTGGTGGAGCCTTAAGCCGGGCGAACATTGCCCGCGCGGCGGCGCCGGTCCATATGCCGGCCATGATCGCTCAGACGCTCCGCAAAGCCTCCGACCTTATCGACGCCGGCCTCGCCTCACCCGAGCGGGAGGCTGAGCTGGCGCGCGTCGCCGCCCGCTACGCCGTGGCGATCACGCCCGCGAGCGCCGCCCTTATCGACCCGGCCGATCCGCACGACCCCATCGCCCGACAGTTCCTGCCCACTGAAGCCGAGCTTTCCCTCGCGCCCGGCGAGACGGCAGACCCCATCGGCGACGCCGCCCACAGCCCGGTCGAGGGGATCGTGCACCGCTATCCGGATCGGGCGCTGCTGGTGGTCACCCACACCTGCGCCACCTATTGCCGGTTCTGTTTTCGCCGGGAGACTGTTGGGCCGGATGGGACGGGAAACCTGTCGCCCGCCGCCCTTGAGCGGGCGCTCGCCTACATCGCGGACGATCCAAACATCTGGGAGGTTATCCTCACCGGCGGCGACCCCCTGGTGCTGTCACCGAGGCGGCTTGGGGCGATCATGGACGCCTTGGCGAAGATCGAGCACGTGAAGGTGGTGCGCATCCACACCCGCGTGCCCGCCGTGGCGCCGGAACGGGTCACCGCAGACCTCGTGGCCGCCCTGAAGCGCTCGGACAAGGCGGTCTATGTCGCCCTGCATGCCAACCACGCCCGTGAACTTACCGTCGAAGCACGCGCCGCCTGCGCCCGCATGATCGACGCCGGGGTGCCGATGCTGAGTCAGACCGTGCTGCTGGGAGGCGTCAATGATGATCCCGAGGTCTTGGGCGCTCTGATGCGCGCTTTGGTCGAGACCCGGATCAAGCCGTATTATCTGCACCACGGCGACGCCGCGCCGGGCACGGCGCACCTTCGCACGACGCTTGAAAGGGGTCAGGCGGTGATGCGCGGCCTGCGCGGTCGCTTCTCCGGCCTTTGCCAGCCGACCTTCGTTCTGGACATCCCCGGTGGCCACGGAAAGGCGCCAGTGGGGCCTAACTATGTGAAGAAGAACGATGCTGGGGTGGCGGTGGAAGACCCCTGGGGCGCGGAATGGCTCTACGTTGGATAGCCTTCGCGATCAGCGCTTGGAGATCGCGCGAGCGCTTAGCCCCGCCCGAATGGCGATCCAGACTGCGGGCGCCATGACGGCGAAGGTGAAGGGCAGGGCCATGATGAGCATCCGCGACTGGGTTCGAGGGCTGGTCTAACCCTCGCCACCTGAACGGCGGATGACTCAGTTGGTTGCGGCAAAGCACGGATTTGGTTCGCCAAGGAAAATCAAGCGTCCGCGCCGTTGCGATCCGCAACGCCAGCCTATAATCGCCCACGTCTGTAGGAGAGTTATTCGATGCGCGTAGCGGTGATCGGAACGGGCTATGTGGGCTTGGTGTCGGGGGCGTGCTTCGCCGATTTTGGGCATGTCGTCACCTGTATTGATAAGGACGTTGGCAAGATCGAGCGCCTGCATCAGGGGATCATGCCGATCTACGAGCCGGGGTTGGACGCTCTGGTGGCCAGCAACGTGGAGGAAGAACGCCTGTTCTTCGCCTGCGACGACGAGGGCACGGCTAAGGCGATTCGCGAGGCCGATGCGGTGTTCATCGCCGTGGGCACGCCGTCCCGCCGTGGCGACGGTCATGCGGACCTTTCTTACGTCTACGCCGCCGCTGAGGAGATCGCCGGCCTGATTGATGGCTTCACCGTCATTGTCACCAAGTCCACCGTGCCGGTGGGCACCGGCGATGAGGTCGAGGCCATCGTCAAGAAGACGCGGCCGGACGCCGAGTTCGCCGTGGTCTCGAACCCCGAATTCCTGCGGGAAGGTGCGGCGATCTCGGATTTCAAGCGCCCGGACCGGGTGGTGGTGGGCGCCGACGACAACGAGCGCGCCAAGGAGGTTATGCGGGAGCTTTACCGGCCCCTGTTCCTCAACGAGACGCCGATCCTCTTCACCGAGCGGCGGACCTCGGAGCTGATCAAGTACGCCGGCAACGCCTTCCTGGCCATGAAGATTACTTTCATCAACGAGATCGCCGACCTTTGCGAAAAGGTGGGTGCGGATGTGCAGCAGGTGGCGCGGGGCATCGGCCTCGACAACCGCATTGGCGGCAAGTTCCTGCACGCGGGGCCAGGCTATGGCGGCTCCTGCTTTCCCAAGGACACCATCGCCCTGGTCCGCACCGCCGAGCAGGCCGGCTCGCCCGTGCGGCTGATCGAAACCACGGTCCAGGTGAACGACGTGCGCAAGAAAGCCATGGCGGAGAAGGTGAAGGCGGCCATGGGCGGGAACGTCTCCGGCAAGACCATCGGCGTGCTCGGCCTCACCTTCAAACCCAACACCGATGACATGCGCGACGCGCCGTCCCTGGACATCATCCCGGCCCTGCAGGCCATGGGCGCCACCATCCAGGCCTTCGATCCAGAGGATCACGAGGCTCGAAAGCTCCTGCCCACCATCACGTTCAAGGATGGCCCGTATGAGGTTGCCGAGAGCGCAGACGCCCTCCTGATCCTCACCGAATGGGACCGCTTCCGCGCCCTGGACCTCGACCGCATCAAACTCTTGCTCAAGACCCCGCTCGTCATCGACCTGCGCAATATCTACAGCACTCAGGATATGGCGCGCCGGGGGTTCAACTACGCCAGCGTGGGGCGGCCATAGCCATGACGCCTCGGCGATGCGGTCTTTGACCTTACACAAACGACTGGGCCTTTGGCTCCGCTCCGAGCGCTCCGAGTGAAAGCTACACTGGAGGCGCTTCGCGACGGCGACCTCGCCGGGGTGCGTCATCTGAAACTCGACGGCGGCCTGACGGAAATCCCGCGCGAGGTTTTTGGCTTGGCGGACAGCCTGGAGGTGCTGGACCTCAGCGGCAACGCCCTAACCGCCCTGCCCCAGGATTTTGCGCGGCTAAAGGCGCTGCGCGTGTTGTTTTGCTCCAACAATCGTTTCGCTGTCTTGCCCGAGGTTCTCGGAGACTGCGCTACGCTGACGCAAATTGGCTTTCGCGGCGTGGGCATGAGCACCCTGCCCTTGGACGCCTTGCCACCGAAGGTGCGTTGGCTGACGCTGACCGACAATGCGCTTGAAACGCTTCCCGACGGCCTTGGAGAGCGGCGGACGCTGCAAAAGGTGATGTTTTCCGGCAATCGGCTTAGGGCGCTGCCGAAGAGTCTGGCGGACGCGCCGAACCTCGGACTTCTACGCCTCGCCGCCAATCGGTTTGAACGCCTTCCCCCATGGCTGGCCGACCTTCCAAGGTTGGCTTGGCTCGCCTTCTCCGGCAATCCCATGGATCAGGGTCGGCCAGCGCCAGAGACGTCGCTCGTTCATTGGCAAGATTTGAAAATGGACGGCCTTCTAGGCGAAGGCGCCTCCGGCCAAGTGTTTCGCACCCTTTGGAACCGCGGCCCCGACGCGCCAGACGAGGTTGCGGCTTTGAAATTGTTCAAGGGCGCCATGACCAGCGATGGCCTACCCGAGCGGGAAATGGCGGCTTGCCTTGCGGCCGGCGAGCATCCAAACCTGATCGGCGCGCGCGGACGATTACGCGGTCATCCGGAGGGACGGGAGGGCCTGCTCATGCCGCTCCTGCCACCAGAGTGGCGGATCCTGGCCGACCCTCCAAGCCTCGAGACCTGCAGCCGCGACGTTTATAAACCGGAATTCCAGCTGGATCTCGAGGTCGCAATCGCTATCGCAGGCGGCATTGGCGATGCGGCTACCCACCTGCATCAGCGAAATATTCTCCATGGCGACCTCTATGCCCACAACGCGCTCTGGGACGGGGCGCTGGGACACGCCGTATTGAGCGACTTCGGCGCGGCTACGCTTTTGCCTTCAAGGGAGGAACAAGGCAGATACCGCGCCCTGGATGTTCTCGCCTGGGGCATCCTCCTAGGCGAACTGCTGGATCGCGTCCGTGACCGGACCGCCTCGTTGGCGAGATATCGCGCCGTGCAACGAAACTGTGAACAGCCCAATCCTGCGCTTAGACCCAGCCTGTCGGAGGCGTTGGAAAGCCTTGCCGCGTGAGCCTAAGCGTCAGGTAGCGCCGCCTCGCCCACGCATGAAATGCAGCACAATGAGAACGACAGCGATCAACAGCAGGATATGGATCAGGAAGCTGCTGACGTGGAAGACGACGAAGCCCAACAGCCAAGCAACAACGAGAACAGCGCCAATGATCGCAAGCATGGTTTTCTCCTTATTCAGAGCTTAAGCGCGCGAAAAGCTTTGCGGTTGCCTCGTCGCCGCCTTATTCGCGCGCAAAGCCTCCCCTAGACGCCCGACGGTGGGGGCGGAGG
>CAXTHJ010000010.1:0-56426 GCA_964243985.1 uncultured Caulobacteraceae bacterium | reverse complement strand
ACGATCAGGAAGCCTGACGTGGACAAGGCGACGGTGCGGCGGCGGCCGATCGCCTGAAGCGCCGCGTCGGCAGGCCCGGCAAAACCGCCACCCTGAGGTGATACGACGACGTGATCCAGCGCGCAGAACAAGTCCAGGTCAAGACCGCTCTGCACGCCTGGATGCCCTCGTCGCGCGATGACCGCATAATCCTCCTCGTAGAGTCGACGCTGGCGCATCGCAGCCGGCGCGTGTTCAGGCGCAGCCAAGGCCAGGTCCACCTCACCACGCTCCAGCTGCGTCGTGAGTGCCATCACGTCGAGCGCCCGCCAGGCGATGCGGACCATGGGCGCCTCGGCCCGCAACGCAACCGAGAAGCGCGCCAGCAGCGCATACTGGACGTAGTCGCTCGCCGCGATCACCAGGGTTGCCCGCAGGGTCACCGGATCGATTGGCGCTCCTTGCTCGATAACGCGGCGGACACTCTCCAGCGCCTCGTGCAGGGGCTGCATCAGCTCGAGTGCCCGCTGGGTCAGCACCATCCCGCGCTGGGCCGGGATCAGGAGCGGATCGCCGAGTGCATCGCGAAGTCTTGCCAGCCGTGCCGACAGAGCCGGCTGACTGAGGTTCAGCCGGCGCGCGGCGTGTGTGACGTTGCGCTCCGCAAGCAAGGCTTCGAGCGTCACGAGCAGTCCGAGATCGAGGTTCCTGGTATCCATTGTGTCGATAACGGCACGCAAAGGGTTCAATTTCAATGCCCCAGGCGGCTGCGTCATATGGTTTAGGAGCGGGCTGGATCCCGTGACACTCCAATCGACGGCACGGATACCAGCTTGCCCAAAGCAACCTCCCGGGCATTACCACCCGGCTCATCGATCGCCTTCCCGCTGCTCGCGATCACCCTGTTCCTGTTCTTTGTATCGGCCAGTGTGCCCTCCCCCTTGTTCGTCGTGTTCCAGGGGCGGTGGGGATTCTCCTCGGGCATGCTGACGCTCGCGTTCAGCATCTACTCGCTGGTGCTGCTGGTGACGTTGCTCGTGGCCGGCTCGCTCTCCGACCATCTCGGCCGCAAGCCGGTGATCGTCGCGGCACTGGCCATCCAGGTCGTGGCCATGGCCCTGTTCCTCACGGCGGACGGCATCGGCGGTTTGCTTGCCGCCCGGATCGTCCAGGGGCTGTCCATGGGCGTGGTGAACGGCGCGCTGTCCGCCGCGGTGATCGAGGCGGCGCCCCCGGCTCGAAAGGCGCTCGGCAGCTTGCTGACCAGCGTCTCGCCCCTGGCCGGTCTCGCGACGGGTGCCCTCGCCACTGGCGCCCTGCTCGGGGTCACGAACCAGGCGGAAGTCTGGGCCTTCGGCGTCCTGGGTGGAGTGTTCTGCCTGAGCGCGGTGTCGGTGCCCCTGATCCCCGAAACGGCGAGCCCGGTGCCCGGGCTGCTCCGGTCGATGGTGCCGAGCGTGCATGTCGCCCGAGCGGCGCGGCACGGCTTCATGCGTGGCTTGCCCCTGCTCCTATCCATCTGGGCGCTGTGCGGCTTCGTCATCGCGCTTGGGCCGTCGCTGCTGCGCAACGTCTTCGCGGTCAACAGCGGACTGCTGAACGGTGCCACCGTCGCCGTGCTCTGCGGAGCCGGAGCCGCATCCTCGCTCCTGATGCGTGGGCAGCCGCCTGGGCGCATGGCGGTGGTGGGCATGGCGGCGGTGACAGCCGGGGTCGGCCTGCTTCTCGTGGCGATTGGCACAGGCGCACTGACGCTGTTCTTCGTTGGCAGCGCGGTCGCCGGCGCCGGGCTGGGGACCTCGTTCAGCGGCCTCATCCAATCGCTGGTGCCGCTCACCCCGGTGCATGAGCGTGCCGAACTCTTCGCGGCTATCTTCCTGGTCACCTACCTGTCCCTGGCCGTCCCGCCCATCGCCGCCGGCTTCGCCGTTCCGCTCACTGGCTTCCTGTGCACAACCCGGGTCTATCTCGGCGCCGTCCTGATCGTGTCGGCGACCGCAACCGTCCTGCAATGGCTGCCCTCGCGCAGCAGAGGAGTATCCGCATGAAGGCCATCCAGGCTCATCCGCAGCAAGGGCTCGACGGCCTGACGTTGGTGGACCTCCCCGACCCAGGTGACCCCGGACCAAGCGCCATCCGCGTACGCGTGCATGCCACCTCCCTGAACTTCCACGATCTGGGGGTGGTGACGGGACGGCTGCCGGCCGCCGATGGGCGCATCCCCATGGCGGATGGCGCCGGGGTGGTGGAGGCGGTCGGTCCCGAGGTCACGGAGTTCAGGCCCGGCGACCATGTCGTATCCACCTTCTTCCCGACCTGGCTGGACGGTGAGGCCACCCTCGCCGACTTCGCCACCACGCCGGGCGACGGGATCGACGGCTACGCCCGGGAGGTCGTGGTGGCGCCGGCCACGTCCTTTACGCGCGCGCCGTTCGGCTGGAGCCACGCCGCCGCCGCGACCCTGACCACGGCCGGAGTGACCGCCTGGCGCGCCCTGGTGGTCAACGGCCGCTTGAAGGTCGGGGACAGCGTGCTGGTTCTCGGCACGGGTGGGGTCTCAATCTTTGCGTTGCAGATCGCTCGGGCCATGGGGGCCACGGTCATCGCGACCTCCTCCTCCGACGAGAAGCTGGAGCGGCTTCGCACGATGGGCGCTGTGCACGGCATCAACTACCGCCGGGACGAGGCTTGGGGCGACCGGGTGCGGGAGCTGACCGGCGGCATCGGCGTGGATCACGTCGTTGAAGTGGGGGGCCCGGGCACGCTGGCGCAGTCGATCAGGGCCGCGCGCGTCGGCGGCCACATCTCGCTAATCGGCGTCCTGACCGGGAGGGCGGGCGCTGTGCCGACGGCCATGCTCATGGCCCGGCAACAGCGCCTCCAGGGCCTGATCGTCGGCAGCCGCCGCCATCAGAAGGACCTGATCCGCGGCATCGACGCCGTCCATGGTCACCCGGCGATCGATCGCTCCTTTCCGCTCGAAGCGATCGCGGACGCCTTCCGGCTCCAAGAGTCCGGCAGCCATTTCGGCAAGATCGTCGCCGAGTTCTGACAAACCCCCGACCGACAGGAACAGGCCACCATGAAGGTTCTTCTCGTTTTCGCCCACCCGGAACGCCACTCCCTGAACGGCGCGCTGCGCGACGTTGCCGTGGCCGAGTTGCAGGAAAAGGGGCACGAGGTCCGGGTCAGTGACCTATACGCCGATGGGTGGAAGGCCATTGTCGATCGCTCGGACTTCCCGGACGCGGCACCCGGCGAGCGGCTGCGGGTGGCTGGCGCGTCCGGCCGGGCCTTCGCTGCCGGCGCGCTGACGGAGGACGTGAAGGCCGAACAGGAGAAGCTGCTCTGGGCCGATATCCTGATCCTGCAATTCCCGCTGTGGTGGTACTCGATGCCGCCATCCTTAAGGGAAGGGTGGACCGCGTATATGCCTTCGGGTTCGCGTACGGGGTCGGCGAGCGGAGCGACACGCATTGGGGCGACCGGTTTGGCGAAGGCACCCTGGCCGGCAAGCGCGCGATGCTGATCGTCACCGTGGGCGGCTGGGCGACGCACTATGCTCCGCGCGGCGTGAACGGTCCGATCGACGACATCCTGTTTCCGATCAACCACGGCATTCTCTACTATCCTGGCTACACCGTCCTGCCGCCCTTCGTGGCCTACCGTGTGGATCGGATGGACGAGGTCGGCTTTCGGCGGGTGGCAGATCAGTTGAAGGAAAGGATGCGGACCATCGAAACCGCTACGCCCATACCCTACCGGATGCAGAACGGTGGAGACTACCAAGTTCCCAGCCTGGAGTTGCGGCCAGAGCTGGGCGACCCTGGCGTGTCCGGCTTCGCATTGCACGTGGACCAGGGGCGGGCAGGGTGATTCGTCCAGCAACTCCTCGAAGCATCATCTAATCCGCTGGGCGTGAGCGACGGGTGTGCCCACCCGTCGCTGCCTTCCCATAAAGGGAACCCGCAGCGGGAAAGCGCGCCGAGCGAAGGTGGGCCGCACCCTTTGGATCGGCCTACTTTCCCAGAATCTGTTCCCGAGAGCTTTTTGCCAAAACTACTCATTGGACATGGAGAAACGGCCAATCTCGCGCCGTTCGGTCGGTGTGATTCGGGATGATGCACTGAATTTGTTTAATGACCTGGGATGGGCAAGAGCGAACGTGCTGACCTACAAACGGTATGGCCGTTCTCCACCCTCTTCAGAACTTCACAGAGTCAGATTCCGGCCAAGAGGTCGTTAGAGGTGACGGGTCGGCGATCGGCCTTTTGAAAAACCACGGGGAGGTAAGCGGAGAGCCGGTACAGCTGCTTTGGGCGTATGGCCGGGTCGAGCAAACCTTTTCGCTGGCATGAAGAGTCCCTTTTGGAAAACTCTGTCAGTTCAAATGCATTAAAGGGGTAACGCGGCCTTGCCGGCCAGATGGGCCGAAAATTCAGAGCTGCGAACCCTTTCGCTGGTTGATTCATTTCCAGAGGTGATCCGCCTCGTGATGATGATGTAAGTAAAGATCCCTTTTTTGCCGCGGAACGTCGAGGTTCTCTTGCACGAGCGTGGGATCAACATTTGCACGAGACGGTGAGGCTCTGGTGGAACCGGTTGGCGGGCTCTGTCAGTTCAAATGCACCGGGTGGTACGCTGCCTCGCTAAGCCGACCAGATGGGCCGAAAATCCAAAGCTGCAGGCCCCTTCCGCGAGTTTGATTCATCGCCTGAGGTGATCCGCTTTGTGGTGATGATGTACGTGAAGTTGCCGCTCTCGCTGCGGAACGTCGAGACCTTCTGGCTGAGCGCGGGAATAGACGTCTGCCACGAGACGGTTCGCTTCTGGTGGAACAGGTTCGGCCCGATGTGCGCCGCGGGAATCCGAAGACGGCGTGTCCAGGGGATGCGCCAGCACACCCATTGGAAGTGGCGCCTCGAGGAGGTCTATGTGACGATCAACGGCGCGAGCGGTCGATCATGAGGGAGAAGTGCTGGAATCCTATGTCACCAATACGAGGGACAAAGCTGCAACGCTGAAGTTCATGAAGAAGGCGATCAAGCGCCACGGCTCGCCGAAAGCGATCATCAGCGATGGCCTCCGCTCTTATCGCGCTGCGATGAAGGAGCTAGGCAACGCCGAAAAGCAGGAGATCGGGCCGATGGGCCAACAATCGATGTGAGAACTCCCACCAGCCCTTCCGACGACGAGAACAGGCGATGCTGCGCTTTCGGCAGATGAAGAGTTTGCAGAAGTTCAGCTCCGCCCACGCCTCCGTCCACAACCACTTCAATCAGGAACGCCACCTCACCGGCCGAGAGACCTACAAGGCCAACCGCGCAGCCGCCCTGGCCGAGTGGCGGTCTCTCATGGATTGAGCTTCCCCTCCCCTGCCCGAGCTGCGCCCAAGTGGAGACAAATTGTCGTTGGACTGACAGCACCCCGCGGCGCGGGTCGCGGCTCCAACCTCTGTAAGGGTGCAAGAGAACTGATGATGACGATCGATTGCGGCCGCGGAGCAGGACAACCCGAGGTGCTGTCGGAGCCTTGTGCTCGATGGACTGATAGGGACCTGGTCAGCGGACTCCATCAGGGCCAGCGGCCATCGACGCCGCGCCAACAGGCCGGACAGATGACCGCACCCCGACAGATCGTAGCATCAGCTCAAATCACCCCTTGCGGAGCGGGGGCCCATCCACAGATGACAGCACCCTCGGGCGGCGGCGCCGCTGCGGGGACAAGGTACGGGATAAACCCGCGAGTTAGCCACCTGCGGCCCTGCTCACCCTCCAGACGACATTGCCCACATCATCCGCGACGAGTAGGGCGCCGGTCCGGTCAAGCGTCACGCCGACGGGTCGGCCGCGGACGGCCTTGTGATCGTTCGCGAGAAAATTGGTGACGACCGAGATGGGCGCACCGCTTGGCCGACCATTGACGAAGGGGACGAAAATCACCTGATAGCCGTTGAGCGGGTCGCGGTCCCAGCTGCCATGCTCGCCCACGAAGGCGCCGTTCGCGAACTGAGGCGAGAGCGTCTCCCCATTGCTGAAGGTGACGCCAAGCGCCGCGACGTGGGAACTGAGTCCGTAATCCGGCTTGATCGCCTTGGCGACCATCGCGGGGTCCTGCGGGTGCACGCGCACATCAACGTGTTGGCCCCAATAGCTGTAAGGCCAACCGTAGAAACCACCCTCCTTGATCGAGGTTAGGTAGTCCGGGACCAAGTCCGGTCCGATCTCGTCCCGCTCGTTGACGACAGCGAACAGCTGTCCCGTGCCGGGCTGAATCGCCAGGTTCGTAGGATTGCGCGTTCCGCTCGCGTAGATCCGTTTGGCGCCGGTGAGCCGGTCTACTTCGTAGATGGCCGCGCGTCCTTGCTCGACGTCCATTCCGTTTTCGGTGATGTTGCTATTCGAACCGACCCCGACGTAGAGCTTCGATCCATCGGGGTTGACCACCATCGACTTGGTCCAGTGGTGGTCGATGGGTCCAGCGGGCAGATCGGTGAGCTTCACCCCAGGCGCCGTGATCTTGGTTTGTCCCGGCGTGAACGGGAAGGCGATGATTGCGTCTGTGTTGGCGACGTACAATGTCCCCGCCACCCAGACGACGCCGTATGGCGAATGCAGATGATCGACCAGCACCGTCTCGAGCTCCGGCACACCGTCGCCGTTGGCGTCACGCAGCAAGGTGATCCGATTGCCGCCCTTTGCGGCTGCGCCGGCGCGACCCTTCACCTTGCCCTGGACATAGTCCTTGGGCCGAAAAGGCTTGGTGCCGGGGCTGTTGCTTTCGACGACGAGGACGTCGCCGTTGGGTAAGGCATAGACAATGCGCGGATGCATCAGCCCGGTCGCCATGGCCTGGATGCGCATGCCGGTGGGAACCGTGGGCGTTTGCCCCGCATCCCAGCCGACGGCCACAGGGACGCTCATCGGCGGTATCAGATACTGATGAGGCTCGGGAAGGTTTGGATGGGGCCCGTACTGGCTCGCTGGATCCCCCCCTTTGCCGCTGCAGGCGCTAAGCAAGGCCAGGATTATCACCCCCATCGCGGCGCGAGTCGAATTGACGATCATGCGCCTTCTCCGTGCCCAGCTGTCCTCATTGCGGTGACGCGCCAACCCCGAACACCGGCGACGAGCAGCAGGATGGTGACGATGATCGACAACGTGATCCCGGTTGGGACCACGGAGGTCCAGCCATCCCGGGTATGGACGAAGATGTTCGCCAGCGAGAGAAGAGCGGCCGCGGCCACCAAGCTGAAATCAAGCAGGCGGATCGGTCCAGCCCTGCCAAGCGCGAAGTCGATCAAAAGGACGATGGCGGCGACCAACGCCAACACAAGGCCGCCGGTGATCAGCCAGGCGGAGAAGTTGGCCCACTGCATGAGCGAATTACTAGAATACATGTAGTCGGTGAAGAGAGCGGCCATCAGCAATGCGCCACCCAGGCCGACGAAGAACGGATGAAGCGGTTGCGGCAGTTGGCCTGCGCCGGCTGGCCTCGCCATGGATTACTCCCTTTACCTCAGGCTCGACCAAGTTCGACGTCGGCCTGTCACGAAGAACGAGAACTCAGGCATTAGCAACCCCTTCCGGTCGCGCTGCAGCGCATTCTAAGCGCTGCAACTTGGGCTGCGTCCAGATCGACTGAACTCCCAGCCAAGCCTTAACGAGGAAAAGCCGTCATAGCTTTTAAGGCGATGGTCGCACCGAGCACGTTTCGTCTATTATTCAATGCCAGCACCTTCGAACAGCCTTGCTACGACTTTGTGCAACTGGCGAACATCAAGCAAGCCGACTTAAGCTCCAATGTCGCCTTATTGGAGCTGCGCTAGAGTCTGTAAGGGGCACTTCAGCGACATCCCAATGCTGTGAGACCTAACCTGCCGCCCGTGCAATCACCCGCGCCAGCCGCGCTGAGAAGCCACGGGGATCGACCGGCTGCTCACCATCGGCGATGCGCGCCTCGTCGAAGAGCAGATGCGCGGCGTCTTCGCGGAGCGGCTGGTCAGTCTCGCCGAGGGAGGCGAGCTTGGTAATCAAGGCATGGCACGGATTGATCTCGAGCACTGGCTTAGTAGCAGCCGGAAGCTGACCAGCCTTGGCCAGCAACATCTCCAGGTGTCGATCCATGCCCTGTTCGGACGCGACCAGGCAGACAGCGCTCTCGGTCAGGCGGTCGGAGACCCTAACGTCGGCGACAGCGTCGCCGAGAGCGGCCTTCACAAAGCCGATGAAGGCGCCGACGTCGTGGGACGCCGGCGCGGGCGCGTCCTGCCCCTCGGGCAGAGGGATCAGGTTAAGGTCGGCCATGCCCTGGGTGACCGACTTGAATGGCTTGCCCATATAATCAGCGCCGGCGGTGACCCAGAAGCTGTCGATCTGGTCGGCCAGGAGCAGGACCTCGATGCCGCGGGCTCGGAAGCCTTCCAGCTGCGGAGAGGTCGAGAGCCGATCCAGATCATTGCCGGTGGCGTAGTAGATGGCGGTCTGGTTATCCTTCAGGCCGTCGGCATAATCCTTCAGAGAGCGCCATTCGCCGGCGGAGGTGGTGGTCTTGAAGCGGGCCAAGCCCAGCAGCGTCTCACGGCGGGCGTAGTCCTCGTATAGCCCTTCCTTCAGCACCGCGCCGAAGTTGCCCCAAATCTTCAGGTACTGTTCGGGCTCATTTGCAGCGAGCTTGTCGAGCTCGGAGAGCAGGCGATTGGTCACACCCTTCTGGATCGCCGCCAGGACCGGGCTCTCTTGGATCATCTCACGGGAGACGTTCAAGGGAAGATCATCGGAGTCGATCAGCCCTCTCACGAAGCGCAAGTAGCGGGGCAGGATCTGGGCGTCGTCGGTGATGAACACCCGGCGAACATAGAGCTTGATGCGCCCGGTCCGATCAGGATCGAACAGGTCGAAGGGCCTGGTTTCCGGAATGAAGGTCAGCACCGAATAGTCGTGCAGGCCTTCGGCGCGGTAGTGCAGGGTCAGGGCGGGCGCATCGAACTGGCCGGCGACGCTGCGGTAGAAGTCCGCGTATTCTTCCGGGGTGATGCCAGCTTTCGGCTTAGTCCAGAGCGCCGCGCCGTCCGCGATCTGCCGAGGCTCCTCGCCCGGCTTTTCGACGAGAGAGATCGGCACCGGCACGTGACCGGACTGAGACTTGATCAGGCCCTCGATCGTAGGGCTCTCAGTGTATTTGGCGGCGTCTTCCTTCAGGTGCAGGGTGACGCATGTGCCGCGGACCGGAGCCTCTGCGGTGTCGACGGCGGCGATGGTGTAGGCGCCGAGACCGTCGGAAGACCAAAGCGCCGCCGCATCTGTTCCAGCGCGCCGCGAAGCGACTTCGATCCGGTCGGCGACCATGAAGCCTGAGTAGAAACCGACGCCGAACTGGCCGATCAGGTGGCTGTCTTCCGCGTCCTTGGCGCCGGCGATCCGGTCCATAAAAGCCTTCGTCCCGGACCTGGCGATGGTGCCCAGCGCCTCGGCTAGCTCCGCCTCTGTCATGCCGATGCCGTTGTCCTCGACGGTGAGGCGGCGGGCTTCAGAATCGAGCGTGATGGTGATCGCCGCCTTGCCGTCTTCGTCGCGCAGCGCTGGATCGCTCAAGGCCTCGTAACGGAGCTTCTCGCAGGCATCGGCGGCGTTGGAGATCAGCTCCCTCAGGAAGACGTCCTTGTCGGAATAGACCGAGTGCACCATTAGGTGAAGGAGCCTGGCGACGTCGGCTTCGAACGGGCGGGTTTCGGACGCGGCTGCGGCGGCGGTCGTCATGGCGATGTGGTTCCAATCCAGGTTCGTCGGGCCAGATGGGCCGTTCAACGCTCCGTTTCAAGACAAGCTTTGCCCCATCTATTATCGTGGCTTGAGCTTTAACCCAGGCGCCGAACAGTCCCTGCTGAACCTAGCCAGCGTAAGGTGAAGCCGCCCATTCCCGGATGTGGAACGAGCGGTCTCGACCTTACACAGCTTGGCTTCGTCAGAGCAAATGCACCTGTGGGTAATCTGACGGCGGTAAGTCCTTTGGATGGCCCGACGTCGTAAGACCAAGACGCCCTTCTACCGGTTCAACTCATCACCCGAGATCATCCGTCTCGTGGTGATGATTTACGTGAAGTACCCCCATCACCTCGGAACGTAGAGGACCTCCTCGCCGAGCGCGGCATCGATGTTTGCTACGAGACGGTGCGGTTCTGGTGGAATAGGTTCTGGCCGATGTTCGCCGCTGAGATCCGCAGGAAACGGATCCAGGCCATGAGCCAGCACAATCACTGGCGGTGGCACCTCGACGAGATCTACGTGGGGATCAACGGCGAGATGCACTACCTTTGGCGAGCGGTGGATCATGAAGGGGAAGGGCTGGAATCCTTTGTTACCAAGACGAGGGACAAAGCTGCACGCTGAAGTTCATGAAGAAGGCGATCAAGCGCCATGGGTCAGCCAAGACCATCACCACAGACGGCCTCCGTTCCTACAAGGCGGCCATGAAAGAGATCGGTAACGCCTCCAAACAGGAGGTCGGCCGTTGGGCCAACAACAGGGTGGAGAACTCACACCAGCCCTTCAGGCGATGAGAGCGGGCGATGCTGCGGTTCAGGAGAATGAAGACCCTCCAGAAGTTCGCCGCGGTGCACTCCGCCCTCCACAACCACTTTAACAAGGACCGCCACCTCACCCTGAGAGACAGCTTCAAAGCCCAACGCTCAACCGCCCTGGCTGAGTGGAAGTCCCTCATGGATTGAGCTTCCCCTCCCCTGCCCAACCCACGTCTAAATGGAGACAAGTTGTCGTTGGCTGACAATACCCTGGTGAGAAGTGGCGCGACTACTGGATGCTTTATTGCCTTCAACGTAAGGATGTCGGTGACGAGCAGAAGTTGTTCGAGTCCGCCTACACGTCATACACTGCAGACTGAGGAACCTCAAAATTTCTTGTCGAGTTGAACGAAGCCCGTGCGGCCGACGAGGTCATACTGGCTGGCGAGCGGCACTTGGCCGAGCAGACCTTCCACACCTTCATCCGAATAGGCCGGTGGCGGCTCGTCGAACACGTTCAGGATGCCGGCGGTCAGGGTGATGTCCGTACCGATCTTCTTTTGGAACGAGAGATTGTGGGTGGCGTAGAAGGGCGTGTGGATCAACACGCTGGCCGGTACGCCGGTGCCTCTGAAGCTCGGGATAAGGTCCGAGGTCAGCCTGGCGTCCGACGTCTTGCCGATCATGTTGACGAACCAGTTCACAGTCCAAGTGTGCCAATCGAACTTGAAGTTCATGTTGCCAACGAAGTTCGGCGAGCCGACCGTGCCGTTGTAGTCCACCGACGTCGCCCCTGGCAGCTGGGTGCTTTCCTGGAAGGTCCAGCTCAGCTGGCTGTCGAAGCGGAAGTGAACGTCGTAGGGCAGCTTCTGGCTGAAGAAGAATGTGGCGTCGAGGCCGCGATCGAGCACGGAGGCCACGTTCACGTAGTTGTTGTTCACCTGCAGAATGCTGAGATAGGTTGGCGAGGACGGGTTCAGATCCCGCTGGAACAGGCTGCAAAAGCCGTTGGTGGGGAAGGTGTTCGAGTTGTAGCAGGAGGAAAGAATATTTGAGGCGCCGAACTGTTGAATGCCGTTGCTGATGTGGTTCTCATAATAATCCACTTCCAGGCCGGCGTTCAGGCCGAACCAATGCGGCGTGAACACGATGCCCACCGTTTTCGACAGCGACGTTTCCGGTAGGATGTTGCCCTTGCCGGCGCCGCCGGCCACTTCCAGGGCGCTGGGACCGTTCCCGGCGTAATCGGCTGGGATACCCTGTGAGGCGCAGTTCTTGGCGACGTTGGCCGAGGCGCCCTGGCCGTAGTTGATGCAGGGGTCGAGGCCGAACTGGTCCAGGAAGCCGGTCTGGTTGGCCAGGAACAGTTCATAAAGCTGCGGCGCCCGGAAGGAAGTGCCTTGCACGTATTTAATGGCCAGCCAGTCGGTGATGCGCCAATTCATTGACGCCTTATAGGTCTTGGCGTCGCCCACCGTATCGTAATGCGAGTATCGGCCGGAAATATCGAAGCTCAACGCCTTGATAAAGGGGAAGTCCTTCAAGACCGGGATCGAAAACTCCGCGAAGAGTTCCTGGACGTCCTGTGCGCCGCGGGTGATGCCCGCACCGCTCAAACCATAGCTATTGCCTTCCAAGGTATATTGACCCGGCACGTCGTTGATCCGGTCACGGCGTACGTGGAAGCCAAGGTCGGTGCCGAGCGGCCCCGCCGGCAGGTTGAACAGGTTCGCCGTGACGTCGCCTTGAACATAAGCTTGTTCGTAGGTGGTGCGGCCGACGTCTGTGGCCGTAAGAAAGGCTTTCTCAGCCGGCGAGAAGCCGCCGTTGAAGCTGTCGGCTAGCCAGTTGACCGGCACACAGGTCGCCTTGTCGCCAAGATCGTTCATGGACGGGCCGCCGTTGAAATTGCCGGGGTCGGATGCGCCGGACGACGGGTCGCAGGCTGTGGCCGCCGATGTGGCGTTCACGCGATCCAACTGAATGATGTCGTCTTTGTAAGTGCCTTTCGACTGGCTGAATTGGGCCGAAAGGTCGTAATGGATGTGATTGGCCGTCCAGATGTTCGGCAGATCGCCCCGGAATCCGCCGATGTCGCGGATGTAATCCACTTTTTGCTGGGCGCCGAAAGGTGTGAGAACAATGGGAAGGAGGTAGTCGCCGTTGACGTTATTGAACGGGTTACTAGGATTGCCCGGCTGCACGTCGGGGAAAATCTGGCGCCAGCTGGTCTGGCTGGATATGCGACGGTTGAACAGGAAGTCATTATAGACCTGCACCCGGTTGGGTATGATGTCGAATCCCATCGATGCGGTCGCGGTGTAGCGCACTACAGGCGAGATCGCCGTAGTGTTCAGGGTCTCTGAATCTGCATAAGGCTCTTCCGCGTGTGTCGCTCGCGTCAGTGCGACATCAACCGGATAGGCGGTGTTTGTGGAGCACATCGCGCCGGCGGGGGTGTCCCTAACGGTACAGCCCGCGCGGGCCAGCCCGATCGAGGGGAAGTTGTTGTTGGTCGGCAGTCCCGGCGTCGCGTTTCCGGCCGGAATATAGAGCCGTCCGGTGTTGGCGTCTTCGATGGACTGAGACAGCTGGTTGAAACATTTAGCCTGGCCGGTCGTGGGGTCGATCAGGTCCATCGATGCGCCCGTCGTCGGGTTGTGGGCGAAGTCCTGGGTGCAGGAGAGATAGGAGCGCTGATAGTCGCGCAAGGCGTCCTGGCGGTAATAGTCGCCGGACACGTTGAAGAAGCCGCGGTCCCAAGTCTTTCCAAACGAAGCAGAGGCGTCGTATTCGTTGCCGCCGGTGGTGAAGGGCTTGGCATAGATGTGCAGATCACCGCCATCGAGATTCTTCTTGGTGACGATGTTAACGACGCCCGCCACCGCGTCGGAACCGTATATCGAGGACGAGCCGTCCTTCAGGATGTCGATGTGGTCGATGATGGTCGAGGGGATGGTATTCAGGTCCACCGAGCCGACCGCGCCCTGAGTGCCGGCAGGGCCCACCCGCTGGCCATCGATCAACACCAGCGTGCGGTCCGTCCCAAGACCGCGCAGGGAGACGGTGTTCACGCCGGGACCGCCGTTCACCACATAGCCGGTGAAGAAGTTGTTGATCTGACTTCCGTTACCGGCGACCGTCGATTGCTGGATGATCTGGGACGTATTGATAAAGCCGCGCAGGCTGGACTGCTCCGAAGTGATCACCTGGATCGGGTCGGGTGACGCGAACTCAGCCGGCTGGCGAATGCGCGAGCCCGTGACGACTACCTCCTGGGTGGCGTCCGCGGGTGAGTCAGGCGTAGCCTGCGCGTGGGCGCCGGAGGCAGCGCCTGCTAAGGCCAAAATCCCGCTGGCGCCAAAAAGCGCGAATTTCATCGAACGCATAATGTAAGCCCCCCAAGCACCGGCTCAAAGACGCCCAATGATCCGGCAACTGTCGAATTGATTTCACCCGCGACGCCGAGCGGCTACAGCAAAATCGCCTTTAAGCCGCATTTTAGGCTACTTGTGACTTTTTTGCGCCGCATTGCCGCCGTGATTGGCGATTGATCACAATTAAGGCTTCGCTACGCCTGAGTGATAATCGTGAGCGTGTTGGAGACGGAAGTCTGCGGGACGTCTCGGCGCATCGCGTCAAAAGGGGAGGAGTTGGGTTTTGCGTCACCTTATTGCGGCCATGGCCGCTTGTTTCGGTCTTTTGGACCGGGCGCTCGCTGCACCGCCCATCGAAGCCTACGGCCATCTTCCGCACGTGGAATCGATGTCCTTATCGCCGGACGGCGATCGCGTGGCCTTTATCGGCGTGAGCGGCGACTCGCGGAAGATCTTCGTTCGCCAGCTCGGCGGTCCCATGCTCATGGCCGCGCCCGTTGGGGAGAGCAAGGTTCGTGGGCTCGCGTGGGCTGGCGAAGACCACCTACTGATCCTGTCGACCGAGACGGCGAGCGGAAGCGGTGACGATAGCGAGAAGGGCGAATACAGCACCCTCGTCGTCGCTAATCTGAAGACGCACAGTCTGGTCGCGCCGCTCGACAATGCTGGATTTTTCCCGGGCGTCGTCGGCGAGTACGGTGTGCGGCAAATCGGAGACCGTTGGTACGCCTTCCTTGGCCTGCAGCGGGTGAGGCGCAACGAGCCTATTCAAGGCTATCCGGACTTGTACCGCCTGGACCTCGATAGCTTCGACGCCGAGCGCGTGTCCAAGGGCGCCCGTGAAGGCCGCTCCTGGGTTGTGGACGACGCCGGGAAGGTTCTGGCCGAGTCTGAATACGATGATCAGTCCGGCGTCACGCGCCTCTACGCCGGGGCAGACCGCGGCAAGTTGCTGGCGACGGTCAAGAGCGACAGCGACGGCGTCGGCTTCGAGGGGCTCGGCCGCTCCGCCAACACCGTCCTGGTTAGTGGATTGCATGGCGAAGGTGAGCCGGCGGAGGAAATGAACATCGAGACGGGCGCGACGAGCGCGTTCCTTCCCACCGACCCGACGCCGGTCAGCCTGATCGTCTCCGAACACCATGTGGTCGGCTATCAGGTGCACGGAGAGACCCCGCGCACGGTGATGTTCGACCCCGGCCTGAACGCCAAGATCAAAACGGCGATCCGGCCGTTCCAGGCTCAGCGGGTTTCCCTGGTGGACGCCAGCCGAAGCTTCGACCGCATCATCCTCCATACCGAAGGCGATGAGGATTCGGGGACCTTCTACCTTGTAGACCTCAAGGCGCTGAAGGCGGACGCTTTGGGGTACGATTACGCTATGATTGGAAGCGCGGATGTGGGCCGGCGCCGCATGATCGATTATCAAGCCAAGGACGGCATGGCGCTGCAAGGCGTTCTGACCTTGCCGCCGGGACGCGAGCCCAAGAACCTCCCCGTCATCGTACTGCCGCATGGGGGCCCGCGCGCCCGAGACGGCGTGGAATTTGACTGGTGGGCGGAGGCATTCGCGTCCCGCGGCTACGCGGTGTTCCAGCCGAATTTCAGGGGATCGACCGGCTACGGCCCGGCGCTGTTGAAAGCCGGCTACGGTCAATGGGGCCGCAACATGCAGACCGACATCACCGACGGGCTTGAGGCGCTCGTCGCCAAGGGGATCGTCGATCCGAAGCGCGCCTGCGTCATGGGCGCCAGCTATGGCGGATACGCCGCCCTGGCGAGTGTGACCGTGCAGAAGGGGTTCTACCGCTGCGCCGTCGCGGTGGCGGGAGTCAGCGATCTGAACACCATGCTGGGCTGGGTCTGGGCGCGCGCGGGATACCAGCAGAACGCCGCCAGCCGATATTGGAACCTGGCCATGGGCGCCAAAGGTCCTGACGATCCGGCCATGCACGACATCTCGCCCGCGCAGATCGCCGCGCGCGCCGATGCGCCCGTTCTGCTCATCTTCGGCAAGGACGATACGGTGGTGCCGAACGAGCAAAGCCGGGAAATGGAGCGGGCCTTGAGAACTGCAGGCAAGCCGGTGGAAATGGTCGTGATGGAGCGGGAGGATCACTGGCTCTCTCGGGAGGTCTCCCGCACCCAGATGTTGAAGGCGGCGGACGCCTTCATCGAAAAATATAATCCGCCCGGCTGACCGGAAGCGACATCGGCCTTGGCGTGAGCCGGAACTATTCGGCCGCCCCTACTTGACGAAATGGAAAACGGCTGGCCATTATCCACTATGGAAAGTGGAGCTTGAGTGATGAAAAAAGCTGAAGCGACGGAAGCGTTGGCCGCCATGCAGACGTCCCGTCAAAGTCTGGCGGCGGCGGCAAGTTGTCCGCCCGAACGCCACCTTGCGTTTGCCGGCCTCTTGGGAGGCCTCGTCGCGGCGCAGGCGGCGCCGCCCTTTTTCACCATGGCGCTCGAGGCGCTGTTTTGCGTCGGCGTCGCCTTGGTGATCGCTTGGGATAGACGGCGGACGGGCATGTTCATCAATGGTTACCGCGCGGGGCGCACCCGGCCTCTGACCTTCAGCATGTTGGCCGTCACCGTGGGGATCGGGGTGATCGGGGTTTGGCTGAAGCTCAGCTATGGCGTCGTCTGGGCGCCGGTCCTGTGCGGCGTCATCGTCGGCGTCCTGGCTTATGTGACCAGCGCATGGTAGCAGAAAATCTATCGCCGCGAGTTGCGAACCTTGCCTTGACCATACCAATGTTCAATCCGGTGATCCATGCGCCGGCGCGTCTCCAGATCATGGGGGTGCTGGCCGGGGTGCAGGATGCGGAGTTCGCGCTGTTGCGTCAGACGGTGCAGGTGAGCGACTCGGTGTTGTCCAAGCAGTTGGCCCAGCTCGCGGAAGCGGGATACGTCAAGCTCAAGAAAGCTTCCTTCGAGGGACATCTGCGCGGGTGGGCTTCGATCACCGCGGCCGGAAAAAAGGCCTTCATCGACCATGTGAAAGCTTTGCAGATTTTGGCTAATGCTGCGGATCAATCGCCGTCGGGTGATAATAGTATCGGTTAAACTTCTCACCTAAGATCATCCGCCGGCTCTGTCAGCTCAAATGTACCAGCTGGTAAGGCGCCGCCGCTAAGCCGATTGGATGGGCCGAAAATCAAAGCCGCCAATCCGTTCCGCTGGTTTGATTCATCGCCTGAGGTGATCCGCTTTGTGGTGATGATGTACGTGAAGTTCCCGCTCTCGCTGCGGAACGTGGAGAATCTCTTGCACGAGCGCGGGATCGACATCTGCCACGAGACGGTGAGGCTCTGGTGGAACAGGTTCGGCCCCATGTTCGCCGCCGAGATCCGGCGGAAGCGAGTGCAAGCGATGCGTCAGCACACCCATTGGAAGTGGCGCCTCGACGAGGTCTACGTGAAGATCAACGGCGAGATGCACTATCTCTGGCGAGCGGTCGATCAGGGGGGGAAGTGCTGGAGTCCTATGTCACCAAGGCCAGGGATAAGGCTGCAGCGCTCAGCTTCATCAAGAAGGCGCTCAAGCGCCACGGCTCGCCGAAAGCTATCATCACCGATGGCCTCCGCTCTTATCGCGCTGCGATGAAGAGCTAGGCAACGCCGAAAAGCAGGAGATCGGCCGGGCCAACAACCGCTGTGGGAACTCACACCAGCCCTTCCGACGACGAGAACAGGCGATGCTGCGCTTTCGGCAGATGAAGAGTTTGCAGAAGTTCAGCTCCGCCCACGCCTTCGTCCACAACCACTTCAATCAGGAACGACACCTCACCGACCGAGAGACCTACAAGGCCAACCGCGCAGCCGCCCTGGCTGAGTGGCGGTCCCTCATGGATTGAGCTCCCCCTCCCCTGCCCCACCTGCGCCCAAGTGGAGACAAGTTGTCATTGGACTGACAGCACCGCTTGAAGACATCGGCGGCTACAGCGATCGCCGCGCCGCCGCCCTGCCGAATATCATCGACGGCATCAGAGAGGCGGTCGTTCTCACGCCCGCTAACGACGACCTTGGCGCCAGCCTGCGCAAGAAGTTGCGCAGTGGCCAGCCCGATCCCCGATCCGGCGCCGGTAACGATGATGACCTTGTCCTTGAGCATGATCGCCTCCCGTCAGAGGGGTTTGGCTAGGCTTTGCTTGGGCTCGACGTCGGTGACGAGCTTGACGTCGTCCATCACCCGCTCGGTCTCCGGCGAGGACAAGGCGGCCTTCATTGCAGCCTCATCGCGGAACACGCACGGGCAGATGGCGATCAGGCCGCCTCCGTCACCAGACGGGAAAAAGGCCGCGGCGGATATTAGACCGTGGGGGCCCCAGCATTCGCGGACCAGTGGAAGGTGGACGTTGATCCAATGGTCTCGATTGAACGGCGTCTGCGCGTCGCCGGAATAGGTGACATACATCGTGATCATTGCGTCTCTCCAGTCAGGCGAAGTTGGTAGCGATGGCGACGTCGCGCCACGCGTCGATGGTGTCTCGGAATGAACGCAGCTTCTTGTCCGCTATGTCATAGGCGATCGGGCCAAGCGGCAGATGCAGCGGAGGATCTTGCGCATCGACGGCCTTGAGGACCACGGCGGCAGCCTTGTCCGGATCGCCAGCTTGTTGGCCGTTGTTGCTGTCGCGGTAGTGCCGCAGCTTGCCTGAAGTCTCGGCATAGGCCTCGATCTCCTGCCTGGCGGTCTTGATAGATCGACCCAGGAACTCCGTACGGAAAGGTCCCGGTTCTACGATGATGACGGATACGCCCAGTGGCTTCAACTCCTGCGCGAGAGCTTCGGACAGGCCGTCGACCGCGAACTTGGTGGCGTTGTAATATCCGTAGCCGGCCGCCCCTGCGATACCGGCGCCGGACGAAAAGTTGACCACCCGGCCGCCTTGCCGTTTCCTCAAGGCTGGTAGGGCGGCTCGCGTCGTCTCGATCAAGCCGAAGACGTTGGTGTCGAAGATTGGCCTGTACTCCTCCGGCGTAGCCTCCTCAACGGCGCCGATGAAGCCGAAGCCTGCGTTGTTCACGAGGACGTCCAAGCCGCCGAATGCGCTCTCCGCAAGCTCAACGGCTGCGGCGGCCGAGCCTTTCTCCGTCACGTCGAGCGCGGCTGTTTTGACGGTCTCGGGATGCGCGGCGGATAACTGCTGAAGTTCGTCGACCTTCCTGGCTGTTGCGATCAGATTGTCTCCGCGCGCGGCGACAGCGGCAGCTAGACGTTTGCCGAAGCCACTTGAGCAGCCCGTGATGAGCCATGTCTTGCTCATGATGATCTCTCCACACATTCACTTCATGAAATTTCATTCTCCTGGCGAATTGGGTGACCGACCCTCAAGTCGGATATTCCTCCTCGCTTTGCACGTCGAATGCGTTCAGCGTGATCGACACCTGAGCATAGAGGCCGATCCAGAGGATCAACTCGTTCAGGCCGCCTTGGCCGAACCGATCCCGCGCCGCCTTGTAAACGGCGCCGGGCAGCACGCCGCCCGTCAGCAGAGCGGCGGCCACGTCGTAGGCGACCACCTCGTCGGGCGTGAGGTCAACGGGACGCTGTCCTGCGGCGATCGCGGCGACCTTGCCGGGCGCCATGCCTTCGCGCCCCGCGGTAGCGGCGTGAGCGTAGAGCTCGTAGGCCGCCTTGTAGAAGGCGCCCGTCACCAGGATCGCGACCTGCTTGGCGGAGGTCGGCAGACGCTTCAGGGCGGAGATCGCCTCGACCTGGTCGTAATGGGCCTGCCCCACCGGCGGCTCGTGAAGGAACACCCCCCAAGGTCCAAGCAGGGCGCCGTGCGCGTCGCGCGTTTTGAACGCGGTGAACCCGCCATGCTCGATTTGCTTCAGCGCGCGGTCGTAGAAAGCGCGCTGCTCGTCGTTCAATCGGTCCGGGGGAAGCAGCGGGAGGCGCATGGTTCTTCTTCTCAGGTCATGAGCAGGCGGTCGGGGGTGATCGGCAGCTCGCGCATGCGCTTGCCGGTGGCGTGCCACACGGCATTGGCGATGGCGGGCGCTACGCCGCAGAGGCCGAGCTCGGCCCCGCCCTTGGTCCCCAGCGGATTGAGGATGTCGTCGCGGGCCTCGACGAACAGGGCGTCGAGCTCGTGTACGTCGGCGTTCACTGGCACGAGGTATTCGGCGAGGGTCCCGTTGGCGACACGGCCGAGGCGATCGTCCCACTCGACCTCCTCCAAGAGCGCCATGCCGATGCCGCCGACCATGCCGCCGATCGCCTGGCTGTGCGCGAGCTTTGGATTGACCACGCGGCCGATATCGTAGGCGCCGATCAGGCGGCGAACTCGGACGGTGCAGTTCGACCGGGTCGAGCCCAACCCGCTCAGCGAGCTCGTCCATGGCGATCTCCTGCGCGATCAGCCCCGTCGCCCAGCCCGGTCCCCGCATCGGGCAGGGCGTATTGACGTTCATGCGAACCAGTTTGTACCGGGTCACCCGGTCGGGGCAGGCGTAAGTCGCGGCGGCCGGCCCGAGCGCCGGTTCGGCGAACTCCTCGTAGGTCGAGGTCTGGCCCACCACCTCGTGCATCATGGCGGTGAGCCGCCCGTCGCGTTCCGCCCCAAGCTGGACGCGCTGTTCGGCCATCCCTCGCGCGCCGACATAGGTGGCCATCTGCCGCCGGGTCAGTTCCAGGCGCACCGGACGGTCCAGGCGCCGCGCCGCCATCGCCGCCAGGGTCACATGCGGCCATGTGCGCAGTACCGAGCCGAAGGCTCCGCCGACAAAGGGGTTGATGACGTGCACGTGGTCCGCCGGGATCCCGAAGCGGCGGGCGATCTCGTCGCGCTCGTTCTGCACCCACTGCGACTTGCTCCACAGGGTGAGCCGGTCGCCCTGCCACCGGGCGACCGTGGCGTTCAGCTCCATGGGGTGGTGCTGCTCGCGGCCGTTCCGGTAGGTGGCGTCGATCCGCACCGGCGCCCGGGCCAGCGCGACTTCGGCGTCGCCCTTGCGGGTCTCGGGGCCGCGGTTCTTCTTGGCCGCCGCCTCGGAGGTGGGCTCGGCGAGCGCGGGATCGAAGCGGGTGCGCGCCGCCGCGTCGGGAGCGTAGGTCGCGCGGATCAGCGAGGCGCCGTGTTCGGCCTGCGCCTGCGTCCTCGCAACGACCACCGCGATCGGCTGGCCGCTGAACTTCACCTGCGGCCCGTCGAGCACCCGCAGCTGGTCGCCCGCGACGGGGTCCACGGCCGGCCGTTCCTCCGGCACCTGGTAGGGCAGCCTGTCGGCGTTGAGATGGGTCAGGACGAGCAGGACGCCCGGCGCGCGCTCGGCGCGGGCGACGTCGATCGCCGTGATCTCGCCGGCCGCGATCGTGCTGTCGGCGGTGGCGGCATAGACGAGGCCGTGGGGATGGAACTCGGCCGCATAGCGCGCACGGCCTGTGACCTTGTCGGGCCCGTCGACACGGCTCAGCGACGCCCCGATCGCACTCATGCGAGCCCTCCGGTCTCTTCGAGCGCCCGCGCCACGGTGCGCCTGATCAGCTCGACCTTGTAGTGGTTGCGCCCGCGTGGAACCGACCCTTCCGCGGCGAGCGCTGCCGCCTCGCGCGCCACCTCGGACGTCAGCCGACGGCCGCGCAGCACCGCCTCTACGTGCGGCAGGCGCCACGGCGTGGTGGCCACGCCGCCGACCGCGATCCGGGCGTCGCGCACGGTCTGGCCGTCTAGGTCGAGCGCCACGGCCGCCGAGGCGATCGACCACTCGAAGCTCGCTCGGTCGCGGACCTTGAGGTAGTGCGAGCGCCATCCGCGCCGGTGCGCCGGCAGGTCTATGGCGGTAATCAGTTCGCCCGGCGCGAGCTGCGTCTCGATCGCTGGCGTCGCGCCGGGGGGTCGATGCAGGTCAGTCACGGCGATCGCGCGCTCGCCCGACGGCCCGGCGATCGTCACGGTTACGTCGAGGGCGGCGAGAGCATTGGCGAAGTCGCCGGCGTAGGTTGCGATGCAGTGCTCGCTGCCGCCGAAGATGGCGTGGAAGCGGTTCTGCCCCTTGATCGCCGGGCAGCCGCTGCCCGGCTCGCGCTTGTTGCAGGGCGATCCGGGATCGCGGAAATAGCCGCACCGCGTGCGCTGCAGCAGGTTGCCTCCCAGTGTCGCGAGGTTGCGAACTTGCGCCGAGGCGCTGGCGAGCAGGGCTTCCGAGACAACGGTATGGTGGTCTCGAACCAGGGGGTGGGAAGCGGCGTCGCTCATCCGCACCATCGCGCCCAGCCGCAGGGAGCCGCCGCGGTCTTCAATCCGGTCCAGACCCGGCAGGCCGGTGATGTCGACGACGCGGTCGGGGTTGCGCAGCCCCTCTCGCATGAGCTGGACCATGTCGGTGCCGCCGGCGAAGAAGTCCGCGCCGGGCTCCCATGCGCCGTCCGAGCGATGGCGCGCGCCGCTGGCGACGGTGGCCGCGACGCTCGGCGCGCGGTCGTAGGCGAAGGGCGTCATTCGCTTTCACCCGCCGCTTGGCGCACCGCGGCGACGATGTTGGAGTAGGCGCCGCAGCGGCAGAGATTGCCGCTCATCCACTCGCGCACCTCGTCGTCGGAGCCGGTATGGCCCTCGGCGATGCACGCCACCCCGCTCATGATCTGGCCCGGCGTGCAGTAGCCGCACTGGAAACCGTCATGCTCGATGAAGGCGGCCTGCAGCGGATGCAGCGCGTTCCCCTGCGCCAGGCCCTCGATCGTGGTGATCGACCGGCCTTGCGCCATCACCGCCAGGACTAGGCACGAGGTCACGCGACGGCCTTCGATGTGCACCGTGCAGGCGCCGCAATGCCCAAGGCCGCAACCCTTCTTGGTGCCGGTCAGCTGGAGATGGTCGCGCAGGGCGTCCAACAGCGTAGTGTGCGCGTCAAGGTCCGCCAGCCGGTGATCGCGGCCGTTGACGGTCAGCGTCACGTCGCCCGCGCGGCGGCCCGAAGGCTGCGCAGACGCCTGTGCGCCCAACATGACATCGCCGGCCATCGCCGCACCTCCTACGATCAAGGACGAAGCCACAACCTCTCGGCGGTTCAGGTCCGGCCCGCTCATGTGCAAATTCCTGACGCTCGGTCCGACCTCATGCGCTTTCCTCTACGCGCGCGATCCAGGCGAGGACCGGCGCCAGCGCGGCGTCGGAGTTCTTCTCATAGATCAGGCCGTGACCGTTGCCGGACACGCCATGGTCGGTGAGCCGGATCAGCTCCGCCGCGGCGCCGGCGGCTTTCAGCCTATCGACGATCGGCGGGCTGGCGGGCGCAAACGACGAGGTCTCCCCGATCACAGCGGCGATGGGTAGGCCGGACAGCGCGGGCAGGGTCATCGCGCCTGGGGCGGCCGCCTCCACGTCTTCCGGCGAGTCGGGAGCGGGATCATAGCCAAGCGGTGACGCCGTCAAACCCCACGTGAGCTTGCCGATGTTCGGGATGTCGGCGAACGGCGGCCCCATCGGTTCAATGGCAACGATGGCCTTGACCAGCCCCGGCCGCCGATCCGCGACGAGCCAGCCGACAGGGCCGGACGCCGAGTGGGTCAAGAGGATCGCCGGCCCGATCCGATCCAGCAGCTTGGCGATACGATCGGCCTCCATGTCTTCGGAGAAGGCGAGGTCGGCGGGAAGCGGACCGTAACCGGCGATGAACGCATCCATGGCTGCCTCGTCGGACGCGTCGAAAGGCCATTGTGTATGACGGCCCTGCGCGTCTTCCGGAAAATAGATCTTCCGACCTCCCTCGTAGGAGAACGGCGGCCCCATCTCGCCCATGGTCTTGGGATGGAAAGGCGACCGCCCTTGGCCAGGTCGATCAACCAAAACGACGGCGTATTCTGCTTCAACGAGCCGCTGAGCCCACCCCGGGCGACCGTCGGGCGTGTCCTGCCACTCGGTTCCTTGGTATCCTCCACCGTGGACGAGCACGACCGGCCATGGATGGGTTACTTCTTCAGGGGCCTCCCACTCCGCAAAGAGCGGCCCGCGCTGGTAGGTCTGCCCGTCGATTTCGACTCGCTCGCCCGGTATCCAAAAAGACCCGCGACGCGTCAGCCTGGGTTGAACACGCTTCCAGAATTGGCGGCCGGTGTCCGAACTCATTCCAAGGCTCCGCAACTGCAGAAAATACATCCGCGCGGGAGAATTGTTCCTCTATTGGCAATAATGCGGACAAATTCCGCAACATTGCGGATGGCGTCGCCTTAACCGCCGGACCGGCCGCCCAAACGGAGGTCACGTGGTCTAATGCTGAAGCGGTCACCGAACTGGGTGGCAAAGTGGTTTGGTCGTTTGAATCCACAGTTCCGAGCAACTTCACTGATGGAGAGGTCAGTTGTCAGCAGCAGCTGCTTGGCGGCATCAAGCCGGATGTCCAGCAGGTGACGGTAAGGCGTCGTGCCTGTGGCCTGCTGAAAGAGTCGCGTAAAGTGGAACTTACTCACTCCCGACTCGGCAGCGAGGCGATCAATCGAGACGGAATCGGCATAGTTGTGAGCAAGGAATTCCAGTGATCTTCTTATGCGCTTGTCTGTCGCCGCGCTTTTCCCAACCTGGCATTCTCCGGCTGGAACTCCATCACTAAAGGTTAGCAGATGCCTGACTAGCCAGCAGACGGCGCTGTCAGCGTAAAGGTTTGAAGCGCCTTCTCGAAGGCCGTCGAGAAGAGCCAGGGCGACGTATCGAATGGCAGCATCGACGTAACCATGCGCCACTAGAGGCGTAAGGGGCGCCGCCGATCCAGCTCGACAGAGTTGGTCGGCTGCCTCGTCAAAAAGGATTTGGGGAATGTAAATGTTGATCTTGCAAGCGGGGCCCGCCTCCCGCCTTACCCCCCTGCGCAGACGGTCGGTTGCTCCACCCGGTGTGAGACCCACAGCGCCCGGCCTGTAAGAGGCACGTCGCCAAACGCCGCCTGATAGCACCTCGAGTTCCTGTTCCCCGCGCGTCATCACAACGAGAGTTTGATCAGGCGTCGGCCGTGTCTCGAACGTATCCTGATGTTCCAGTATCTGCTGATGCTCAACGAGCGCCGACTGCCAGTCGAGCTCGCGGCTGCTCTCGATAGAGCGCACACGCAGAGCGTCTGCGCACTTCAGGCTTGCAGGGTCAACAGTCATCGTGTGACCTTACACATCAACCCAAACTTCAAATCCAGAAAACATCGCTTTCATTGGCTCTTAACAGGAAGGCAGCCGGAAGGAGGAAACGGACTCGATAAACACGCACATCGAAGCCCGTCACGTCGCCGCCTCTATGGTCATCCGCTCCTGTAAGACACTCTGCAGGTGAGTCAGAAACGCTCGCACAGCCGGGTTTGCGTGCCAACTTTCCGGCCAAAGCGCTGTGATGTTCTGCCGCTCGACCGCAAACTCAGCCAATACCGGGACTCGTTGACAAGAAGGGCGTGAGTCGGCGCACCTCATACGCGCCCAGCGAGGTCCGTAACAAACTCCCCAATGAGTTTGATGACGTCGTTTTGAACATCTCACTTGCGGACGACGTCAACCTCATTGGCTTAAGCGGCGGCTTTCTGATCTTCGATTTTTCCTCCAACGCCTCCTATTACGGTGGTGAACCTGCACGCGCTAGCGTGTAATTGTTCCTTACTGATCGACTACTATTGGGCGCCTCGCTTGAGCGGCCGAAAGTAGAAGGAGCGGCTGTTATCGTTCAGCCCCGAATTGTGGAGCCAAAGTTCCACGCTGACGATATTTCGCCCAACTGCATCGACGACGCGCAGTCTCCAAAGGCGCCCCTCCGACAGACCGCGCGGCGGGGCCTCAAGCACCTGTTTACTTATTCGGCCGGCCTCATTGCGGGCTGCCTGGTCATCTGGAAGTTCAGTTCCGTCAACGTCGATTAGAAAGTCGTCAGCCTCAACGTGAAAATGATACCTTGGCAACGTCACTTATCCAGCCATACCGAGAGAGCGCTCGGCGCGCAGAGGCGTCATCGCATTGTGAGACGCAGCAAGCCAATACCGATCAGGTTCCGTTACTGTTCTTGGAGGTTTAGTCATGGAATTACGGCAATTACGCTACTTCGTCGCCGTTGCTGAAACCAAGAGCTTCAGTCAAGCCGCGCGCCGTCTCAACATTTCCCAACCGCCGCTTGGCCGGCAAATCACGCAGCTTGAGGAGGAGCTAGACGTGAAGCTTCTGGTGCGAAGCGCGAGGCCGCTTCGCCTCACGCCCGCGGGAGAAATCATGCTTGAACATGCCAATGAAATCCTGGGCAAGGTTAGAGAGATGGTGACCGACGTGCGTGCGGCCAATATGCGCGAGCGGGCCCGGCTTGTGATCGGCTTCACCGATTCCAGTTTATATGGCGCGTTTCCCGAAGTGATGAGACGCATCAAAGCGCTGAACGATTTATTGGACGTGGAACTTGTTCAATTGGAAGTAAGTGAACAGATTCAGAGTCTCAGAGACAACCGCATTGATCTGGGATTCAACCTTACGCCCATCGACGCGCAGGATCTCGACGCTCTTGTATTGAGACGTGAGCGGCTGGTGATCGCCGTACCGCTAAATCACAAATGGGCTTTGGAGCGGTCACCCCTGTCCCTGGTTAACTTGGCCAGTGAGACCTTGATCACATTTCCAGGGTCTCCCCATCCAAACTTTGGCGATCAGGTCATCGAAATATTGAAGCGACATGATTTAACGGCCGCTAAGGTGCAAATTGTTCAAGGGCTGCACTCCGCGCTCGGTCTGGTGGCGGCGCAATTAGGGATCGCGATCGTGCCAGCAGCGGCGCAGGAGGCGCGCACCCGAGACGTTCGCTACCTGGCCATCCAAGAGCAGGACGCGACCTGCCCCATTATCATGCTGCGGCGCGCCGGTGATCAATCAGTGCTGATCCTCGTCGTGCTTCGAATTATCGCGCAGCTCAATCGCGAGCGCGGTTTTACCCTGCCTAAGGAGTTTGCGGCTTAGCTTTCTTGATATTGCGATGAGCTTCGAAGAGACAGAAGACGGCCTGAAGGCCCTCCTCCGCCAAGTCGGTCACAAGGTGCATTTCTCTGGCGCCCGGATTGGCGAAATAGGTGGTCAGACCGCCGGCGTGCAGGGTCTTAACGAGCGCCTTGGCCCCGGGCGTCGGTGGATCAAGCGCCCATGATGCGATTAAGCGACGCCTCTCTTCCGAACAACCTGATGTATGGGCGGCGCGTTGCTGCACCGCAAATATCGCCAAGGTCAAAACACGGCTGATTGACAGTACCGAAAGCATCGACTGAACTGCTCTTGGATCGACGCTCCAGTAAGCCAGAACGAGGACGGCGAGCCAGAAGAGGTCGAAGACGCGTTCACAGGGGGAGAGATGGCGCTCGGCATCTTCCAGGAGGAGCCCTACGACGTTCCGAAAGACCAGCAGGCCGCGGTGCCGGGCGGCCCCGCGCGCGTCGTCATCGCCCCGCCCCGGCGCCTCCTCTATGCGATCGTAGGCCTTCTGCTGGTCGTCACGGGCGGACTTAGCAACGCCCTGGTGACCGTAAATCTTTCCAAGCTGCTCGGGGCTTACGCGGTAACGCCGCAGGAGGCCGCTTGGCTTCCGGTCGCCTATGCAATGACTTATATCAGCGCCAACCTGCTCCTGGTGAAATTTCGTCAGCAGTTCGGGCTGCGCTTATTCGCCATGCTGGGTCTAATCGCCTTTTGCGCCGCAGTCGTCGGCCAGGTGTTCATCGGCGGCTTTCTGGGAGATGTCTTCGTGCGCGCCGTCGCAGGCTTTGCGTCCGCGCCGCTCCCGACCTTGGCGGTCTACTACATCATGTCCGCCGTCCCCCCGCGGTTTTTAGTGAACGCCGTCGCCCTCGCCATAGGTCTTCTACAGGCGCCGGCGCCGCTGGCGAGGCTGATCTCCCCTTCACTTCTCGACGTGGACGGCGTTCACGCTGTCTTCACCTTGGAGCTCGGGCTGGCGCTTCTAAGCCTCGGCGCGGTCGCCTTGGTGCGCCTGCCGCCGAGCCAGAAGCAGCGAGTGTTCGAGGCGCTGGACATAATCACCTACCTCCTCTTCACGGCGGGGATCGCGCTGCTTCTGGCGGTGGTCGGGCTTGGTCAAGTGAACTGGTGGTTCGATCAGCCTTGGCTTGGCTATGCGCTGGCGGCCGCCTTGCCCCTGCTCGGCGCGGCGCTCTTTATCGAGGCCAGGCGCCGACGCCCGCTCCTCGATCTCAAATGGCTGACGGCGCGGGATTTCATCCGCTTCATCATCGTCGCCCTGGTCGGCCGGCTTGTGCTCTCCGAGCAGGGGTCGGTGATCAACCTCCTCAGCCTGCTCGGCGTCAATAACGACGAGTTGGGGGTGTTCAGCGCCCTTATGGTGTCGGCGACCGTTGGCGGCGCCTTGGCGGCGGCGTTGCTGCTGAAGCCCAGCCGACTCGGTGAACTGGCGACCTTGGCTATCGGCTTCGTCGCCGTCGCCGCCCTCTATGACGCCCGGTCCACCCACCTGGTGCGGGCCCCTCAGTTCTATGCGACTCAGATGGCTGTCGCCTTCGCCACGGCGATGTTTATGGGGCCGGCGCTCCTGTTCGGCGTCGCCCGGGTCCTGAAGACGGGCGGGACGCAGCTGGTGAGCTTTTTGGTGGTCTTCGTGGTTTCGCAGACGCTGGGCGGGGTTGGGGCCAGCGCCCTCCTGGGCACCTATCAAATCATCATGGAGAAATCGAACTCCGTGATCCTTGCGGGGCAGCTCTCCGCCTTCAATCCGATGGTGGCCAACCGTATCGCGGTGCTTTCGAAAGGGGCGGGCGGAGGGTCGGCTGCGGCGCTCGCCGCCTTGCATCAGACGACCACGCGCGAAGCCAACGTGCTCGCTTTCAACAGCACCTTCCAGCTCTTGGCCGTCGTCGCCGCCGCCACTACAGTCTATTTGGCGATCTTGTTGTTGATCCACTGGCTGTCGCGCCACGCTCGATCCGGCCGAGCTTCTATCGACCCGCACGGCGCCCAAGCTGAGGCCGCGAGATGAGCGCGCCCTCGACGGAGGCGGCGCCGGGAACGCCGTCGAGCAACGACTCGCCGCCTCCGGAGGCCAAAAGCCACACCTGGACGCCGGCCTCCAACAGCTGGCTGGCCATCCTGATCTTTTCCGGCGTGATCCTCGCCGGGGTGTTGCTGGTGTTGGCGGCCTGGCGGCTGCCGCCGTTCGCCACGGCGGTGGAGCGAACCGACGACGCCTATGTGCAGGGGCTGACGACGGTCATCAGCCCCCAGGTGAGCGGCTATGTCTCAAATGTTCCGGTGGGAGACTTCGCGCACGTCACACGCGGCGCGCTGCTGCTCCAGATCGATCCCGGCACCTATGCCGCGCAGGTGGAGGAGGCCAAGGCGCAGGTGGAGGCCAAGCGCAGCGAGCAGGAGAACAACCAGCTGGCTGTCGCCCAAGCCCGTGCGGACCTTCAGGCGGCGACCGCAAGCGTCGGCAATGCGCAGGCCCAGCTGGCGCGGGCGGAAGGGGACCTTAGACGCACGACGGATCTTGTTCGCGACGGCTCCGTATCGGCCCGGGAGAACGACCAGAACATCGCCGCCGTGCGACAAGCTCAAGCCGCGCTGGTCGAAGCCCGCGCCAACGCGCAAAAGGCCGCCGAACAGATCCGCACCCAAGAGGTCAACGGGCACGCCTTGGCGGCCGGCGTCGATCAGGCGCAGGCGCAGGAGAAGGCGACCCAGCTGCAGCTGGACCGGACCCGCATCTTTGCGCCGGACACGGGGCAGCTCAGTCAGGTCGGCGTGCGTCCCGGCCAATATGTGACCGCCGGCACGCCGCTGTTTTATCTGGTGCCGGGCTCCCGTTGGGTCAGCGCCAACTTCAAGGAGACTCAGACGCGGCGGATGGCGGCCGGTCAGCTGGCCTGGTTCACCGTCGACGCCTTGGGTCGGGATCGCATCCGCGGCCACGTCTCGCGCCTGTCCCCGGCGGCGGATTCGCAGTTCTCCGTGCTCAAGCCGGACAACGCCACCGGCAACTTCACCAAGGTGCCCCAGCGCATCTCCGTGGACATCGACATCGACGGCGGTCAGCCGCTGGCGGCTCGGCTGAAACCCGGCATGTCGGTGGAAGCGTCCATCGATACGAGTACGGGGCCGTCTCCACGATGATCCGGCGCCGCATCGCAGTCCTGCTGCCGGCCCTGCTGATGACGTCGGCGTGCCTCGGCCCAAGACCGCCTCTTCCGCCGGACGCGGCCGTAGCCACGCCCACCCAGTGGCGCTTCGACGTCGGTCCCACCGCGCCGGTCGATGCGGCCTGGTGGCGCGCCTTCAACGATCCGGTTCTGGCGAACCTCGTCGAGCGCGCTCTGATCGCCAACCCGGACATCCAACAAGCCGCAGCCCGAGTCATGCAAGCGCGGGCCGCTGAACACGAAGCGCGCGCCGCGCGCGGCCCGGAGGTCAGCTTCATGAACCTCGGCGGCAAGATCCGCGAGCTGGAGGTGGTCGGTCCGGTGACCACGCCGGGCGATGAAGCCGAGGTGACGGTCTCCTGGGACTTCGACATCTTCCACCAGCTCGGCCACGCCGATAAGGCCCGCCGCGCCGAGCTCCTGGCCGCGGCGGCCACGCGCGACGCGGTGAAGCTTAGCATCGCCAGCACGGTGGCGTCGGACTACATCGCGCTCCTCGGGGCGGACGCGCGGCTCGCCATCGCGCAGAGCACCCTTGCCGCGCGGGCAAAATCCCTGGCGTTCGCCCGCCGCCGCGCGGCCGTCGGATACACCTCGCGCCTGGAGCTGCAGCAGGCCGAAGCCGAGTACCGGTCGACCGAACAGATGATCCCGGAGGCGGAGCTCGCCGTCGCGCAGCGGGAGGACGCCCTCAGCATCCTGATCGGCGAGCCGCCCCAGGCGGTTCCGAGGTCTGCTGCGGGGCTGGACGGACTGACGTCGCCGCCGATCCCGGACGGTTTGCCGTCGAGCCTGCTCCGCCGCCGGCCGGACATCTACGCCGCCGAAGAACAGATCGTCGCCGCCGACCACACCCTCAGTTCCGCGCGCGCGGCCATGTTGCCGAAGTTCAGCCTGACCGCCTACTACAACAACGTCTACGCGCCGATCCTGCCGAAGATCGAGAACCAGTACCTCTACGCCGGATCGATCATGGCGCCGATCTTCGACTCCGGGCGTCGCAAGGCCGTCGCCGATCAAGCGGCTGCGGCGCGCAATGAGGCCGCCTACGCCTACCGCGGCGCGGTGCTGACAGCGGTCCGCGAGGTCGACGATGCGCTGGCGGGGGTGCAGAAGCTCGCGGTTCAAAGCCAGTCCCAGCAAGGTCAGGTCGCCGCCCTGAACCGGCTCCTCCAGCTCTCCGCCAGGCGCTATCAGGACGGCTACAGCCCTTATTTCGACCAGCTCGACGCCCAGCGCCAGCTCCTGACCGCGCAGCTCAGCCTTGCGCAGACCCAAACGCAGCGGCTCAGCGCCTATGTGAAGCTCTATCAGGCTATGGGCGGCGGTTGGAGCCTGTCCACCGATAAACTCAGTGACGCCAAGCTGAGTTCGGGATCAGAGGCGCCGCCTGCAAACACGCCTTAGCCGCCGAGCCTCGTTGTTGCGCCGTGTTCGGCGATTTTCGACCGTCGACCGTGTCGGGGGCGTAGGCGTCAGCGAGTCCGGCCTCCAAGCTGGCGACGGGCGCAGCTTCGGTCCATCGAACGCGGCTGCGGCGCCGTCCCGCGCCTGCTCCGGCGTTTCAGCGGCGATAAGGGCGACGACTTGGCCAGCGAAATGGATTTAAGGCTCAAGATCAGGCTGAGGGAGCCAGTGGGGCGCAACATGTCGACCGCCTGCGCCCGTCCGACAACGTCCACCACGCCTGGGCGGCTCTGTGTTTCATCGCGCTCGACATCGAGGACCACGCCCCGGGCGACGGAAACCTCAACGAGCGCTGCATGCAGCAGATTTGGCATAGCCGTCTCGGCGGCGAACACCGCCGCGCCGCAGGTCGAGACGGGATGGTGGTAGATCTTGATCGTCATGCTGGTCACTGCCCGCCCGGCGGCGCCGCGGCCCAGGGGTCGAGACCGGGCCGCATAAGGAACCCGCCGTCGATGACCAGTCCCTCGCCGGTCACATAGGAGGCGGCGTCGCTGGCGAGGAAGGCGATCGCCTCGGCGACTTCTTCCGCACGGCCAAAACGATGCATCGGGATCTGCGCCTCCCAGCCGCTTCGCCGCTCTGGCGGCAGGCCGCCGTTCATGGGCGTGTCGATCATGCCGGGAAGCACTGCATTGCAACGGATGGCGTAGGACCGAAGGGCGCAATAGGCGGCGACCGTCCTCGTCATATGCATGACCGCCGCCTTCGCCGCGCCATAGGCGGCGAGCGTCGGCGTGGAATGGACGCCGGCGGTGGAGGCGATGTTGACGATCGCGCCGCCGCCCGATCCGCGCATCGCCTTGACGGCGGCCTGGCACCCCAGAAACGCGCCCTCGACATTGACCGCGAAGACGCGCCGCCAGTCTTCGATCCGGAGGTCCTCAAACGGCTGGGGGCCGCTGAAGGCGGCGACGCCGGCGGCGTTGACCAGCACGTCCAGCTTGCCGGACTCTTGGAGCACACGCTCAATACCCGCATCCCAGTGATCGGGCGAGGCTACGTCGAGCTGCAACGACCGACCGCCCAAGATGGATGCGGCCTTCTTACCGCCGTCGATTTCGAAGTCGCCGATCCAGACGATCGCGTCCGCCTGCGCCAAGCGCCTGGCCGTGGCCAGGCCGATGCCGGACGCGGCCCCCGTGATCAGAGCGACCTTTCCGGCGAACGCGGCTGAAGGCTGTGTCATGAAGCTGACGAATGCATGGCGACGGTCTGATCCAGAGGCCCGAAGATGGAAGCGCCGTTCTCGTCCAACACCTCCAGGCGAACGCGCTCGCCGAAGCTCAGAAAGGGCGTCGGCGTCCGGCCGGCCACCATTTCATCAAGCGCCTGGCGCTCGGCGATGCAGCCTGAACCCACCACGTCGGCTTCGTAGTTCGACACCGTGCCGGACCCGAGCACCGTGCCGGCGCAAAGATCGCGGGTCGCTGAGGCGTGGGCGATCAGCTCGCCAAAGCCATAGCTCATGGCCGCGCCGGTCGGGCGGCCGAACACTTCGTCTCCGCGACGAACCTCCATCGCCAGGGCCACCCGCCCGTCCCGCCAGGCGTCCCCGAGCTCGTCAGGCGTGACGGCGATGGCGGACAGTGCGCTCGGGGGCTTGGCGTGAAGGAAACCGAAGCCGGCGCGCATCTCCGCCGGCCCGAACGAGCGGAGGCTCCAGTCGTTGATCACCACCAACAGCCTGACGTGGCCGAGCGCGGCTTCCGGCGAAGAGCCGATGGGCGTCTGATCAAGGATGACGCCGAACTCCGCCTCGAAGTCGATCGAGTCGGTTTCGGACAGGAACGGCACATCCCCGAAGGGAGGATAGAAGCGGTCGGAGAGGCCCTGGTACATCAGGGGCGGATCGGAAAGCTCCCGCCGCGCGTATCCCCAGGCGTCGGCCAGGATGTGGTTGTGGGCGAGGAAGGCGGAGGCGTCGAGGAATTGATAGGAGCGCGGCATGGCGGCGAGCAGCGATCCCAGTTCGAGGCGAGGGGCGCCCGCCCATCCGCTCTCATGCATCGTCTGATACTGCTGTTCGAGGCGTGGCGCGACGCCTTCCCAGTTATCGAGCGCCGCCTGCAGGGTCGGCGCGGCTTCGGCGTCGGTGCAATGGGCGAGGTCGCGCGAAACCAGGATCAGGCGCCCGTCCCTTCCATCGCCCGGGCGGCTGGCCAGCTTCACGCGGTCACCGGCTCGTCGAAGATCGCCACGGCGCGAGTCCAACCCGCCGAGGCGGCGCGGATCTTCACCGGGAAACAGGAGATGGTGAACCCCGTTGGCGGCAAGGCCTCAAGATTATGCAGCTTCTCCAAGTGGCAGTAGCCGATCTGGCGACCCGCTTTGTGGCCTTCCCAGATCAGGCCGGCGTCGTGGCTTTCCGCGTAGCGTTCGGCCGTGTGCGAGAAGGGCGCGTCCCAGCTCCAGCCGTCGGTGCCAGTCAGGCGCACCCCGCGTTCCAAGAGGTAGATCGTCGCCTCAAGACCCATGCCGCACCCTGAGGTCAGATAGTCGTCCTCCCCGTACCTGACGCCCGCGCGCGTATTGATCACGACGATCTCCAGCGGCGACAAGGTGTGGCCGATCCTGTCGAGTTCCGCCTCGACCTCCTTGGCGGTGACGACGTGACCATCGTCCAAATGGCGGAAGTCCAGCTTCACCCCCGGCTGAAAACACCATTCCAGCGGAACCTCGTCGATGGTGATCGCGCGCTCTCCACGATCCATGGTGGAGGCGAAATGGTAGGGCGCGTCAAGATGGGTGCCGTTGTGGGTGATCAACTCGATCTTCTCGATCGCCCAGGCCTCGCCGTCCGGCAAATCCTCCTCCCTCAGTCCCGGAAAGAAGGACGCCAAGGCCGGCGCGGAGGCGTGGTGATCGATGTACTCGATCGTGGGTAAATACGCGGGCGGGTCCGACACCACGCCGTTTTCCAGATGGATCGAGATATCGACGAACTGTCTAGCCATGACGTCCTCCTACTGACCGCGGCCGACATAGGCGTACAGTGGATCATCCGCCCCGCGTTTGCCGTATAGAAAATCGGCCGCCGGATGCTTGTCCCAGAATTTGCCGGCCTCGGGCTCTACGCGGCTCCAATCGAAGATCACGTCGCGGTGGGATATGGCCCAGCGGTCGTCGCGGCGCTCGAAGTTATCGAGATAGCGGCCTCCTATAGTGGCGTCGGTCTGGTCCGTGAGCTGGCACCATGCGACGTGGTAGGACTCCACGAAGGCTTCGTCCGCGCTCCTGAAATCGGCGATGATGTTGCTGATGAAGTGGAACATGCCTTTGATCGGCGAGCCTGGTTTGGGACGGGTGAACGAGACCACATCGATGAAATGCGCCGCTTCGCCGTCGAACGTGCCGTGGCGTTCGGTGGCGCCTGGATGATAGCAGGTGTGCGCGAGCTCGGCATCGGCCCGATCGCCAGCTCGGGCGCGGCGGTAGAGCACTTCGGTGATCGCCTGCTTATCGAGCAGACGCTGAATGTCATCCACGGCGAGGTCTCCAGAAGATGTGAGAGGAAGAGGGTCGGGGCGCGGCCCGCGCGCGATCCGGTCAGGGGCGTAGAGGGGGTCTTCGGCCGTGCGGCGCCCGACGAGCTCGCCGGCGGCAAAGGGTCCCGCATCGGGCTGGGTAGAGGGGGCCACGCGTGACCAGTCATACACGATGACACGATCCTGGATCATCCAACGGCCTTCGCGATGGCGCAAAGTGTCGAGGTAGCGGCCGCCGATGTGGTAGTCGGTGTATCCGCCGTCCTCCTCGAACGTCTCGTGCGCGACGTGATAGGTTTCGACGAAGAAATCCTCGCCCACCCGGTCGAACAGGGCGTTGCCGATGAGATGCTGTTTGGACCGGCAGACGGGTCCCGAGCGGGTGACGACTTCCAGATGATCCAGGAAGCCATGCATCAACCCGCGATAGGAACCATGGTTGTCGGTGGCGTCCACCGGGTGGCAATCGCGCATGAGCGGCACGTCGAACCGGTCGGCGCCCCGCGCGCGGAGGTTAAGGAGATCGAGGATCTCTCCTTTCGCCGCCAACTCTGTCAGGGCGGCGCTCACTGGGGCGCCTCGGCTGTCATGCGCGCTTCGATGACGCCGATCCTTTCGACCTCGCAACGCACCACGTCGCCGGCATGAAGCAGTCCTGACGGCCTCATCGCCGCCCCCGTTCCCTTTGGCGTTCCCGTAGCGATCACGTCGCCGGGCTCCAGCGTGCAGACGGTTGAAAGGTAGGCGATCTGCTCATAGCAGTTGTGGATCATTTCCGAGGTGGAGCCCGACTGGCGAACCTCGCCGTTCACCGTGCAGGTGATGTGCAGCGCGTGAGGGTCGCCGACTTCGTCCGGGGTGACCATCCAGGGCCCGAGCGGCCCGTGGGTGTCGAATGACTTGCCGAGCATGATGGTCGGGCTGCGCTTCTGCCAGTCCCGGGCGCTCACATCATTGCAGACGGTATAGCCCGCGATGACGCCAGCCGCCTCATCGACAGACACGCGCCGACAGCGTCGCCCGATGATGATCGCCAGTTCGGCCTCGTAGTCGATCTCGGCGGATTCGGGGGGGATCAGGATCGGGGCGAACGGGTCGTTGACGCAGGACGGCAGCTTGGCGAACCAGCGCTGAAAGACCGGCGGCGAATAAGCGGGATTGTTCGCCAGCACCTCGTCGATGTGGCTCTGGTAATTGGCGGCGATGGCGAGGAACTTGCCGGGCGCGCGAATGGGCGCGTGCAAGGTCACGGCGGCCAGCGGGGCCGCGTCTCCATCATCCGAGAGCCGCCGGAGCCGGTCCATCGCGGCAGGACCGGCGGCGACCACATCCTCAATGCTGGCGAGAGCCGGGTCGCGGCCGCCTAGATCGATGATCGTATCGTCAACGACGGCGCCGAACGACCGTTCGCCCTTAGCGCTAAAAGCCGCCAGTTTCATGCTGCCCGCGGATCGAGACGGGCTATCAACTGGGCCCTATAAGCTTCAGCGGTCACGAACGTTGGATTGGCGAGCGAGGCCGTCTCCGTCTCGGTCCAGATCTCCTGATCGGTCTTGTCGAAGTCGATCGGCGTTCCGAAGGGTTGGCTTACGTGCCAAGGCGTGTGGACGTAGCACTCGACGATGTTGTCCTCGGGGTCCCGGAAATAGACCGTCCAACTGTTGCCGTGGTTTAGGCTCCAGATCTTTTCGATCCTGCGGTCCGCTTGAGCCGCCTCGTGCAGATGCCGCAGCGAGGGGAAATCGTCCATCAGAAACGAGATCTGCGCCACCGTGCTCGGCGACTCCGGCTTGCGGCCCGCGACCAGCAGAAGCTGGTGGTGTTCCTCTGGAGACAAAGTCAGGAAGCGGATGGGATTGATGTCGACGCGCTCGTCGGTGATCACGAACCCCATGAACGATGTGTAGAACTCAGTCATCCTGTCGATGTCGATCACGTAGATACCAACGTGATTGAGCGAGAAGTTCAGGCGGGTCATGAGGAGGCTCTCTCCAGTGTGGCCGTTGCGTCGCCGGTGACGCCCAGGGCTTCCATGAGGCCGGCGGTCAGTCGGGATAGGTCCGAAGGGTCGGCCGCCGCGCCATAGATGTAGCGGTCGGGCCGTACGATGACCGCGACGGCTCCGAGGTGTTCCATCCAGGCGGCGAAGCGGCCGTCGGCGTCGTAGACGTTGTGTTCGGAGTCTTGTTCGGCCGAGCCGGCGACGGCGATGATTTGGCCGTTCAGCGTACGCCAGCCCGCTTCGTGGTCGGCTCGCAGGCGCAACTGGGCGGGAGGGCCGCCGCCAAGGGTGATCAGGGTGAAACGACCGTTCAGGAGCGAGTCCAGCCCGATCCTTTCGCCGTCCTTGCCCAGAAGCTGAAACTCAGGGATGCGGCCGCCGCCTGAACGCGGATCGATCACGCCGGCGCGCATGGGCGGCACGATGTCCGACATCGCCACGCTGCGGTCCCGCGCCTTTTCCGCCGCCCTGAATTCGGCGTCGCGCCGCCGGGCGCGCTCGGGATCGGTGATGCAGACGGCGGCGCCGGCCTCCACGGCGGCGGCGATGACCTCACGCACTTGGGGCTCCCGCTCGACCTGGTAGGTGTCGAGCAAGGCGTCCGGAGCCACTCGATCGGCAGTCATCCGCAACTTCCAGATCAGTTGCGCCGCGTCGCGGATGCCGTGGCACATGCCCTGGCCGTAGAACGGGGGCGTCTGGTGGGCGGCGTCACCTAGGAGAAAGATCGCGCCGACGCGCCATCGCTTCGCGGTCAAGGCGCGGAAACGGTAGACTGCAGAGCGGATGACCTCGACGTCCCGCGGATCGACCCAGGTCGAGAGCCGCGCTTGCAGGAGGGCGGGATCCACGGCTTCGGCTTCGCTTTCGGCGGGATTGAGCCTGTATTCCCAACGCCTGTGTTCGCCGACGCCCGGAATCACCGTCGCGGGCTGCGCGGGATCGCAGATCATCAGGGAGTAGCGGCCGTCACGGACTTCCTCGGGGATGTTGTATAGGGCCGGCCAGCGCATCGGCCCCTTCATCAGAACGTCGATCACCAGCCAGCGTTCTTCGAACCCCATGTCGTTGAGCTTCACGCCGAGGTGTTTGCGCACGGCGCTGCTGGCCCCGTCGCACCCGAGGACGAACCTGGCTTCGACCTCGACGGCCTCTCCCCCGGGCCCCACGGCGCTCACCGACGCCGAACCTCCCCGGTCTTCAGCCGTCAGGACTTCGTGTTCGGAGAGGACGCGGACGTTGGGGTACCTCGCCAATCCCTCACGAAGGGTGGTCTCAAGATGCGGCTGGTAGAAGAGATTGGTCGGCGACCACGCCCCGTCATAGGCGGGACCTTGGCTTTTGAACGTGCGGATCGGCTGACCGTCGGCGCCGAGGTAGACCGATCCCCAGAGGGGGCGCGTGATGGCGGAAATGCGATCGGCCAATCCGATGGAGGCGAACACCCGCATGATCTCGGTGTCGAACACCACCGCCCGTGGAAGGGCGAACGGATCGACGTCGCGGTCGATCACCAGCACGTCGAACCCCTGAGCTCCGGCAAGGTTGGCTGCCACGGCGCCTACGGGGCCCAAACCAACGATCACCACCTCCGCATTCAATGATCTGTTGGTCATGGTCCGTCGCAAGGCCGCCCGCACTAGGGCTTGTCACGCCAGACTATCGTCGGTCGAAATCCACGGGTAAGACCAACACGGCCTGTTGAGATAACCTGCCGCTATCGGCCTAAGCCGCCCGTCACGGCGATATCGCGCCGGGCAGGCGGGAGAAAACGTCCCGGATCAGGCTGGTGACCGCCCGGGCGCCCGGTAGGATCGTGCTGTTGTCTCGGAAGGCCAAACCGACGCTTTCGGGCGGGAAATCGAGGTCAGTGTCGAGCTCGACCAGCCCAAGGTCTGTCCCCCTGGCGTTCAACAAGGTGGCCGGCACGACCGTGATAAGATCGCTCTCCTGGATGAGCTTGGTGAAGAAGATCACGGTGCTGACCTCCACCGAGGCGAGCGGCGCCGGCAGCCCGGCGTCGATGAAGGCGCGCTGCACGATCTCCCGGTGGGAGGGCGGGTATTCCGGGATCAGCCAGGGATAGCCTGACAGGTCCTTCAACGAAACCTTTCCGCCGTGGGCCAAGGGATGTCCGGCGCGGACGACCACGACAGGGCCCGTGCGGATCAGCGGCTCGAACTGAAGCCCGGGGGGCGGCGATCCCCTGGAGAGGAGAAGGATCGCCATATCGAGTTCGCCGTCCAGCAGGGCAGGGCTCAGTTCGACGGAAAATCCCACCCGAAGTCTGAGCTTGAGGCCAGGGTGGGCGATCATCGTCTGCCGCGTCACTTCGCCCATCACCTCGGCGAGGGTGGTGATGACGCCCACGACGATCGTTCCCCGCGTCATGCCGCGCATGGCGTCCAACTCCGCAAGCGCATGACGCATCTCGGAGTTGATCATCTTGGCGTAGCGGAACAGGGTGTCGCCATAGGGCGTCGGCGTGACGCCGCGCGGCTGCCGATCCAGCAAGGTCACGCCGAGCTCCAGCTCCAACAAGCGGACCGCCTTGCTCAGGGCCGGCTGCGACACGTTCACGGCGCGCGCCGCCGCATGCATGGTCCGGTTCTCCACACAGGCGACGAAATAGCGAAGCATTCTCACGTCCATCGCACCCACCTTTTAGAACGCTTCGTAGGGATTCACCCCGGTACTGATAACCAGAGGATATTGATAAGCGCGCAGTTTTCAATTTCGCGTAAGACCATCTTGCACCACCCCTGATGAAAAATCCTGGGAGGGAACCAAATGAATCGTCCAGATAAGTCGTATTCGCAGGCCCTTATGCTGCTGCGCTGCGTGTCTCCAGCCGCTCTGTCGATCGCATTGCTGACCGGCGGGACGGCGTCGGCTCAGACGACATCATCGCCGGGCGTGGCCGATACGACGGCGGGCGCGGCGTCCGGCCCCACCGGCGCATCGACGAGGGCGACGCTGGATGTCGGGCCGACGCCAGGCGCCCCCGCAGCGGCGGGGGCGACGGGATTGTCCGAGATCGTGGTCACCGCCCAGAAGCGGACCGAACGCATCCTCGATGTGCCGATCTCGATCTCCGTAGTGAACAACGCGGTCTTGACCAACACCAACTCCAAGAACCTTGGTGATCTTACCGGAGCTGTGCCTGGGGTCCTGTTTCAGGGCAACAGCGGCGGCGGGCGCACTTACATCACCCTTCGGGGCACGACGGGCTCCGTCCTGAACACCGGCGACGAGCCGGTCGCCATCTACCTGGACGACGTCTACCTCGCGCGCGGTGAAGCGATCGGCGCCCAGGACCTGCTCGACATCGGCTCCATCGAAGTCGTCCGCGGTCCGCAAGGCACGCTCCAGGGCCGCAACGCCACGGCGGGCGCCATCCTGATCCACAGCGCCGATCCGACCGACACGTTCCACGGCTTTATCAACGCCGAGCTTCAGGACCCGCTCGAGTTCCGCACCCAGGCCGCGATCTCCGGCCCGCTGGGCGACGGATTCGATGGCCGCTTGGCGGCCGGCTACGTCAACGCCCGCGGCTGGGGCAAGAATGTCTACGACGGTAGCCGGGTCGGCGGCGACGAGAGCGGTCAGGTCCGCGCGATCATCGCCTTCAAGGGCGACAGTCCGTTCACCGCGAGGGTGGCGGCGGACTATTCGACCGACACGGACACCCCCGCCCTGTTCCGCAACGCCGCGACGACCTTCAGCCCGCTTCCGACCGGGACCCTGGTCACCGCGCCGACGCCGCTGACGCCCCTGTCGGCGGCCCAGCACCACGCGATTTTCGACGACAACGACTACTCCCTTGATCCCGACCCAAGAGTGACGCTCAACACCGACGGATTGTCCGCGAAATTCGGATACGCCCTTCCCGGCATCGACCTCGTCTCGGTGACCGGCTACCGTCGGACACACGTTTTCGGGACCAATAATTCCGCCGGGCTCGCCACACCGCCTCGTCTCGGGTTCAACAACAACAACGATGAAAGCGAGGAGGTCACCGAAGAGGCCAGGATCCAGTCCTCCGGCCCCAAGATCCTGTCCTGGATCGCCGGCTTCTACTACTTCAGCGAAGACCAGACCTACGCCGACACCATATATAACCTGCAGTTCTCGACGCCCGCGGCCTTGGGAAGCCTTTATCACGGCGCCCAGGAAACCACATCCTACGCCGGCTTCGCGGACGCCACGCTGAACATTAACAAGCAGCTGCAGCTGATCGGCGGGGTGCGCTATACCGACGATAGCAAGACACTAGCCGGCGGCATCCACGTCACGAACTATACGGCCGGGACAGTCACGGACACGCCTTACACGCCGGCGCCCGACTCCTGGAAGGACACGACTTACCGGATCAAGGGCGTTTATCACCCCTTGCCGAACATCATGATGTTTCTCGGGTATGGCACGGGCTTCCGCGCCGGCGGCTACAACGATTTCGCAGTGCAGACGCCGTTCGCCCCGGAAAAGAACAAGTCAGTCGAGGGCGGCGTGAAGGCGGACCTGTTCGAGCGCCGTCTGAGCCTTTCAGCCACCGGCTACCATAACGACTATACCGGCCTGCAACTTCGCGCTGGGGTGCCTACCGGGGGCGCCATCATCACCAACGCCGGCAGCTCTGTGATTGACGGCTTTGAGCTCGAGGTGAACGCGACGCCTTACGAACATACCCATCTGTCCGCCAATACGTCTTATACCGACGCCACCTTCAAGAGTTTCCCCCGGGCTGTCGATGTGTTCGGGAATTTCGTAAACGCCTCGGGCAATGTGCTTCCCAATGCGCCCAAATGGCAGTTCTTCGTCTCCGCGGCGCAGGATTTCCCGCTCTCGAACGGGTGGATGCTTACGGCGAATGCGAATTACACCTGGAGGGACACGATCTACTTCTACTTCACCAACCAGAACGCCCCGACCGAGCAAGACGGGCCGGGCGGAACCTTGAATGCGCGCCTCACCCTTAAGACCGGACCAGACGGTTGGAGCGCTTCGGTGTTCGCCACCAATCTGACGGACGCGCGGATCGTCACCACCGACGCCATCACCTTCAGCTATCCGGAGGTCGGGCTGAACGAGCCGCGGGCCTTCGGCGTCTCGGTCGAGCGGCGCTTTTGACCGAGGCGGCTCTCCTCAAGGACGACTCGGTCGATCGGGGCGGCGAGTTCAGGCGGCATGGCAGATCCCTAATCGGCTGCATGATGGCGGCGAGCGTGGGAGTCATAGGTCTCAACGCCTACACGAGCGGCTCCTTCCTGCCCGCCCTGGTGAGGAGCGCCGCCTATTCGCGGGAGCAGGTGGCGCTCGCCACCTTGCTGCTTTCGGCCGTGGTGGCTTTTGCGGCGCCGCTTGTCGGGCAGGCGGTGGATCGATGGGGCGCTTCCCGGGTCATCGCTTTCGCCGTGGCGGGGGAGGCGCTCGGCTTCGCGGTGCTGGCCTCCGCGCCCGCACGGTTCGGTTGGTTCGCCGGAGGCATGGTGGTCCTGGCTCTGCTGGGCGCCGGAACCACGCCCCCGGGGTTCGCCCGGATCATATCCACGCGCTTTGATGCGGCGCGGGGGCTCGCGTTGGGCATCATGATCAGCGGCGTGGGGATCACGGCGGTGTCCGCCCCGCTGATCATGACCCCCGTCATCGCGGCCGTTGGCTGGCGGGGAGGCTACTGGTCGCTGTGCGCAGCGGTGCTGGTTATCGGCGGACTGGGTCTGGTCTTGATCCGGAGCGACCGGTCTCCGGTGAAGACTGAGCGGCCCTCGCCCCTGAACGCCGCCGGCTGGGGGGCGTTGCGGCGCCCGCTCTACTGGCTCATCCTCGTGTGTTTCGCAGTGCCTGCTCTTTGCGGCGGCGGGTTCTTGCTGCATCTCATCACCATCTTGCGCGGGCGAGGCTTCACGCCCATCCAGGCGGCGCAGGTCCAGGCGCTGGTGGGCGCCTCGATCATTTTTGGAAGACTGGCGACAGGGTTTGCGATGGATCGGGTGTTCGCCGGTTACGTCGCGGCCGCCACCTTTGCGATCTCGGCGGTCGGAACACTGATGTTGTTATCGACGAGCGGCGTCCTCCTGTGCGTCGCCGCGCTCGCGATCGGCATAACGCTGGGAGCGGAGCTCAATATCCTGGCGCTGGTGCTGTCCCGCTATTTCGGCTTGCCGAGCTTCGCGCGCCTCTATGGCTTCGCCTACAGCTTCATGATCCTTTCGGGCGGCGCCAGCCCATTCCTGATCGCCTACCTCTCCCGCTCCGGCGACTACACGCAGGCGATCCTCGTATGCACCGCTGGCCTCGCCGCCTCAGCGCTCCTCGTCGCCCTGCTCCCGAGGCTCAGGAAGTAATGATGGATTTGTCAGAGCAAATGTATCAACTGGCTTTGTCAGACTAACGAGTTGGTAGGGCTTAGTGGGTGAGACTTGGCCATGGCCAAGAGCAAACCACCTTGAACGATATCGCCTTCATCAATCCCTTATCCTTACCGTCTCGGCTTCTTCGAGATTAATCACCAGCGCTCTGGTTTTGGGATCGATGGGCGTGTCGTATCCAAGCGGCAGGTTGCCGCTCATCCACATGCCCTTCTTCTTGGAGGCGGCGATCTTGTCCCGGATGCGCTCACTGGTGACCTCCCGCTCGAACTGGGCGAACGACAAGAGCACGTTCAGGGTCAACCGCCCCATGGAGGTGGTGGTGTTGAACGCTCGGGTCACCGACACGAACGAGACCTCATGCTTGTCAAACCGCTCCACGATCTTGGCGAAATCGGCGAGCGCTCGGGTCAGGCGGTCGACCTTATAGACCACCACCACAACCAGCCGCCGAGCGGCGATGTCGTTCAGGAGCGCTTTGAGGCCTGGCCGCTCCATATCCCCACCAGAGAAACCGCCATCGTCGTAGCGATTTTGTGAGGCGACCCAACCTTCACCCGCCTGTGAGAGGATGTAGGCCTCACAGGCCTCTCGCTGCCCGTCAAGGGAGTTGAACGCCTGGTCGAGCCCCTCCTCGCTGCTCTTGCGGGTATAGACGGCGCACCGTCGGATGACCTTGGCCGCCCCCGCCCCGCTTATGACGACCTCGGCTGATCAAGGCCGAAGAAGCGTCGGCCATTCCAGCGTGTGCCGGTGATGGTTGTGGCGATGGCCGAAAGGCTCCGGTGGCGAGCGCCGTTGTAGAGGTAGCCATCTGCAATGGCCTCGACCTCGTGGATAACGCCTTTCCATTCGCGAGCCAGTTTAGCCCAACCGCGATCTCCCGTACCGCTGCGCCTGGGCGACGCAGCATTTTTGCGAGCTTCAGCGTCGAGACCTCCGAAAGCCTCGCTCTGCAGTCGCCAGGCCAGCATCAATCGCAGAAGGCCCGGCGATCGAAGGGCTGGCGCAGGTCCATGCCGCCGAACCCAGACCGCCCTCAGCCCCTCCAGGTCGAGTTCGGCGAGGGCGTCCACCTCGGCCTCGACACGGCATCCCGCGCTCACAGGGCCGCCGCCGGGATGCGGTAGACGCGGACGCCGTCGATCTTCTCTGAGATGCCGGACGTGACGCTTCTTCGAACGTCCTTTTTCGGCTTTCGATTGTGTGAGCGCCGAGGCGTAACCGAGCTCAGTTCATTCAATATTTCTGTTTTGGAAAGTTTCTGTATAAGGTAACGCGCCGGGCCTTACGCCAGAATTCAGAGGTAACGGAAGTGCGATGACCGATGTGATGCAAGCGGGACGCACACCTGCAAAGCCGGGCGGAGCGCTAAAAGCTCTGCGCACCAAGCGGGGATGGACTCTCTCCGACGTGAGCCTGCGGACCGGCTTACCGGTTTCCAGCCTTTCCAAAATTGAAAACGATAAGCTGGCGCTGAGCTTCGAGAAGCTCGTTCGGATCAGCGACGGACTAGGGATCGATATTACCGAACTTTTCGGGCCATCCGCCGTTGAAGCGCCCCGTCAAGATGGCGCCGCCCGCCGAAGCATCACCCGAGCCGGAGATGGAAAGGTCATCGAGATGGGCAGGGGCAACTATCTCTATGTTGCGGCCGAACTCCTTAATAAGCGCATGGTGCCGATCGTCGGGGAGGTGTTTGCCAAAGACATAAAGACCTATGGAGACTTCTTGCGTCACCCCGGCGAGGAATACGTCTACGTCATCGAGGGAATTCTCGAACTCCATACGGATATGTACACGCCCGCTCGTCTGGAAGCGGGCGATTCGGTCTATTTCGACAGCAGCATGGGCCATGCCTATATCGCCGTCGGCGATGAGCCCTGCCGTATTCTTTCCGTTTGCACAACCTCGGAAGCACAGATGATTGGCGCACTGGAGGAAGAAGCCGTGGCGGAGAAGGAAGCCGACATTCAGCCCCTTCCACGGGTGCTGCGGCGCGCGCAATCATAGTTTGGATGCGCCGGCTACCTAGGTGAGCCCGACTATGTCGCCACTCCGTAACTTAAGTGGCGAATCGAAGAGGAGAGATGGCTTTGGCCATAAAACCCAAATCCGTCTCTTTCGCCGGGCCGGGCAATCCCAGTACAAGACTGGCCGCTAACCGGCTGAGGGCCGGCGCCGTTTGAATGCCATAGCCTCCCAAGGCGGCGAACCAGAAGAAGTTTGGCTGTTCTCGGTCATAACCAACCACGGGCGAGCGATCCTCGACGAACGAGCGCAGACCGGCCCACTTTGATGAGATCGACCGAACCTTGAGCGTGGTGGCCTGTTCAAGGCGGTCTACGGCAATGGCCATGTCGAGTTCATCGGCTTGCGCATCACACGGTTCGGTCAGGGTCTCATCTGCCGGAGACAGAAGCAGCATTCCGGCATCTGGCTTGAGATAGAACTGCTCCTCCACATCCAGCACCATTGGCCAAGAGTCGCTCGAAAACCCGTCTGGCGGACGAATGACACAGACGGTGCGTTTCAAGGGTGTGAGGCCGATGTCTTGTGCACCTGCGAGGTTTGCGAGCTGTCCGGCCCAAGCCCCAGCCGCATTAACCACAATGCCGGTCGTCATGACGCCCTCCGAAGTCCTTATACGCCAGAGATCCCCCGTCCGATCCGACCCTACCACCCGGACGCCTAGACAAAGTTCGCCACCGTAACTTTTGAAGCGGCGTAGATAAGCTTGTAGCAACTCATGGACATCGATATCGGCGAGGCTGTTGGTGAGGACGGCGCCGGCCAAGCCCTCCAGCCTTAGGATGGGGCAGATTACCTGCGCCTCTAAAGGTGATACGGCTTTGATCGCGTCTCCCCGGGCGATGGATCCGCGGAACGCCTCAAGGGCCGCCTCCTGTCCAGTCCGGGCTGTGATCAGAATGCTACGGGGGCGAACAAGTGCGGCGTTAGCGAATCCCGACTCGGGATCGTAGAAGAAATCCCGGCTAGCTCGCGTCAATTGGCGAATGATCTCGTTGCCGTAGGTTTGCGCAAACACCGCCGCGGACCGCCCGGTTGAGTGGTAACCGGGCTGCTCTTCCATCTCCAAAAGGCGCACCGAGCGATGTTCCGCCAGGTGGGCGGCGATCGCCACCCCAGCAATGCCGCCGCCGATGACGACGATGTCCACGTCTTTATGCATCGGCGCCACGCTTGGACAGGAGGCGGCGTTGGGCGACACCACACGCCTTCAGCGGCATGTAACCAAGGCTTTGTCGCCAGGGTTGCGGGCGCTTGGACGAAAGCAATACGGGCAAGGGAGGTCCTATACGTCTTGAAGTGTGGCGAACGGAGGCTGTCCGCTGATCTGTTCGCGTCAGGCTCGCACAGGAACCCTCACCCAAGAAAGTCAAAATTATCAAAAACAGAAACTAAGTTGCAAATTAACATAAATGTTGCGGAGCACGGAATTTTCCGCGAAGCTTTCGCTAAGTGCGGCTTCGCGCTGATCACGACGCGCTGACGCAGCGCCTAGGACAAGCCATGCCGAGATCCTCAGACTGGTTCTCACGCTATCTGTTGCCCGGCTTCGCTTTCAAAGCGGTTGTCATTGGCGGTGGCTACGCGACAGGGCGGGAGCTAGCGACCTTCTTCCTGCCGAGCGGCCCAAGAGGCGGCCTCTACGGCATGCTTCTGGCGATGGCACTGTGGAGCGCGGCGTGCGCAATCACCTTCGTCTTGGCAATGCAGTGGAACAGCCGCGACTACAAATCCTTCTTTTCCCATCTGCTTGGACCGTTCTGGGCTCTTTTCGAGATAGCGTACGGCCTCGGATTGATCGTCACCCTCGCGGTCTTCGCCGCGGCGGCCGGCGCCATCGCACAGGCGCTGTTCGCTTTGCCGCTGCTAGCCGGCGCCGTCGCTTTGGTTCTGTCGATAGCGCTGTTCTCAGTCCTTGGACAAACCGCTGTGGAGCAGCTTTTCAAGTATGTCTCCATCTTCCTCTACGGCATCTACGGCGTTTTCCTCGTTCTCTCGCTGGCGCATTTTGGGCCGCAGATCGGCGCAGCTTTGGCGACGACTACGCCGACCAAGGGGTGGACGGTGGGCGGCCTTACCTATGCTGGATATAATGTCGTCAGCGCGGTCGTCGTGCTGCCGGTCATCCGCCATCTCAGGACCCGCAAGGACGCCATGATCGCCGGCATTCTCGCCGGTCCCTTGGCGATGATTCCTGCAATCTTGTTTTTCGTGTCGATGGTGGGGTTCTATCCGCAAATCCAAGGCGCATCCTTGCCCTCCGACGTCCTCTTGACCAAACTTGATCTTCCGATCTTCCGACTCCTGTTCCAGTTCATGATTTTCGCCGCGCTCGTCGAGAGCGGAGTCGGTGGAGTGCACGCCATCAATCAGAGAATCGCCAAGGCCCATGAGCGTCGGCGCGGCACGCCCTTGTCCACCCAGGCGCGGCTTTTATCGACCAGCGTGATCCTGGTCGGATCGGTCTTTATCGCCGAACGGATCGGTTTGGTGTCCTTGATCGCCAACGGCTACCGGTTCCTCGCTTACATGTTCCTCGCCCTCTATGTGGCTCCTCTCTCAACGATTGGAGTTTGGCGCATCGCCCGTTGGCGACCGGCCGAACGCGCGGGAGACGGTCTCGTCAGTGCCGACGGCTTACGATGAGCCGGACCCGATGGGAGGCGCCTTTATGCGAAAGCCTTTGAAAAGAGATCGTCCGAGAAGCTCGTGCGTGCGGATGGCGGCAGCGGGCGCAATGATCTTTGCGCTAGGGCTGATAAGCGTCGGTCAGGCTTGGGCGAGCGCCCCATCAACGCAAAACCACTCGGCGGGCGCTGCGCTCACCCATGATGACGTCGAGGCGTGGCTTGACGGCTTCTTTCCCTATGCCTTGGCCCGCGGCGGCGTCCCAGGTGCAGTGGTCGTTGTCGACAAGGACGATAATGTGTTGCTGGAGAAAGGCTACGGCCTCAGCGATGTGAGACGTGGCGTCCCGGTGGATCCCAAACAGACGTTGTTCCGCTGGGGATCAATCTCAAAGCTATTCACCTGGACCGCGGTGATGCAACTGGTCGAAAGCGGCCAGCTCAATCTTGATGCAGACATTAATCGCTATCTCGACTTCAAAATTCCACCGAGGCAGGGTCAGCCTATCACGCTACGCGAGTTGATGACCCATACGTCCGGGTTCGAAGACGCCCATAAGGGCATCGCCGCCGCCGATCCTGCTCACCTGAAAACCCTTGGCGCGGCGCTTCGGGAAGCGATGCCCAAGCGCATCTTCGCGCCAGGGACAACGCCGGCTTATTCGAACTACGGCGCGGCTTTGGCGGGTTATATTGTCGAGCGGACCTCTGGAGAGCGGTTCGACCTCTACGTTGCGCGTCATATCCTCGCGCCGCTCAAGATGACCCACACGACCTTCACGCAGCCTCTGCCCGCTGCGCTCGCGCCTAGTATGTCCAATGGGTATGCCACGAGCGGTGGGCCAGCTTATCCTTTCGAGCTAGTGGCCTGGTCACCCGCCGGAGCCGTTTCGGGCACGGTTGAGGATATGGCGCGGTTCGCCCTTGCGCACCTTCGAAACGGCCGCCTTGACGGCGCGCAAATCCTTCAGCCCGCTACCGCCCAAGCCATGCACGCAACGCCTTCGCCTGGCTTGCCGGGCTTAAACCGTATGGAGCTTGGTTTCAGTGAAAGCAATTTCAATGGCCACCGCATCATCGGTCATGGCGGAGACACGGTGCTCTTTCACAGTGACATGTGGCTCTATCTCGACGATGGCGTCGCGCTACTGGTTAGTCTGAATGGCGCAGGGAAGGCAGGCGCGTCGTTCGCCATTCGCCAACAACTGTTCGAGGGCTTCTCCGATCGGTATTTTCCAGGCGTCGGGTTCACCAACGCCGTACCGCTTCAAACCGCTTTGGCGCACGGCAGGATGTTCAAGGGCGAGTATGAGAGTTCGCGTGCCTCGCGATCCACCTTCATGTCGGTGCTTTCCCTTCTTGGGCAGCTGAAGGTCTCCGTCCACCCCGACGGGACCGTTTCAAGCCCGGCTTTGCGGACGCTTAGCGGCGATCCCAAGCGCTATCAGGAGATCGCTCCCTTCGTCTGGCAAGAGATTGGTGGGCGGGATCGATTGGCGGCGATCGCTAGGGACGGACGGATCGTCAGGTTCAGCTTTGATCCCGTGGCGGCCTTCACCGTCTTTGATCCCGCGCCGCTCTGGAGATCCCTATCGCTGGTCCAGCCGGCGTTTCTAAGCGCAACGCTGGTGTTGCTGGTGATCGTTTTGGCGTGGCCTGTCGGCGCACTCGCACGGCGACGCTACGGGGCGCCGTCGGCGTGGTCGCCACGCCTAGCTCTCGCACACCATGGCCTTTGGGGTTGCGCCCTGATCTCCCTCGTCGCCCTCGCGGGATGGTTCTGGCTGTTTTCTCAAATAGCGGCGCCGCGGGGCGTGATTTTCCCGGAGGCTCACAGCGACGTACTGCATCTGATTCAGGTGGCGACGATCGTCGGCTTCGTCGGCGGCATTGTTGCAGCCATCTACAATATCTGGGTGGGATGGACGTCGCCTGCAGGGCGCATGAGGCGGTTTGCTGGGCTGCTCGAGTTGATGGCGTTTGCGGCCTTGGTTTGGATTGGGCTGGCTTTCAACCTGATGAGTCTGAGTTCCCAATTTTAGCGCCTCCAAGTCGGGGCTGTCTCAGGGATACCTGGCTTACCACCGGCCTCAAAACAGCCGAGATGGAGCTCGCCCCAGAGTGCCTATGACGCGACCTCTCGCAGCTAGGTGCTCGAAAAACTGAGGAAAATTTTTGCGGAGACCTATCAATCTGATTTTTCAATCTTTCTGCGTCGGTTACCGTTTGACATTTCCCCAAGTCGGTATTTAGTTTCCAATATAGAATATTGTTTTGCTAGATCAGAAAACGCATTGAAGCGCACATGGACGGGCACGCTGATGGCGCAGCTCATCGGCCGCATCAGGCGCTTTCTTTAGTTCGCGGACTTGGGCTGCCCGGCGACCCGTGGGGTTCAGGCGCCTTTCACATTGGACCATCGGGGGACTGACCATGAATAACGGCAAGCTTTGTCTCAGGCGACTTTTGGCTGGCGGCGTCGCCTGTAGCGCTCTTCTGATGGGCGCGGAGCGTGCTTTCGCTGCAGACCCCGCTTTAGCGCCCGACGTGCAAGAGGTCGTGGTGACCGCCAACAAGCGCGTGGAGAACGTCCAGAACGTGGATTCATCAGTCAGCGTCGTCAGTGGCGCGAAGCTGATCGAGCAGGGTTCGACCAAACTCTCAGAATATCTGTCTTTGGTGCCCGGCGTATCGACCAACACCTATGGCGGAACGCCCGGACAGAGCATCATCACGATCCGCGGCATCGCGCCGCTGTCGGCGGGATCCAAAGTGGCGACCTATATCGATGAAGCGCCGGTCGGGTCGAGCGGGATTTGGGCGCAGTCCTTCATCCTGTCTCTCGACCTTCTCCCCTTCGACGTTGATCGCATCGAGCTTCTGCGGGGCCCCCAGGGAACGCTTTACGGCGCGACCTCGATGGGAGGGCTTTTGAAGTATGTGCTGACGACACCCGACACTCATAATTACAGCGGAGACATCAGCGCAGATGTCGGCGCAGTCGCGCACGCCGGGAGTGCGGAGGGATCTCTGCAAGCCCGGGTCAACGTGCCAATCGTCGAGGATAAGCTCGCCATCAGCGCTAGCCTGTTTGACGTCTACACGCCGGGTTACGTCGCGGATGCGGCGCGCTCAGAGAAGGATACCGATCTCGACAGAGAGTATGGCGGCCGTCTGGCGCTTTTCTGGAAGCCGATCGACAAGCTTACGGTGAAGCTGAACAGCCTGTTCCAATCCAATGATTCAAAGAACGACGCCCTGGTCTCCTACGCGAATCCGACCGAGCAACCGTCGAGCCCGTTGGGTCCAAGGCTCGTCTCGGGGGGAACCTCCTTTGGCAGCCTGACCGAGAATAAGTCTTTCCTTGAGCCATTTCGAGGAAGCGACGCCTTCTACTCCGGGACGGTCGATTACAACGCAGGGCCGATCGACCTCGTCTCAGCCACGAGCTGGTCTCGAACAACCGCCAATCGTACCAACGACTCCAGTTTGACTTACGGCACCTTTTATCCGCTCTTCGGCATCCCGGCCGGCTTGGCGCAGACACATACGCGGCTGATTACAGACAAGTTTACTCAGGAATTCAGAATTACGTCGCCAAAGGATCAGACGATCTCATGGCAAGCGGGCGTCTTCTACACGAATGAAGATCAGACCGATCAGCAGACCTTCTTGTCGTTTACGACTGCGGGACTGCCCATTCCCAAGCTGGCGCCGGCTCTAGGGTATGCCAGTATCCCTACGAACTATAAAGAATACGCGGGCTTCGGCGACGTCACGTGGAAGCTTACCGACCAGTTCGACATATCTGGCGGGTTGCGATATTCGAAAAACGATCAGGTCTTCAATACGTCGTCAGAGGGAATCCTTTTCGGCCTTCCTCAGACCCCTCTGAAGTCGGTCGCCACTGTTAAGTCATCCGACGATGATACAACCTTCAGTGCGAGCGCTCGCTACCACTTCAGCAAAGACATCATGGTCTACACGCGCATTGCCAGCGGCTATGCTCCAGGGGGCGCCAACACGCCTGCGCCGAATATCCCTCAGGCGACCGTGCAGGCTGAGACCCTGACGAGCTATGAAGTGGGCCTCAAGTCCGAGTTTCTGGATCACCGCGCTCTGATCGACGTGTCCGCCTACCATATCGACTGGAAAGATATCCAGCTCGGCGCCACCAACGGAACGGTGACGTTCACGACCAACGGAGGAGATGCGACGAGTGATGGATTTGAGCTGGCGTCGCGATATAGCCCCATCGACAATCTCACCTTTGGCTTCAACGCGGCTTACACGGACGCCCAATTGACCCGCCTAAACGCAGACGTCGCGTCTCCGTTCATTTTGCACAAGCAGCTTGAGTTTGTTCCCAAGTGGTCGCTTGGCGGTACAGTGGACTACCGCTGGATCTTGCCACAAGGATGGACCGTGCGGGCGGGCGGCGACGTCCATTACCTGGATCAGGAGGGGGCAGCTGAGGAGGCGTATCGCACGGCCTACTATGCTCTGCCCGCCTATACAGTGGTTGGGCTCAACGCCAGCTTCACCAAGGATCGCCTGACGTTCCGCATCTATGCGAAAAATCTCAGCGACGAGCGCGGCGAAACCTATGCCAGAATTCAGACGGGGGTGACCGGCAAGATCAGTCAGATCGACTATTCGATCATTCAGCCCAGAACGATCGGCATCGGCGTCGTCGCGAGATACTAGTGTTTAAAGAAGGGCAATCTTGCTCCTGGTGTCTTCGTTCAGCGAGTTGGACCGCTTATGACCCTCATTATCAAGGCTAGCCTCTGCACCGCGGCCCTGCTGTGCGTTTTCGATCCAACCTCGAGCGCGCTGGCGCGATCGCGCACTGTCGACCTCCTTGTGGTTGGGGGTCTGGTCTACGATGGCGGCCTCGGGGCGCCTGTGATCGAAGATATTGGCGTCTCTGGCGACAAGGTTGTGTTCGTTGGCGACGCCGGAAAAGCAGGCGTGACCGCCCGACGGACCCTGATCGCAAGCGGGATGATGGTCACGCCAGGTTTCATTGACGCGCATACGCACACGGTTGACGAACTGGCGTCCAAGGATCGATCGCAGAGGCTGGTAGAGCGCCAGGTTTCTCAAGGCGTGACCACCAGCATTATTGGAGTTGATGGCGAAGGGCCGCCTGAGATCAAGGCGGAACTCGGAGGGTTTGAGACATCAGGGATCGGCCAGAACGTCGCCGCCTATGTAGGCTTCGGCGCCATCCGTGAGCGGGTGCTTGGCGAACAGGGAAGGGCGTCCACGAACGCAGAACTACAAACTATGAAGGGGCTGGCGGCGGAAGGTATGTGCGAGGGAGCGCTGGGCCTGTCCTCAGGCCTCTTCTATGCGCCGCAAAGCTTTGCCGCGACAGAGGAAGTCATCGCGGTGGCGAAGGAGGCCGGTAAACGCGGCGGCCTCTACGACACGCACCAGCGGGACGAAGGCGATAGCTCCGTGGGCGTTGTCACCTCGCTTAGGGAAGCCATCCGCATCGGCCAGGAGAGCGGCGCGCCATTGCATCTCGCTCACATCAAGGTATCGGGTGGAAGTAAGCCTAACGGTGCTTCGATGATCGAGTTGCTCGATTTGATCAAAGCCGCTCAGGCAAGTGGGCAGCCGGTGACGGCTGATCAATATCCCTGGTCTGCTGCAAACACCGGCCTCGTGGACGCCATTATCCCAAGATGGGCGCAGGACGGGGGACGTGACGCCATGCTGAAGCGGTTCGAAAACCCGGCTGACGTTGCGAAGATCAAGGCGCAAGACCATCTCAACAGCCAGATCGCGCAAGCCGTTATGATCGACAATGCGCCGTCTGAGCCGGCGATCGTCGGCAAACGGCTTTCGGAACTCTCCGCCTCATGGGGCGTCGATCCAACCGACGCCGTTATCGCGATTCTCAAACGCAATGAGAATGTCAGTGTCGCCGTCTTCGTCATGACCGAGCCAGACATCAAAGCTGCGATGGCGGAGCCTTGGGTTATGTCTTCAAGTGATGGGCGCAGCGGTGGCCATCCGCGCGCCTACGCCACATTTCCCCGGCTCTGGGTCAACTATGTCATGGAGCAACATGTCCTGACACCCGTGCAGTTTGTGCATCGTTCCACTGGCTTGCCGGCTGACACGTTTGGCTTGAAAGGACGGGGTTATCTCAAGGTCGGCTCCTTCGCAGACATCGCCGTCATCAGTCCTAAAACCTATCAGGCCAACGCCACATATGCCGAGCCAAAACGCCTCTCGACCGGGGTGGAGGATGTGGTTGTGAATGGCGGCGTAGAATATGAGCACGGCCGTCCAACGGGTGTCCTATCAGGGCGAGGACTCTTTAAGACACCGCCCTCGGGCACGTGTCCCTAATAGATGAGCTCCACCTTCATTTGTACTGTGGCCCGCCTATGGACCATTGGATCTGGCGGCAGCCGTCCTAACTCTGACGCGAAGTCAACTTCTGGTTTGGGCGCTATTCGGCCATGCGCGCCTAGCGTTTCCCATGGTGCTGATAGCAGGAATAGGTCATCTCGCCCTGGGGTCGGTCAATCTGCCACTCTTGAGCTCGCTTCTCGTAGGCTCAATTCCCGGAATAATCCTAGGTAGCCAGCTGACGGCATGGATTCCCGAACATACGCTGAGGTACATTCTCAGCGGCGCTCCGGACGGGATCAAGGGGACCTACTGACCTTTTTGGGAAGCTCCAGCGTCCCGACGGGGTATGTTTGTGTTCAACGACGTTCTTATCGGCATCGACTAGTGCTGGTTTGGAGATATTCGCCCAAACATTCGGCGCGGCCGCGGACGTTTGCCGTTCGATGGAGGAGTCATCACGGTCTAGGCGAAAGCTGCAATCAAACACAAGGCCGTCAGCCCATAGCCGACGCTTGTCACCACGTTCATGGCCCCCAGCAACAAGGGGATCAACGCTAGGCAACCGGCGATGGACCAACTTTTGTCCGGTAAAACACGGAGATCAAGGTGATCAAGGCATCAATATGGCTTTGCGATTCTCATAAATTACACTCGCTTTTGAAAAGATGCTTCTGGCAGATCACTAATTTGTCCCGCAATTCACAACTCAATCGCTGAAACTATATCCGGATCGATCGGCCATCGCTCGTCCTCCAGTGAAACAGCCTTAGGAAGAGGGTAAGCCTCAAAAAGGGCGTGCCCCTCGAAATCGCATGGCAAGTAATGATCATCGATCCAGGTGATTAGCGCGCTCCAATCCGTTCGCAAGCTTCTGTCGCTGGCGAAGATCGGTAGAGACCACTTGCCGACCCCCGCATAGAAATCGCGCATGCGGTGGTCCACTTTACACTCGTCATCCGCTAGGTTCGCAACCCTTCCTCCTCCTGGGAACGGTGCGAACCAGATACAGGGAAGGCCGTAAGTCTCCGCGATGACGAGGCCGTGCAAGCTAGTTGAGGCGATCCGCTTGCAGTCGAGAATTTCCGACAACCGCACCTCCATGGCGCCAAGGCTTCGGTCGGTGATGGGCGAGATGAGGCGGACGGCGTCCCCCAGCGCTTCGGGAATACGATACCGTTCGAAAACCGCGCGCGCGCTGGCGGTGGAGGTGTAGGCGTCGAGCTCGGTAAGGTGAAGGATCACCCCCAGTTCGTAGCGAGGCGGCGTTTGCGGTCTTGGAAAAAGCTTCGGCAAAAACCAGACCGGATCGCCGTAAACGTCAGGAGCGACGAGACCTTCGCGGCGGAAGACGTCGGCCGTAAATGGCCCTCTGGTCGCGTGGATCGTGAAGTCGGTGTTCTCGGGCTTTGAATAGGCGGCGCCGGCTTTAGCAGGATTGATGGTCCGGTCCATGCCCGTGCCCCATACGTGGACAGACCCGTTCTTTTGGCCATGGGCGATGGTGCCGACGGCGCAGAGGCGAGGCCTTTGCGAATCGAAGTTCCGGCGGCTGATCGGCAGGTGCGATAGGGTCGACACGATGATCGGACTAAGCGCGTCACCAAGATTAGCGTAGGGTTGAGCGGCGGTCGATGCGGCCCAGGCCATGATCGTCGCCCAAGGTGCTCGGCGCGTCGGTGAGTTGATCGATCAGGGTCGCCAGGCCGATCCTGCGTCTCTGCCCGAGATCGCGCGGGCAGCTCTGCTGATGATGGGCGACCAGCTTGGCGCTCTGGAGGCTCAGATCCACGGCCTGGAGCGTCGCCTTCTGATCTGGCATCGGCAGAACCAGAACAGCCAGCGCTTGGCGACCATCCCGGGCGTGGGCGTCATCACCGCAACGGCGCTGGCGGCCTCGATCACGGACCCTGGGCTGTTCCGCTCGGGCCGCGAGTTCTCCGCCTTCCTGGGCCTGGTCCCACGCCAGAACTCTTCAGGCGGCAAGGACCGGCTCGGGCGCATCTCCAAGAAGGGCGACGGGTATCTGAGGAAGCTGCTGGTGGTGGGCGCGACCTCGGTGATCCGCCGGGTGAAGG
>CAXTHJ010000009.1:0-58149 GCA_964243985.1 uncultured Caulobacteraceae bacterium | reverse complement strand
GCCCACGACTCCCGCCCGACGCAGAGCCATTCGTGGTTGAACAGCGCCTCCACCTCGAAGTCGTAGAAGGCGGCGTCGGTGTAGCAGGCGGGCGGCAGGGTCTCGGTGGTCTCCACCGGCCCATCGGAGCTTTCGAAGCTCTTGAAGAAGGCGTCGCTGAGCAAGGGCATCGGCGTCACGAACATCCACGTGAAATTTCAGATACTGTTTAGAGAGCCTTTTCTCCTTGGTCTCGCTTGCCATAGCCAAGACGCGTCGCCTGGAGGGATTTGCAGACGAGCCGCTACAGTTCCAGGCGCCCGTGCTGAAAAAGACTGCATCGCCGCCAAGCGCTTCTATGAAAATACCTTTCATCCCGGCCGCAGCCCCCGGGTCGAAGCAAAGCTGCGCTTGAGGATAACTCCGCGGAGCGCCGGGACCCAGATGGTCAACCTTTCGGGCTCCCGAATAAGCTCAACGCGCTTTCTAGGATGACCTGGTTAGGGCGGTTCGGGGGCAACTACCGATTTCGAACAGCCTTTAAGCCACGCCGCCTTGACGTCGATCTGAAATTTCACAAGAGAGGACTGGCAGCACAGCGTCCCTAAAGGAGCCGCCCATGGACACTCTAGAACGCGTCCGCATCACCCCCCTCAAGGACGGTTTCGGCGCGGAGATCGGCGGGGTCGATGTCGCGCACGCCGACGACCGGACGATGGCGCAGGTGGTGGAGGCCTTTCACCGCCACGGCGCAATTCTGCTGCGAGACCAGAAGGCGTCGCCGGACGATCTCCTGCACCTCATCCGCCGGTTTGGAGAGCCGGAAGGGCATACGCTGCAGGAGTTCACCCTGCCGGGCTATCCCAACATCTACATCCTCTCCAACAAGCTGGTGGACGGCAAACCCATCGGCGCCCACAACGACGGCGTCGGCTGGCATACCGATTACAGTTATCGCGCAGAGCCGGTGATGAGCACCATGCTCTACGCCGTGGAGGTCCCGCCGGAGGGTTCCGACACCCTGCTGGCCGATTGCGTCGCCGCATGGGAGGCTCTGCCGCCCGAGCGGCAGGCGATGCTGGAGGGGCTGAAGCTGCACCACAGCTACGCCCACTTCATGCGCGGCCGCCAGTGGGGCGCGATGGAGCTGTCTGACCAGCTGAAGGCCGAGAACCCGGACGTGATCCACCCCCTGATCCGCACCCACCCGGCGGACGGGCGAAAGGCGCTGTGGGTCTCCACCGGCACTGTGGACGAGGTCGTGGGGATGCCGAACCCACAAGGGCTGGAACTGATCGACGAGCTGGTGGACTGGGTGACGCAGGACCGCTTTGTCTATCGCCACAAATGGCGCGCGGGCGACGTGCTGATGTGGGACAACCGCTGCACCCTGCACACCGGCACCCTCTATGACGACACCAAGTACGACCGGCTGATGCACCGGCTGTGGGTCAAGGGCGACCGGCCGTATTGAAGACGCTAGGCGGAGAGCCATGACCAAGACCTGGTTCATCACCGGCGTCAGCTCCGGCCTCGGCCGCGCCATTGCTGAAGCGGCGCTTGCGCGTGGCGACCACGTCGGCGGAACGGTACGGAAGGCGTCGGACAAGGCGGCGTTCGAGGCGCTGGCGCGGGACCGCGTGCGGAGCTTCATCCTCGACGTCACCGATCACGCCGCGTTGGCGGACGCGATCCATGCTATGGAGGGCGACGGCGGGCTCGACGTCCTGGTGAACAACGCCGGCTATGGCCTGATCTGCGCCTTGGAGGAAGCTTCCGCAGAGGAGGTGCGGGCGCAGTTTGAGGTCAATGTGTTCGCGCCCATCGCCGCCGTCCAGGCCGCCTTGCCCGGCATGAGGGCGCGGCGGCGCGGCCGGATCGTCAACATCAGTTCGGTTTCGGGTCTAGCGCCCTGGGCCGGGACCGGCGTCTACACCGCCAGCAAGTTCGCTCTGGAAGGCGCCATGCGCACCTTGGCGCAGGAGATCGCGCCCTTCGACCTCCACGTCACCAATATCGAGCCCGGCGGCATCCGCACGGACTACGCCGGCCGGTCGCAGCGGCACGCGGCCCGGTGCATCGACGCCTATGACGGGCCCGGCCACGACGCGGCGGCCCTCCTGGCCCAGAGCGTGGGTCAGGAGCGGGGCGATCCGGCCAAGATGGCGGCGGCGATCCTGAAGGTGGTCGACAGCCCCACGCCGCCGCTGCAGCTGATGCTCGGCGCCGACGCCGTTCACTACGCCACCCGCGATCTGGCGCGCTTTCAGGCGGAAATGGGCGAATGGATCGCCCTCAGCCTCTCCACCGCCTTCGATTAGGGCAATCGTTCCTCTTCCGCGTGCAGGCGAGACAGTCTCTAGCTCCGCTCAAAATTTCAGATTACACGACGGCGGGGAGATGCTGGCGTCAGCGACGGTCAACGTGGCGGCGTGATCAGGAGCTTGGAGCTTGCCGCAGACGATGAAAGCCTCATTTGTGGACGCGCCTGAGGCGCCAGCAGGCGTTGAGCCGGCGGATCGCGGACAAGTCCTCACCAAGGAGATGACGTGGGATTGGGCGCCCGACCTGATCAAGGCGCGCGCCTACGAACAGATCCTGTTGGCCATCATCAGCGGCGAGCTGCCCCCCGGTGAACGGCTGGACGAGCATTCGTTGACCCAACGTTATAATGTGGGACTGGCGGGCGTGCGCGACGCGCTCGGACGGCTGGCTTTGGAGAGCCTGGTGGTGCGCCGGCCCCGCTCCGGCACCACCGTCGCGCCGCTGGACTATAAGGAGGTGGACCAGGTGTTCGAGGCGCGGCGGCTGATCGAGCCCCATTGCGCCGCCCTGGCCGCGCAGCATGCGACCTCGGAGGAGATTTGCGCCATCCGCGGCGTGTTCGTGGGCGCCGAAGCGGCGATCGAGCGGCGGGATTCCCTGGCGCTGGTGGCGATGGACCAGCGCTTTCATGCGGCCGTGGTGCGCGCCAGCCGCAATCCGACGCTGGCGCGGATCGCCATGCCGCTGCAGCACAAGGCCAGCCGCTTCTGGGTCTACGCCATGGAGAACGACACCGCCGCCGAACGACTGGCGGAAATCCAGCGCCATCGGGTGGTGTCGGACAGCATCGCCAGGCGCGACCCTGAGGCGGCGCGGCGCGCCATGTTGGCGACCCTGGGCTCTCCTGTCGGCCTAGCGCCGGCGCGATCTCGCGCGCGATCCCGCGAATCGGCCCAACTGACTGCTCGTTAGGCGCCGCGCGATGGGCATTTCAGCGAATAAGCCTTCGTAGCTGAAATTTCGTCTGAAATTTCACATCCTCCTTCGCAGGCGCGAAAAATTTTGGTGAACCTGCCCCTGAACGCGGGAGCCCTTAGGGGATGGCCGCCGGAGCGGACAGGCTCATCGCGTTCAGCGAGGGGAATGCATGTCTAAGCATGGTTTGTTCGCAGGGTTGTCTTTCCTGGCGCTGATGGGGGCGAGCGCGGTCCACGCCCAAGCCGCGCCCGGCGCGGCGCCGGCCGAGCCGGTCCAGGAGGTGGTGGTCACCGGCGACCGCGCGGGGCTGTTGGAGCGCAAGCCCTCCAGCACAGTGTTCGGCCTGGACAAGCCGCTGCTGGAGACGCCGCGCGCTGCAACCTTCGTCAGCGACACCACGCTGGAGCGCTACGGCATCACCACCATCGACAATCTGGTGGAAATCTCCCCTTCGTCCTACACCGCCAGTTTCTACGGCGTGCCCGGCTCGCTCAACGTGCGCGGCACTTTGGCGGAGGATTATTTCGACGGCTTCAAGCGGGTGGAGAACCGGGGCACCTATTCGACGCCGATCGGCGACGCCTCGGAAATACAGATCGTACGCGGGCCGCCTAGCGCCAATTTCGGCGCCGGCAAGGTGGGGGGCCTGCTCAACTTCATCCCCAAGACCGCCAAGGACACCGGGGCCTATCTGGAGACCCCCGTCGGCGAGGCCAGCGCCACCTTCGGCAGCTACAGCAAAAAGGAGATCACCGCCCAGGGCGGCGCGCCGGTAACGCTTGGCCCGGCTCAAGGCGGCGTCTACGGCTATTTGGACGTGGACGACAGCCACAGCTACTACCACGGCATCTATCCCAAGCGCGAGACGGCGGAACTGTCGGCGGACTTCAACCTGCCGGGCGGCTGGACCACCGAGCTGGAAGGCTTGATCTACCACTCCGAAGGGGACGTGCAGACCGCCGGCTGGAACCGGATCACCCAGGCTCTGATCGATAACGGGACCTACATCACCGGCCGCAACACCTCCATCGTCGACGCCAACCACGACGGCAAGATCGAGGCGAACGAGGCGGGCTATTATCCTTACGGCGGCGCCTACCAGCAGCTGATATGCTACTATTACACCTGCACCAATCCGGTGCATCAGCTGACCACCGGCGTCGGCACGGCCCACCTGTCGCCGCAGACCGTGGACATCAGCACCGCCGACTTCTCCAAGACCACCACCTACACCAGCTATTTCAACCTGGCCAAGCGGCTGAACGACAAGAGCGGGCTGAAGCTGGAGCTGTTCTACGACGACCTGAATAACGAGCGGTTCGTCTCCTACGGCTTCCCCGCCTCTTACCAGACCTACATCGCCGAGGGCCGCGCCACTTACGACTTCGCCTACAATTTCATGGAAGGAGCGATCAAGACCAAGAGCCTGGTCGGCGGCTCCTATCGCTACACCGACGCCCACCTGCGGGAGAGCTTCAACAGCGGCATCATCGCGCTGGACCGGCGCGATCTGGTGAACGGCCCGACCGCGACGGACATCATCGCCAGCCCGTTCGGCAACACCCCCGGCAATATCGAGTTTCCGTGGGAGCTGGACGTGCACAGCAACATCCGCGACGCTGGCGTCTTCCTCACCACCGACATCACCGTCCTGGACAAGCTGGACGTGATCTTCGGCGCGCGGGACGACAACTACAACGTCGCCTCCAACGACCTTGGCGTCCTGGCTTACGAACAACCCCACGCCAACGCCGACAAGTCCGAGGCCACCTACAATGTCAGCGTCAGCTACAAGGCGCCTTACGGCCTGATCCCCTACTACACCTACGATCAAGCGGCCGCCCTGGAGTTGGACCAAGCCTCTGACCTGCAGCCGGGGACGATCGGCTCGGGCGCGTGGCTCTCCGCCAGCTATCTCTCTGAAGCGGGCGTGAAATTTCAGGAGTTGAACAACACCCTTGTGGGATCGCTGGCCACCTACCGCCAGACCCGCACCCAGCTGGTGGAGGGCGCCGGCGGTCCAGCCTCGATCCAGGGCACCGTCTCCAAAGGGGTGGAGTTAGAGATTCGCTACGTCGCCACCAAGAACATCAGCTTCACCTACGCCGGCGACATCCAGCACACCGAGGTCAAGGGACCGGATTCCAGCTTCGTCTACATACCGCCCTCGGCCCAGGGCGTTTCAGGGGTGAACGGCTATGGCGGCTCCTACGCCGCCACCATCTCCACCCTGCCAGGGCGTGCGGGGAACTACAGCTACGCCATCATCCCCCACTCGGTGAACAGCCTCTACGCCACCTACACCTCGGACGCCTACAGCTGGGGCAAGGTGGGCGTGACCGCCGGCGGCACCCATGTCTCCAAGACCTCGATGCTGATCCAGAACCCGGTGATCTATCCCGACTACTGGCTGGCCACCCTGTCCGGCTTCTACCAGTACGGGCCCTACACCTTGCAGATGAACATCGATAACCTGTTCGACAAGCTCTACTTCACCCCCAACGCCGACCCGACCTACGCCAACGTCGCCGCGCTGCCGGGCGTGGGCCGAGAGTGGCGGCTGACCCTGAAGCGGAAATTCTGAAGGGCGGGGGCCCTGCGTATCAGTAATCGGATGTGACCATGAAGACGATCGAGTATCGGCCCTGGCTCGCTCTATTCAGCTTCAGCCTGCTGCTGTTCCTGATCACCGCCTCGACCTTCTCGGCCTTGGGGGTGGTGCTGCCCGCCATGGTCAAGGAGGAGGGGTGGAATTGGACGCAGGCCGGGTTCGGCTTCACGCTTCTAGGCGCCTGTTGCGGCGCGTCCTCCTTCCTGCCGGCCTTTTTGATCCGGAAGATCGGCGTGCGCTCGACCCTGCTGATCGGCACGGCCGTCATGGCGGGCGGGTTCTTCTGCCTCAGCATCACGCACGGACTTTCGCTTTACTTCATCGGCGCGGCGCTCTGCGGCGTCGGCTACCAGATGATGGCGCTGATCCCCGGCACCCATGTCCTGGCCGCGGCGTTCAAGCGGCGGGCCATGGCGTTCGGGTTCTATTTCACGTTCGGGTCCTTGGGCGGGGTCGCTGGTCCGCTCTTTGTGCTGGCGCTGATGAAGGCCTCCCACGACCACTGGCGGGAATACTGGTCGGTGCAGGTGGCCGTCTCCATCGCCATCGGCCTCCTTTGCGCCTTCATGATCGGCTCGTCCAAATGGCTGGCGGACGCCTCGGCCAAGACCGAAGACGCCTTGACGGCGGAGGCGGATGCGCCACAGACCGGCAAGGTTCGCGTCTACCGCGCCCGCGAAAGCTGGACGGTGCGCGAGGCGGTTCGGACGCCGCAATTCTACATCCTCCTGGCCGCCTATTTCGGCCATCTTCTGGTGGGCATCACGGTGGCCAGCCTGTCCCCCGCTCACCTTGTGCAGCGGGGCGTCTCAACGAGCGTCGCCAGCGGAATGCTGAGCCTGGAGTCCCTGATGGGCATCATCGGCCGAATCGGCGCTGGGCTGATCGGCGACCGGCTCGATCCGCGATACCTTCTGATCTTTGCCCTGGTCTCCATGACGGCGGGCTCTCTAGCGCTTAGCGTCGCGGGCTCATATCCCTTGATGCTGCTTTATGCGGCCGGGACGGGGCTCGGTTTCGGCATCGCGGCCCTGGCGGTCACCGTGCTGTTGATCAACTATTTCGGGCGGGAGCATAATCTCGAAATTTTCTCCCTGACCTGCCTGATCGGCGCTTTGTCGGCGCTCGGTCCGGCCATCGGCGGCTGGATTCGCGACGATTTCGGCAGCTTCACCCCCGCCTTCCAGCTGTTCGCCGCCATGACCCTGATCATTCTCGTCGCGGCGCTCTTCATGCGGCCCCCGATCCGGCGCGGCGCGAAATATAGTGAGACGAACGAGGCGCCAGCCGCAGAGCTGGTCGAAAAAGCCGCTTAGGGAAGGAAACTGTCATGTTCCATACGCCCTCCAAGAAGAAGGATTTCGGCGTCTTCCTGCCCGTCGCCAACGGCGGCTGGATCATCTCGTCCACCACCCCGCCCCTTGATGGTCTTTGGAAGCAGAACCGCGAGGCGGCCATCGTCGCCGATGATGTCGGGCTCGATTTCGTCATGTCCATGGGCAAATGGCGGGGCTTCGGCGGCGAGACCGACCATTGGGGCACCTCAATGGAATCGCTGATGATGATGGCGGGCATCGCCGAGGCCACCAAGCGGGTGAAGGTCTGGGCCACCGTCCACACCCTGCTGCACAATCCCGCCGTCACCGCCAAGATGATCACCACCCTGGACCACATCTCCGGCGGCCGGGCGGGGCTGAACATCGTCGCCGGCGCCTACAAGGACGAGTTCGAGCAGATGGGCGCCTGGGATGCGTCCCTTAGCCACGACGACCGCTATCTGCTGGCCGAGGAATGGACCACCATCGTCAAGCGCTTGTGGAGCGAGCCCAGCGTCGATTTTGACGGCCGCTTCTTCAAGATGACGGACTGCCATTCCGAACCGAAGCCCCTGTCGCGGCCGCGGCCGGACCTGATCTGCGCCGGCATGTCCGAGCGCGGGTTCCGCTTTTCGGTGCGGGAGAGCGACGCCTGCTTCATCGGTGGCCGCTCGCGCGAAGATCACCGCGACGCCAGCCGCCGTGCCAAGGCCGTCGCCGTCGAATATGAGAAGACCATTAAGACCTACGCCATGTGCACCGTGATCCACGACGACACCGACGCCGGGGCCGAGGCGCTCGCGGCGCGCTACGCCGAGGGCAAGGACATGGGCGCCATCCTGACCATGCTGAAAAGTTGGGGCGTCGCCGCGGACCGGCTCTCGGAGGTGGCGGCCAAGCAGGGCGCCTTCATGACCCAGACGGCGGTGGGCTCGCCGGAAACCTGCGCCGAGCAGGTTGAAAGCTTCATCACCGAATGCGAACTGGATGGCGTGATGCTGATCTTCCCCGATTACGTGCAGGGCCTGAAGATGTTCGGCGCGGACATCCTGCCCAAGCTGCAGGCGGTGTTCGCATGAACGCCCGCACGCTGGAGACGCAGGGGAAAGACGGCCTCGCCGCCTGGATCGCGCCTGGCCGAACCGCCGTCTTGGTGATCGACATGCAGGTGGACTTCGCCTCGCCGGATGGCGCGCTCGGCGGCGCGGTGGATTTCTCCACCGTCGGCCCGGCGCTGGAGGCCGCCGTGCGGTTGGTGGATGCGGCGCGCGCCTCGGGCGTGCCGGTGGTGTTCGTCGGGCTGAAGACGGAGGCTGGTACCGACAGCCCCGCCTGGCGCGAGCGGATGCGGCGGCTCGGCGGCGATCCGGAGAGCGACAGCGGCCTCTGCCGCGCGGAGACCCCCGGCGTTCCGTTTTACGGCCCAACCCCCGCGCCGGGCGAGCGGGTGGTGTTTAAAACCCGCTACAGCGGCTTTTACGGCACAGACCTTGACGCCATGCTGAAGGGGATGAAGGTGGATACGCTGGTGGTATGCGGCGTCACCACCGAATGCTGCGTCGACTGCACAGTGCGGGACGCCTTCCACCTGGACTACCACGTCTTCATCGCCACCGACGCCTGCGCCGCTTACGAGCCGGATTTCCACGGCCCGGCGCTGAAGAGCTTAGAGGCCAACTGCGCCATGCTGACCGACGTGAACGCCGTGTCGAACGCCTGGGCGGAGGCGGCCAATGGCTGACGGCTTCCTCAACATGGGCGCCGCGCCCTACGCGGTGACAGAGGCGGACCGCGCCGCCATCGCCGCCGCCATCGACACCGACGAGATGGTCAAACTGGCGCTCGACCTCGGCAATATCCCAAGCTTCGCCGGCCAGGAGACCGCCGCCGCCGAGTTCGTGTTCGACTGGATGAAGGCGGAGGGCTTCAACCCTCGCAAGATCGGCGCGACGCCGGAACGGCCGAACGTGATCGGAACCTACGGCGGCGCGGGCGCCGGAACCCCCGCCGCCAAGAACCTGCTGTTCACCGCCCATCTCGACACCGAAGCGCCGACCTGGAAGCCGGAACTAGACGCCTACAAGTTCCGCCCCGAGACCCTGGAGAACCCGGAGTGGACGAAGTGCTGGCTGGAGGACGGCAAGCTCTACGGCTACCCCATCGCAAACGACCGGGGGCCGATGACCTGCTTCCTCATGGCCGCCAAGGCGCTGAAGAGGGCTGGCTATGACCTCGCGGGCAAGATGTACCTCACCGCCTGCCCCGGTGAAATCGGCCCCGAGCCGATCGAGGAGCACGCGGGCATCGCTTACATGGGCAAGGACATCGGCGCTCATTACCTGTTCCACCACGGCGGCGTCGCGCCGGACTACGCCATAGCCGCGGAGGGCTGCGATTTCGGCCTGACTTGGGTCGGCTGCGGCTACGCCGTATTCCGGATTAAGCTGTTGGGCGAGGCGATCTTCACTCCGCTCCTGACCCATCCCGAAGACCCGGCCGAGCATCCGAACCCGATCTATCGCCTGGGCGGCGTGGTCGCCGCGCTGAACCGCTGGGGCCGCGCGTTCGAGGTGGACAACCGCTACGACGGCGTCGGCGGGACGGCTGTGCCGAAGGTGCAAATCGCGGCGATCCGCGGCGGCGTGCCCTACGCCTTTGGCGCGGGCACAGAGGTCTGCTGCCTCTATCTGGAAGTCGGCATGACCCCCCGCCAGACCCCGGCGGCGATCCTGAACTCGCTGGAGAAGCTGGTGCGGGACGAACACCTCGGCGAGGTGGAGATTGAGCCGGTGGTGGTTCGCAACGGCTTCGAGGCCGACGCGGACGCCATCGCGCCCCTGGTCGGCGCCGTGGACGCGGCCACGCGTCTTGGCCTCGGCCGGCCGGTGGAGCGGGCGGCGCCAGTCTATTCCAGCATGTGGCGGGACCAGAACGTGTTCAACATGCAGCGCATCCCCGCCATCACCACCGGCTTCACCCGCTGGCGCCCGACGCCCAAGGACTTCGCCGACAGCGCCCTGATCTACGCCCTGACCGCCCTCGCCGTCTGCGGCCGCGCGACGAGCGGCGGCGAGGCCAGCCGCCCCGCCCCCGTCTATGGCGATAATCCCTTCGGCTCGACCTGAAAGCTTAAGCATGGCCTACGACAGCATCGAGGTTTACCCTCTGACCCTGCGCATCGGCGCAGAGGTGGGTGGGATCGACATCGGCGGTCCTCTCAGCAACCGGCAGCAGGACGAGCTGCACCAGGCCATGGCCGAGCATCAGGTGCTGTTCTTCCGCGACCAACACCTGACCCACGAGGCGCACAAGGCGTTCGGCCGCCTGTTCGGAGAGCTGGCCATCCACTCCGGCGTCTCGGGTCTTGCAGATCACCCCGAAATCGTCGCCATCCACGCCGACGCCAATTCGACCAACGTGGCGGGGGAGAACTGGCATTCCGATCTCACCTGCAACGCTGAGCCGCCCATGGGCAGCATCCTTTATCTGCCGATCGTGCCGGAGGTCGGCGGCGACACCCTGTTCGCCAGCATGTACGCCGCCTACGACGCCCTGTCGGACCGGATGAAGGCCTATCTGGAGGGGCTGACGGCCATTCACGACGGCGACCACGTCTATCGTCCGCTTTTTCCGGACCTGGACCGCCGCTATCCCTGCTCCACCCACCCGATCGTCCGCACCCATCCGGTGACCGGCAAGAAGGCCCTGTTCGTCAACGCCTCCTATGTCATCCGCATTCCCGAGGTGTCGAAGGAGGAGAGCGACGCGATCCTGAACTACCTCTATCTCCATTGCGCTAACCCGAACTTCCACGTCCGCTTCCGCTGGAAGCCGAATTCGGTGGCGTTCTGGGACAACCGCTGCACCCAGCACCTGGCCGTCTGGGACTATTTCCCGCAAACCCGGTCCGGCTTCCGTGTGACGGTCGCCGGCGACAAGCCGTTCTGAAATCCAAGACCGCCTTTTCAGCCGAAGGTATGGCTCAGCTCTCCAGCCGCATTGGGGACGGCGCAGCGATCAGACGATCAGCGTCCGCGGCGACTTCACATATGCAACAGCTCGGCCAACAGCGCGTCGCGTTCCTCAGGTGTATTAGCGCCGCGCACCCGGGCGCGTGCGTGTTTTGGGCAGGGTTGTCTGAGGACGCCGATCATCTCGGCGAAGCGCGCCATGGGCCAATCGGGCGCGGTGCCCCGGGGCAGGGCGTCAAGGTGGAAGATCAGGGGTAGATGGAAGTGCTCGAAGGCCGCGCCCAGCCCTATGACAGACGTCAAAAGCGCGAGATCATCGACGGCGATGGTCGGGGCATCGACCGCCAAGACCAGCGCTCGAACGCAGCCGACGCCGCGGAGATGATGAGCCCCCGCAATCACGGCCCCGACAGGACCGCCCAATGGGGGATCATCGACCACGAACGGCAAGCCATAGGATTTTGGACCAACGGTCACCACGGTCTTTGCCCCCGCGCTACGGGCCAGATCCGCGACCCGATCAATCGCCCGCCTCCCAGACCAATCCAGAACGGCCTTGTCCGCGCCCATGCGGCTGGATGCGCCGCCGCTGAGGATCATCGCGCCGAACGGCTGCGCGGGGATCAGGGGTGTCATCGCCGGATAGGACTGCATTAAGGCTTGGGTCGAGCGGGCTGCTGCGCTGCGGCGGCCTTCATGGCGGCGTATTGATTGGCGGTGGTGTTAGGGAGGACTTCCAGGAAGGCGACGATGTCCCACACCTTAGCGTCCGAAAGGGTAGTCCTCCAGCCGGGCATGGCGGTCATCTTCACACCCTCGGCCACGATGAAATTGAGCTGCGCCGGTGTCCAATGGCGGGCGCTGTCGAGAATGTAGGGCGGCGTCGGCGTTATGCCGCTGACCCAAGTTTGGCGCGGCACACCGGGGCCGCCGTGGCACACAGCGCACTTGCCATCATACTCGCCAAAGCCGGCGATCACCTGCGCTTGGGTGAAGCTGGCCGGCGCCTTGATCCTGGCAGAGCGCATTTCGACAGAGCGGATCATAGCGTCATGAGTGACCCAGGCCACCACCGCTCCATGGGGCTTGGTCGCCGTGGTGTCGAACAGGCCGAACTCGATAACCACCAAGGCGCCGAGGCCAATCGACAGAAAGCCCAGGGCCGCGCCGGCCGCCAGCAGGTAGAGTGATTTCGCCGACCAGGGAAGTTTCATCTGAGCGTGTAGAGGTAGGCGGCCACATCCCGCGCCTCCTGGTCCGTCAGGCCGCTGTCGGGCATGGCGTTGCCGGGCGTGACAGCCTGAGGATGAGCGATCCATCGGGTCAGGTTATCCGGCGTATTGGGCAGGAGCCCGGCCACGATCGTGCGCTGGGCGAAGTGAGTCAGGGGCGGTCCGACCTGGCCATTGGCCAGCTCAATGCCGGGAATGACGTGGCAGTCACCGCAACTTGAGCGGATGATCTGCACCGCGCCCCGTTTCGCATCGCCGTTGAACTTCCATTTGGGCGCGCCGATATCGGGGGCGCAGGCGGTAAGGCACAGCAGCGCCGCCGCGGCGGCGGTCAAGGCTTTCATAATGCGCCTCCCCAACAGGCAGGCACGGTGAAGAACTCCACGGTGTTGAACAGGATCGCGAGCCCGAACCCCGCCGCTGACATCACTCCGCAGGCGGCCAAAAAACGGGTGCGGCCCTCGCCGATCTCAAGGAGCGTCTGTTCCTCGCCGGACTTTTCCCCCTCCATCTCGCGCCAGCTTCGATAGGCGGCGATCCCCGCGGCGATGGCGAACGCCAAGCAAATGAGATTCAAGGCCAAGAGCACAGGTTTCTCCCAGGTCCACGCCGCCGGCAGATCGGGCCGAGGGCGGCCGGCTGGCGCGCAGACAAAGCTGGAAAGCCCATAGGCCGCCACCAGTTGCAAAATCCATCCCGTCGGGCTGGCGCAAAGGCCGATGAGGAGGAAATTGGTTCCGCTGCGATGTCGGCGCGGCGCCGGCTGCTGGGCGGTGCTCATGGTCTCACTACAGGTAGGGGGTGACGTAGAAGGTGAAGAAGACAGCCAGCCACACCACGTCCACGAAATGCCAATAGGCCGAGGAGACCAGGACCGGCGTACAGCGACGCGCGGTGAAATATCCCGCCGCCGACCAGCCGAATACGGCGCTGAGGATCAGGACGCCCACCACCACGTGGACCATGTGGAAGCCCGTGATCGTAAAATAGAGGGAGCCATAGGAGCCGCTGGCGATGGTGAAGGTCTTGGCCTTCCACTCGAACACTTGGATCACCAGGAAGATCAAGCCGAGCAGAATGGCGGCGGCGAAGCCGATCAGATGCTGGCGGCGCTTGCCGGACGTCGCGCCCTTCTCGCCCCACCAAGTGGCCACGCTGCTGGAGACGAGGATCAGGGTGTTGGGGAGAGCGAGGCTCAGGGTCGGATGCGGCTCGGGCGACCACGCCTTCCCGTACTGGGTGGCGGTGTAATAGTAACTGAACAGCAGGTAGGCGAAGAGCGCCGCCTCCGTGGCGATCAGGCACAAGGCGCCCCACCAGCCGGTGCTGTTGCGCCCACTGGCCGAGACGGGCAATGGGCGGGGCTCATAAATCCCATCAGCCATGAGCGGGCTCCGGGGCAGGTTCTGGGCGCGCAGGCCAAAACCACGTCAGCAGCGAAGCGGCGCAGGCCAGGGCGCCGAGGCCAACCACCACCCAGGCGTGGAGCAGGGCGGCGGCGAACAACACCGTCATGCCGAGGGTTAGGAATAGGGGCGCGAGACTATCCCCCGGCATAGTCAGGATCAGGTCGGGCTGGGCGTCCAAGGGTGTGGTGGCGATGGTCTGGCGACCGTCGTCCAGAAGGTAGCCCCTGGTGAGGGAGGATCGGCCGGTCGCTTCACCGAGGCGGTCTTCCCATAGAGGGTGGCGGCTGGCGATGAAGGGGATCACCGCAAAATTATACTCCGGCGCAGGCGAAGGGACGGCCCACTCCAGGGTCGGCGCATCCCACGGGTTGGGACCGGACGTTTTGCCCCGCTTCAAACTGATGGCGACGTTGATGAGAAGCAGCAGAACGCCGGCCGCAAACAGGAACGACCCGGCGGAGATGATCCAGTTCAGCCCGTTCCAGCCCATGTGATCGGGGTAGGTGTAGATGCGCCGGGGCATCCCCAAGAGGCCCGCGATGTGCATCGGGAAGAAGCCGAGATTGAACCCCATGAACATAGTCCAGAAGTTCCAGCGGCCGAGGGTCTCGTTCAAAAGCCGCCCGGTGAACTTGGGGAACCAGTAGTAGATCGCCCCTACCACCGGGAAGACGTTGATGCCGATCAGCACGTAGTGGATGTGGGCCACCACGAAATAGGTGTCGGTGAGCTGCCAGTCCACCGGCACGGACGCGGTCATCACCCCCGACACCCCGCCGATCACGAAAAGGACGACCATGCTGGCGAAGAACAGGAAGGCTGTGGTGATCACAGGGCGCCCCGTCCAGATCGTCGCCGTCCAGGCGAACACCGCCACCGCGCTCGGCAGGGTGATAATCAAGGACGCGCCGGAGAAGAAGGAGAGGGCGAGATTCGGCAGCCCTGTGGCGAACATGTGGTGGACCCAAACGCCGAACCCCAACGCCATGGTCGCCACCGTCGACAGCGCCACGAAGGTATAGCCCACCAGCGGGCGGCGGCAGAACGTCGGGAGGCCGTCCGACACCATCCCCATCGCCGGCAGCACGATGGCATAGACCCACGGATGGCCGAACATCCAGAACAGGTGCTGCCAAAGCAGCGGCTGGCCCTGACCGGTGGTGAAGAAATGAGTTCCAAACTGGCGGTCCATCCAAAGGAGGAGGAAGGCGAGGCTCAGACTTGGAATCGCCAGGAGGTTGGCCACCGACGCCGTCAGCGTGCCCCAGGTCAGGATCGGCACGCGGTTGATCGACATGCCCGGCGCGCGGGTGCGCAGGAACGTCACCACGAAATTGGCCGACCCCACGCTGGTGGATATGCCAAGGAAGATCAGCCCCAGGGAATAGACGTCGATATTGATCCCGGGATCATAGGCCCTGGCCGCATAGGGCACGTAGTTGAACCAGCCCGCATTGGGCCCCTGGCCCACCACGAAGCCCGCGTACATGAAGACGCCTGCTGCGATGTAGACCCAAAAGGAGAGGGCGTTCAGGCGCGGAAACGCCATGTCTCGCGATCCGAGCAGCAACGGCCAGAGGAAGTTGCTGAAGCCCGAAAGCACGGGCGCAGCGTAGAGGAATATCATCGTCACGCCGTGCATCGTGAAAAGCTGATCGTATTGCTCGGGTGTGAGGAGATGCTTGTTCGGCCCGGCCAACTGCGCGCGCATCACGAGCGCCTCAAGTCCGCCGACGAGCATGAAGACGAGGGCGGTGACGATGTAGCGCTTGCCGATCTCCTTATGGTCGACGCTGGAAAGCCAGCCGATGAAGCCGGGGTCGGTGCGCCAGATCTTCTCCAGCTTCTGGGCGGGGAAATCGCCGTCGATCTCGGCGATCTTCGGCGTCACGGTGATCTCGCCTGTGATCATCGCAGCGTCTCCAGATAGGCGCGGACCTGAGCCAGCTGGGGACCGGACAGAAAGGTCGCCGGCATCAGGGCGCCCGGCTTGATCGCTTGGGGATTGGCGATCCAGCCCAGAAGCGCGTTCGGATCATTGGGCGTCGCGCCGGCGGCCAAGGTGCTGCGGCTCATCAGATGGGTCAGATCAGGCCCGCGCTTTCCGGCCGCGGTGGTGCCCTGGATCGCATGACAGGCGCCGCAACGGGCGATCACCAGGGTGCGACCGGCGTTGGCGTCCGGCGTCGCCACTTCGGCGGCGGGTTTAGCCTGCCGCTCTCGCCACGCCTCGAAGGTCGCCGGTGCTTCGGCCGTCACATAGACCGCCATGTTTGCGTGCTGCACGCCGCAGTATTCGGTGCATTGGCCGCGATAGACGCCGGGCTTGTCGGCCTGCAGCCACCCAAGATTGGTGCGGCCGGGTATGGTGTCGGTCTTGCCCGAGAGGGGCGGGACCCAAAAGGAGTGGATCACGTCTGCGCCGTAGAGCTTCACCATCACCGGCCCTCCGACGGGGATGTGGATTTCGTTGGCGGTGGCGAAGCTCTGCCCCGGCCCGCCGAGATAACGCACTTCCCACCACCATTGATGACCGGTGACTTCGATGGTCAAGCGGCTGGGCGTCGCAGGCGCGTTGACGGCGGCCAGCACCTGCATGGTCCAGAACAGGACTCCCACCAGAGCGACGATGGTCAGGGCGAGGCCTATATAGATCCAGGACAGGCCGCCGCTCTCGCGCGCGATCTGGTCGCCTGTGCCGTCCGTGGGCTTTCGGCGGCGGACGATGACGCCCAAGGGGATGAGGACGGTCACGATGGCCACCACCAGCATCGATAGGGCGATCAGCCCCCAAGTCAGACCTGTCGCGGGGTCCGCCCTCGGCCCGTAGGTGCGCAGGTAGTTCATCGGCGTTTCGAGGGCGCCCATGACGCGGGCCCTAAAGAGCCATGCCGACGGCGGCAGGCTGATCCCGGCGCATCAACTGGGCGAGAGAGAGGATGAGGGCGGCGACGAAGATCACGCCCGCCGGTATCCACATGATGACGCCGCCGAGCTGCTGATCCTCCAGGGGCGTCAGGCCCCAAGCTGTCGTGGTCAGGGCGTGAACGGCGTAGGTCGGCCGAGGGGCGAAGGTGATCACCGCGCCGAGCACGCTCATCTGCAAGGTCGTGATCGCAATCGCCGCCAATCGATCGACCAGGCGAGCGGCCGATCCTGACAACAGCGCCGTCCAGAGCCAGTAAGCAGCGCCGAAAGCCGTCAAGTGCATAAGCCAGTAAATGCCCGCGTGCTGGAATGTCGCCGCATAGGGACCAGGCGCATGCCAGAACCAAAGCACCGCAGCGAATGCCAAGGCAGGAATCCAGGCTTGTGCGCCGATCTTGCGCACAAGCGTTGGCGCCGGAAGTCCAAGAGCGATAAGCGGTGCGACAACGGTGGCGAGCAGCATGTGCTGGCCGACCCGGGCGGAAAACAACGACACCGAAAGCGGGCAGAGCGGCGAGATGAGCGCCAAACCCCCTATGACCCACCCCCCATAAAAGCAGCTCTGGCGTCCCATGCCTACCGCGCGTGCTGACCGGGCGTTTATGGCGTAGGCGGCAAAGACGGTTAGCAAGGCGGCGATCAGAACCGGCTCGAAATTCCAGCGATGGAGAAGCGTCAGCGGCGTGGGCGGCGCGCCACAATAGGGAGCGAGGTCATAAGCACCATGGCCGAATACAGGCCCCACGACAAACTCCTGCATTCTGGACGTCCCATTCGAACGCCAAGTTTATAGCGACGTTCCCGACGAGCGGGAGTTGGCGATCTTGGCGTTAACAGGTCAGCGGCGAAAGGTTCTTCCGCCTTGCGATTAGCTTACTGCATCGTTGGTATGACGAAGGCGGAATCTTCCGACGCGCCTTCTGGCCAGCGGGCGGTGACGGTCTTGATCTTGGTATAGAAACGGACGCCTTCCATGCCGTGCTGGTTGGTGTCGCCGAACGCCGATCGCTTCCAGCCGCCGAAGGTGTGGTAGGCGACAGGGACGGGGATCGGCACGTTGATACCCACCATGCCCACATTGACCTTGCTGGCGAATTCCCGCGCGGCGCGACCGTCGCGGGTGAAGATGGCGACGCCGTTGCCGTACTGGTGCTTGGAGGGGAGGTCCACCGCTTCCTTGAAGGTTTCGGCGCGCACGATCTGCAGCACGGGGCCGAAGATTTCTTCATTATAGGTCTTCATGCCGGGCTTGACCTGATCCAGCAGGGTCGGTCCGATGAAGAAGCCTTTCTCATAGCCTTGCAGCGCGAAGCCGCGGCCATCGACCACTAGCTCTGAGCCTTCATCGACGCCCATCTGGATGTAGTCGCTGATCTTCTGTTTATGCGCGGCGCTGACCACCGGGCCGTACTGGGCGGCGGGGTCGGTGGAGATTCCGACTTTCAGGGTCTCAAGCTCGGCGATCACCCGCTCGCGCAGCTCGTCGGCGGTCTGTTCGCCCACTGGCACCACCACCGGCAGAGCCATGCAACGCTCGCCGGCGGAGCCGTAGGCCGCGCCGATCAGGTCCTTGGTGGCCTGTTCCATGTCCGCGTCGGGGAGGACGACGGCGTGGTTCTTGGCGCCGCCCATGGCCTGGACGCGTTTGCCCGCCGCCGCACCGCGCGAATAGATGTAATGCGCGATGTCGGAGGAGCCGACAAAGCTGATGGCCTGGACGGTCGGGTTGTCTAGAAGCGCGTCCACGGCTGTCTTGTCGCCATGAACCACGTTCAGCACGCCGGCGGGGGCGCCCGCCTCCATCATCAGCTCGGCCAAGCGCAAGGGTACGCCGGGGTCTTTTTCGGAGGGCTTGAGGATGAAGGCGTTGCCCACCGCGATGGCCACGCCGAACATCCACATGGGGATCATGGCCGGAAAGTTGAACGGGGTTATGCCCGCCACGACGCCAAGGGGCTGACGCATGGAATAGACGTCGATGCCGGCGCCCGCGCCCTCGGTGTAGTCGCCCTTCAGGGCGTGGGGAATGCCGCAGGCGAACTCCACCACCTCCAGCCCGCGCTGGATATCGCCCTTGCTGTCGGCGATCACCTTGCCGTGCTGGGAGGAGAGCAGCTCCGCAAGCTCGTTCATGTTAGCTTCCACGAGGCGCTTGAAGTCGAACATCACCCGCGCGCGGCGCTGGGGATTGACCAGGGCCCAGGTTTTCTGCGCGCGCGCCCCCGACTGCACCGCCTTATCCACTTCCGAGGCCGTCGCCAGAGGCACGCGGGCCTGGACCTCGCCGGTGTTGGGGTTGAACACGTCACCATAGCGGCCGGAAGTCCCCTGGACCGGGACGCCATCGATAAAGTGCGGAAGGTCGTACATGGGTCGTCTCCGAGCAGCTCGGCTGCGCGTCGAGCGGTGTTGGCGGGCGGGTTAGCGCATCGCCGGCCCATCCGGAAATTGAATTCACCGCGAGGCCGGTGGAGCGTTCCGTAAACCAGCTAATAATGGGAGCGTCAGTTGAGACCCCGAAGTCCGAGCGGCGAGGCGGGCTTATTCTCCGCGGCTCCAAATGCAGCCTTCGCCTAGACGACCGCCAGTCCGAACGGTGAGAACTGGCCATAGGCGCCTTTATAGAACAAGAGCGGCTTGTAAGAGGGGTGGCCGTCCAGAGAGTGAACCTGGCCGATGGCGATGAAGTGATCCCCAGCCTCATGCACGGCATAAAGATCGCAGTCGATCCAGGCCACCACATCCTCGATGATCGGCAGCCCTGCGCTGGAAAGGCGATAGGACAGGTTCTCGAACTTGTTCGAGGCCTTCGAGGCCAAGGCCCGGCAAACGTCCAACTGGTTTTCAGCCAGTACGTTGACGCAGAAGCGCCCCGCCGCCTGGATCTTCGGCCAGCTGGTGGAACTGCGGTCGGGGAAGAAGGCCACCAGCGGCGGGTCCAGGGAGACCGAGGTGAAGGAGCCAACCACCAAGCCGACGGGCGCCCCATCCACAATCGCCGTCACGGCGCACACGCCAGTCGGATAATGCCCGAGGATGCGGCGAAACTCCGCGCCGTCGAATGGAATGGTCATGCCGAAATCCTTCTGGCTTCACGCTCCGAAGTGCGGATCGCAGAGATCAACGCATTTGGAACGACGATGCGTTTATCAAGTTTGCGCGCGCCATTCCAATAGGCGATCAATCGACGTACCCCTGATGCAATATCGACTCTGGTATTGTTGGCAACGCCACAAAACTAGCGGAAGGGAGCAAGCCGGTGAACCAAGCGCCGCCAAGATGGTCTAAGGTCCGCACCGATGGCGGGCTCAGCGTACCGGCGGAATGACGGCGCCCGTCCTCGACACCAGTCTCTCGCCCGAAAGCGAGCCGTTTCGCGCGAATGTCGCCCATAACCACGCCCTGCGAGACGACCTCCGTTCGCGCGTGGCCAAGGCGGCGGTCGGCGGCTCGCCCAGCGCGCGGGAGAAGCATGTGGCTCGCGGCAAGCTCCTGCCGAGAGACCGAGTAGAGCGCCTGCTGGACGCCGGCAGTCCGTTTCTGGAGGTCGGGCAGCTCGCCGCTAACGGGCTTTATGGCGGCGAGGCGCCGGGAGCGGGCATCATCACAGGCGTCGGCCGCGTCTCAGGCCGTCAGGTGATGATCGTCTGCAACGACGCCACGGTGAAGGGCGGCACCTACTATCCTATCACGGTGAAGAAGCACCTGCGGGCGCAGGAGATCGCGCTGGAGAACCGCTTGCCCTGCATCTACCTGGTGGACAGCGGCGGCGCGAACCTGCCGAACCAGGCGGACGTGTTTCCAGACAAGGAGCACTTCGGCCGCATTTTCTTCAATCAGGCTCAGATGTCGGCGCAGAGCATCCCCCAGATTGCGTGCGTCATGGGCTCCTGCACGGCGGGCGGCGCTTACGTTCCGGCCATGTCCGACGAAAGCGTGATCGTCCGCAATCAAGGCACCATCTTCCTGGCTGGCCCCCCTCTGGTGAAGGCCGCGACAGGGGAGGTTATCTCGGCGGAGGATTTGGGCGGCGGCGATCTGCACGCCCGCAAGTCCGGCGTCGTGGATCATCTGGCGGAGAACGACGAGCACGCTCTGACCATCGTCCGCGACATCGTCTCCACGCTCCCGCCGGACCTGAAGCCCAACGTCAACCTCCGCGATCCTCGCGCGCCGAAGCTCAGCGCCGAAGACCTCTACGGGGTCATTCCGAGCGATGTCCGCGCCCCTTACGACGTTCGCGAGATCATCGCCCGCTTGGTGGACGGTAGTGAGTTCCATGAATTCAAGGCGCTCTATGGCGCGACCCTGGTCTGCGGTTTTGCACACCTCTGGGGAATGCCGGTGGCGATCCTGGCCAACAACGGCGTCCTGTTCAGCGAGAGCGCGGTCAAGGGCGCGCACTTCATCGAACTGGCCTGCCAGCGCCGCATCCCTTTGTTGTTTCTGCAGAACATCTCCGGCTTCATGGTGGGCGGCAAGTACGAGGCCGAGGGGATCGCCAAGCACGGCGCCAAGCTCGTCACCGCTGTCGCCACCGCCCAGGTTCCCAAGATCACCGTGCTGATCGGCGGCAGCTTCGGCGCCGGCAACTATGGCATGGCGGGGCGCGCTTATGGCCCTCGGTTCCTCTTCACCTGGCCCAACAGTCGCATCTCGGTGATGGGCGGCGAGCAGGCGGCCAGCGTCCTCGCCACCGTCCACCGGGACGCCGCCACATGGACGCCGGAGGAGGCGGAAGCGTTCAAAGCGCCGGTCCGCCAGAGCTTCGAGGATGAGGGCAACCCCTATTACGCCACCGCGCGCCTCTGGGACGATGGCGTGATCGACCCGGCACAGACCCGCGATGTGCTCGGCCTCGCCTTCGCCGCGACGCTGAACGCGCCGATCCCCGATCGGGCGCAGTTCGGCGTCTTCAGGATGTGACGCGCGTGACCGCCATCACCAAGCTCCTGATCGCCAATCGGGGTGAGATCGCCTGCCGCATCATCCGCACCGCGAAGCGGATGGAGATCGCGACCGTTGCGGTCTATTCGGACGCCGACGCCCACGCGCTCCATGTGCAGCAGGCGGACCAGGCGGTGCATATCGGCCCGTCTTCGGTGCGGGAGTCCTACCTCGTCGGCGAGAAGATCATCGCCGCCGCTAAGACCACCGGCGCCAACGCCATCCACCCCGGCTATGGCTTTCTCAGCGAGAACGCTGCTTTCGCCCAATCGGTGCTCGACGCAGGCTTGATCTGGGTCGGGCCGAACCCCTCTTCCATGACCGCCATGGGCCTGAAGGACGCCGCAAAGTCGTTGATGCAAGCGGCGGGCGTGCCCACGACGCCCGGATACCTCGGTGAAGACCAGTCAGCGGACCGATTGGCCCGCGAGGCCGACGCCATCGGCTATCCCGTCCTCATCAAGGCAGTGGCGGGGGGCGGCGGCAAGGGGATGCGGAAGGTGGACAGCGCCGCTGATTTCGCGGACGCGCTCATCTCCTGCCGGCGCGAAGCGGCGTCGAGCTTCGGCAACGATCACGTACTGCTGGAAAAATGGGTCACCAACCCCCGCCACATCGAAGTGCAGGTGTTCGGTGACACGCACGGCGATGTGGTGCACCTGTTCGAGCGCGACTGCTCCCTGCAGCGCCGCCACCAGAAGGTGGTGGAGGAGGCGCCCGCCCCCGGCATGGACGCGGCCACTCGCGAGGCGATCTGCCAGGCGGCGGTGCGCGCGGCCAAGGCCGTGGACTACGTGGGCGCGGGCACCATCGAGTTCATCGCTGACGGGAGCGAGGGTCTCCGCGCCGACCGCATCTGGTTCATGGAAATGAACACCCGCCTCCAGGTCGAACATCCGGTCACGGAGGCGATCACCGGCGTCGATCTGGTGGAATGGCAACTACGTGTGGCGTCGGGCGAACCATTGCCGATGAAGCAGGATCAGCTATCGATCAACGGCGCAGCGATAGAGGCGCGGCTATATGCGGAGGACCCTGCCAAGGGGTTTCTGCCGGCCATCGGGCGGCTCGAGACCTTTGATCTTGGGACCGGATGCCGGATCGACGCCGGGGTCGCCCCAGGCTCGGAGATTTCGCCCTTCTACGACCCCATGATCGCCAAGGTGATCGCCCACGGCCCGGACCGTGACACGGCGCGAAAAACCTTGGCCTCGGCCCTGAAACAGACTGCGATCTGGCCGCTCCGCACGAACACAGGGTTTCTTGTCAAGGTGTTGGAACACCCAGCCTTCGTGGCGGCCGAGCTCGACACCGGCTTCATCGGTCGGGAGGGCGATGCGCTCCTGCCGCCGGAACGGCCGTCGGATGCGGCGCTGGTTAAGGCTGCGGCGGCGCTCTCGGGCGGCGGGGGGCTTGGCGGCTTCCGTCTCAACGCGCCCGCAAGACGCGACGCCATGTTTCTGCTCGACGGGGCGCCCGTGTCCGTCACCTTCGATCAAGGCCAAACGCCGGGCCCACATTCAGGCGACGGCGTGCTGGTGGCGGAGGGCGGGCAGGCGTGGCGGCTTTCGCCCTGGCGTGTCACCGGTGTGGCCTCGGGTGGCGCGGCCGACGGCGCGATCCTCTCCCCCATGCCGGGCCGGATCATCGCCGTGTCCGTGGCGGCTGGCGAGACGGTGACCAAGGGCCAGAAGCTGGTGACGCTGGAAGCCATGAAGATGGAACACGCCCTCATAGCGCCTTTTGATGGCGTCGTGACCGAAATGAACGCAGTCGAAGGCGGTCAGGTCAACGAAGGCGCCTTGCTGGCCCAGATCGACCAGGCGAAAGCGGCCGAAGGGTAGTCGGGCTGGCGCTTACCAGCCCGGCTACCGGTCGATCTAACCGTACGGTCCCGCGGCGCCTAAGGTCCGCAACGGGATTAAGACGGCGCCGACCACAAGGGCGATGACAATGGCGATGACGATCACCACCGCGGTGTAGGGAAGCGCCTTGTCCTGGGGCGCCTTCATAAGCCGAGGCAGCCCGGTGTAGAGAAGGTAGAGGCTGTAAAGACCCAATATCGCCAGGGGCGCCAGAGCCGGGAGAAGGCCGAACACGCCCACCAGCCACGACGCGGTGGAGCTGTAGACCGCCACCTTCATGGCCGCCGTGCGGTTCTTCACGCCACCGAACGTGGGCGCGAGGGCCTCGATGATCAGGCCGAGCACGAAGACGGATGCTAGGGCGAGTACGTAGCTGACCACCGCGTTGACGATCACGTTCAAGATCGGGGGGCGATAGACGACTCCCAGTGCGCCCCATCCAAAAAGAATCGCGCCGATGGCGCCGCAAACGGGCCCGATCGCAGCCAGGAAAACCGCATAGCTTTTGAAGAGGCTGTTTGTGGTCGCCGCTTCGATGTCGATCTTCACCCACTCCTGTTTGGGCGTCAGCAGAATATTCTTCACCCGCTCTACGATCGGACTTCCGACCGGCTGTGCTTCCTGTAATGTCATAGTCCGCCTCCCCTGAGTATGCCTGAGTGACAGTTCGCGACTGCCAAGCGCCGACATCTTCGTCGATGTATGGCGTAAACCCAAGGGCTGCGGAAGTCGACGAATGACTTCGGCGCTGCAGGGTCCTTGAAAGCACTAACCCTTAAGCGACTTCACCATGCGGATGATCGGCAAGGTGAGGCCGTTGGGCAGAGGCGCGTCTCGGCGCTCCGCGGCCACATAGCCGTACTTAGCATAGAGCGGCACGCCGGTCAGGGTTGCGCCGAGCTCGAAGTCGGTAAAGCCGAATGCCGCAGCGGCGGCTTCGCATTCATCGAGCAGCCGCGCGCCGACGCCCTGCCGCGCATAGCTCGGGCTGACGAAAAAGGCGCGTATCCGCGCCGCGTCCACGCCAGGAACCAGAGCCTGGTCGTCGCGGTCGGCGACTGCGTCTGCGCCGAATAGGGTGCGACGGCGGCTCCATCCGCCGCATCCCGCCAGATCGCCATCAACCTCGGCGATGAAATAGCTGCCGTCGCGGATCAGCTGTCGATCGACGCCGAACACCGAGCCCAAGGCGCCGTCGAGCTGAGCGGGGCTGTAGTCATTCGCCTGGAGCTGGCGCACGGAGATTTCGATCAGGCGCGACAGCACGTCGACGTCGTCAAGCTGCGCCCGGCGGATGCTGATCGCGCTGCGATTGGAGCCCATGGTGGTTCAGCTCCTTGGCGGCCTCGACAAGCTTGCGAGGCGCGCAGAATGCCCTATCCGCCTTGACCCGTCAGCAGCGGGCCCAAACCCGGGATCGACATCAGAACCTCGCGGAGCAGGTCCTTCCCCGTCTTCTCCTGCACGAAGGTCATGGCCACGGGCAAAATCTCCTGCATGTCGGAGACGTTGACGCCCTTCCGCGCCAGGTTCTGATTGATGGTCATCGCGTCGGCCATGGCCGCCCCCGAGGCGCCGCCGGCCTTGCTCATCAATCCGCCGACCAGGCCCTTGGTCTGCATCATAGCGGAGCCCTCAGCCGCCAGTTCGAGGGAGCCGGGGATGGCGGTCATAAGCTCGTCCACCTTGGCCGCGTCGGCGTGCTTCTGCATCAGGGTGAGGGCGCCGGCGAGGCCCATGCGGGACTGCTCGTCCGAGAGACCCGAATGGTCGGCGACCGCCTCGATCAAGTCGTCGATCATGCGTGCGTTTCCTCGTGCATCTTGGCGGCGGCGGTTTTCAGTTCCGGCTGCGGGCGAGTGAACACCCAGTCCGCCTCAGAAGACAGCGCCCTGTTGTAACGATAGCCATGAAGATCGAAGGCTTTCAGATCCTCGCGCTTCTCGATGCGGTTGACGGTGGCGAAGCGGGCCATCAGCCCCCGCGCCTGTTTGGCGAAGAAGGAGACGATGCGCGCTTCCCCGTCCTTCTCCTCCTTGAAGGCGCAGGCGATCACCGGAAGCTTCAGGGCTCGCGCGTCCACGGCGCCGAAGTATTCCTGGCTGGCGAGGTTGATCAGGGCCTTGTCCGCGTGGTCGGCGGCGGCCTTGTTGAGCGCTTTAGCCGGCTTGTCGCCCCAGAAGTCGTACAGGGTCGCGCCGCGATCGGTAGCCAGGCGCGTCCCCATCTCCAGGCGATAGGGCTGGATCAGGTCCAGCGGCCGGAGCAGGCCGTAGAGGCCGGAGAGGATGCGGACGTGCCGCTGCGCCCAGTGGAGATCCGCCTCGCTCATGTGGCGGGCGTCGAGGCCCGTGTAAACGTCGCCGGCGAAGGCCAAGGCGGCGGGGACGTCCTCGCCCGTGCCCTTGGGCTGGAAAGCTTTGAAGCGGGCGACATTTAGGTCCGCCAGCGGGTCGGAGATGTCCATCAGGCGGCGCAAATCAGTCGCCTTCAGCTTGCGAGTCACTGAGGCGAGGGCTTTGGTGTCTGTCGCCATCTCGGGGCGCGTGACCGGCAGGCCCTCCGGCGCGGGCGTGAAATCCAGCGTCTTAGCCGGGGAGAGAACGAACAACATGAAGGAAAATCTTGAGGCGCTCTGGCGCGGAAGGGCGGCCCTGTAGACGATTACCCGCTTTGTGTCGAGCGGGGCGGCCGACGGAGGGCGGGTCAGAACAGGACGCGAGGGTTCATGATACGATGAGGATCGAGCGCCGCTCGGATCGCCCGCATGGCGGCCACGTCCTGCGGCGCCTTGTAACGCAGGGCTTCGGCGGATTTCATCGTGCCGAGGCCGTGTTCGGCGGAGATGGAGCCCTCGTACTTCATCGCGATATCGTGAACGATGCGGGCGCCGCGGTCGCGGAGGGCGTTGTGCGGCGTATCATCGGCGCCTTCCGGCTTGATTACATCGAAGTGGATGTTGCCATCGCCCACGTGCCCGAACGCCACCACACGGACGCCGGGAATAAAGGCGGTGACGGCGGCGGTGGCTTCCTCGATGAAGTCGGCGGTGCGGCTCACGGGCGTGGCCGCATCGTGCTTCCACGCGGCGCCTTCGGGCTTCTGACCGGCGGACTGGCCTTCGCGCAGGGCCCAGAAGGCTTTCGCCTGAGTCTCGTTCTGGGCGATGGCGGCGTCCTGGATCAGGTTGTCTTTCAGGGCTGCCGCCAGCAGACGCTCCATGGCGGCGGCGGTGGAGCCCGGCTCGGCGCTGGCCATCTCGAGCAGCACGGTCCAGGGGGCGGGCTCGGCCAGGGGCTCGCGCACGCCGGGCAGGTTCTTCACCGCGAAGACGATCCCGGCGCGGCTCATCAGCTCGAACGCCTCCACCGCCCCGCCACTGGCATCCTTAGCCCGGCCGAGGAGGGTGATCGCGTCCCTTGGGGACTGCACGGCGACCATGGCCACGGTGCGATCGGGCAGGATCGGGAACAGCTTCAGGCTGGCGGCGGTGACAACGCCCAGCGTGCCTTCCGCGCCGATCAGGAGTTGTTTCAGGTCATAGCCGGTGTTGTCTTTGCGGAGACGCTTCAGCCCGTGGTGGATGTCGCCGTTCGGCAGCACCGCCTCGACGCCGAGCACCAGCGCCCGCATTGTTCCGTAGCGCAAGACCGCCGTACCGCCGGCGTTGGTGGAGATCAGGCCGCCAATGGTGCAAGAGCCCTCGGACGCCAAGCTCAGCGGAAAGAAACGCCCAGCTTCAGTCGCCGCCTCGTGCGCCGCCGCCAGAGTGACGCCCGCTTCGGCCACGATCACGTCATCCTCGACATTCACCTCGCGCACCGCCCGCATTTTCTCCAGCGACAGCAACACTTCGCCTTGGGGAATCTGGCCGCCGACGAGGCCGGTGTTGCCCCCTTGGGGCGTGATGGCCGTGCGCGTCTCAGCGCAAATCTTGATGATGGCGGAGACCTCTTCCACCGTCTTGGGCAGGAGGAGCAACGGCGTAGTCCCACTCCAGCGATCACGCCATTCCACGAGCTTGGGCGCCAGCCGATCCGCATCCTGCGACCAGCCGCCTTCGCCGGCTACGGCCTTCAGACGATCCAGAACCTCCGGCGAAGGAGCTGCGGGGCTGATCCGGGCGGCGTCGTCAGGCATGAGATTGCTTTAGCCCATCCGCCCCTATTCTATAACCCCATGACCGATCGCCTGCCGCCGCAGCCCTGGATGACCGCGCCGTCGACGCGGGCGGTGATCGAAGCGTTAGAGGCCATCGGCGGTCCCGGATCGGCGCGGTTCGTGGGCGGCTGCGTGCGCGACGCGCTCTTGAACCGCCCGATTGGCGACATCGACATTGCGACGCCGCTGACGCCCGACGAGGTGACGAAGGCGCTGACCGAGGCAGGCCTGAAAGCCGTGCCCACCGGGATAAACCACGGCACCGTCACCGCCATCGCCGACCACAGGCCGTTCGAGATCACCACCTTGCGCAGAGACGTGGAGACCGACGGTCGACGCGCCGCGGTGGCCTTCACCGACGACTGGGCGGAAGACGCCGCGCGGCGCGATTTCCGCCTGAACGCGCTCTATCTCGAAGCGGACGGAACTCTGCACGACCCAACCGGTGGTGGGATCGAGGATGCGCGGGCGGGGCGGATCGTGTTCGTAGGGGATGCGCAGACCCGCATCCGAGAGGACTACCTCCGCATGCTTCGCTTCTTCCGATTCTATGCCTGGTTCGGGATGGGCGAGGCGGATGCGGCAGGGCTGGCGGCGTGCGCCATGTTGAAGGAAGGGTTGCAGACCCTCTCCGGCGAGCGGGTATCCAAGGAGCTTCTGAAGCTCCTCGCCGCCGAAGATCCCCGCGCTACCTTGCGCCTGATGGCGTCCAGCGGCGTGCTCTCGGTGCTCGTTCCGGAAGCCGACGAATTAAAACGATTCCGCGCTTTGGTGGAGATCGAGACTGAACAGTTGTTCGAGAAAGACGTCGAGCTTCGCCTCGCCGCCATCCTGCCGGACAATAGAGGCGCTGTGATAGCCGCCGCACAGCGGCTGCGCCTCTCAAACGTCCTGCGCGACCGTCTCCTCATCGCCTGCTCGGACGATCTGCGCCCGACCTCCTTCATGTCGCTACGGGAGATGCGGCGGGCGATCTACCGGATTGGCGGCAAGGCGTTCAAGGATCGGGTGAAGCTGGCGTGGGCGGCGTCTGAGCGGACGGCGACCTATGCCCAATGGCGGATGCTCTACACGTATGCCGACGCCTGGAAGCCGCCGCCATTCCCTCTGTCCGGACGTGAGATCCTGGCCGCCGGCGTGCCTGAAGGACCGCTGGTGGGCCGCGTGCGCAGCGAAGTGGAGGAGTGGTGGATCGACCTCGATTTCACCGATGACAAGATGGCGGTGCTGGAACGGCTGAAGGCTGTGGCCCAAGGGCTCGCTTATTGAGCATCCATATAACGGATGCCAATTTCCGCTCATTCCCGCGAAGGCTGGGACCTAGATGGATCGTCAACCGGCGCTGGAGCTGCGACCGGGTCCCCGCCTTCGCGGGGATGAGCGGATTAGTGGGTGCTAAGGCCACTTCACCGTCGGGGGCATCGAGCTCAGGATTGACTCGATGTTGCCGCCGGTCTTCAGGCCGAAGATGGTGCCGCGGTCGTAGAGGAGATTGAACTCCACGTAGCGGCCCCGGCGGACCAGCTGCTCCTCGCGCTCCGCCTTGGTCCAGGGTTCTTGCAGATGGCGACGGCAGATGGCGGGGTAGGCGTCGAGGAAGGCTCGGCCTACGTCCTGGGTGAAGGCGAAATCCCGCGCCGCATCGCCTGAGTCATGCCGATCATAGAAGATGCCGCCGACCCCCCGCGCCTCGTGCCGATGCGGCAGGTGGAAGTAGCGGTCGCATTCTTCTTTATATTTGGCGTGCCATGCGGGGTCGTGAGCGTCGCAGGCGGCCTGCATGGCGGCGTGGAAAGCGATGGCGTCCGGCGCATCTTCTCGCCGTTGCTCGCTGAGCCAGGGGGTCAGGTCGCCGCCGCCGCCGTACCAGCTTTGTGTGGTGGCGATGAAGCGGGTGTTCATGTGGCCCGTTGGCATCCGGGGGTTCAGGGGATGGGCGATGACGCTGACGCCGGTGGCGAAGAAGCGGGGATCGATCTCGGCCCCGGGCATGGTCTTGGCCAGCTCCGGCGTGAAGGTCCCATGCACGACGGAGACGTGGACGCCCACCTTCTCGAACACCCGGCCCCGCATCAGCCCCATGGTCCCGCCACCGCCTTCCGACCGTTCCCAGGGCTTCAGCTCGAAGCGGCCGGGCGCACCAGGATATAGGTCGGTAGGCGCATCGTCCTCGATGGCTTCCAGCGCGGCGCAGAGGCGGCCCTGCAGTGCGCGGAACCAGGCTTCGGCGGCCTGCTTGCGGGCGTCAAGATCGATGTCGGAGGGAGGGGCGACGGTCATCGGGCGTGAAAATCATACCCGCCGGTCTGCCGCAACGCTTCTCCGAGCCCGATGGCGGCGGCGGCGATCACGTTGAGGGAGCGGGTCTGGGGCTGGATCGGAATAAAAAGTCGGGCGTCGGCGGCGGAATGCACCTCATCCGGAACGCCAGCGCTTTCGCGGCCCATGAGCAGGGTGTCGCCCGGCGCGAACGCGAATGGATAGAGCGGCGCAGCGCCCTTGGTGGTGAAGAGAATCAGCCGACCCTCGCTCCGTGTCGGGTTTTTGAGGAAATCGGCCCACGAATCATGGCGGCTCACATTCGCTCTCGCACCGTAATCCAGGGCTGCGCGCTTGAGCGTCTTGTCGGACAGCGGGAAGGCGCAGGGCTCGATCACATCGAGCGAAACGCCCAAACAAGCGACGAGTCTGATCGCCGCCCCAAGGTTTTGCGGAATGTCCGGTTGAAAAAGCGCCAGCCTCATTCTAAGCGAACCCCTGAGATGTGCGTGCTGCGTCGCGCAAACCTATAGAGGGTCGTAAAGGTGGTCGAAACCGTGAGCACGGACACCCCCACAGACGGGCATGGCGGCGAAGACCATACCCGGCGGGATTTCATCCATATCGCCGCCATCACCGTGGCCGCCGGAGGCGTGGCCTCACTGGCATGGCCGCTGGTCGATCAGATGAATCCATCGGGCGACACCCTGGCGCTGGCCTCCATCGAATACGATTTCGCCAAGGTGGCGCTTGGCCAGCAGGTGGTGATCAAGTGGCGCGGCAAGCCGGTGTTCATCCGTCACAGGACGCCCAAGGAGATCGCTTCGGCCAAGGCCGACGATCACGCCTCGATGCCCGATCCCGCCACGGACGCCAGTCGGGTGAAGCCCGGCAAGGAAGATTGGCTGGTGCTGATCGGCGTCTGCACCCACCTCGGCTGCGTACCCAACTTCGGCCTTGGCGCCTATGGCGGCTGGCTCTGCCCCTGCCACGGCTCGGTGTACGACACCGCCGGCCGCATCCGCGCCGGCCCGGCGCCGCGCAACCTCGACCTTCCGGACTACACCTTCACCGGACCCACCAAAGTTAAGATCGGCTGATCGAGGGCCACATGGACCTCGCGGGAAAGCACAGATGAGCGGACATTCCGATTACGAACCCAAGACCGGCATCGAGCGTTGGCTCGACGCGCGCTTGCCCATCATCCGGTTCGCCAAAGCGACGGCGCTGGATTTCCCGACGCCCAAGAACCTGAACTACTGGTACACGTTCGGGGGCATCCTGGCGGTGTGTCTGGTGACGCAGATCCTCACCGGCGTGATCCTGGCCATGCACTATGTGCCCAACGGCGACATGGCCTTCAATTCCGTCGAACACATCATGCGCGACGTGAACTACGGCTGGCTGATCCGCTACATTCACGCCAACGGCGCCTCGATGTTCTTCCTGGCGGTCTATATCCATATCGCGCGGGGGCTCTACTACGGTTCGTATAAGGCGCCCCGCGAGGTGCTGTGGATTTTGGGCTGCATCATCTACCTCCTGATGATGGCCACGGCCTTCATGGGCTACGTCCTGCCGTGGGGCCAGATGAGCTTCGCCGGCGCGGTGGTGATCACCAACCTGTTCTCCGCCTTCGACCAGATCATTCCGGGCCTTGGCACCGCGATCACCACCTGGCTCTGGGGCGGGTTCGCTGTCGGAGGCGCGACGCTGAACCGCTTCTTCTCCCTGCACTACCTTCTGCCGTTCATGATCGCGGGCGTGGTGGGGCTGCACATCTGGGCGCTGCACGTGCCGGGCAACAACAACCCGACCGGCGTGGACGTGAAGTCGAAGGAGGACATGGTCCCCTTCCACCCCTACTACACGGTGAAGGACGGCTTCGCGATCGCCGCCTTCTTCATCCTGTTCGCCTGGTTTGTGTTCTTCGCCCCCGAGGCCCTCGGCCACGTGGACAATCAGGTGCCGGCCAACCCCTTGGTCACCCCCGCACACATCGTGCCGGAGTGGTACTTCCTGCCCTTCTACGCCATCCTGCGGTCTGTGCCGCAGAAGCTCTTTGGCGTGCTTGCTATGTTTGGCGCCATCGCTGTTCTTTTCGTTTTGCCGTGGATCGATACTTCCAAAGTTCGATCTATGCGCTATCGCCCTACCGCGAGGATATTCCTAATCCTGTTCGTGCTGGCGACCATCGGCCTTGGCTGGTGCGGGGGGAAGGAGCCGGCCGATATGGTGATCACAATCGGTCACGATGCAAATAACGACCCGACCGGGTTCCCGGTGCTGTGGTTGTCGCGCATCCTGGCCATCTACTACTACGCGTTTTTTGTAATCCTATTTTTCCTGGGAAAGTTTGAAACGCCGTTAGAGGTTCCCACTACGATCGCCACGCCCGTGATCCCCAAGGGCGGTTCGGCCATGCCCGCCGGCGCCGTCGCCGCCCCCGAGAAGAAGGGTTGATGTCGATGCTGCGCAAAAGCGCTCTCGTTCGCGCCGCCGTCGTCGGCTTCGGCCTTCTCTCCATGATGGCTGCGGCGCCGCTCGCCATCGCCGCCACCAGCCAGGCGCCGCTGAAGGAAGTCCCCGGCGGCTTCAGCTTCGACTCGCCGCTCGGCAAGTTCGATCAGGCTTCCTTGCAGCGGGGCTACAAGGTCTATGCGGAGGTCTGTTCGAGCTGCCACTCGATGAACTTGATGTCCTACCGCAACCTCTGCCAGCCGGGCGGGCCGTTCTACCACAAGGAATACAAGAGCCCGACCGACAGCCCCTACTGCAAGTCCATCGCCGCTGACATCAAGGTGCCGGACATCGATCCCGACACCGGCGACGTCATCCAGCGCGCCGCCACCCCGGCCGACAAGTTCCGCGCCCCCTTCGCCAATGATGCTGCGGCTGCAGCTTCCAACGGCGGCAAGGCCCCGCCGGACCTCTCGGTGATGGCCCGCGCCCGCGAGGAAGGCCCGCGCTACATCTATTCGATCCTGACCGGCTATGTGACACCGCCTGCGGGTCTGACGGTGCCGGCTGGCAAGTATTACAACCCCTACTTCCCAGGCGACCTCGGCGCGCAATGGGGGGGCACGAAGGCCACCGTCCCTCAGGGCGGCATCATCGGCATGCCGTTCCAGCTGACGCCGAACCGCGTCACCTTCGACGACGGCACGAAATCCACCACGGAGCAGCAGGCCAAGGACGTGGCCACCTTCCTCGCCTGGACCGCGGAACCGAAGCAGGAGGAGCGCAAGGAAGCGGGTCTGGCGGTGATGATCTATCTGATCATCTTCACCGGCATCCTCTATCTCTCCTACCGTCGCATATGGCGCGACGTGGCGCACTAGGGCGCTGCGTTGACCTCGAACTCAGCACGATGGAGGGCGGTCGCGGGTGCGGCCGCCCTTTTTCTTTTGGCGGGGCAAAGCGATGGGCAGGAGACGCGGCAGGTATGCACCGGCGATGTCTGTATGCCGATGCACTGTATCGGCCAGCGTTGCTCGCCGGGCGCTTTTCCGTTGATGGAATGGACCGACCTCTATTCACGGCCCAAGCCCAAGGCGACGGCGCACATTCCCTACGGCGCCCTGCCGCAGCAGTTCGCCGAACTCTGGCTGCCGGACCCGCCCGGCCCGCACCCGCTGGTAGTGATGATCCACGGCGGTTGCTGGACCAAGGGCGTGGCGAACCTGGAGATCATGAATTACGCGGCGGAGGACCTTCGTAAACGCGGGATCGCGGTCTGGAATATCGAATACCGCGGCGTGGACGAAGCGGGCGGCGGCTATCCCGGCACGTTTCAGGACGTGGCGGCGGGGCTGGACGCTGTGCGCGCGCAGGCTGCGACCTATCATCTGCGGCTCGACAAGGTCGTGGCCTTGGGTCACTCCGCCGGCGGGCATCTGGCGCTCTGGGCCGCCGCGCGGGTCAAGCTGCCGGCGTCGAGCGTCCTGCGCGCCGCAGACCCCTTGAAGCTGTCCGCGATCGTTGATCTGGCCGGCATCCCCAATCTCGCCACGGACACCAACACCGCTTGCGGCGGCGCGGTGATCACCAAGCTTATCGGCGAGGCGACGGCCGATCGGCCCGATGTCTATGGCGACACCTCGCCTGCCAGGCTCGTCCCGCTTGGGGCGCCGCAGTACGTGATTCATGGCGCGAGCGACGACACCGTCCGCGCCAGCATTGGCGCCGCTTACGCAAAAACGGCCAAGGCCGCCGGCGACGTGGTCTACGTCTCCAACCCGCCCGGCGGCCATGTGGAGGAGATCGCGCCCGGCACGCCCTCCTGGGACGCCACGGCGGCGCTGGTGATGCGGCTCGTCAAGTGAGGCGCGCCTTGATCGTGCTGGCCGCCGTCGCGCTTTCCACCAGTGCGACCGCAGCGACTTCCGACTGGCGCGCCCTCGATCCGGATAACACCCTGGTCATCGACACCACCGCCGGCCAGATCGTCGTAGAGATGCGCCCCGACCTCGCGCCGAAAGCGGTGGAGCGGATCAAGCTCCTGACGCGCGAACACATCTACAATGGCCTACTGTTCCATCGCGTGATCGACCACTTCATGGATCAGACCGGAAATCCCAACAACAAGGATGGCGGTGCATCGACTCATCCAAACCTGGAGCCCGAGTTCGACGGCCGCGTCGCCCCACGCGATGTGGCGACGGCGGCCCACCCGGCGGGCGGGGTGCTCGGGTTCTTAGGCGTGATGCCTGTCGAGGCCTCCGCCCGGCTTGGCGCCGACGGCAGGGCGCGCACCTGGGGCCTCTACTGTGCAGGCGTCGCTGGCATGGGGCGGCAGGCGGACTGGGGCAGCGCCAACAGCGAAATCTTCTTCATGCGCGACCCGGCGAGGCGCCTGGACCGCGACTACACCGTCTGGGGCCGCGCCGTGATCGGCCTGGATGTGATCCGCGCCATCAAGGTCGGCTTTCCGCCCAAAGCCCCGGACAAGATGCTGACGGTGCAGGTGATGTCTGACATGCCAAGCGCGACCCGCCCGAAGGTCGAGGTGCTGGACGAGCGCAGCGCTTCCTTCACCGCCCTGATCCAACAAACGCGCCTTGCCCGCGGCGCCGATTTCAGCCCCTGCGAGATCGACATTCCGGTAAAGGTCCATTGATGCAGGCGCGGCTGGCGGCCGAGCCCCTGCGTCGTTAAAAGGGCGTCTATGAACTTCCCCCCGCTCCTGAACCTCGCCGACAGCATCCGCACGATCCCGGACTATCCAAAGCCCGGCATCATGTTCCGCGACATCACCACGCTCCTGGGCGACGCACGGGCGTTCCGCCGGGCCGTGGACGAACTGGTGCAGCCCTTCGCCGGGCTGAAGATCGACAAGGTGGCGGGGATCGAGGCGCGGGGCTTCATCCTCGGCGGCGCGGTGGCGCATCAGCTTTCCGCCGGCTTCATCCCGCTGCGTAAAAAGGGCAAGTTGCCCTACACCACAGTCTCGATGGAATATGCGCTGGAGTACGGCGTCGATCATATGGAGATGCACCACGACGCGGTTTTGGCCGGCGAGCGGGTGCTGCTGATCGACGATCTGATCGCCACCGGCGGCACGGCCGAAGCGGCGGTCAAGCTCCTGCGCGGCAATGGCGCCGAGGTGGTGGCCGCCTGCTTCTTGGTTGATTTGCCGGAGTTGAAAGGCGCCGATCGGCTACGGGCGGTGGGCGTGCCGGTTTCGACGCTGATCGATTTTCAGGGGCATTAGGCCCCCGCCTCCTTCGCGCCCGACGCGCGGTGGAACAGTTGCCGGGTCCGGAGCATCGCCAGCTCAGCGCTGTCCTTGTGATAGCCGCTCGGGGCCACGAAGGCGTGTCCAGCGTCATAGAGCCAGATGGGCAGGTCTGGATGCGCCGCCTCTATGGCCGCCACGTCTTCTGGCGGACTCAGCTCGTCCTTGCGGCCGCAGTGCAGGATGGTGGGGCAGCGGGGCTGAAGCTCGCGATATTGCGCGATGTGGCCGCCGTAGAAGCATGAGGCGGCGGATAGGCCGCTGCATCGGGCCGCCGCCACCCAGGCCGCCGTGCCGCCGAAGCAAAATCCCATGAGCGAGACCGGGGGCGCGAGCGCATCGACGGCCGCCTGCACGTCCCGCCAGCACGTTTCACCCCAGCCCGTGGCGATCGCCGCCGCCTCGCGCTTCGGATAAAGGGCGCGGTCCATATCGTCCTCGGCGAAGCCGGGGTCTGAGCGCTCTAGCAGGGATGGGGCGATCACCTCATAACCCTCCGCCGCGAAGTCGTCACAGAGGGCGCGGATATGGGGCGTGACGCCCCAAATGGCGTGCAGGATCACCAGACCCCCACGCCGCGGCTGCCCGTTCGGCGCTGCGCGATAGGCGGGGAACCGGAAGCCGTCAGCGGGGCTGGTGAGTTCGATAACGGTCACGACCAGCTCCCTCACTGTCATCCCGGCTTTAGCGTAGCGGAAAGCCGGGACCCCGTCGTTCACGCGCCGTAAATCCCGGATAACCGCGGCGCGCTTTCCAGGATGACAGGTTCGTGGCGGCTATTTTGCTCCGTGCGCCTCAAAGAACTCCACCGAGCGTTTGCGCGCCAGCTCCGCATCCGCCAGATCGGACTCCGGGCGGCCGTCGTTGTTGAAGCCGTGACCGGAGTTCTCATAGATGTAGACCGGGACGTCGGGATGCGCCTTGGCGATGGCGGCCTTCACCTCGTCGGCAGGGATGTGGTCATCCTTGCCGCCGAAGTGGCAGATGGTGGGGATGTTGATCGGTTGATCCACCACGTCCTTGATGCGGCCGCCATAGTAGCTGGATGCGGCGGCGAGGCCGGATACCTTGCGGGCCGCCTCCCACACGATCCAGCCGCCGTAGCAGTAGCCGACCACGAACACCGGGCCCTTGGCCTTCAGGTGATCGACGCAGGCCTGCACGTCGGAGACGGCGTTGTCGACGCCGTTGGCCATGGCGTACTTGACGCCCTCCTGCATGCCTTCGGGACCGTGCTCGACGATGAAGCCGGGCTTCTGGCGGTCGAACATGGAGGGGGCAAGGGCTTCGAACCCCTTGGCGGCCCAGCGCACCACGTCTTCCTGCACATATTTATCGAGGCCGAAAATCTCCTGGATGATCACGATCCCGCCTTTGCGGGCGCCTTCAGCGGGGGCGTGCAGGGCGGAAAATTGAAATCCGTCGATCTTGGATGTCAGTTTGAGGGTGTCGGCCATGGAAATCTCCTTGAAGTTTTATCTCGAGTATGAGGGCCGGCGATCAGCCGCTGAACAGGAAGTTCATCACGTCGCCGTCCTTCACTACATAGGTCTTGCCCTCGGCGCGGAGCTTGCCGGCCTCCCGTGCGCCGGCTTCGCCCTTCAGCGCGACATAGTCGGAAAAGGCTATGGTCTCCGCCCGGATGAAACCCTTCTCGAAGTCGGTGTGGATCACGCCGGCGGCTTGCGGCGCGGTGGCGCCCACCGGAATGGTCCAGGCGCGACTCTCCTTGGGTCCGGCGGTGAAATAGGTCTGCATCCCGAGGAGGGCGTAGGCCTCGCGGATCAGACTGGTCAGGCCCGGTTCCTTCAGGCCCAGGGTCTCCAGGAACTCGTCGCGCTCCTCGGCGTCAAGGAGGGCGATCTCGCTGTCGATCTTGGCGGAGATCACCACGGCCTTGGCGTTGTCCCGTTTGGCGCGCTCCGCCACGAGGCGCGAAAGGGCGTTTCCTGTGGCGGCGGACTCCTCGTCCACGTTGCAAACATAAAGCGCGGGGAGGGCGGTGAGGAGTTGCAGCATCCACCACGCCTTGTCGTCCTCCTTCAACACCTTCGGGTAAGCCACGCGAGCAGGGCGACCGGCGCGGAGTTCGACAAGGGCGAGGTTGCAAAGCTCCAGCGTCTTGGCGCTCTCCTTGTCGCCGCCGGCCTTGGCCTTCTTCTCCAGATTGGGGACGCGTTTTTCCAGGCTTTCCAGGTCGGCCAGCATCAGCTCGGTCTCGATGATCTCGAGATCGGAGATGGGATCGACCCGGCCCTCCACATGGGTCACGTCGTCGTCCTCGAAACAGCGGGCGACAAAGGCCACAGCGTCACAGTCGCGGATGTTGGCCAGGAACTGGTTGCCGAGCCCCTCGCCCTTCGACGCGCCGCGCACCAGACCCGCCACATCGACGAAGTTGATCCGCGCAGGGATGATCTCCTTGGAGCCAGCGATGCGGGCGAGGTCGTCCAGGCGCGGTTCGGGCACCGCCACGTCGCCCACGTTCGGCTCGATGGTGCAGAAGGGATAGTTGGCGGCCTGGGCCGCCGCCGTCTGCGTCAGGGCGTTGAACAGGGTCGATTTGCCGACGTTGGGCAGGCCGACGATCGCGACTTTCAGGGCCATTCAGATCTCGGAACGGATAAGGGCGGCTGTGGTCCGCCGGTTGGGACCCTACATAGCGCAACCGCCGCCGGTCACAACGTGCAACAGGGTCGTGGCCAAAAGGGCACGCCGGTCGCTCAACCGCCAAATCGTCGCAACGGCGCCCGAGATCCGGCGTTTCCGCTGCCGTGAGGTGATTGAATTGAGATCGCCGACATCCATTTAGCATCTGTGGTTGTGACAGTTTGGGGCGAAGCGCCGTCCATCGTGGAGTTGAGTTCTATGCCGACCGTTCCTGTGGCCTCGCGCCTGTTCTTCTATTCGGTGGCCGCCGCCGCCATCGCCGGGGCCGTCATGGCGCCCAAGGCGCACGCCGCCGCCTTCTATCTGCAGGACCAGTCGGTGCGCGGGCTCGGCCGCGCCTACTCGGGGGAAGTGGCGGATACAGGGGTGGAGTCCCTCTGGTGGAACCCTGCCGCCATCGCCGGTAGCGCTAATGAGCTCTACGTCGGCGCCAACAGCATCCTGACCAGCGCCACGGTGCGCGATGGGGGCTCGACGCTGAGCGGTCCTTTCGGCCCGCGTCCTGTGGGCGGCTTGCCCACGCAGTACGATCCAATCGAGTTCGGCGTGGTGCCTAATACCGCCGGCTCCTTCCGCATCAACGACCGGTTTGCGGTGGGCCTGTCCTTCGCCGCGCCCTATAACTTCACGTCTCAGTATGACGCCAACAGCTTCGCCCGCTACGACAGCCTGAAGGCGCGCCTCACCACGCTGGACGCCCAGCTCACCGGCGCCATGAAGGTCACGCCCTGGCTCGATTTCGGCGTCGGCTTCAACACCGAATACACCTCTGCCAATCTGGCCCAGGCCTATCCCGGCATCTCGCCCATCGAGCCGGACGGCAACCTTGACCTCAAGGGCGACAGCTACGACTTCGGCTACACCGTCGGCGCGCGGGTCCACCACAACGCCTGGTCCATTGGCGCCAGCTACAAGTCCGCCATCACCCACGATCTCGACGGCCGGGTAGAGCTGCAAGGCCCGCCGTCGGTCGCGCCCCTGGTCAGCGCCCACGCCACTGGCACGGCCAAGTTCACCACCCCCTGGATCGCCACCATCGGCGGCCGCTATCGCATCCTGCCCAAGCTGACGCTGAACGTGCAGGCGGAGCGGTTCGGCTGGAGCGAATTCAACGCCATCGACGTGAATGCCGGCCCCCTGACCCAGTCCATCGTCGAGGGTTATCACGATACCACCTCGGGCGCCGTCGGCGTCGACTACGACGTGACGGATCGCTGGGTGATGCGGGCAGGGGTCGGCTACGACGAATCGCCGATCTCGCTGAAATACCGCAATACCTTCGTGCCCGACAGCGACCGGATGCTCTACACCCTCGGCACCTCGTTCAAAGCGACGCCCCGCCTGACGGTCGAGGCCTCGGGCGCCTACATCGCGTTCCGCGGCTCCAGCCTTGACAACACTACGGTGGATTATGCGGGTTCGGTTCTGCAAACCGCCGTCAACGAGCGCGGCTCCATCGTCGGCAACGCCAAGGTGCTCTCCGTGGGCGTCCGCTACGCCTACTAAGGATTTAAGGCTCTCGCGTCGCCTCAGAGTTTGGGGGCGGCGCGCGGGTCCATCTTCTCAGCTGGGGCGAGACGCATCACCTCCATCTGGTACTTCTCATCGTCCCCAGCGGCCAGGATCGGCAAGGCATCGGCGCAGGCGTTCAGGAGCGCCTCGACCCACCCCTGCTCCACCTTATGGAAGTCCGAGAGGACATGGCCCATCACCCTGTCCTTGTGCCCGGGGTGGCCGGTGCCGAGGCGCGCGCGTCGGAAATAAGGGCCGATGTGGGCGGTGACGGAGCGGATGCCGTTGTTGCCCGCCGCCCCGCCGCCCGCCTTCATGCGGAACCGGCCGGGAGCGAGATCGATCTCGTCGTAGAAGACCACCACGTCGGTGGTCTCGGCCTTGTAGAACTTCAGCGCCTCTGAAACCGCGCGGCCGCTCTCGTTATAAAAGGTCTGCGGCTTCAGGAGGAGCGCGCGCACCTCGCCGCCCGGCGTCGGGATCGCCCCCTCGCGCATCAGGCTCTGGAACTTCTTGCGCTCGGGTCCAAAGGACCAGCGACGCGCGATGGCGTCGATGGCCATGAAGCCGATGTTGTGGCGATTGCCGAGGAACTTAGGCTCCGGGTTGCCAAGGCCGGCGAGGATCAGCATGGATCGAACCTCGCCCGGGCCGTCCGCCGAAATCAGCTTTCGGCGGCGCCGTCCACTTCGGCTTCGGCCGCCGCGACTTCAGATTCCATGTGCTGTTCTTCGGCCACGGCCGCATCGGCCGCCGCGTCTTCGGAGGCTTGAGCCGAGGAGCCGGTGACGGTGGCCACCACCACCGCGCCGTCGGCGGTGGCTTTCGCGCCCTTGGGCAGCTTCAGATCGGAGATGTGGATGCTGTCGCCGATGTTCGTGCCGGAAAGGTCGACCACGATCTCTTCGGGGATGTGATCGGCAGCCACCAACACTTCCACTTCATGGAACGCGATGTTCAGGGCGCCGCCGCGCTTCAGGCCGGGGGAGAGGTCCTGGTTCTGGAAATGGACCTGGACGGAAATCTTGAGGTCTGCGTGCGCATCGACGCGGTAAAGGTCAAAATGCACCGGCACGTCGGTCACCGGATGGAACTGGATGTCCTTGGCGATGACGGGCTGGCTTTCCTTGCCGTACTTCAGGGTCACCAGGTGGCCCATCAGCTTGCCGGTGTAGAGCGCCTTCTTGAACTCGTTCTGGTTCACCGCGATGGCCACGGGCTCCAGCGCGCCGCCATAGAGGATGCCCGGCACCTTGCCCGCTACGCGCGCAGCGCGGGCGCCGCCGGTTCCCGTGCGTTCGCGCACTTCGACGTTCAGAACGATCTCGGCCATGGCCTTGAGCCTTTTGCAAAACAGAACCGCCGCCCCGGCGTCCTGATGGGGAGAACCGTGCGGCGATGCATGGATTTTAGAAGCCCGACCATGCCGGGCGAATTCGGAGCGGGGTGCTTACACGTTTCCTCACCAACGCGCAACGGGCGCTTACGGGAAGCGTCGCCGCTAGTTCTTCAGCTTCGTCACCGTATCGACGCCGCCGGAGGCGATGAACTCATCGATGCGCTGGTCCAGCACCGGCAGCGCCACCGAGCCCATGGAGAGGACCGTGTCGTGGAAGGCGCGAATGTCGAACTTCGCCCCCAGCGCCTTTTCCGATTTGGCGCGCAGGCGCTCGATGTCCAGCATCCCAAGCTTGTAGGACAGCGCCTGGCCCGGCCAGGTGATGTAGCGGTCCACCTCGGTCTCGACCTCGTGCAGGGGGAGGGCGGTGTTTTCGGCGAGGTAGTCGATGGCCTGTTTGCGCGTCCAGCCCTTGTGGTGGATGCCGGTGTCGACCACCAGACGGCAGGCGCGCCACATCTCCCAGCTCAGGCGGCCGAAGTCGTCATAAGGGGTCTCGTAGAGGCCCATCTCCTTGCCGAGCTTCTCCGTGTAGAGCGCCCAGCCTTCGCCATAGGCCGAGATATAGCTGTGGCGGCGGAAGGGCGGCTGCTCTGGCTGCTCCTCGGCCAGTTCGCCCTGCAGGCCGTGGCCGAGCTCGGCTTCATGCAGAGTCAGCGCCGTCAGCTGGAACAGGGGGCGGTGGGGCAGGTCGTAGGTGTTGACCAGATAGACGTGCGCGCCGCCTCGGCCGGAGGTGTAGAAGGGCGCGATATTGGCGGGCACCGGGATGATGGTGAAACGCCCACGGGGCAGGAGCCCGAAGTATTGCGGCAGCTTGGCGTCGCCCCGCTTGGCGATCAGGGCGGCGTAGCCGAGCAGTTCCTCCGGCGTCTTGGCGTAGAACTTCGGATCGGTGCGGAGGTAGGTGAGGAATTCGGGGAAGCTTCCCTTGAAGCCGGTCTGCGCCATCACCGACAGCATCTCCGCATGGATGCGGGCCACTTCGGAAAGGCCGATGGCGTGGATCTCGTCGGGCGATAAATCCAGCGTCGTATATTCGTGGATCATGTGCTGGTAGTAGGCCTTGCCGTCTGGGTAGGCCTCCGACGACAAGGTTTGGGTGGCCTTGGGAAAGTATTCGGTGCGGATGAAGGCCAGGAGCTTCTGGTGCGCCGGGACAATCTCTTCGCGAATGTCCTTGACCGCCTCGGCCTTAAGCGCCGCCTGCTGATCCGCCGGGATTGACGGGGGAAGGGTCTTGAAAGGGACGTAGAAGATATTCTTCTCCGGGTCGGTCTCGCTCGCCACATCGGCGATGGATTGGTCACGGCCTTCGATGCTCGGGCGCGGCACGGTGTAGCCTCGGGCGATGCCGGCCCGCATGTTGGCGATGTTCTCATCGAAATAGCGGGGAACATCGTGAAGGCGGCCGAGATAGGCTTGGTATTCCCCAGCCGTTCGCCAGCTCCGCCCGCTCGACGGCGCCAGGTCGGCCCAAAAGGAGCTGTCGCTGTTGAACGGCGCCTCATAGGTCTTGAAGCGCTGGTCGGCGGCGAGGTTGTCCACCTGGATACGATAGACCTCAAAATTCACCCGCTCCGCAGCGGATAACGCTTTGGGATCGATGGCGGCGAGGGATTTCAGGACATCGGTCCAGTAGGCCAGCCGTCGCGCCTGGCTGGCGGCGTCCACGTGGGGCAGGTGGTTGTTGCGCTCGCCTTCGCCCTCGGTCTCGTCGATGCGGCCGAACTCCGCCTGCCGCCAGGCCCACTCCTTGGTGTAGATGGCCTGGAACTTGGCGTCTTCGGGATTGGCCGAGGCGGCGAAAGCCATGGGCGTGATGAAGAGGAGCGTCGTCGCGATCACGGTCGCGGTCAGGAGATGTTTCATGGGCGCCCCAAGCTATCGGTTCGGGACAGACCCGGCTTTCCGCCCGGCTCACGCCCTCAGGCGAAATCCTATCGCGCGGTGGGCGCGATCTCACACAAAAAAGCGCGTCAACGGCCCGGCCAAAGCTCCAGCGTCGTATCCACCAGCCTCTGTAGCTCGTCTTTTGAGGCGCCCGATCCGGCTTGGATGGCGAGCCCCTGGATCACGGCTATCAGATAACGAACCAGACCCTGGGGTTCCATATGCGCCGGCAGATCACCATCCGCCTTCGCCTGCTCGAACCTCCGCAGGAGCGCGGCGTCCGAGGAAGCGCGGCGGGCCACCACCTCGGCCTTGATCGACTCGGCTTCGGCTCCGCACGCCACAGAGGCGATCACGCCGAGGCATCCCTTGGGATCGGAGCCCGAAATCTGCATGGCCAGGGCGCCGCGCAACAGTCGTTCGGCCACGCCGCGAGCGGTTTGGGCCTCCAACGCCACGCTCACGTAGGCCATCTTCTCCCGCTCGTAGAGATCAAGGGCCTTGCGAAACAGAGCTTCCTTGTTGCCGAACGCGGCGTAGAGGCTGGGGCGGGTCACGCCCATGGCTTCAGTCAGATCGGAGAGGGACGCGCCCTCGTAGCCCTTGCTCCAGAATACGCGCAACGCGGCGCCCAGCGCTTGATCGACGCAGAACTCCCGCGGGCGACCACGGACGGCAAGGGCGACTGACGTTTCCATACCAAGCGATATGTATGAAGTTTCTGTCGCAAGCGCCAGTGGGACGCCGGCGATGGCTGTTTTGGACCGCAGCCCCTTTACTCCCCTTACGTCACCGGAGGAGGTTACCGCTAAAACCCAACGCCATAAAAGGAAGCGCTATGACCGCCATCAACGCCGTCGCCGATCTGACTGTGGAAGGGGACGTCGGCGTCCTGACCCTGAATTCGCCGCCGGTGAACGCCCTGTCCGCCAATGTGCGTGACGGCATCCACGACGGGATCAAGGCAGCGATCGACAATGCGGCGGTCAAGTCCATCGTCCTGATCTGCGCCGGCCGCACCTTCATCGCCGGCGCCGACATCACCGAGTTCGGCGGCGCGCCGAAGGAGCCGAGCCTTCAGGAGGTGCAGGCTGTCATTGAAGGCAGTCCCAAGCCCGTGATCGCCGCCATCCACGGCACGGCGCTCGGCGGCGGGCTGGAGGTGGCGCTGACCTGCCACTATCGCGTCGCCGTCTCCTCGGCCAAGTGCGGCTTGCCGGAGGTGAACCTCGGCCTATTGCCAGGCGCAGGCGGCACGCAGCGCCTGCCGCGCATCGTCGGCGCGGAGAAGGCGCTGGAGATGATGACCTCCGGCAGCCACGTCCCGGCCAAGCAATGCCTGGAGATGGGCCTCGTGGACGAGATCGTCCCTGAAGGCGAGCTGAAGTCCGGAGCCGTCGCCTTCGCCATGAAGATCGTCGCCGAGAACCGCCCCCTGAAGAAGGTGCGCGACCTGAACGAGAAGATGGAAGCGGCCCGCGCGCACCCGGAAATCTTCGCCAATTTCCGCAAGGCCAACGCCAGGAAGTTCCGCGGCTTCCTCGCCCCCGAATACAACATCCGCTGCATAGAGGCGGCGGTGAACCTGCCGTTCGAGGAGGGGATGGCGGTGGAGCGCAAGCTCTTCATGGAGCTGATGATGGGGCCGCAGTCCGCCGCCCAGCGCTACAGCTTCTTCGCCGAGCGCACCGCCAACAAGATCCCCGACGTGCCGGACGACACCCCCGTCCTGCCCATCAACAAGGTCGGCGTCATCGGCGCCGGCACCATGGGCGGCGGCATCGCCATGAACTTCGCCAACGCCGGCATCGAAGTGGTGATCGTCGAAGTGAAGCAGGAAGCGCTGGACAAGGGCCTGAAGGTCGTGCGTGGCAACTACGAGCGAAGTGCGACAAATGGTCGATTCCCCATGAGCGAAGTGAACGTCCGCATGGGCCGCATCACTGGCGCGCTGGACGTGCAGGCCTTGGCCGATTGCGACCTCGTGATCGAGGCGGTGTTCGAGCGCATGGACATCAAGAAGGACATCTTCACCAAGCTTGACGCCCTCTGCAAACCCGGCGCGATCCTGGCCACCAACACCTCCTACCTCGACACCAACGAGATCGCCTCCGTCACCCAGCGGCCGGAGAGCGTGATCGGGCTGCACTTCTTCTCCCCCGCCAACGTGATGCGGCTTTTGGAGATCGTGCGGGCGGATCATACCTCCAAGGAGGTGATCGCCACCTGCATGAAGCTCGCCAAGAAGATCGGCAAGGTGGCCGTGCTGGTGGGCGTTGCTCCCGGCTTCGTCGGCAACCGCATGCTGGCGCAGAGGAGCCGCGAGGCGCAGGCGATGGTGCTGGAAGGCGCCATGCCGTGGGACGTGGACCGCGTGCTCTACGACTTTGGCTTCCCCATGGGCCCCTTCGCCATGGGCGACCTAGCCGGTCTAGACATCGGCTGGGTGAAGGAAGACTCCAAGGGCGAGACGTTGCGCGACGTGCTGTGCGAGATGGATCGGCGCGGCCAGAAGACCGGCGCCGGCTACTACGACTACGACGAGAACCGCAACGCCAAGCCGTCTCCCGTCACCGAGAAGATCATCCACGACTTCATCGAAAAGTCCGGCGCCAATCCGCGCCAGATCGGCGACGACGAGATCCTGCAGCGCAGCCTCTATTCCATGGTCAACGAGGGCGCCAAGATCCTGGAGGAGAAGAAGGCCATCCGCGCCTCGGACATCGATGTGGTCTGGCAGAACGGCTACGGCTGGCCGGTCTATCGCGGCGGGCCGATGTATTGGGCCGACAGCGTCGGCCTGACCAAGATCCTGGAAAAGCTGAAGGAATTCCAGATCAGCATGGGCGATCAGTGGACGCCGTCAGCTTTGCTCGAACAACTCGCCACCGAGGGAAAAAGCTTTAAGGACTTATAAGGCGCTCGGAACCGCTTAAGCCACCCGGCATGAAAACGCCCCGGAGATTGCTCTCCGGGGCGTTCTTATTTCAAAGCCTTATTGTGTTTAGCGGCGGCCGCCGAACAGGGACAGCACGATCTGGAAGATGTTGATGAAGGACAGATAGAGGTTCAGCGCGCCGAAGTTGGTGGCGACCGTCAGGCTCTCCTGATCTCCGCCGATCTGATAGTAAGTCATCTTCAGCTGCTGGGTCTGGAAGGCGATCAGGCCGGAGAAGACGCCGAGCAAGACCACCTGCACCATGAACTGCAAGCCCGCCAGATGCAGGAAGAAGACGTTCACGAGCGACAGGGCGATCATGCCCCAAAGGCCCATGATCAGGAACGACCCCATGCCCGACAGGTCCCGCTTGGTGGTGTAACCTACAAGGCTCAGGGCGCCGAACGCTGTCGCGGTCACCAGGAAGGCGGCGGCGATGGAGGTCGAGGTGTAGATCAGGGCGTCGAGCCCAAGGCCGGCGCCGAGCAGCGCGACCACCAGCCAGTAGTAGACGCCCGAATTGCGGATCGTGGCGCCGCGCATCAGGAACCCGCCCACCAGGATCACGCCGAGGGGCGCCAGCCGCAACGCCATGCCGAGGCCCGTCATGCCCACCGCGCGGCCGGTGGCGTCGAGTTGGAACAGGTACTGCACCACAGGCTGGTGCGACGTCGCCCACGCCAGGGCGGCGGAGAGCAGCAGGCCCAGCGCCATCTTGTTGTAGACGCCGAGCATGAATGCTCGAAGCCCGACGTCCACCGACATATCGGCTTGTCCGGCGGCCCAGGGCCGCGCCACGCCGCGATTAAAATCGCTCATCGCGATGAATTCCCTTCTCTGACGCCGCGTTCGGCGCGGATTAGATATCGTCTCACCTTGAATTGTACGCAAGAGGCGTGGCGAAATGGAGGCTAAGGTGATCTCCATGAGCATCCTCTACCCCGTGGCCGGATCGGCGGACGAAGCGCTCCATGCGCCCAAAGGCTTCGCCGCCCGCGAGCGGGAGGCGGCGGATGCGGCCGGCGGCGCGGTGATGTTCCGCTCCGAAGCGGTTGGCCCCGCCTTCGCCACCCAAGAGGCCCTGACTGAAGCCTATCGCGCCGCCGCGGCCCAGCCCTGGTGCGCGGTGCGGCCTGTGGCGGCGGGCAAGGTCACGCCGCCGGTCAAGCCCCAGAACGCCGAAGGCCGCCGATGGCCCGAGCCCAAGGCGGCGCAGCCCGCGTTCTGGCGCCTGTCGATCTCCTACTGGCGGATCGAGAGCGCGGATCAGACGCCGAGGGACCCCGCCCGAGCCCTCCGCCGCGACCCGGACGCCCGCGACCTTGACGCCAAGGCGCTCCGAGCCCTGGCCCGCCAGCCCCTCCGCCCGGTAAAGGCGCAGCAACCCCTAGACATCGGCCTGTTCGAATTCCGGCCGCCCGACGCGCCGCACATCCTGATGCCGGATGAGTAGGGCGGGCGGCGTTTAGAATAAGGCCTTCGCGGCGTCACAACTCACATCTACATAGTGAGACGCCTCGCACTCGCAGTCTAAATTAAAGCTCCACTAGGCTGATTAAATCATCCGCTACAGCCTTCGGATTTTTCATCCAGAATTCCGACATATACATCTCACTCTGAGGGGACTGAAAATCACCCTCAACGGTAAAATACCGTGAGATATTATCATTCACTTTGTCAATCAACGTGTAATTATTATTTACAACGTCTCCAATGCTTAATCCTATAATCCGGCTGGATGGTGGTGCTAATATGCTCGCGTGAAAGGCAGACCCTATAAATCCCGTAATGTATCGGTGACTTCGAAAGAGGAAAATTTGCTCAATAATATGCATATGCTGGGGGTGAACAATTTCGAATCCTGCTGTAATTAGAATTTCTTCCAACTCTATTTCATTTGCACAGCGCTGTACCCCCGACTCAAGCTTGGTTTTGGATATCCAAACTGGCTGACTCGTTAGCGGGCGGGCGTGGCTCCGTGTTATCCAGTCGCCCGCGTTATTCCCCCACTGGGAAAAAGCTCGATGGGCAAAGTTATGCTCCTCGAATGACGGGGATGGTATAACAATTTCCGAGAATATAGTTGGCCGCTTTAACACGATGAAGTTTTGCATAGTCAAGCCAAGATGTTCAAATATGTCTCTGATGTAAATGTGTGAAAACCAGCCGTCCGGCGTGCCGTGTCCGTGGCACACGATTTTGTATTTCGACAGATCTTCAAAAGAGCCCAACCAAAAACGCGAGAACGCGCTGAACAGGAAGTGGCCGAAGTGATCAATCATCAGTCCGCCGTAGATGTACTTTCCCGGTGGGGCGCGTTCAAATTTTAAGTCTGAAATATCTTGATGTTCGGATTGACCTAATAGTTTCTTGCCGGGGCCTCGGTAATAAGCGGCAGACTGGACTAAGTTTCCGTCCCGATCATACATTCCCCAGCGGGTATCTTCCCCCCAGCTAATCTGATCATCGATTGGAATATAAACGACCTCGCGGTGGGTTTCGACTGTCGGGTAAGCGCGCAAGATAACATCGTCGTAATTTTTATTTAGAATTTCTTGCAACTATGCCTCCAAAACGATTAATTTTACTAGGCGCCGATCCGTATTGTCGATAGCATATATCCAGCATCTGAGCCGAAGCCAATAACTTGTAATCGAAGCAATGCCCCGAACTGCGCCACTTTCCTCTAAGACTTTACAACTTCGCGCCTTCTGGGGGATGTCGTCACCAACGCGGTTGCTCATTGGCTCCCGCACCCATTCAAATCCTGACGCCGCTCTCGCTTGAAGGCGCCTCTCGCGTAAACGTGATGGCCGGGCTAAAAGCGGCCTAGATTGTCAGCGATTCAGCGGCGGCGTGGGTCGACCACGGCGCGGTGCAGCACAATCTCGGAGCATTTGATCGATGGCAGGCGCCGGGCGTCCGGGCGGAAGGGGTGGCTGGCGGATGCCCGACCTGGGCGGCCCCAATTCACCTCTGGGCGCGATCGCCTATTGGATGGCGGTGGCGGCGGTCTGGGTGGCGATCTTCTTCGTTGGTCTGGTGTTCGTGTTCAGTCGCGATCTGCCGGACACCTCCAAGCTTTACGACGTCCATAAGCAGCCTTCGATCACCTATCTGGACCGGTCTGGCTCGCTCCTTGGTGTGCGGGGCAGCCAGTACGCGCCGCCGGTGGATATCGACAAGCTGCCGGACTATGTGCCGAACGCCTTCATTTCCATCGAGGACCGGCGCTTCTACCGTCACTGGGGCTTTGACACCTGGGGCATCATGCGGGCGATCGGGGCGGACCTGCGCCACGGACACGCGGTGGAAGGCGCCTCCACCATCACCCAGCAACTGGCCCGCAACCTGTTCCTGACGCCGGACCAGAACATCAAGCGCAAGGTGCAGGAGGTGATGCTGGCCGTCTGGCTGGAGCATAAGTATACCAAGAAGCAGATCCTCGCCCTCTACCTGAACCGGGTCTATTTCGGCGGCGGCGCTTACGGCATCGAGAGCGCGGCCCAGCGGTTCTTCAACAAGCCCGCTTCGCAGCTGACGGTGGGCGAGGCGGCCATGCTGGCGGGCCTCTTGAAATCCCCCACCCACTACAGTCCCATCGGCGACGCCCAGCGCTCCGCCAACCGCGCCACCATCGTGCTGGACAAGATGGTGGAAACCCACGCCATCACCCCGGAACAGCGGGCGGACGCCTTCGCCCACCCGGTCAAGGTCTCCAAGACGCTCGCCTCGGCCTATATCCAGTACTTCGTCGACTGGGTGGATGTGCAGACCCGCCAGCTGGTGGGCCAGCCGACTCAAGACCTGGTGGTGGAGACCACCCTGGACCTCCCCTTGGACGGCCTCGCCGCCAACGCAGTGCGGACGGTGGTGGCCAAGGATTACGCCCAGGGCGTGCAGCAGGCGGCGCTGGTGTCGGTGGACGGCGCGGGCCGGGTGCGCGCCCTGATCGGCGGGGTCGACTACGGCGAAAGCCAGTTCAACCGCGCGGTGGAAGCCAAGCGCCAGGCCGGCTCCTCCTGGAAACCGTTCGTTTATCTGGCGGCGATGGAGGCGGGGCGGACGCCGGAGGTGAAGGTGGTGGACGAGCCGCTCACCATCGGCAGCTGGTCGCCTCACAACTACACCAATAAATACCTCGGCGAGATGACGATCCAACAGGCGTTGGCCCAGTCCATCAACACCGTCGCCGCGCGTCTCGCCGACGAGATCGGGCGGGACAACGTGGCGCACGTGGCCCACCGGCTCGGCATCGTCTCCACCATCAACACCGATCCGGCCATGGCGCTCGGCACCACGCAGGTCAGCCCGCTGGAGATGGCTCAGGCCTACGCCCCCTTCAGCAACGGCGGCAACTTGGCCACCGCCTACGGCATCGAGACCATCAAGACCACCGGCGGCCAGCTGCTCTACCAGCACAAGGTGGACGCCAAGGTGAACGTGATCGGCAACCCGCCCCTGACCTACATGGACCAGATGATGCGGGCGGTGGTGGCGGGCGGCACCGGCACCAAGGCGGCGATCCCCGGCTACGATATCGCCGGCAAGACCGGCACCACGTCGGACTACAAGGACGCCTGGTTCTGCGGCTTCACCGGCGGGTTCACCACTGTCGTCTGGACCGGCAAGGACGACAACACTTCGATGAGGAAGGTCACCGGCGGCGGCCCGCCGGCGGAGCTGTGGAAAACCTACATGGTCCAGGCCCTGCCCCACCTGCAGGTGCAGCGCATTCCGGCGGGGCCGGAGGCGCCGGCGGGGATGGTCTACGGCGACCCCATCGGTGATCTTCTCTCCCACACCAACGCCGCCACGCCGCCCGCGCCCGAGACCCCGGACGATGATCCAGCCGGCGATCTGCTGCGCAAGTCGACCGCCCCGCCCGCCAATCCGCCCGGTCTCTGACGGGCGAGGTGACAGCCTGCGCCCCATAAGCTAAGAGCGCCATCATGGTCGGAGGGCTTCACGGGCTGGCGCGTTGGCGGGGGGCGTTTCTGACGCTCGCCTTCCTGGCGCTGGTGATGAAGGTGGCCGTGCCCACCGGCTTCATGGTCGCCGCGCCGGGGTCCGGCTCCAGCTTCCCGCTGGTGATCTGCACCGGCCACGGGGAGATCGTCAAAGGCGCGCCCGACAATAAGGGCGGAGAGAGCAAGAGCAGGTCCGACGCCCCCTGCGCCTTCGCCGGCCACGCCGCGCCGCCGACCCCCGCCGTGGGCCCCCAGATCGTCGCCGCGAGCTTCGCCCACGCGATCCAACCGATCACCGTCCGCTTCGACCTTGTCCCCGGTCGCGGCCTCGCCGCGCCGCCGCCGCCCTCGCAAGGACCACCAGTCACCCTCGTCTGATCGTCCGCCGCCTGCGCTTTCACGCGGGCTTCGCCGCGTTCGCGCGGCATGATCGTTCGAGGATTCCTCCCTTGCCGAAGCACCGTTTCGCGGGCGCCAGCGCGCTCGCCCTCTGCGCCAGTCTCTGCGCCGCCTCCGTCCACGCCGCCGAAGACAGCGAACCGGCGCAAGTCATCGTCACCGGCCAGCGCCTGGCGCCCGCCAGTCTCGACCAGACGCCCAACACCGTCGAAAGCGTCAACGCCGATCAGATCAAAGCCACGGTCAACGCCACCACGGTCGAAGATACACTGAAGTACCTGCCGGACGTGTTTATCCGCCAGCGCCACATCGGCGACACGCAGGACCCGATCACCACCCGCACATCGGGCGTCGGCTCCAGCGCGCGGAGCCTCATCTATGCCGACGGGGTGCTGCTCTCGGCCCTGATCGGCAACAACAACACCAACGCCTCGCCGCGCTGGGGCATGGTTTCGCCCGAGGAGGTCTTGCGCATCGACGTGCTCTACGGCCCGTTCGCGGCGGCCTTCCCCGGCAACTCCATCGGGGAAGTGGTTGAGATCACCACCCGCATGCCGGACCATTTCGAGGCCACGGCGACGGCGGAAGGCGCCTGGCAGGACTTCAGCCAGTATGGGACCCGCAACACCTATCCCACAGGCCGAGCCAGCGGCACGATCGGCGACCGGTTCGGCAAGTTCTCGTTCTGGCTCAGCGCCGATCACCTGGACACCGAAAGCCAGCCGCTGCTCTACGTCACGGCGACGACGCCCACGACGACCTCGACCACCGGCGCGCCGACGACCGGCGGCTACGCCACGGCCAGTCGCACCAACGTGCCGATCCAAATGCTCGGCGCCGGCGGACTGGAGCACCAGACTATCGACAACGCCAAGCTGAAGCTCGGCTACGAGATCACGCCCACGATCAGCGCGGCCTACACCCTGGGCTTCTTCCAGAACAACGATTCCGCCGGCATCCAGACCTATCTGCAAAGCGCCGGGGCGCCGATCTATGCGGGCGCACTGAACATCGGCGGGCGCGCCTACACGGTCGCGGCCAGCGCCTTCTCCAACGACCGCTATCAGCTGCTGGAAGACCACTTCATGCAGAGCCTGTCGGTCGGCTCGCACACGAACGGCCTGTTCGACTGGAGCGCCGTCGCCACCCTCTATGACTACGCCAAGGACCGACAGCGCACGCCATCGCTCGCTTTCCCGGTGGCCAGCGCGGGCGGCGCGGGAACCATCCTCTCCCTGAACGGCACGGGCTGGGAGACGCTGGACCTGAAGGGAACTTGGCGGCCGCAGGGGATGGACGGGATGAACATTGTCACCGCCGGCCTGCACCAGGACGGGTTCAAGCTGGACAACCCCAAATACAACACCCCCGACTGGTTGGGCGGCCCGGCCACCACCACCGCCGCCTTCTCCGGCGGCAAGACCGAAACCGAGGCCGCCTGGGCGCAGGACCAGATCGCGCTCACCTCGCAATTCAAGCTCACCCTCGGCGGCCGCTACGAATACTGGCGGGCGTTCGACGGGGTGAACGCGTCCCTGACCCCCGTGCTTAACGTGCATCAGCCCGACTTGTCGGCCAGCCACTTCTCGCCCAAGGCCGTCTTGGCCTATGCGCCGGACGCCGCCTGGCGTTTCAGCGGCTCCATCGGCAAGGCCTACCGCTTCCCAACGGTGGAGGAGCTCTACCAGTCGGCCACCGTCGCCGGGGTGCTGCAGGTGCCAAACCCTGATCTGAAGCCGGAGGACGCGACCTCGGCCGAACTCGCCGCCGAACGGTTCTGGACCGGCGGCCATGCGCGGCTGAGCCTGTTCGGCGAGAACATCTCAAACGCCCTGATCTCGCAAAGCGGCGTCGTCCTGCCCAGCAATCCTACCGGCCTCGCCAGCTTCACTCAGAACGTGGACAAGGTGCGCACTCAGGGTGTGGAGCTGGTGGCCGACCAGCGCGACGTCCTGCTCCCCGGCGTGGAGCTGTCCGGTTGGATCACCTACGTGCAGTCAAAGATCGTGAAGGACGCCGGCTACGCCCCGACCTTCGTGGGCGACACGGTGATCGGGCGGCAGCTGCCCCAGCTCCCCCGCCTGCGCGCCTCCGCCGTCGCCACCTATCGCCCGGCGCCGCCCTGGGCCTTCACCATCGCCGCCCGCTACAGCGACAAGTCCTACGGCTCGATCGACAACATCGATCATTACGCCAACACCTTCACCGGCTTTGGCGCCTACTTCGTCGCCGACGTTCATGCGCGCTATCAGATCGACCGGCACTGGGCGGCCGACCTCGGCGTGGACAACCTCGGCGACGTCTCCTACTTCCAATATCACCCCTTCCCGCAGCGGACGGTGGTGACCAAGCTCAGCTACAGCTACTGAGAGGGCCGATCATGAACACCAACCTCATCACCACGACTGTTCTCGCGGCTCTTGGCGTCGCGAGCGCCGCCGCGGCGCACGTCACCCTGACCGATCCCAAGGCTGCGCCGGGCGCCTATTACACCTCGTTCTTCCGCATCGGCCACGGCTGTGCGGGTTCGGCGACCACGGCGCTGCGGGTGGAGATTCCGGAAGGGATCAACGCCGCGCGGCCGCAGCCGAAGCCCGGCTGGACGCTGGAGATCGAACACGCGCCCCTGACACCGCCCACGAAAGGCGAGGGCGGCAAGATGCTGACCGAGCGGGTGAAGGCCATTACCTGGCGCGGCGGCCCCCTTCCGGACGACCAGTGGGACCAGTTCGGCGTCAGCGCCAAGCTGCCGGACCAGCCGGGCAAACTCTACTTCCCCGCCGTCCAGATCTGCGAGGCGGGAGAGGCGCGCTGGATTGAGATCCCGGCGGCGGATCAGCCGGGCCGCCTCACCCATCCCGCGCCGGTACTGGAGATCGCGGCGGGCGCCGGCGGCGACGCTATGGCCGGGATGGACATGAGCGGCATGGAGATGGGCGGCATGAACAAGGGCGGCGCGGTGGCGGCAACTCTCGCTCCTGCGTCGAAGAGGTCGGCCGCGCGGCACGCTGGCATTCGCCTGTCGCAGGCCTGGATCGCCAAGCCTCCAACGGGCGCGCCGACGGCGGCGGGGTATTTGACCATCACCAACGAAGGCCGCGCAGACGACACCCTGCTCGGCGCCTCCACCCCCGCCGCCGAAAAGCTTGAGCTGCATTCCATGACCATGGACGGGGGGATCATGCGGATGCGGCCCATGACCGGCGGACTGGCGATCCCTGCGGGCAAGACCGTCGCCGTCGCGGCGAACAGCGGTTATCACCTGATGATCATCAGGCCGAAAAAACCCTTGAACGCCGGAGACTGGGCCCCCGCCACACTGCATTTCGCCAAAGCGGGGGCTGTTTCGGTGACCTTCGTCGTCAGGGCGTTCGCCGCCGGATCGGGCGGCGGGATGACGACGCCGTGATGCGCCGCCGGGCCTTCATCGCTTCGGGGCTGGGCGCGCTGGGGGTGGTCGATCGGGCTTGGGCGGCGCCCAAACCGCCCCCCGGCGAGATGAAGCTCGACGAAACCCTGCGCCTCATCGACCAGAACGGCCGGCCTGTCAGCGGTCGTGACCTGATCGGCAAGCCAACTCTGCTCTACTTCGGCTATGTGTTCTGTCCCGAGATCTGCCCCACCACCCTGGCCTCCATGACCCAGTGGATGCAGATGCTGGGACAGGCCGCAGACCGGATCAACTTCGCCTTCGTCACCATCGATCCCGCCCGGGATACGCCCAAGGCCTTGAAAGCCTTTCTCAGCGACTTCGACCCCCGCATCCGAGGGCTGACGGGATCGCCCGGCGAGATCGACAGGATCGCCAAGGCCTTCCACGTCTACGTGAAGAAGACCACCGTGGCATCCGGCGACTATGTGATGGACCACTCCACATCCGCCTATCTCCTCGACAAGGCGGGGTTCTTCGTGGAGGCGTTCAATTACAACGTCGCCCCGGCGCAGGCTGTGGGGCAGCTGCAATATATGCTGCACGTCTACGGATAGGCCCACGAACGATGGCCGGATAGTTCTCGCCCCTGGAGAAACAGGTCGCCTTACTCCCGACCCTGGCTTTGACGTTGCGTCGCCCCATGAAAAAAGCTGCTCTCGCCCTTCTCGCCGCTCTGGCGCTTTCCACGGCCGCGCAGGCCGCGCCCGTCATCGGCCGCCCGGCGCCCCTGCTGGTGGGGCAGACCTTGAACGGTCAGCGCTTCAATCTCGCGGCCTTGCGCGGCCGGGTGGTGGTGGTGAACCTCTGGGCCACCTGGTGCGGGCCTTGCCGAGAAGAGATGCCGGCGCTGGACGCCTTCTCCCGCCAATACGCGCCGCGCGGCGTGGTGGTGGTGGGGCTGACCGAGGACAAGGCCCAGGCCCTGCCGATGGCCCAGCGCATCATGGGCGCCTTCACCTACCCCGCCCTGCCCGCCGCGACGGCGCAGACGGACGGGTTCGGGATGCCGCCCTCCCTGCCCGTCACGGTGATTATCGGCCCCGATGGGGTGGTGCGCACGATCTTCAGCGGCGTGACCGGCCTTCTGACTGAAGAGACCCTGGCCGCCCTCGTGGACCCGCTTCTGCCCCGCAGGTTCTAAACGCGGGTCCGGCCATCTTCCAGAGCTGAGCCCGATCCTCTAACAGTCCTCCCACGGAGAATTCGCTTCATCGGGGATCAGGGTCCATGCGCCACTTCTTAACGGCCGCCTTGCTGGCGGCGACCCTCGCCGCGTTCGGCGCCGCCCAGGTCGCCTTCGCCGCCGACGATCCCAAGCCCGACGCCAAGGCTGATAAAGGCAAGAGCGACAAGCCGGACCTGCCGCCCTTCCCCGCCGACGCCTCGGTCCATCAGACCACGACCCTTGGCGGCAAGACCCTCGGCTACACCGCCACCGTCGGCTCGCTCCCAGTGCGGGACGAGGACGGCAAGAAGATCGCCGAGATCGTCTTCACCGCCTACAGGCTCGACGGCCCGCCCGACCCGAGCCGCCCCGTCACCTTCGCCTTCAACGGCGGCCCGGGCGCGGCGTCGGTCTACCTCAATCTGGGCGCTATCGGGCCAAAGCGCATCCAGTTCGGCGCGGCGGGGGACAGCGCGTCCGAGCCGGCCATCCTGCACGACAATCCCGGCACGTGGCTCGACTTCACCGATCTGGTCTTCATCGACCCGGTGGGCACCGGCTTCTCGCGGTCTCTCCTGAAGCAGGATGAGACGGACAAGAAGTTCTACATGGTGAAGGAGGACATCGAATACCTCGCCCGCATCGTCTACGACTGGCTCTCAAAGAACGGCCGCATGGCCTCGCCCAAGTACGTGGTGGGTGAGAGCTACGGTGGCTATCGCGCGCCGGCCATCGCCCACGAACTGCAGACCGTGCAGGGAGTCGGCGTTTCCGGCATTGTGATGGTGTCTCCCTTGCTGGACGGGCGCAACGACGCCGATCCCGACACCTCGCCCATGGCCTGGATGACCACCCTGCCGTCCATGACCGCCGCCAATTACGAGCGCCAGGGCAAGCCGCTCAATCCGCAGACCATGGCGGAGGTGGAGACCTACACCCGCACCGAATTTGTCACCGACATCCTGAAGGGCCGCCAGGACCCCGCGGCGGTGGACCGGATCGTCAAGCGCGTCACGGCCTATACCGGCCTGCCGGAAGCGGACGTGCGCCACATGGGTGGGCGGATCGACAGCCGGGCGTTCCTTAGGGACCTCTATCGCGAAGAGGGCAAGCTCGGCTCCTGGTACGACAGCAATGTCACCGCCTACGATCCCTATCCCTGGTCGCCCAGCCAGCGCACCGGCGATCCGATCCTGAACGGCATCATCGCCCCCACCACCTCGGCCATGGTGGACTTCGTCACCCGCCAGGTGGGCTGGAAGGTGGACGCCCACTATGAGCCCTTAAACCCCGCCGTGATCGGACACTGGGAGAAACACTACTTCACCGCCATCGAGAGCGCATCTGACCTGCGCGAAGCCTTGGCCAACGATCCGAAGATGAAGGCCCTGATCGTCCATGGCTACGACGACCTCTCCTGCCCCTATTTCGGGTCGGAGATGGTGGTGGCGCAGATCCCCACCATGGGCGATCCGTCGCGGTTGCAGCTGAAGGTCTATCCGGGCGGGCACATGTTCTACTCCCGTCCGGACAGTCAGGCGTCCCTGCGGCGGGACGTGATGACCCTCTACGGGACCCGATAAGGGCTCACGCCGACCGACGCCCGGTTGGTCCAGAGGGTAGCGAAAACGGAGAGCACGGTCGATCCGGACTCCCCGCTAGACTTGCGGTCCAAATCGTGGGCTTGAGCGCCGCGATCCGGGATAGAGTGGATCGCTATTCGGCGGCGGCCTTGACCTGCTCGGCGGCCGGCATGATCGACACATAGGTTCGGTCGTCACGCTTGGTAGTGAACTTCACAGCGCCCGTGGCTGTGGCGAACAGGGTGTGGTCGCGGCCGAGGCCCACGTTCGTACCCGGCCAGAACTTGGTGCCGCGCTGACGCACGAGAATGTTGCCGGCGAGGACATTTTCGCCGCCGAACTTCTTCACGCCGAGGCGCTGACCGGCCGAGTCGCGACCGTTGCGGGACGAGCCGCCTGATTTCTTGTGAGCCATGATCTGCTCCTTAGGTCTAGCCGGCCGAGGCTGGCGTGATGATTAGTCTTCGGAAGACGCTTCGTCGGAAGCCTTCTTCTTGGGGGCGGCTTTCTTGGCGGGGGCTTTCACCTC
>CAXTHJ010000008.1:57985-59332 GCA_964243985.1 uncultured Caulobacteraceae bacterium | reverse complement strand
GATATGTTTTATGATAAAAAGAAAGCTGGAAAAATCGAGGTTCTTCAGCCTCATGAATATAAGAATAAAAAGTATAAAATAGAAATTGAGGTCGATACCCTGGAAGATGTTGAGCGCTATGCAAGGGCGGGGGCACGTGTCCGTATGACGGGTCCTAAAACACGCTCTCCAAGTGTTTGCCCTGTGACTAGATGGAGCTGAAACGTGCCGGGTGAAGTCACTTGGCATACTGGCGGCTGTCACTGCGGCGCTGTCCGGTTCGAAGCGCAACTTTCGGATCGCGTGGAAGCACAAGCTTGCAACTGCTCGATGTGCGAGAAGGTCGGTTTCGTCCACATCATCGTGCCCGAGAGCCGGTTCCGCATCACGGCGGGCAAGGATCGGCTGATGCGCTACACCTTCAACACCGGCGTGGCGCAGCATTTGTTCTGCTCGGTCTGCGGCGTGAAGAGTTTTTATCGCCCTCGCTCCAACCCGGACGGCTGGTCGGTGAACGCCCGCTGTCTGGATGACGTCGACGCCCTGGACATCCGCATCGAACCGTTCGATGGCCGTAACTGGGAAGCGCACGGCGCATCCCTAGCCCACCTCAGCCATGAGGCCGCCCCCAATCTTGAGGACGTAACGTGACCGACATCCTCATGCCCGCTCTCTCGCCCACCATGGAGGAGGGCGTGCTCGCCAAGTGGAACATCAAGGCCGGCGACACCGTCTCCGCCGGCGACGTGATCGCCGAGATCGAGACCGACAAGGCCACCATGGAGGTGGAAGCGGTGGATGAAGGCGTGGTGGACGCCATCTTGGTGCCCGCCGGAACCGAGGGCGTGAAGGTCAACACGCCCATTGCGCGATTGAAAGGTGAGGGTGAGGCCGCAGCGCCGCAAGCGCCAAAAGCGTCTGCGCCTGAGACGCCACAGCCGACCAAAGCAGTGGAGCAGGCTCGCGAAGAAGACGCCGCGCCGCGCGCGTCCTTCGCCTCTGAACCGGTCAAGGCGCCGGAAGCCAAGGCGCCCGCACCCGCGACTCCGAAACAGCCGGATGGCGAAGAGCGCGTATTCGCCTCGCCGCTGGCACGCCGTATCGCCGAGCAGAAGGGTGTGGATCTTAACGCCATCAAGGGCTCAGGACCGCACGGCCGCATCGTCCCGGCCGCCGTGGATGCCGCCACGCCCGGCGCCGCCGCGCCCCCCGCCCGCGCGCAAACCCCGGCCGCCGCCGACCAGCCGCAGAACTTCCCGGCCCTGGCCCTGCTCGGCCCGGCCCTGGCCACGATCCCCGCCGGCACCCGGACCGTGCTGTTCTTCACGCCCGCGCACATCGAGCAGCAAGGCCGGCCAGGCTCGGTGA
>CAXTHJ010000008.1:0-57975 GCA_964243985.1 uncultured Caulobacteraceae bacterium | reverse complement strand
CCGCCGAACCCCGCCAAGTGCAATCCCTGGAGCAGATGGGCATCCCCGCTGGCTCCTACGACCTCGTGCCGCTGGACGGAATGGGCAAGACCATCGCCCGGCGGATGACCGATAGCTTCCGCGACATCCCCCACTTCCCGCTGACCATCGATCTGGAAATTGATAACTTGCTGGCCGCCCGCGTCCGAATCAACGCCGCGCTGGAGAAGCAGGGGGTAAAGGTCTCGGTGAACGACATCGTCATCAAGGCCGTGGCGATGGCCCTGAAGGCCGAGCCCAATGCCAACGCCAGCTACACCCCTGACGGCATCGCCAAGCACCACCACGCCGATGTGGCGGTGGCGGTCGCCTTGGAGCACGGCTTGATCACCCCGATCATCCGCGCGGCGGAAGACCGCACGCTGGCGGACATCGCCAAGACCATGAAGGACCTCGCCGAGCGGGCGCGCAGCCGCAAACTGAAGCCCGAGGAATACCAGGGCGGCACCTTCTCGGTCTCCAACCTCGGCATGATGGGGATCAAGTCGTTCAACTCCATCATCAACGAGCCGCAGGGGTGCATCCTCTCTGTCGGCGTCGGTGAAAAGCGGCCAGTGGTGAAAAACGATCAGCTGGCTATCGCCACGGTGATGACCGTCACCCTCACCTGCGATCACCGGGTGGTGGACGGCGCCATCGGCGCCCGCTGGCTGCAGGCGTTCAAAGGCTTCATCGAAGACCCCGTCACCATGCTGGCGTGAGCTGAAAAAGGCCAGAAAGGTCATGTCATGAGCATCTATGACTATTCCGCCCAAACCTTGTCCGGTCAGCCGGCGCCGCTCTCGGACTACAACGACAAGGTGGTGCTGATCGTCAACACCGCGTCAAAATGCGGCTTCACCCCGCAGCACGAAGGGCTGGAGGCGCTCTACCGCCAATACGCCGATAGGGGCTTGGTGGTGCTGGGCTTCCCCTGCAATCAGTTCGGCGGGCAGGAGCCGGGGAACGCGGATGAGATTCAGAACTTCTGCTCCCTCACCTATGACGTCACCTTCCCCATGTTCGCCAAGATCGATGTGAACGGGCCCAAGGCGCACCCGCTCTATGAGTACCTCAAGCGCGAGAAGAAGGGCCTGCTCGGCTCCGAAGGGATCAAGTGGAACTTCACCAAGTTTCTGGTCGGCCGTGATGGAGAGGTGGTGGAGCGTTTTGCGCCTACGACGAAGCCGGAAGATATGTCGGGCGCTATCGAGAAACTGCTTTAAGGCGCTGATAGGACATGGCTTTTGACTTCGATCTTGTCATCATCGGTTCGGGTCCCGGCGGCTATGTGGCGGCGATCCGCGCGGCGCAGCTGGGGCTGAAGACCGCCATTATCGAGCGCGAGCTTTTAGGCGGCGTCTGCCTGAATTGGGGCTGCATCCCCACCAAGGCGTTGCTGAAATCCGGTGAGGTGTACGAGCAGTTGTCGCACCTCGGCGACTACGGCCTTTCCGCCGAGAAACCGGCGTTCGACTTTGACAAGATCGTCGCGCGATCCCGCGGCGTGGCCAAGCAGCTCAATCAGGGCGTCGCCTACCTGATGAAGAAGAACAAAATCGAGGTGATCGAGGGCGACGCCAAACTCGAAAAGGGCTCACCCGCGCCCAAGGTGGTGGTGGCGCTGAAAGCCGGCGGCGCACGCACGGTGCAGGCCAAGAGCGTGATCCTGGCCACCGGCGCCCGCGCCAAGGTGATACCCGCCATCGGGCTTGCGCCGGACGGCGACCGCATCTGGACCTACCGCGAGGCGTTGGTGGCCAAGGCTTGCCCCAAGTCGCTGCTGGTGGTCGGCTCCGGCGCCATCGGGATCGAGTTCGCCAGCTTTTTCAGGGCCTTGGGCGCGGAGGTTACAGTGATCGAGGCGCTCGGCCGCATCCTGCCGGTGGAAGACGAGGAGGTCTCCGCCGCCGCGCAGAAGGCCTTCGAGAAGCGTGGCCTGAAGTTTCGCGTCGGCGCCAAGGTGACCAAGCTTGCGAAATCCAAGACCGGCGTGGAGATTACTCTGGAATCAGGGGGTAAGAGCGAAACACTCACAGCGGATCGCGCCATCGTCGCTGTCGGCATCGACGGCAATGTGGAGAACATCGGCCTGGAAGCGCTGGGCGTAAAGCTCGAACGTGGCCATGTGACGATCGACAAGCATTGCGCCACCGGCGTCACCGGCCTCTATGCCATCGGCGATGTGGCCGGCGCGCCCTGGCTCGCCCACAAAGCCAGCCACGAAGCCATCCATTGCGTCGAGCACATCGCCGGCCAGGACAGCGCCGACATCGCCGCGCCGATCCCCGGCTGCACCTACTCCCAACCGCAGATCGCCTCAGTGGGCCTCACCGAAGCACAGGCGAAGCAGGACGGGCGCGCGGTGAAGGTCGGCCGCTTCCCCTTCCGCGTGAACGGCAAGGCCATTGCTTCGGGAGAGACGGAGGGCTTCGTCAAGACGGTGTTCGACGCCGAGACTGGCCAGCTGCTCGGCGCGCATATGATCGGCGGCGAAGTCACGGAAATGATCCAGGGGTTCGCCCAGGCGATGACCTCGGAAGCCACCGAGGCGGAAATCATGGCCACCGTCTTCCCGCACCCCACCATGAGCGAAGCCATGCACGAAGCGGCCCTGGACGCTTACGGCAAGGTAATCCACATCTGATCCTTGGAAGCACGCTATGACGGACCATCGGCGCTTTGAACATCAGCGGCTGGACGACGCCGAATTTCTTGACTGCTCACTGGCGGGCGCGACGTTCGACGACGCGAATCTGACGGGCGCGCGCTTTGTGAATGTCAGTCTAAAAGGCGCGACGTTCAGCGACATCAACTTCTCCGGCGCCGCGATCATGGACGCCAATATCGACGGGCTGACCATCCATGGCCACGATATCGCCGCCCTCATAAGGGCAGAACTCGCCCGCAAGGCCGCAGGCTGATAAAACAAGCCCATGTTGAATCTGCAAACCCTCGCCGCCCGCCCCACCACCACGGCGCCATTCCCGCACCTCACGGCCGAAGCCCTGCTGTCCGACGCGGACAAGGCGGCGCTGGCGCGGGATTTCCCCGAGGAGAAGAAGACCGGCTTCTTCCCGGTAGAGCAACTCTCCTACGGCCCGGCGTTCGAGCGCCTGCTGGACGACGTGCGCTCGCCCGAATTCTCCCGCATCGTCGGCGAGAAGCTGGATCGAGACCTCGTCAACCGGCCGCAGATGATCGTGGTGCGCAAATGGTCGGCGCTGAAGGACGGCAACCCCCACACCGACGGCCTGGACAAGGTGGCGACGGCGCTGGTTTACCTGAACGACGACTGGAGCGATCAGGGCGGCGCGTTGCGGTTCCTGGAGGGGCCGGATCTCGACGGCCCCGGCACCGCGCCGATCCCGGCGCGCTATGGCGCTTTCGCCGCCTTTGCCCGCGCCGAGAACTCCTGGCATGGCCACAAGCCCTTTGTGGGCGAGCGGCGGGTGCTGCAGGTGTTCTGGCTGGTGGACGAGGCTGCGGCGGCGCGCAAGACCAAGCGCCACAAGCGCACCAACTTCTTTAAGTCGCTGCTGCCATTCTAAGCCACGCTTGAACCTGCGCCTCGTAAGGACGATCTAAGGGCCATGGCCACCGTCATCGACAACCGAGCCTTCCGCCACCCGGAAAAACGGGAACGGCCGGAAAGCGTTGTGCTGCGCAAGCCCGATTGGCTGCGGGTCCGCGCACCAGGGTCGGCCGGCTATAACGAAACCCGCGCTATTGTTAAAACCCATGGCCTGACCACCGTCTGCGAAGAGGCGGCCTGCCCCAACATCGGCGAGTGCTGGTCGATCAAGCACGCCACCATGATGATCATGGGCGAGGTTTGCACCCGGGCCTGCGCCTTCTGCAACGTCACCACCGGCCGGCCGGATGCGCTTGACCCCACCGAGCCCGCGCGGGTGGCGGACGCCGTGGCGCAGATGGACCTGAAGCACGTGGTGATCACCTCGGTAGATAGGGACGATCTGGACGACGGCGGGGCAGGACACTTCGCCGCCGTGGTGCGGGCTATCCGCGCCGCGACGCCGGACACCACCATCGAAATCCTGACGCCGGACTTCCTGCGAAAGCCCGTCTCCGCCGCCGAAGCCATTATCGACGCCCAGCCGGACGTGTTCAACCACAACCTCGAAACGGTGCCGCGGCTCTATCTCACCATCCGGCCGGGGGCGCGCTACTTTCACTCTCTGCGCCTACTGGAGCGTGTGAAGGAGCGCGATCCCAACCAGTTCACCAAGTCCGGCTTGATGGTCGGCCTCGGCGAGACCAAGGAAGAGGTGATGCAGGTGATGGACGACATGCGCTCCGCCGACATCGATTTCCTCACCATCGGCCAATACCTGCAGCCCACTCGCCGCCACGCGCCGGTCGATCGGTTTGTCACGCCGGACGAGTTCGCCGGCTATGAAGCGATCGCCCTCGCCAAGGGTTTCCTGATGGTCTCGGCCAGCCCGCTCACCCGCTCCTCCCACCATGCCGGCGAGGACTTTGCTCGGCTGAAGGCGGCGCGCGCAGCCCAGGGCGTTTGAGGCTGTCCTATTGAGTCGCCACCATGTGGAGCGCATCCTGCCCTATCGACCGGACCAGTTGTTCGATCTTGTGGGCGACGTGCGCGCCTATCCAACCTTTATTCCCTGGATCAGCACAATTCGCACCGGGCCGGAGCAGCCGAGGGGGGAAGGCGTCAGCGTGCTCGACGCGGAGGCCAGCGTCGGTTTTTCGGTGATCAGGGAGCGGTTCGCCACCCGCATCAAACGCAACGCGCCTGAATGGGTCATCGAGGTCAAGCTGATCTCGGGGCCTTTCAAACGGCTCCTAAACCAGTGGAGGTTTGAACCGCATCCTGCTGGAACAAAAATACTTTTCGACATTGATTTCGAGTTCAAATCGAAGCTGTTGGACCTGATGCTGCGCGCCAATTTCGATTATGCGGTGCAACGTCTGATCGGTTGTTTCGAGGCGCGGGCTAAAGCGCTCTATGGCGAAGACGGTACCGGCATCTAGCCGGCCACCCGCTCACGGATCATCTCCAAAGCGATTCTGACGCTCTCCATCCGGATGTCAGTGCGGCCGATCTTACCGAACAGTTCTCGCCTGTGCAGGATTGGACCATTCGCCCGCGCCGTGGCGAAGTGAACGAGGCCAACGGGCTTCAGCGCCGTTCCGCCGCCAGGGCCGGCCACACCGGTGATGGCGACAGCGATATGGGCGTCGGAGGCGTTCAGCGCTCCTTCCGCCATCATCCGCGCCACCGGTTCCGACACCGCCCCCATGTCGGCGATCAGATCGCCGGGCACGCCCAACATCAAGGACTTGGCGCGATTGGAGTAGGTGACGAAGCCCCGATCCACTACGTCCGACGAACCGGCGATCTCGGTCAGCGCGCCTGCGACCAGGCCGCCGGTACAACTCTCCGCGGTGACAATGCGGACGTGGCGCGCCCGGCATTCATCCAGCACCAGCTCCGCCAGCATGACGATTTCGCGCGGGAAAATGGACATGGCGACCTCCTCGGCGCCGCCTGTTAGAGCGGCGTCTCCACGTTGGCGATGGCCTGCGCAGCGACGCCTTCCTCGCGGCCGGTGAAGCCCATGCCTTCAGTGGTGGTGGCTTTCACGCTCACGCGATCCACAGGCACGCCCAGGATGGCGGCGACGCGCTCGCGCATGGCAGCACGGTGAGGTTTGATCTTCGGTCGCTCGCAGATCAGCGTCACATCGACATTCAAGATCGTTCCTCCCTTTTGAGCCACGAGCTCCGCGGCGTGTTTGAGGAAAAGATCGGACGCCGCGCCGCGCCATTTCGGATCGGTGGGCGGGAAGTGATCGCCGATATCCCCCTCGCCGATAGCGCCGAGGATGGCGTCGGTAAGCGAGTGCAGGCCGGCGTCCGCGTCTGAATGGCCAATGAGGCCATGGGTATGGGGTACCTCAACGCCACAAAGCCAAACGCCCTGCCCAGGTCCAAACCGATGGGCGTCGAACCCGATTCCCGACCGGGTGATCCGCACGCCGCCGGCAAGCCGCTCCATCATCTCGATATCCTCAGGGTAGGTGGCCTTCATCAACATGGGGTCGCCAGGCACGATCACGACGCGGCCGCCATATCGCTCCACCACCTGGGCGTCATCAGTGGGCGTCTCGTCGACCGGCCAGTGAGCAAAGGCGTCGCCAATCAGCGGCCAACGAAACGCCTGGGGCGTTTGGGCCCGCCACAGTCCGATCCGATCGGGCGTGTCGCTGATCGTCATGTCGTCAGCGGCGCGCTTTAGCGTGTCACTGACGGCGAGGGCGGGCAGGGCGGCATCTGCGTCGTCCAGGGCGGCTAGGAGGCGCTCCACATGCCGGCGGGTCAGAAATGGCCGCGCCGCGTCATGGATCAGCACCGCGCCAAGGTCTTCGCTCTCCAACGCAAGGAGCCCCGCCTGGACCGAATTGAACCGCTCTGCGCCGCCCTTTACGATCTTCAGGTTGGGAGGACCACCGCAAAGCGCCTCGGCGAAGGCGACGGCGTCCTTGGGAACCACCAGAACCACGATGTCAGCGCCCGCGCCAAGAAAGGCGTCGATAGACCAACGTGCCAGCGGTTTGCCGTTCAGCGGTCGCCACTGTTTAGGCGCGCCGCCGCCCGCTCTCAGACCAGCGCCTCCCGCAACGACGATCGCAGCAAATTTCATGCGGGGCTTTTCGGGCGAGAAAAGCGTGTTGTCGAGTCCTCTGACCAACAGCAAATCACCGCTGCTGATAAAGCGGGCGTTGCGGCTGATTAATTTTTGTGCGCTGATGCCTTTATGAGGAAGATCGCTTGAAGGCGTCCGCCAGTCCATCTCGTACCGATAGTGAAGCGTTGCGTGCTCTCGCTTTCGATCTGCATCCGTCGCCCGCCATGGTGTTCAACGCCGAGGGCTACCTGCTCGGCGCTAACGAGGCGGCGCAAACTTTATTCGGACGGACGATGGGCGCGCTGATGCGGCGGAGACTCGCAGAAGCGCTCCCTCCGGATAGCCTCCTCCCAGGCATCGTTGAACAAGCCGCGCGGCAGGGGGTGACGGTCAGAGAAAGGGCTGTGGACATTTCACTGCCCGACAGCCCACCCATCGAAGCCGAGGCTGTGGTGACGCCGTTGATCGATGGCGCCGTGCTGCTCAACTTAAACCTCAAGGCGCCGGTCACGGGTTTGGAGCTGACTGCCGGCACCCTGCGCTCGGTCGCCGGCATGGGCCGCACGCTGGCCCATGAGATCAAGAACCCCTTGGCCGGCATTCGCGGCGCAGCGCAGCTTCTCGGTTCGGGCAGTCATAATGGGGTGGAGGACGCCGCCCTGGCGCAGTTGATCGTGGACGAGACAGACCGCATTCGCCGCCTGATCGACCGTGTGGAAGTCTTCGCCGACGAGCGCACCACCGCGCTTCAGCCCGTCAATATCCACCGTATTCTCGATCGGGTCCGCGCACTCATTTCAGCGGGGGCGGGCGAGGGCATCATCTTTCGAGAGCAATTTGACCCGTCGCTGCCCCATGCGCTGGGCGATGAGGATCAGTTGATCCAGGTGTTCCTGAACCTTGTGAAAAACGCCGCAGAAGCCGCGAACAGCCGAGGCGACGCCCGCGGCGACGTCTGCATCACCACATCGTTCCGCCAAGGTTTCCGCACTGCACCTTTGGAAATCAAGGTTCAAGACAACGGTCCGGGCGTGCCCGCTGACCTCCGCGACCGCCTGTTCGATCCTTTCATCACCACAAAGCCTCAGGGCGCCGGCCTCGGCCTCACTCTCGTGGCCAAACTGGTCGCTTCACAAGGCGGCCTGATCGATTTCGAGTCAGAACCGGGCCGCACGACTTTCAGCGTGCTGCTTCCCATCGCGCCCGCCGGGGCCTCGCCGAGTTCTACCTTATGACCACGTCCTCTCGCAAAATTTTGATCGCCGACGATGACGCCTCCATAAGGCTGGTGTTGAGCCAGGCCTTTGTAAGAGCGGGATTTCAGGTGCGCGCCACCGGCTCTGCGGCGACGCTTTTGAAATGGGTGTCGGACGGGGAAGGAGACCTCGTTGTTTCCGACGTCGTGATGCCGGACGAGAACTTCTTCGACATCCTGCCCCGTATCCGAAAGCTTCGGCCCAAGCTTCCGGTGATCGTCATGAGCGCACAGAACACGCTTTTGACCGCCGTCAGCGCCGCGGAGACCGGCGCGTTTGAATATCTGCCCAAGCCCTTCGATCTGGACGACATGGTGGCGATCGCGAGGCGGGCCTTGGCGCGACCGGCCAACACCGAGCCTGTACAAGCGCGGGCCCGGGCGGCGCGGGATGAGCGGCTTCCCTTGATCGGCCGCTCGGCGCCGATGCAAGAAGTTTACCGTACTTTAGCAAGGCTGGTCGGCGCGGAGCTCACAGTCCTGATCCTGGGCGAATCCGGCGCAGGCAAGGAGTTGGCCGCGCGCGCGCTGCACGACCTCGGCAAACGGCGAGACGGAAAGTTCGTGGTGGTCCATCTCGCCGCAACACCGCGGGAGCGGGTGGAGTCCGAACTCTTTGGTCGCAACGGCGAGACGGGTAAGCTGGTGGACGCCGATGGCGGCACGCTCTTTCTGGATGAAATTGGCGATTTGCCGCTGGACGCCCAGACCCGGCTGTTGCGCGTGATCGACGGATCGGAGCGGGCGATCAACCCTCGCACTAATCGGCCCGCCGACGCCCGACTGATCGCCGCGACCAACCGGGATTTGCGCGCCCTGATCCGGCAGGGCTTGTTCCGAGAGGATCTCTACTTCCGGCTGAACGTCGCGCCCCTCCGGCTACCGCCTTTACGGGAGCGGCTGGAAGATGTGCCGGACCTTGCGCGGGCCTTCCTTCTTCGCGCACACCGTGAGGGCCTGCCGCCGAAGTCCCTCGACGAGGGGGCGATCGAGAGGTTGAAGCGCCACAACTGGCTGGGCAATGTCCGCGAGTTGGAAAACCTGATGCGGCGCGTCAGCGCCCTTTACGCCGAAGACTTAATAACCGCCCGGGTAATCGATCGTGAGTTTCATGAGCACGCCCCAACGCCAACCTCCGAAGAACCCCTCAGCCTGGAAGCTCTGATCGAACAACGCCTCTCCTCCGAATTCTCCGAAGCGCCGGACGTCCTCCCTCCGCCTGGTCTCTACGATCGGATCGTGGAGGAGGTCAGCCGCCCGCTAATCCGCCTGACGCTCGCCGCCACCCGTGGCAATCAGGTCAAGGCGGCGGACGTATTGGGCGTGAACCGGAATACTTTGCGCAAGAAAATCCAAGACTTGGGTTTAGATGCGGCGCGGCGGCGCACCTGACGCCAAAAGGTCACAGCCCTGTTGATAAAAGGGCACAGTCGGGTCATGGTTCGCCCGATGACCGAGGCCGTGACACCCTTGCCGCCGTCGCCTAGGCAACGGAATCTCGCCGAGTTCATCCGGCGCGGTAGCCGTTATGCGTTCGGCGCCGGGTTCGCCGTCGCCGCCGTTGTCACGGCTTTGGCGGTGTTCCTAACCGCCGCAACGCCCGGGACAAAGCCCACCGTTTCGGCCAGCCAGTCCATGCTGATGCTGCTGTCGCTGAACCTAATCCTGATCCTGGTGCTCGCGATGGCGGCGGGGTGGCGGGCGCTGAAGTTGTTCGCACCAGGGGCGGAGGATGCGGGCGTCAGGCTGCATCGCCGCTTCGTTGGCCTGTTCGCTCTAGCCGCCGTGCTGCCGGCGATCATCGTCGCCTTGTTTTTCGGCCTGCTGGTGACCCGCGGCATCGACAGCTGGTTTTCCGGACGCATCCGAACCGTCATCGATAACACCGCCACCCTCGCCAAATCCTATCTCGGCGAGCAGGAGCATCAGGTGACCGACAACGTCGGGCGCATGGCGAGAGACCTGAACCAGCCCGTCGTCGCCGGCATGCTGCAGACGCGCCCCCTGATGTACAGCGCCCTCTTGAGTCAGGGAGTCGAGCGGGACTTTTCCTCCCTCTACGTCATAGATTCCGCGGGGCGCGTTCTGGCTCGCGCTGAAGCCCCCGGCGCCGCGCCCTTCGTGACGCCGCCGCCCGCGACCTTGGACCGCGCCGCGAAGGCGGGAGAATTGGAGACGCGGGAGCCGACCGATTCCGACGTTTTCCGTGCCGTCTACCACCTCAGCGGCTATCCCGACGCCTTCCTTTATGTGACCCGCGCCATGGATGCGAAGCTCTTGGGCCAGATGCGGCAATCCGAAGAGGCTGTTGTCACCTACCGGGACGCCGAGAGCGGGCGCTCCCGCATTCAGACCGTGTTCGCTTTAAGCTTTACCTCTACAGCGCTTCTGGTGCTGGTGGGCGCTGTATGGGTCGGCATGGCGGCGGCGACTCAAATTTCGACGCCGGTAGCGCGGCTGGTGGTGGCGGCGGATCGGGTTGCAGGGGGTGATCTTAGCGCTCGCGTCGCGATTGATCGAGACCCTGAGGAAATTGCAGTTTTATCCCGCGCTTTCAATCGAATGACGCAGGATCTTCAAAGCCAGCAGAGTGCGCTGAAAACCGCCAGTGACGAAGCGTTTGACCGACGGCTCTTTATCGAAGCGGTTCTCTCCGGCGTTAGCGCTGGCGTGATTGGCCTTGACCAATCTGGGCGCATATCCGCCATCAACGAACAGGCGTTGACGCTGCTCAGCCTGACGGGCGCTGTTCCTATCGGCAGCCTTTTGCGGGACATGACGCCGGAATTAGAACCTGTGGCGCGGCGCGCGGCGGAAAGCGGGCAAGACGCCGAAGCGGAAGTGGACATCGTACGGAGCGCGGAAACTCACCGATTAAGAGTGCGCGCTTCAGGCCGCTCCGACGGCCTAGTGCTGACCTTCGATGACATCACCCGTCTTGTGACTGCGCAGCGCAACGCCGCTTGGCGGGACGTGGCCCGACGAATCGCTCACGAGATCAAAAATCCCCTGACGCCCATCCAGCTTTCAGCCGAGCGTATCCGCCGCAAATACCGCGCCGACATCACTCACGACCTGGAAATCTTCGACCGCTGCACCGACACCATCATCCGCCAGGTGGGGGATATTGGCCGAATGGTGGACGAGTTCTCCGCCTTCGCTCGCATGCCGGCGCCCAAGTTCGCCGAGGAGGACGCCGCTGAGCTTTTGCGGCAAGCGGTGTTCGCGCAGAGGGTCGCCTATCCAGAAATCGTCGTCGATCTGGAAGATCTTCCCGCCGCCAAGGGCTTTATCTGCGATAGCCGCATGGTGGGACAAGCGCTCACCAACGTGCTGAAAAACGCGGGCGAAGCCGTGGCGGCGCGAAAGGTCAATGAGCCCGATCTGCAGGGCCGGCTGATCGCCCGACTGGTCCTTGATAAGGGAGCGGTCACGTTTGAAATCGAAGACAACGGCATCGGATTGCCGATCCGCGACCGCGAGCGCTTGATCGAACCCTATGTGACGACGCGGGAGAAGGGCACAGGCCTCGGCCTCGCCATCGTCAAACGAATTTTGGAAGAACATGGCGGCGAACTGGTGTTGACCGATGCGCGCCAAGCGCCTGGCGCGCGAGCGCTGCTCTGCTTCCCAAAACGAAAACAACCCTCTTCCGTATCGGCTCACGCCGATGCGGTGATCGCATAGGAGTAGGAGTATGGCGGCGGATATTCTGGTGGTCGACGACGAGGCGGACATCCGCGAATTGGTGTCCGGCATCCTGGCCGACGAAGGTTATGCGGTGAGGACGGCAGGGGACTCGAACACCGCGTTGGCGGCTATCCGCGCCCGGCGGCCGGCGCTGCTGATCCAGGATATCTGGATGCAGGGCGGGGGGCTCGATGGCCTAGAGCTGCTGGATCTGGTTAAGACCCTAGATCCTGAAATGCCCGTGGTGATGATCTCCGGCCACGGCAACATCGAAACGGCCGTCAGCGCGATTAAGCGCGGCGCCTACGACTTCCTGGAAAAGCCGTTCAAGTCCGATCGCCTGCTCCTTTTGGTGGAAAGGGCTTTGGAATCGGCCACGTTAAAGCGGGAAAACAAGCGGCTGCGCACCCAAGCCATGACGCCGGACGGCCTGATCGGAAAATCGCAATCGGTTCAGCAGCTGCGGCAGATGATCTCTAAGATTTCAATGGCGAATAGCCGTATCTTAATCTCAGGCCCAGCAGGATCAGGCAAAGAGCTGGCCGCCCGGCTTCTGCATGCCGGCAGCGCTCGAGCAAAGGGCGAGTTCGTCGCCGTCTGCGCTGCCGACATGACGCCTGAGCGCATTGATCTGGAACTGTTCGGCGAGGAGGGGGAGGGGGGGCGTCCTCGCAAGATTGGCGTTTTCGAACGGGCCCACGGCGGCACCCTCTTCCTCGACAAGGTGTCGGACATGCCACGGGAGACCCAGGGGCGCATTCTGCGGGTGCTTGTGGACCAGCGGTTCCGCCGCATCGGCGGTGACACCGAGGTCGTGGTGGATGTGCGCGTGATCTCCTCCACCGACAAAAACCTTCGCGACGAGATCGTCGCCGGCCGCTTTCGGGAGGATTTGTTCCATCGCCTGAACGTCGTCCCCTTGCGGGTGCCGGGGCTCTCGGAACGGCGGGAGGATATCGCAGAGCTTGTGCTCTATTTCATCGACCGCATCAGCGAAGCCACTGGGATGCCCAAGCGCATTCTGGGTGAAGACGCCATGGCCACCCTGCAGGTTCATGATTGGCCCGGCAATGTCCGCCAACTGCGCAATAACATCGAACGGCTTTTGATCTTAGCGACTGGAGATCCGCAAGAAACCATCACCGCCGAAATGCTGCCGGCGGAGGTGGCGACCACCGCTGTTGCGGGTTCTGTCGGCCCGGAACGGATCATCGCTCTGCCCCTGAGGGACGCGCGGGAAGTTTTTGAGCGGGAATACTTAACAGCGCAGATCTTGAGGTTTGGCGGCAATATTTCCCGTACCGCCGCTTTCATCGGCATGGAACGCTCAGCCTTGCACCGAAAACTGAAGTCGTTGGGCATTGCACCTCGTGGCGTGGATATGGAGCTCGCTTAAGGTGCCACGTCTTGCCTATGTGAATGGCCGCTACACGCCGATTGCAGACGCCCAAGTCCACATTGAAGATCGGGGCTTCCAATTCGCAGACGGAGTATATGAATACTGGTCGGTGTTTGACGGGCGCCTCGCCGACGCCGACGGGCACCTCGACCGGCTGGAGCGAAGCCTTTCGGAATTGCGCATCCGCCCACCCATGACCCGCGCAGCCCTGCTCCGCGTGCTGCATGAAACTGTGCGACGAAATGGGATGAAGCAGGGCTCGATTTATCTGCAGATCACGCGCGGCGCCGCTCGCAGAGACCATCCCTTCCCGCCGCCTGGCGTGCGGCCGAGCGTGATCGTCATCGCCCGTCCTGCCAACCTCGCCGCCGTTCATGAGCGGGCCAGCCAAGGCGTCGCGGTGCTGACCCAGCCGGATATCCGCTGGGGCCGCTGCGACATCAAGACGGTGGGCCTCCTGCCGAACGTTTTAGCCAAGCAGGCGGCAAGGGACGCGGGCGCAATGGAAGCCTGGCTGGTGGATGAAGACGGCTATGTCACCGAAGGCTCCTCCACCAACGCCTGGATCGTCGACGCGGAGGGGCGCCTGCGCACCCGCGACACAGGCGCCAACATCCTCCGCGGCGTCACCCGCAAGACGCTGATCGATCTTGCCGCCGAACTGCAGATGATGGTTATGGAAACGCCTTTCACCGTCTACGAGGCGAAGTCGGCGAAAGAGGCGTTCTTCACCGCTGCGTCGGCCTTCATCACGCCTGTCACCTCTATCGACGGCGCCACCATCGGCGATGGCCATCCAGGGCCTATCTCAATGCGCCTGCGCGCCCTATATCTCGAACACGCCCGCCAAAACGCTTCATAGGTGGGACAACAACTTTTGTGTGGAGGCGATTGCCTCCGAATAAGGGACCGAAAATGGCCGTCGAAAAAAAACAAAACCTCCAGGATACCTTCCTCAACAGCGTTCGGCGATCCAAGACGCCTCTGACCATCTTTCTGGTGAACGGCGTCAAGCTTCAAGGTGTCGTCACATGGTTCGATAATTTTTGCGTTCTGCTCCGCCGCGATGGTCAGGCGCAACTGGTTTACAAGCACGCTATCTCCACCATCATGCCCGCCCAACCGGTTCAGCTTTATGAGCCGGGGCCAGACGACGCCGTAGACGATTGACGATCAATCCCGACAACACCGCTGAAGACGGGCCGCGCAAGCGGTCCGTCGATCATACGCCCAAGGTCCAGACCGCGCTCGTGATCCATCCTGTGCGCCCCTCGGCGCGCCATGAGATGGGCAAGGCTGAGACCCGGTTGGAAGAAGCTGTGGGTCTCGCCCTGGCGCTCGATCTCGCCGCCGCCGCGACGCAGATCGTGGTCCTACGCGAAGTGTCTCCGCCGACCCTGTTCGGCCGCGGCAAGGTCGAGACCCTCGGCCAGATTTGCGAGGCGCTTCAGATCGACGTTGTGGTGGTGGACGACGCCTTGACGCCGGTGCAGCAGAGAAATCTCGAAAAAGCCTGGCAGACCAAGGTTCTGGATCGGACGGGGCTCATATTGGAAATCTTCGCTCGCCGCGCCCGCACGCGGGAAGGGCGGTTGCAGGTGGAGCTTGCCCGCCTCGATTATGAGCGCTCCCGCCTCGTCCGCACCTGGACCCACCTTGAGCGCCAGCGGGGCGGGTTCGGCGTCATGGGCGGCCCTGGCGAAACCCAGATCGAAACCGACCGACGCCTCTTGGCGGAGAAGATCGACAAGCTGAAGCGTGACCTGGAGGACGTGCGTCGCACCCGCTCGCTCCACCGGGCCGCGCGGCGGCGGACGCCGTTCCCAACCATGGCCCTGGTGGGCTACACCAACGCCGGCAAATCCACCCTGTTCAACCGCCTGACCGAAGCCAAGGTGGAGGCGCGGGATATGCTGTTCGCCACCCTGGACCCCACCCTGCGGACGCTGAAGTTGCCAGACGGGCGGCCGGCGATTCTCTCCGACACCGTGGGCTTTATCTCCGACCTGCCGCACGAACTGGTGGCGGCGTTCCGCGCCACCCTCGAAGAGGTGGAAGAGGCGGACCTGATCTTGCACGTCCGCGATATCGCCAGCCCCGCATCGCAAGAACAGGCGCACGATGTGGAGACGGTTTTGGCCACCCTTGGCGTCGGCGAGGCCGAAGCGGCCGATCGGGTCATCGAAATCTGGAACAAGCTCGATCTTCTCGATGACGAGGCCCGGGACTTAACCGAAACAAAGGCCAGACGGTCCCGTGAGGATCACAAGGCCCCCGCGTTCACCGTCTCGGCGGTGACGGGGGAGGGGTGTGGCGCGCTCCTGACCTATCTGGCCGCGCGGGTGGACGACGGGCCGGCGGCGGATGTCATCCTGCCTGCGGGAGACGGGGAGAGCCTCGCCTGGCTCTATCGACACGGCCGGGTGATGAGCCGGGATTATCTCGAAGGGGGCGCGGTGCACGTCTCAGTGAAGCTGAACGATCGGGCGCTCGGTCAATTTGAGCGCCTGTTTCCAGGCGTCGAGACCAACATGGCGTCGCCCGACGCGTTCTAAGCCTTCGGTTTCTCGGCGGCCTTGGCCTGGTTCCATAGGCCGTCCATCTCCGTGAGGTCGGATTGATCGGGCGTGCGTCCGACCTTGGCCAAGGCCGCCTCGATAAAGTGGAAGCGGCGGGTGAACTTGGCATTAGTGGCGCGGAGCGCATCCTCTGGATCGACGCCAAGGCCTCGCGCCAGGTTGGCGCAGACGAATAAAACATCCCCCAGCTCTTCGCGCGCCTTATCTCGATCACCGACGCGGATTTCGTGTTCCAGCTCGCCGACCTCCTCGTGTAATTTCTCCAGCACCGCCTGAGTGTTGGGCCAGACGAAGCCGACGCGGGCGGCGCGTTTAGAAAGCTTAACGGCGCGGGTGAGGGAGGGGAGGCCCATGGGCACGTCGTCCAGCAGGCTCTTGGCCCGGCCTTTCTTATCCCGCTCGGCTGCTTTGATGTCCTCCCAAGCTGTTGATTGCGCCCCGTTTGACTCAAACGTCATATCGCCGAACACATGAGGACCGAACACATGGGGATGACGGCGAAGCATCTTGTCGCAAATGGCGTCAGCGACGTCGTCGAACGCGAACGAGCCTTGCTCCTCAGCCATGCGTGCGTGGAACACCACCTGCAGCAATAGATCGCCTAGTTCATCTTTCAGGTCGTCCAGGTCTCCGCGCTCGATGGCGTCAGCGACCTCATAGGCTTCCTCGACCGTGTACGGCGAGACGGTGGCGAAGGTCTGCTCCAGATCCCAAGGGCAGCCGCCATCGGGATCACGCAAGCGGGCCATAATGGCGAGCAGCCGGTCGATGGGCTTTTCCACGGTATGGTTTATCGCCTAAGATATATTATCGGAAATCACGGGCATGGTGACATGAAGTGCATTTGATCGAAGGCTGGTTCGACGCCCGGCGGTAAACGCTTGGCCAGCGCGTTATAATCCAGGTCGATATGCAAATTGGTCAGGATAGCGCGTCGCGGTTTTAGCGCTTCGATCCATTCCAGGGCTCGGCCCACATGGGCATGCGTTGGGTGCGGTCGGTCTCGCAAGGCGTCGATGATAAAGACGTCTAAGTTATGCAATGCCGCGAGGGACTCTGCGGGAAAATCCACGACATCGCTGCAATAGCCAACGTCGCCGATACGGTAACCCACTGACCGTATTCCACCATGATCCTGGTCAAAACTGAGCACCGGAATTGCGCCGGATGGTCCGTCGATTGACCATTCCAAACCATGCGGCGGCAGATCGATAGCTTCGCAAATGGCCGGATATCCGCCTTCGCTCTCGAAGATGTAGCTGAACCGACGCTTCAAGCTGGCGAGCGTCACGGGATCCATGAAACAAGGGGTACGGCGGCGCATGGCGATTGCGAACGCCCGAAGATCGTCGATCCCATGGGCTTGGTCAGCATGATCGTGGGTGTAAAGTACCGCGTCGATGCGCTTAACCCCCGCAGCAGCGGTCTGCGTTCTCAGGTCGGGCGACGTGTCAACTAAGATTGTCGTTTCACCTCTTTGATTTTGGTCCGTTTTTCGCCTGACAAGTGCCGAACATCGAGAGCGTGTGTTTTTCGGCTCCAGCGGGTCGCAGACGCCCCAATCTCCGTCTGCGCGGGGTACGCCGCCGGACGACCCGCAGCCGAGGATGGTGAACTCCAACGCCCCGCTCACGGTCGCGGAATCCTGTCAAACAGGTCGAAAAACGCGGCTTCCGTGAGCGTTTCCGCAGCGGCGAGGCTCCATCCTTGGATATCTGCAAGCTGCGCCAGCACATAAGGGAGAAAAGCCGGCTCGTTTCGCCGCCCACGCATAGGTACGGGCGCTAAATAGGGGCAGTCCGTCTCCACGATAATCCGGCCCGGCGGCATGTCCCGGATCACGCTGCGCACATCCTCCGCCGCTTTGAAGGTGGCGATGCCGGAGACGGAGAACCAGGCGCCGAGCGCCGCAGCTCGACGCGCCAGCTCGGGGCCGCTGGTGTAACAGTGCAACAGGATTTTGAATTTCCCTTTTGCGTGAGCCTCTTCCAGCATTTGGCTCATCTCGTTGTCCGCTTCCCGGCTATGCACCACCAGCGGCAAGCCCGTCGCGCGAGCCGCCTTGATATGGGCGTGAAAGATCGCTCGTTGAACGTCCCTTGGGCTGAAATCATAGTGGTAATCCAGACCCGTTTCGCCGATTGCCACCACCTTTTCAGCCGCCGCCAGATCGATCAGGGTTTGCGCTACAAGGGCCGGATTTTCCTTCGCTTCATGGGGATGCGTTCCCACCGTACACCAGATGTCTTCGTGCGCCCTCGCTATGGCGTACACGCGCTCGAAGGCGGATACGCGGTCGCAGATGGTGATCATCCGCTCGACGCCCGCAGCCCGCGCCCGGTCGATGACGGCCGCTCGGTCCTCGTCGAACTGCGGGGCGTGCAGATTGACGTGGCTGTCGATCAGCATCAGCTGCGCCCGGTCGCCGCAACGTCGGTGACGGTGGTCCAGAAGGCGTCGGTCCGATCGAGATTCAGGCCTTCCACCCGACCCGGCAAGAACGCCAGCCGGTCCCAAAGCGCCGTCCATCTTGCGGCTTGCGAGCCGTCTGACCGGGTGGCTTGGCGCCGAACCGCGCTCGATAGCCGGTCTACGAACAGCGAGAATCGTTCCGCCCCCTCTCCACCTCGAAAGCTGTCGGCCAGGCTCATCAAGCCCGCGGCAGGCGCGGCGCCGGAGACGATTTCCTCAGCCATCCGATCAAGCGTCATCGCCTTTGTGCTCCACAGGGCCATCGCCCGACCCGGAGAGCCGTCCGCCATACCGGCGATGCGCAAGGCGTCGTCGGCATCGGTTTTGGTTTTCGCCCTAAGGTGCGAGGCCACGTCCTGCTCCGCCCATGGGCGAAACGCCAGCGTCCGGCATCGAGAGCGGATGGTGGGCAAAAGTCGCCCCGGCGCGTGGGAGATCAGGAACAGGACGCCGCGACCAGAGGGCTCCTCCAAGGTCTTCAACAATGCATTGGCGCCGCTAGCGTTTAAATCGTCCACCGCGTCGATGATGGCCACGCGATAAGGCCCGAACGCCGCCGCCTTGGCGAAGAATTCCGGCAGGCGTCGCGCCTCATCGACAGGGATCACCTTGCGCGCCGTTTCGCCGCTGCGCTCCAGCACCAGAAGATCCGGATGGGACTGGGCGGCGATCATTCGGCTGATGGCGTCGTCCGGCGCAGCGCCCAGGGGACCGAAGGCTTCATTCGATCTGGCGCCAAGAAGCCGCCGGGCGCCCCGGTAGGCGAAGCTGGCTTTGCCCAGACCTTCGGGTCCAGTGAGCAGCCAGGCGTGGTGCAACCGCCCGCGCACCAGTGACTGTTCAAAAGCGGCGGCCTGGGTATGCACGCCGTCGAGCGCAAAGCGGTGGCGCGGATGGTCCGTTTGCGTCGCCTCAACCATGGGCGATCTCCGGAAGACGAACCTTCAAGGCGCGCCAGATCGAGTCGCCAACCTCGTTTACTGAAAACGCGGCCTCAACGACAACGCAGCGCTGCGGCTCGCGTTGAGCAATGGCGAGGAACTCCGCGCGGAGGCGGTCATGGAAAGCGAGGCCCTTATTCTCGAACCGGGTCTCATCGTCGCCTCGCCGTCCCGCGCGCCGAAGCCCCTCTTCGACGGGAAGGTCCAGGATCAGCGTTAGATCCGGCCTGGTTGGCCCAAGCGCCATCCGCTCCAACTCGCCGATGAAAGCGGGGTCGACGCCACCGGCCGCGCCCTGATAAGCGCGGGTGGAGTCAGCAAAGCGGTCGCTGATGACCCAGGCGCCGCGGTCCAAAGCAGGCCTGATCACGCGCTCCACATGATCGCGACGGGCGGCGTAGAGGATCAGCGTCTCGGTCAGCGGCGACCAGCGATCCACGGCGCCTTTCACCAGAAGGTCCCGTAACGCCTCGGCGCCAGGGGAGCCGCCCGGTTCGCGGGTGGCGACCACCTCGCGCCCCTCCGCCCGTAGCCGTTCAGTCAGGCGATGGACCTGGGTGGATTTGCCGCCCCCCTCCCCGCCCTCAAATGTGATGAACCGTCCTGTGCCCACGCCTCTCACATCGGGCGCTTTGCGTCCCGGCGCAAGCGCCTTAAACAGAGATCAGGAACCGGCGACCACTCGGGCGGCGGCGAAGCCCAAAGAGGCGACCCGCTCGCGGGCGGCGTCCGCATCTTCCGCGCTCGACCAAGAGCCGACGGTCACTCGGTAGAGACGTGCACCGTTGTGATCGAAGGGGGAGACGGCGGCCTGGCCGGCGGCGCCTAAACGAGCCGCCACCCGCTGCGCATTGGCTTCGTCGCTGAACGCGCCGGCCTGGATCGTGAAGGCTAATCTCGCGGCAAACCTCTGCGGCTCGGCGGCCGAGGCCAAGGGCGTCGTGATTGAAGCGACCGGCGAGTACGGCAGCATCGCGCCCATCCGGTTGGACGCCATCGTGGTCGGCGCATCCAGGCCCACCAGCGGCGCGGCGCTGATGAAGCGCACGCGCACTTGGGCGGTGCCCTTGGCGAAATAGCCGAGCTGCTGCGCGGCGCCGCGAGAGAGATCGATAATCCGTCCGGGATGGAAGGGTCCGCGATCGTTCATCCTAACCTTGATGCTGCGGCCGTTCTCGAGATTGGTCACCTCGACAATGCAGGGCATGGGCAGGGTGGCGTGGGCGGCGGAGACGGCGTTCATGTCGAAAATCTCGCCGTCAGCGGTTGGCTTGCCATTGAACTGGTCGCCATACCAGGAGGCGAGGCCAACTTCGTCGTAACTGGGTTGCTCAGCAGGCACATACCAGACGCCGCCGGCCTGATAAGGGGCCCCGATCTTGTAGCGGGGGCCGCCGGGCCGGCCGGCTTGGGCATAGGCGGGGTGATGGTCAGTATGGCTTGCCGTCGCCGCCCTGCCGCCCGGTAGAGCCAACCCCTCAGGCATTGGCGCGACGCTGGCGCAGGCGCTGAGCCCCGCTCCGGCGCAGACCGCCGCCAATGCGCCACGCGCGAACAGAACGTCCGAAACCTTAAGCTTAATACCAACCATTCTGGCGCCCTCAGGTGACGGATCCAAACGCTTGGGCCCGTCGCTGGCCGGATTTTCCGGCGTTTCTTGATGGCAGCACCTTAGCGAACGGGCTTGAAATCGCGCTTAAGGGAGTTGGTTAAAAGACCAGCCCTCAGAGGTGGTTAAGCGTGATTAGCCAAACCGGGCTCTCGCCCTAGCCGTTCGCCGCTGATAAGAGAACCGGTCTTCGCGGCCCGCCCGCGATCGGACGGGTGGCCGAGTGGTTTAAGGCAGCGGTCTTGAAAACCGCCGTGGGTGGAAGCCCACCGTGGGTTCGAATCCCACCCCGTCCGCCAGGTCACGGCGATCGCCGCGCAATCTCAATCGTTCAGTCCAGTTCGGCGAGCAGGCTATCCACATCGACCCAGCAGAAGGTGATGGAGCTGTCCGCCACGGCGTAAGGCATAAAGATCTTCCGGCCGTGAGCGATGGCCCCGCAAGTATAGACCACGTTCGGGACATAGCCCTCGCGATCGTCGTCCGAGGGTGAAATCAAAGGGTGCGGCGTGCGGCCAAGAATAATGCTCGGGTCTTCCTTATCCAGCAGCACTGCGCCGATGCAGTATTTACGCATGGCTCCAACGCCGTGGGTCAGGAGGAGCCAACCTTCGTCGATTTCGATCGGCGAGCCGCAGTTGCCCATCTGCACCAACTCCCAGGGATAGACCGGCGCTAGGAGCGGCGTGCCTTCATCCCAGTGGAGAAGATCGTCTGAACGGAGGTAAAACAGATTCTCCCCGTCCTGCCGACCGATCATGGCGTAGGCGCCGCCGACCTTGCGCGGGAAGAGCGCCATGCCCTTGTTGCGCGCCGCCGAGCCGGAGAGGGGCTGCAGGCGGAAGGTGCGGAAGTCCTCGGTGATCAACATCTCCGAGGCGATGTCATAGCCGCTGTAGGCGGTATAGGTGCCGCAGTAGATCGGGCCGCCCTCGTCGGTGACCAGGCGCACGAGGCGCAGGTCCTCCAGCCCGTTGCGCTGCTGGTTGGTGAAGGGAAATATTACGGTCCCGGACAGGGAGGCTTCGCGGAAACTGACCGCCGTGGTGCTCATGCCGTTTTCTTTACAGGGCTGCTCGATCGCCCGGGCCGCCACGGCGAAGGGGGGCTGAGGCATCAGGCTGAAATCCCCGTCGCCGTTTAGAATGCCCTCCCGGAAGGCGATGGATGAGATGTGCCCCTCCCCTACCGCGCGAAGCGAGAGGACGATACGCAGGCTCCCCTCCGATAGCCCCGACTGGTCCGGATGGGGCACGATGGAGGGGTTCATGATGGCGGCGGAGGTGTAGGAGTACTCGTGACAGAAATATGCGCCGATCAGCGCCTTCCGCTCCTCGCGCACGTCGTCAGGCAGGCTGAGCTGTTCGCTGATCTGATCGAAACGCTCCATGTAGACTTGGCGGGTCTGCCAGTGGCGACCGCCGAAGTCCTTGTTCACCAATGCCAGCTCCGCCTGACACGTGCGCATGTCCATCTCCAGCACGGCGTCGACGATACGGCGCACGCGGGACGGTTTGGCGGAGACGACCTTGGACTCTGGTGCGATGGAGAAGGGGCGGATCACCACTCGGCCAGGCTCCGCCTGAAGCCGGTCCGGCAACATAGTGACTGACGACATGCGGCTCGTTTTATCCTAGCTTAAGGCGGTCAGCGCGCTCGCGGCGAGCAGCTGGCCCGAATGAGCGTCTGCATAGCGCAGGTCGCCAGCTGAAAGGATAGAACAGATTCGGCGCCTTGGTTTAGATTAGCGCCAGCCCAAGTCAAACCGTCGTAACATTCGCCCTCGCCGCCATCCACCAGGGATACGCCGAGGTCGTTGCCGCCGAAGTACCAGTCGTAGGCCCGCTCCGCCTCCGCCGCCCAGCGGACGCCGCCGCCGGTTTCCAGCGCCGCCTGACAGGCGTCAATGGTGGCCGCGGCTTCCAAGGGTTGCTGGTCGAACACGGCGTCCACCGCACGGTGTTGGCCGAAGCCTTCCGTGGCGATGGGACGAAACAGACCGCTCGGCGAGGACTGCTTTTCGCAGAGCCAGGCCAGGGTCTGCAGGCCTAGGTCGATCGATGTCGCGTCGTCCACAGCCGTGCCAAATCGAATCAACGCCTCGGGCAGGCGAGCGTTGTCGTAGGAGAGGGAGTCCTCGAACCAAGGCCAAACGGTCGCCAGACGCGGTTGCACATTAGCGGCGATCATGGCGGCGATCTTGATCCCATGCTCCCGCATCTCCGTCGTCGCCAAGCCGCCTTCGATCAGGGCGCTGAGGCCCAGGAGGACGAAGCCGTTGGTGCGGAGCGGCGCCAGGTTGACGAGGTGGGGCCAAACGCGGCGGATCATGTCCTCTGCCCAATGCCGAAGACCGGCGTCGTCCGCCTCCACCGCCGTCACCGCCACCGACCAGAAGCTGCGGCCGATGCTGTCGGGCGAACCGCGATCCTCAAGCCACGTGCGCTCATAGCTCATGAAGTTGCGGAAGGCGCCGGCATCCTCGTTCCAGGCGTGCAGGACAAAGGTGGCGTAGATGGTCGAGAGCGCCCTGCGCTCCTCGTCCGGCACGCCGGGCAATTTGTTCATCAGCAAAAGCGCCCGGGCATTGTCGTCCACGCAATAGCCGTGGCGACGATCCGGCAAGCCGAAGATGCTGTGCTGAAGCATTCCGCAGCTATCGGTCATCCGCTTTACCCCGGCAAGGGAGGGGTCGGGGCGCGGTTTGCGCTTCAACGCCAAGCCGGAACGAAGATTGATCACCGGCGAAGCTTTAGGGGTATTCTCAAAGGTTTGCACATAGCGTTCGGCGAGCTTGCTCCACACCGTGGCGCGGGTGGCGTCGTAGATGCGGTGACGCAGATCCAAAAGGCGCTCCGGGTTGGACAAGAGGTCGATGGCCGCGGTAGAGACGGCGTCCACATCGCCAAAGGGCGTAATCACCCCATGGCCGTCCGCTAGAAGCTCCTGCGCGTGCCAGTAGGGCGTGGAGATGATCGGCTTGCCCAGCGCCGCCGCATAGGAGAGCGTGCCGGAGGTGATTTGAGCCTCGTTGAGGTAGGGGGTGACGTAGATGTCCGCCGCCTGCAGATAATCTAGGAGCTTGGGCGTATCGGTGTAGGCGTTGATGAATCGCACGTTCTTGCGGACGCCAAGTTCGTCCACCAGAGCCTGAAGCGAGTCGCGATAGGCTTCTCCTTCCTTGGCCACAAGATGAGGATGGGTGGCGCCCAGCACCACGTAGAGGATGTCGGGGTGGACCGCCGCAATCTTGGGGATCGACCGAATGGCCGTCTCTATGCCCTTGCCGGGGGATAGGAGGCCAAAGGTGAACAGCACCGTCCGACCCGCGAAACCCAGCCTTGCCTTGGCTGGCGCCGTATCCACCAAGGGGCGATCAGGCGCGCCGTGAGGCACCAGCACGATCTTCTCAGCCGGCACGCGCCAAACGCGTTGCAACATTTCACGGCCCCGCTCAGCCATGACGATCAGGCTGGAGGACCGGGCGATTAAGCGGTCGAACACCCGGCGTTGGTCTCCATCGGGCTTTTCCAGAACCGTATGAAGGGCGGACACCACGGGGCAGGTCAGGGCGTCCAGAAGCTTGATCAGGTGCTCGCCGGCCGAACCGCCAAAGATGCCGAACTCGTGCTGAACGCAAACCACGTCAGGCGCAGAGGCGTTGATGCGGCGCGCGGCCTCCAGATAGTCCATCGGCTCGTTCTGGCGGATGGTGAAGCGCACTTCTTCCGGGTAGTTGTAATGCGCGCCCTCGTCCGTCATGGCCACGACGTCGCACGTCATGCCGGGAAAGGCGTTGACCAATGCGCCTCTAACGTCACAGGTGAAGGTGGCGATCCCGCACCGGCGGGGCGGATAATTGCCGATCAAGACCACTTTTTGGATCTTCGTTTCGGGCTTTCTGGTTTGCTGGTCGTAGGCGATGAGCTTGACGCTGGCTGAGGGCATGGCTTCTACTACAGTGGAGCTTTGCAGATCAGAACGCCGCAACTGCATCTTCGATCCCTCACAACACCGTCACCGTACGCACGGCCACGGCTCTCCTGCCAGGAGAAATAGGGATTTTGCTGCAGATGCGAAGGGCGCGGTGCTAATAAAGCGCTTTTTGAAGGCGGCCCCGCCCCGCGGACGCTGAAAAAGACGCCAGGGGCAGGGGTTTAGCTGGGCCACCAGAACGGTTCAGAGCCATTCGCTCTTGCACACGGCGCTTCGCCACATGCCTACTCAGCGAGGATTTTGAAGCCCTATAGCACCTCGCCTTCATCGAACCCGCACATCAGGTTTAGGTTCTGAACCGCCGCTCCCGAGGCGCCTTTTCCAAGGTTATCCAAGACGGCGACAAGACGTGCCTGACCCAGATCGTCGTTGCCGAACACATAGAGCTTCAGCCGGTTGGTGCCGTTCAACGCCTCGGGATCCAGCGCCGCCACATAGCCGCCGGCGCCGGCGCGGGTCTTTTGGAGCATGAGGGTCTCCTCTTCGTCCGCCACTTGAACGAAGGCCTCACCGGCGTAGGCTGCCGCCAAAGTCGCGCGCAGAGTCGTCGCCGAGGGCGAACCGGGCAACGCCCAGAGCTGCAGCGGAACCTCCACAATCATGCCCTGAGCGTAGCGGCCCACCGATGGGGCGAACACCGGTGGATGGTTCAGCCCCGTATAGTAGGTCATCTCCGGCGCATGCTTATGAGCCAGGGACAGCCCATAAGGTCGAAAGGCGTCGGCGGAGGCGCCGGACGTGGGCCCTGCGAATTCCTCCATCAACCCTCTGCCCCCGCCTGAGTAGCCGGATATAGCGTTCACGGTCATGGGAAAGTCCGGCGGGACCAATCCTGCCCGCACCAGGGGCGCCACCAGCGCGATGAACCCTGTGGGATAGCAGCCGGGGTTGCTGACCCGCTTGGCGGCTTTGATGGTTTCCCGCTGACCGGGCCGCATTTCGGGAAAGCCGTAGACCCAGCCCGGCGATACACGGTGAGCGGTGGACGCGTCGATCACCTTGGTGCTGTCGTTCTCAATTAAGCTGACCGCCTCTTGCGCCGCCTCGTCGGGCAGGCAGAGGATCACAACACCGGCGGCGTTCAAAAGCTCGGCTCGGACGCCCACGTCCTTACGGCGGTCGGGAGCTATGGATAGGAGTTGGAGGTCGCGCCGCACCGCCAGCCGCTCGCGGATCTGCAGGCCTGTGGTGCCCGCCTCGCCATCGATGAAGACCTTGACGGTCATATCATTCTCCCTCGCATGAACGGACAAAGAAAAAAAGGCGCTTCGGTTGCCCGAAGCGCCCTTCCATAAACACGTTGGATGACGCGTTTAGCGCTTCGAGAACTGGAAGCTGCGGCGGGCCTTGGCCTTGCCGTACTTCTTGCGCTCCACCACGCGGCTGTCGCGGGTGAGGAAGCCGTGCGGCTTCAGCACCGGACGCAGAGAAGGTTCATAGTAGGTCAGCGCCTTGGCTATGCCGTGGCGGATCGCGCCGGCTTGACCCGAAAGGCCGGAGCCTTCCACCACCACCATGACGTCGAATTGGGTGCGGCGGTCGGTTACGACCAGGGGTTGCTCAACCATCATCTGCAGCACGGGGCGGGCGAAATAGACCGCGAGGTCCCGTTCCTTGCCGCTCTGCACGTCATGGGCCTTCACGGCCGGCTTGGCAGGGTCGTTCTGCGCCTTGTTGCTGCGCGTCTTCAACACCGCCGCGCGCTTGGCGTCGCCGCCGACGATGGTGATCTTGCCAGAGCCTGGCTTGATCCATACGCGGGCGATGGCGTTCTTGCGCTTGCCGGTGGCGTAGGCGCGGCCCTGGGCGTCGATCTTCGGCTCGGCCGGCGCGGAGCCTTCCGACAGGCCCGAAGTGGAGAGGCTGCGCAGGGCGTCGAAGCCTTGGCCTTGAGTAGAGGCGGCGGGCGTGACGGCCGGAGCGGCGTCTTGAGGTTCGATGTCGCTCATTATTGGGCCCGCGTGTTCTTGGCGTTCATGTCGGCGAACGCGATGGTTTCTGGGCTCTGGGCCTGATGCTCATGCTCGGCGCCGGCGAAGATGCGAAGGTGGGTCATCTGCTTGCGCGCCAGGGGGCTTTCCTTGGGCAGCATGCGTTCCACGGCCTTCTCCAGGATTCGTTCGGGGAACTTGCCGCCGAGGATCTTGTCCGCGGTGCGTTCCTTGATGCCGCCGGGATAGCCGGTGTGCCAGTAGTAGGTCTTTTGCTGCAGCTTGCGGCCCGTGAACTTCACCTTGTCGGCGTTGATGACCACCACATGGTCGCCGCAGTCGACATGCGGGGTGTAGTCGGGGCGGTGCTTGCCGCGTAGGCGCATGGCGATGAAGGTGGCGAGGCGACCGACCACGGCGTTTTCCGCGTCGATCACGATCCACTTCTTCTCTACATCCGCCGGCTTCAAAGAGGCCGTGGTCTTCATCATCGAAAGATCATCCAGAAACAGTTTCGGCCGTCCCATAGGCGGGGCGGCCGGTGAAGGCGCGTTCCTAGAGGCGAACGGCCGGAAAGTCAACGGCGTGGCTGCGTTGTTCCAAAGGTGAAGGCTTTGAAATAGCTCTTAAAAATCTTTAAGGTATCATAATACCGAAGTAAATCAGCTTCAGTTCCGCTGCACCCGCCAAGCCAAAAAGATCGCCGCGGTCAAAACCGCCACCGCACCGACCTGATGCGCGAGGCTGAGCCCCAGGGGCGCAGCAAGGCGGACGGTCACCACGCCGAGGACCGCCTGCAGGCTCACCAGCCCGGCCAGCACGAGGGACGCCTGCTTCAACGGCGCCGGCATACGCGGCGTCCGCCAAAGGGTGAGGGCGAAGGCCCAGGCGAAAAGGAATAGTAGATAGCCGCCGATCCTGTGGTCGAACTGCACCGCCGCCTGGCTGTGAGCGAGGATCTCCCAAAGGTGCGCTCCCTTTGGCGCATAGTCCTTCGGCACGATGTGTCCCGCCATTAAAGGCCAGTCCGTATAGACCCGCCCCGCCTGATTGCCGGCCACCAACGCACCCAGCATGATCTGGAAAAAGGTCAGAACGACGAGGCTGGCCGAGCCGATGACGGTTCCTTGGTTCGCGCTGAAGGTCGACCGCGTGCGGCCGAACCAAGCCTCCAGCGCCGTCCAGATGCAGACGGAGATAATCAGGAGCGCGATCAGCAGATGAGTCGCCAACAATTCCGGCGCTACGGCGATCCGATACTGCTTCAGACCGCTTTCCACCATGAGCCATCCGACCAGAGGCTCCAAGGCCAAGATGGCGACGATCAAGCCACAACGCCAGATCAACCGCCTCGGGATGCGTCGCATGAACAGCAACACCACCAAGGGAATCAATACCGCTGCAACGACGATCCGGGCCAAAAGCCGGTGGGCCCATTCCCACCAGTAGAGGCTCTTGAACGCGCCAAGAGACAGCCCCTTATTCATGAGCTTATATTGTGAACTGTGCTGATAATTGGCGAACTCAGCCAACCAGCCGTGAGCGGACATTGGAGGAATAACGCCGGAAATCGGCTTCCATTCGGTGATCGACAGCCCCGAGCCCGTGAGCCGGGTCGCGCCGCCAACCACCACCATCAACACCACCAGGAACGCCACGCCAGCCAGCCAGATGGCGGCCGCATAGGATCGTTCCAGATTGTAACTCCAACGCATACAAGAACTTCCATGAGCGCCCTAATGTCACCTAAACCCTAGGGAAAGGATCGTCCACCTCGCCCAGGGAGAAGCGCCCTGGCGTTCTCGAAAACTTGTCCTAATGTCGATCCGCCCGCCGATCCTCACGGAACTTGGGAGCGGGTCCAACGGGAGGGTGAATAATGGGCATCGGCATCTTGGGCTGGATCGTGATCGGGCTTCTGGCCGGTTGGGTCGCCAGCATGGTGATGAACCGCCACCACGGCTTGATCGTCAACCTGATCATCGGCCTGATCGGCGCGGTTCTAGGCGGCTGGATCGCCCATTTGTTCGGCTTCTACGCGTTGGGGTTCGTCAGCGAGTTCCTGATCGCCCTGGTGGGCGCGGTGGTTTTGCTGTTCATCCTGGGGCTGGTGAACCGCCCACGCGTCTGATCCGAGGAGCCTCTATGCCGGCCAGGATACGAAAGCTGATCGGCGGCGTGGGTGTGGTCGTGTTCCTGATCGCCTACGCGGTGCTGATGTCGGTCATCGCCGATCATCTGCCGAACCAGTGGGCGGTGAAGCTGATCTTCTTCGTGGTGGCGGGCGTCGGCTGGGGCGCACCCCTGATTCCGCTCATCACCTGGATGAACCGCGGGAAGTAGAAGCATTTTGAAGCGAAGTGGGAACCGGTTCGCGTGAAGAAAATGCGTAGGTAAAGAATAGCGCGTCGCCGATCAGATGATCGAACACGCTTGGGATCAAAGGTGATGGTCGGAGCGGCGGGATTCGAACCCACGACCCCTTGACCCCCAGTCAAGTGCGCTACCAGGCTGCGCTACGCTCCGACGAAGGCGCGCTTATAGAGGGGCGCCCCCATGGCGGCAATCGCTAATCGTCATGGGCCAGCAGCGCGTCGAGCCGGGCCTTGGTGGCTTCCAGATCGTCAAGCACGTCCGTCAGGCGGATGCGCGCCTGCACGCCGAGGATGGAGCGGCGGGGGGCGCTGAGTTGCGGCGTTTCAACAGCGCCCTCGATTTCGATGGGTTTGGCGGCGGCCGCTTCCACCAGATGGCGGACGCCATGCTCCTTGTGCAGCCGCTGCACCCCCTTGATGGTGTAGCCGTTGTCGTGAAGGAGGGTGCGAACGCCCCGCAAGACGTCGATATCCTGCCGACGATAAAACCGGCGCCCTCCCGCCCGCTTCATCTAGCGGATGAAGGAGAACTTGGTCTCCCAAAACCGCAACACGTGCTGGGGCACGCCAAGCTCGTCGGCGGCTTCGGAGATGCTGCGGAACGCTTCGGGGCCCTTCAAGGTGCGGCTCCCGACCGACTCAGCCGTTGTGCGCTTGATCGACCTGCGCCTTCATCACGTGCGAGGCGCGAAAGCTGATGACGCGGCGAGGATCGATGGCGGCGGGCTCCCCGGTCTTGGGGTTGCGGCCCATGCGGGCCCGCTTGTCCCGAACCTGAAAGACGCCGAAGCCGGAAAGCTTGACCACTTCGCCCTGCTCCAAAGCCTCCGCCACCAGGTCGAGGGTCCGCTCCACCATGCCGGCGCAATCCTGGCGGGTCAGCCCCACCTCCTCATGCACTGCTTCGGCCAGATCGGCCCGTGTCAACGTTTCGCCCTTCATCGCCAAGCCCCCTATCGCCCGGTTTATCCGCTACATTCGCTCATGTCGCGAAAGCCACGTCAAGTCAAAGGGTTCTGCCGCCCAGTCAAAGCGGAAGGCTCAAAGCCGCAGGACGCAGGCGCCCCAGGTCAAGCCGCCGCCCATAGCTTCCAGAAGAAGAAGCTGACCGGGCTTGATCCGCCCATCGGCGATGCCGTGCGCCATGGCCAGAGGAATGGAGGCGGCGGAGGTGTTTGCGTGGATGGCGACGGTGGAGATCACCTTGGATTCCTCGATGCCGAGCCGGTTCGCCACCCCTTGCAGGATGCGCTGATTGGCCTGATGGGGCACGAACCAGTCCACGTCCTTCACCTGCACCCCAGCGGTCTTGGCGGCGGCTTCCACCGCTTCGGAAATGTTCACCACTGCATGGCGAAACACTTGTTGTCCGACCATTCGCAAATGACCCGTCATGCCCGTGGTGGAAGGGCCGCCATCCACATAAAGAAGGTCCTGCTTATTGCCGTCGCAGCGGAGGGCGAATCCGAGAAGCCCCCGATCCGACGTCCCCCCCTGCCCTTCTCCAGGCTCCACCACCACCGCGCCGGCGCCGTCAGCAAAAAGGACGCAGGTGCCCCGGTCGGTCCAGTCCATCAGGCGGGACATGGCGTCGGCGCCGATCACCAGGGCGCACTTGGAAAGGCCGCGCGCCGTGAACCCGTCCGCTACCGACAAGGCGTAGACGAAACCCGAACACACCGCCTGCACGTCGAAGGCGATGCAGATGGGCGCCCCGAGCTTTCTCTGCACGATGGCGGCGGTGGCGGGAAAGGTAAGGTCGGGCGTTGTCGTAGCGACGATGATCAGGTCGATATCTGCGGCGGTGCGGCCCGCGGCAGCCAGCGCCGCATTGGCGGCTTCCACCGCCATATCAGAGGTCGCCCGACCTTCTTCCAGCTTGCGCCGCTCGCGGATGCCGGTGCGCTCGCGAATCCAGTCGTCCGACGTCTCCACCAACTTGGCGATGTCTTCGTTGGTGACGACCGTTTCAGGCAGGTAACCGCCGACGCCGGTGACGACACTTCGCATCAGGCTCACTGAGAGGTCTCCAAGGCCGCCTTGGCCGTCTGTCGCGCCGCCGCCAGGCGCTCCATGTTGTGCGCCGCTTCCGCAGCATAGTTGGACGAGGCGAGGTCATAGGCGATCTTGATCGCACCAGAAATACTGCCGGCGTCCGCGCCCCCATGGCTTTTCACGACCACGCCGTTCAGGCCCAGGAACGGCCCACCCCCTGGCGGCGTCAAGCGCGCCCGCATCTTCTTCAGCGCCGACTGCGCCAGAAGCGCCCCGAGCTTGGCGGTCAGGGACGAGGTGAAGGCGATCTTGAGTTCTTCCTTGAAAAACCGCGCCAGCCCCTCCCCAGTCTTAAGCGCCACATTGCCGGTGAAGCCGTCGGTGACGATCACGTTGACCGTGCCCTTGGCGATGTCATCGCCCTCCACAAAGCCGTGGTAGTCGAAATCCATGTGCAGGTCGCGCAGGAGCTGGCTGGCCTCTCGCACCGAGTCATGGCCCTTCTGCTCTTCGGAACCGACGTTCATCAGCCCGACAGTGGGCCGCGCGCCCGGCTTGTGTACGGCGCGGTAGAAGGCCGAGCCCATAATGGCGAACTCCACCAGCTGATCCGCGTCGCACTCGATATTGGCGCCGACATCCAGCAGGCAGGTGGGCTCGCCCATGGTAGGCCAGCTGGAGACGATGGCAGGCCGGTCGAGCCCGCCGGCCATCCGTAGGATCAGCTTTGAGATCGCCATCAAGGCGCCGGTGTTGCCGCCGGAGACCGCCGCATCCGCCTTTCCGTCGCGGATCGCCTCAACTGCGTTCCAGAGGCTGGAGCCTTTGCCGCGCCGAAGGGCGATCGCCGGCTTTTCCTCACTGGCGATCTTCAATTCCGTGTGCCGCACTTCCGACGCTGCTTTGACGGTGGGCGCCTTGGCCAGTTCAGCGTCGATGGCGAAAGCGTTTCCGTGGAGCAGGAACCGCACGTCACGCCCCACTAAAAGCTCAAGGGCGCGCGCCACCCCCGGCACGAAGACCGAAGGTCCGTAATCTCCCCCCATGACGTCGATGGAGATGACGATGGGCTTAGCCAGGACTTGCGCTCCTTCTCATCACACGCACTGGAAACAAACCTGTCCTTGGCGGCGCGGCGGACGATAGCGTCACAAGCCCGCGATGCAAGTCAACGATTGCCCTGGCTCGGAAGGCGGCTGGCGTTTGGGCGAAGCTACGGCTTCAAATCCCGCAGGGACGCGAAGGGCGATATGACGGCCGCCTGCTCCGGGGGCTCGAACACCACGCCGGGCTTGCGTGGAAAGGGATCGACCTCCAGCCCAAGGTGCTCAATCACATAGGCGGCGAGATCGATCCGGTCGCTCTCCAAGACGTCGGGCGGATCGGCCGCCTCGGCGTCGAGGTCCACTTCGAGACCGAAATCCGGCGCATTGGGGCTGCCTATTGGAACCACGTGAACGACGAACCGGCCGCTGAGGGGCGTATCGAAATCGTCCAGGGAGACGCCGCAGGTCTGCGTCACGACCCCGGACCACGCCCCGTCGATCTCCGCGCCATCGAGCCACAAATTGATGTCGAGCGTCGCCTCGAACGCCGGCAGCGCTAACAATCCCAAGGTCCTGGCCATGCTGGCGCGGGCGGCCTCATCAGGCTTGAAATCAAAATGGCTCCCCGCGCGGCTGATCTCGCCGAGCCGGATATGCAGATCGCCGAGGATGTGCGTCATGGGGCGAACGGCGGCCAGACCGCCTCCCCCCTCACGATCGCATCGGTCGACTGCTGCGCAAGGTCCGTGTCGGCGGCGATGACGTACCGCGCCAAGGCGGGCGCGCCCTTCGCTTCGGCGCCGGCGTAGACGGTGCGGATGAGGAGCGGGATCAAGGCCTCAGCGTCGCCCGCCATCAACGGCGCGTCGTACGATTTCAGCCGCCCATAGACCCCCGCGCCGAGTTTGCGCATCTTCTTGCCAACGGAAAGGTCGCCGACGCCCATTTCCCGCAAACCGTCGTCGAGATTGCGGACGAAAGCGTCGAACAGGGCCTGGCGCGTCTCCGCTGCTCTCGCCTCGCCTCCTTTGAGGCGATGCAGAAGCAGCACCACATGCAAGGTGTAGAGCTCGAATCGCCCTTCGTAGGTGTCGGGCGCGCCGGCCTCTGTATAAAACGCCGGGTCGCGGGCCTTCTCGCTGGCGGACATGAAGAGGGCTCGCCCCGCCAGCACCTGAGCGTTCGGCGTAAAAAAGCGCTGGAAGATCATTTCGCCTCCATTTGGCCGCGACACCGGGTCAAGGCGCGCGGGATTGAACTAAGTCCCCCGGCGCGATAGGTCAAAGACTTCGGGCCACGACTTTCTGGCCACGACTTTCGGGTGAGGGCCTTGGCGTCCGCGCCGCTAATGTGAGAAGTCCAGTATGCGTCGCAAGTCCATCTTCGCTGCTTTCGCCGTCGCCCTTCTGGCCGGCGCTGTCAGCGCCTGCGCGCCGATCTCCACCATGAGCGGTTTCCAGGCCGTGGACGTGAAGCCGCAGGATATGAAGGTGGGCGAAGATACCCGCTCAACGGTCCTGACCAAGCTTGGATCTCCCTCGGCCGTGGCCACCTTCGACCCCAACGTCTGGTATTACGTGACTCAGCTTTCCGACAAGGTGGCGTATCTGCGCCCGCAGGTGAAAAGCCGCACGGTGATCGCCATCACCTTCGACAAGGGCACCGAGAAGGTGGCCGGGGTGCGCACCCTCGGCCTCGGCGACGGCTTCCAGGTGGCCTATGTGAACCGCGAGACGCCCACCCGGGGCCGCGAACTGTCCGCCTTTGAGCAGCTTCTGGGCACCGTCGGCCGCGGCAGCCCGATCCCGCCGGATAACGATCCCGGACAGCCGGGACGACACTGACCGCTAACGACGGCTGAACGACGAACGCCCCGGAGCGCAAACTCCGGGGCGTCTTTTTGCCGAACTCAGACGTCAGCCGCCGATCACGCCCTTCGCCAAAACCGCCAGCAGCAGGAGCGCCACGATGTTGGTGATCTTGATCATCGGGTTCACGGCGGGGCCAGCCGTATCCTTGTAGGGATCGCCGACGGTGTCGCCGGTGACGGCGGCCTTGTGAGCGTCCGAGCCCTTGCCGCCGTAATTGCCCTCTTCGATGTACTTCTTAGCGTTGTCCCACGCGCCGCCGCCCGAGGTCATCGAGATGGCGACGAACAAGCCCGTCACGATCACGCCGATCAGCATGGCGCCAAGCGACGCGAAGGCGTTGAGCTTGCCGCCGCCCGGAACCGCGAGGATGATGAAGAACAGCACGATCGGCGACAAGACCGGCAAGAGCGACGGCACGATCATTTCACGGATCGCCGCCTTGGTGAGGATGTCCACCGCCTTGCCGTACTCCGGCTTGACCTCATAGGTCATGATGCCGGGGTTCTCACGGAATTGGCGGCGAACCTCCTCCACCACAGATCCCGCCGCGCGCCCCACCGCCGTCATCGACATGCCGCCGAACAGGAAGGGCAACAGCCCGCCGAACAGCAGTCCTATGATGACGAATGGGTTGGACAGGTCAAAGGTGACCACTCCGCCCATGCTGGCGAAGAAGGGGTAGGCGGCCGCATTCACGGGATCTGAGAAATAGTGCAGATCCTGAGTGTAGGCCGCGAACAGCACCAGAGCGCCAAGGCCCGCCGAACCGATGGCGTAGCCCTTGGTCACCGCCTTGGTGGTGTTGCCCACCGCATCCAGCGCATCGGTGGAGACTCGCACTGAACTTGGCAGACCCGCCATCTCCGCGATGCCGCCGGCGTTATCGGTCACTGGCCCAAAGGCGTCCAGCGCCACGATCATGCCGGCCAGCGCCAACATGGTGGTCACGGCGATGGCCACGCCGAACAGGTTGCCAAGCACATAGGTGACGTAGATGGCGACAATGATCACCAGCGCCGGCAAAGCGGTAGATTCCAGCGAGACCGCCAGGCCCTCGATCACATTGGTGCCGTGGCCGGAAGCGGAGGCCTTGGCGATCGACTTCACCGGCCGAAAGCCCGTGCCGGTGTAGTATTCCGTAATGACCACGATGGCGGCGGTCACCAGAAGCCCGACGATGCCGCAGGCGAACAGCCGGTTGGCGTCCAGATGGATCGCGCCGACATCGATAGGGGCCGAAACCAAGGCATGGATGACGAACCAGATGGCGATGGCTGAAAGCACGCCGGTGGCGATCAGGCCTTTGTAGAGCGCGCCCATGATGTTGCGGCTCTTGCCGAGCCTGACGAAGAACACCCCGATGATGGAGGTGACGATGCAGACGCCGCAGATCGCCAGCGGCAGCAGCATCATGGTCCTGACCACGTCCGCGCCGAGGCTGCGGAAGAAGATCGCCGCCAGCACCATCGTCGCCACTGTCGACACCGCATAGGTCTCGAACAGGTCGGCCGCCATCCCAGCGCAGTCGCCGACATTATCGCCGACGTTGTCGGCGATGGTGGCGGCGTTCCTCGGGTCGTCCTCCGGAATGCCGGCCTCGACCTTGCCCACGAGATCGCCGCCGACATCCGCGCCCTTGGTGAAGATGCCGCCGCCGAGGCGGGCGAAGATGGAGATCAGGGAGGCGCCGAAGCCGAGCGCCACCAGCGCATCGACAACTTCACGGCTGGTGGGATCCTTGCCGAGGCCGACGGTGAGGACGGCGTAGTAGCCGGCGACGCCGATAAGCGCGAAGCCCGCCACGAACATGCCGACGACGGCGCCGGAGCGGAAGGCCATCGACAAGCCCTTCTCCAGGGTCTCCGAACAGGCCTGCGCCGTCCGCACGTTGGTCCTGACCGAGATCAGCATCCCGGCGTAACCAGCCGCGCCGGACAGCACGGAGCCGATCAGGAAGCCGATGGCCGAGAGCGGCCCTAAGAGGAAGAAGATGGCGAGAAGGATCACCACGCCGACAACGGCGATGGTCGCGTATTGCCGGCGAAGGTAGGCGGAGGCGCCTTCCTGGATGGCCGCCGCGATTTCCTGCATTTTTTCGTTGCCGGGCGAAGCCGCCAACAGGGCGGTCGTCTGCCAAATGGCGTAGGCGACTGCAATTCCGCCGGTCCCGAGGACCAGCCAAAGGTCATTCATTTCCATAGCCCCTTGATCATTGTTGCGACGGTTGGCCGCGACTGCGATCTGGGGCCCTGTTGGACCGCCGACCCTGCGCGCTTCCCCGCCATCGCTACGGATGCTCGTTCAACGGCGTCCGTCTAATCTAAGGAGAGTGCCAAAAGCTTTCAGCCGACGCAACCGTCTGAAACGCAGAGGTGCTAAGGAATAGGCGCACGAGGCGCGGGCGCCGTCTCGCCCTTGGGCAGCCCCGTCACTTTCTGGGGCTGGGCCGTCAGGATGTCGACGCTGGTCACTACACGGGGCCCGGCGATGCGGGCGCCTTCCGCCATCATGGCCGCCTTCAACGCCGGTTCGTTGACGTGAGTGTAGTCGCCGGGCTTCACGAACGGGTGGCGATGGGCGGCGCGGACCAGGGCGTCGCGGTAGTAGGGCTCCCGCTCCCGCATCCTTAGCGCATCCACGCCGGGCGCAAGGTTCAGGCGCACGGTGACGAAGATGTAGTTGATCAGTTGCCCGTTCAGCACGATGGGCGCCGCCACCGGCGAGATGTTGATGTATTGCCCGCCCCCGCCGGCGTCCTTGCCGTCCTTCGCATCCTTCTCGGCCGCCTGGGCGGGCGCGGCGGCGAGAAGGGCGATCAGGCAAAAGGCGGCGATTCTCATCCCTCCACGTTGCGCCGGATGAGCCTGCGCCGGCAAGCTCACGGATGGGTCCAGCCGGCTTTTGTGATCTTCACCTCGCGGCCCTGGAAGACCGCGCTGACGCCGCGCCCGGCCTTCATCCGGCCTATGGGGGTCAAGGAAACGCCCGCCTGTGTCGCCTGAAGACGAGCCGCTTCGACGGCGTCAGGCTGCACGGTGCAGACGATCTCGTAATCGTCGCCGCCAGTGGCGAGCTTCATCAGCGCGGCTTCGGGCTCGTCGGCTTGGTCGAGCCATTCGCGCGCTGCGGCGGAGAGTGGAAGCCGATCGAGGTCGATTTCCACCCCAAGTCCGCTCGCCTCGCTAATATGACCGGCATCTGCCAGAAGACCGTCAGACACATCGGCGGCGGCGGTGGAATGAAGGCGCAACACCTCCCTCAGCGCCGTGCGAGGCTGTGGCAGGCGATAGCGATCGGCGAGGAAGGCAGTTGCGTCCTTTGACACTCCGGCGAGTTGATCGCGCGCTGCTGTAAGCCCGAGATGGCCGTCGCCAATCGTGCCAGAGACCAGCATCACGTTCCCCGCCGCCGCGCCCGAACGCTTCACCATCCGCCCCGTCGGCGTCCACCCCAGCATGGTGACGGAGAGCATTAACGGCCCGGACGTCGAGACCGTGTCGCCGCCCAGAAGCTTCAATCCGAACAGCCGTTGATCCTCTGCCAGCCCCTGAGCAAAAGCGGCTCTCCGCGGCGCGTCCCATTCCGGCGGCCAGGCCGCCGCCAGGAAATAGGCGTAAGGCTCCGCGCCCTTGGCGGCGAGATCGGACAGGTTCACCCGCAGAAGCTTCCTGGCGACAAGCTCCGGCGGATCAGAGGGTAGGAAGTGGACGCCTTCCACCATGGCGTCCTTGGTGACGATGAGGTCGAAACCGGGCCGGGACGCGATGACCGCCGCATCGTCCATCAGGCCCAGGGCTTCAGGCGCACCGAAGGTCAGCGGCCGGAACAGGTCGGCAATGGCCTGGAACTCATCCACCGCCGGGGGGCGTGTTGGGCGCGGGCGGACGTACATCCCGCGCGATGGCGTCCAGCGCCGCGTTCAGAAATCCGGACTCGTCGGTGAAGGATTTGGCGATCTCCACATATTCGTCAATGGCCACCTCCACCGGCACGTCCCGCTGGTGCATCAACTCGAAGGTTCCCGAGCGCAGCGCCGCGCGGGTGGTGGCGTCCAGCCGTTCCAGTTTCCAACCCGAGGCGAGCCGTTTGACGATGGCCCGGTCGATCTCCCGCTGCTTCTCCACCACCCCTTTGACGATGACGCCGAAGAAGGCCTCGTCGGCGGACGCAAGCGGTTCGCCCTCGATGTCGGTCTCGAAGCGGTGATCCACGAACTCGCGCACCACCGCGTCGACGCCGATGCCGGACGCTTCCATCTGATAGAGCGCCTGCACGGCGGCGAGGCGGGCGACGGAGCGGGCTTGACGAGGCGGCGCTTTGGTGTTCATGCGTCGCCGTCCTCGCTAAGGCCTTCCTTGCCGAGGAAACGGGCGAAATCCTGGGTTTCGCGGAAATCGCGATAGACGGAGGCGTAGCGGACGTAGGCCACCTCGTCCAAGGCCTTCAGCGCCTTCATGATCAATTCCCCGACGACGCTGGACTCGATCTCCGTCTCGCCCCGGCTCTCCAGCTGGCGGACGATGCTGGAAAGCATCCGGTCCACCCGTTCTGGGTCGATAGGACGTTTGCGCAGGGCGATGTCGATGGAGCGCTGCAGCTTCTCCCGATCAAAGGGCGTGCGGCGGCCGGATTTCTTCAGGATGGTGAGCTCACGCAACTGCACCCGCTCGAAGGTGGTGAACCGGCCCTCACATTGCGGGCATGAACGCCGACGGCGAATCGCGGCGCCGTCTTCGGACGGGCGCGAATCCTTCACCTGACTTTCGAGATGGCCGCAAAACGGGCACTTCACGGATACGTAAACCCCTAGGCGTTGATCGCGGCGGACGCCGGGCGACTACCCATAGATGGGGAAACGCGCGGTAAGGTCCAGCACTTCCCGCTTCACCTCGGCCTCGACGGCGCCGTTGCCTTCTTCGCCATCCCTTGAAAGGCCGTCCACCACGCGGGCGATCATCTCGCCGATCTGCTTGAACTCCGCCGCCTTGAAGCCCCGCGTAGTCCCGGCGGGGGAGCCAAGGCGTACGCCTGAGGTGACGAAAGGAGACTTGGGGTCGAAGGGCACGCCGTTCTTGTTGCAGGTGATGTTGGCGCGGCCGAGCGCGGCTTCCGTCGCCTTGCCGGTGACGTTCTTGCGCTGCAGGTCCACCAGCATCAGATGGCTGTCGGTGCCGCCGGAGACGATCTCCACGCCGGATTTTACCAATGTGTCCGCCAGCACAGCCGCGTTGGCCACCACCTGCTTGGCGTAGGCCTTGAACTCCGGCTGCAACGCCTCGCCGAACGCCACGGCCTTGGCGGCGATCACATGCATGAGCGGGCCGCCCTGCAGCCCTGGGAACACCGCCGAATTGATCTTCTTGCCGAGCTCCGCGTCGTTGGAGAGCACCATGCCGCCGCGGGGGCCGCGCAAGGTCTTGTGCGTGGTGGTGGTGACGATGTGGGCGTGCGGCAGGGGGCTCGGGAACACGCCGCCAGCGACAAGGCCCGCAAAATGGGCCATGTCCACCATCAGGTAGGCGCCCACGCTGTCGGCGACCTCCCGGAAGCGCTTGAAATCGATGTGGCGGCTATAGGCCGAGCCGCCGGCGATGATCAGCTTGGGCTTTTCACGCGCCGCCGTCTCTGCCAGTGCGTCATAGTCGATCAGCTGGTCCTGGCGGCGCACCGTGTAGGCCACAGGCTTGAACCATTTGCCGGACTGGTTGGCGGGGGAGCCGTGCGTGAGGTGACCGCCCGCGGCGAGGTCCATACCCATGAATGTGTCGCCAGGCTGGAGCAGGGCCATAAACACCGCCTGGTTGGCGTTGGCGCCCGAGTGAGGCTGCACATTGGCGAAGTTGCAGTCGAACAGCTGGCAAGCCCGCTCGATGGCCAGCCGCTCCACCTCGTCCACATACTCGCAGCCGCCGTAGTAGCGCTTGCCGGGATAACCCTCGGCGTATTTGTTGGTGAGCACCGAACCCTGCGCCTCCAAGACCGCCCTGGAGACGATGTTCTCCGACGCGATCAGCTCGATCTCCTGCTGCTGGCGCTTGAATTCCCGCTGGATCGAGTCGAACACCGTCCCGTCGGCAGACGAAAGGTCGGCCTTGAAGAAACCGTCCTGGGTCACGGACTTAGAAGTTGTCGATTGCGCTGTGGCGGTGAGGGTCATGCGGCGCTCATGGCTGGGTAGGGACGGGGCTGCCTAAGGACAGGGCTCGATTCGAACGAGCGCTCTTTACGCGCCCTAGCCTGTCGGAACAATGTGTACGACTCGCGACAGCGGAACTTCACATTACCTGCCACGTTGCCACCAAGCAGAACTTGACCAAGATGAATTGTGAGGGTCAAGACATTTAAAAGGGAACGGTGACGGAGATGACTTCAGAGCCTGGGGGACCTAAATCTTCGCCTGAATACACGCGCCAACTGGTCGTAGATATTGTAGCCTCTTACGTTGCGAATAATGTGGTCGAGGCGGCGGCTATTCCAGATCTCATCCGCACCGTCCATCAATCCTTGTCAGGGCTTGATGGAAGCTCGGCCGCACCTTCACGGCCAGCCGAAAAACAAAAGCCGGCAGTGCCGATCGGCCGCTCCGTAAACCACGATTATGTGGTCTGTCTGGAGGACGGGCAAAAACTGACCATGCTGAAGCGCTACCTTCGCGCCCGCTACGACATGAGCCCCGAGGATTATCGCCGCAAATGGAGCCTGCCGCCCGACTATCCGATGGTTGCGCCGGCCTACGCCGCCCGGCGCTCCGATTTCGCCAAGTCCATCGGGCTCGGCAAGGGCGTCAGGCGTAAAAGCAAATAGAGCCGATTAAGCCGCCGCCGGTCGCCGAGCCACGTTGCACTGGCTCCAGAGATTGTCCATCGCCGCCACCAGCCGGTCCATCATTTCGTCTGTATGGAACGGGGTCGGCGTGAAGCGCAGCCGCTCTGTGCCCCGCGGCACGGTGGGGTAGTTGATCGGCTGCACGTAGACGCCGTGGTCGTGCAGCAACATGTCCGACACCATCTTGCAGCGCACGGGATCGCCCACGAACACCGGTACGATGTGGGTGTCGGATTCCATCACCGGCAGGCCGGCTTCGTGAAAGCGGCGCTTCAGAGTGGCGGCGCGTTCCTGATGGATCACGCGCACCTCATTATGAGCCTTCAGCCAGCGCACGCTGGCCATGGCGCCCGCCGCCAGGGCTGGAGGGATCGAGGTGGTGAAGATGAAACCCGACGCATAGGAGCGGACGGCGTCGATGATGTCCGCCTCGGCGGCGATATAGCCGCCCATGACGCCGAACGCCTTGCCCAGCGTCCCCTCGATGATGTCGATCTCGGCCATCACACCGTCCCGCTCCGCCACACCACCGCCGCGCAGGCCGTAGAGGCCGACGGCGTGAACCTCATCGAGATAGGTTAAAGCGTTGTACGTCTTCGCCAGCGCGATGGTGCCCGCAATGTCGGAGATATCGCCGTCCATGGAATAGACGCTCTCGAAGGCGATCAGCTTGGGAGCGCCAATCGGCGCCCGCGCGAGCAGTCTCTCCAGATGTTCGAGATCATTGTGATGGAACACGTGCCGCTCGCAACCGCCGTTGCGGATGCCGGCGATCATCGAGGCGTGGTTCAGGGCGTCGGAGAAGACGATCAGGCCGGGCAATACCTTGGCCAGGGTCGCCAGCGCCCCCTCGTTGGCCACAAAGCCCGAGGTGAAGAGCAGCGCCGCATCCTTGCCATGGAGATCGGCAAGCTCTGCTTCCAGCTCCACATGATAGTGGGTGGTGCCCGAGATATTGCGGGTGCCGCCGGAGCCCGCGCCCGCCTCGTCGATAGCGGCGTGCATGGCGTCGGTGACGACGGGATTTTGACCCTGGCCGACGTAGTCGTTGGAGCACCAGACGATCACGTCCTGCTGTGTCCCGTCCGGTCGGGTCCACGTGGCGCGGGGGAAGTCGCCTCGGTGGCGCTTCAGATCGGCGAACACGCGGTAACGGCCTTCGGTGTGAACCTGATCGAGCGCGGAACGGAAGGCGGCCTTATAGTCCACTGAGCGACGTCCATAAGCCGGGCCGGAAACACCGCCGGCTCGAACATGAAGCGACGTTTTACATGAAGGGTCCGTTACGTCCACGGCGAGGGCTAACATGAGAGTCGTTATCAATTAAGGGTTTGCAAGGCGCCGCGGAGCATTTGCAGGGGCGCCGAGAAGTCTTTCTGACCGTAACCCAGCCCGTTGAAAAGGGCGTAGAGCGCCTCCGCTTGCGCCCCCATAGGCGTGGATGCGCCGGCCTTGGCGGCGGCGTCCTGCGCCAGCTTCAAGTCCTTCAGCATCAGGGCGGTGAGGAAGCCGCCCTCATAGCCATTGTCCGCCGGGCTGGCGGGTCCGACACCTGGCCAGGGGCAATAGGTGTTGATCGACCAACATTGGCCCGAGGACTGGGACACGATCTCGAAGAACTTCTCCGGCGCAAGACCCAGCTTCTCCGCCAGGGCGAAGGCTTCGCAGACGCCGAGCATGGTGACGCCGAGGACCATGTTGTTGCAGATCTTCGCCGCCTGTCCCGATCCCACCGCGCCGGCGTGGACCGTCGCCTTCGCCATCGGTCTCAGCGCGGACTCGACATAAGGATAGTCGTTCTCGTCGCATCCCACCATGAAGGTGAGCGTCCCCGCATCCGCAGCCATGATGCCGCCAGAGACGGGCGCGTCGGCGAACCGGAAACCCGCCGCCTGGGCCGCCGCACCCACGGCGCGGGCGCTCTCCACGTCGATTGTGGAGCAGTCGATCAGGAGCGCGCCTTTCGGCGCATGGGGGATCACGTCGTTCAGATAGACGTCGCGCACATGCTGGCCGGCGGGGAGCATGGTGATCACGGTTTCGGCTTCACGCACCGCCTCGGCGACGGACGGGGCGGCCTTGCACCCCTGCCCTTCAGCCTTGTCGAGGGCGTCGACCGATAGATCGAAGGCTAACACCTCGAGCCCCGCCTCGACCTGGTTTGCGGCCATGCCCCCGCCCATGTGGCCAAGGCCGATGAACGCAATCTTGGACATGACTAGGCCGGCTTTTTGAAGCGATACAGGAACTGGTCGGTCTTGCCTCGGATGGCGGGGTCGAACACCAGCTTAGTGTGATCGTCGGCCGGGTTCCGCAGGACGTCGCTCTCGCCATCGAAGACGAAGCCGGCCTCTTCGAATTCCTTCCTGGCCAGGGCGGGATCGATGCGATGCAGGGTGTCCGCCGTTTCGACCGGCGCACCGGTCGCCGCCACGTGGTCCTCCACGATCAGATAACCGCCAGGCTTGATGGCGTCGAATAGGGCCTTGTCCGTCGCTGCGATACGCACGTGGAAGGCCTTCAAGTGGAAGTCGTGATAGTTCTGCGCCGTGAACATCACATCCGCCTTAGGCCAGGCCGCCATATTGGCCGCAGTGATGACGCTCGGCGTGACGTTGGCGTAGGCCGGATCGGCGGCGATAGCTTTGACGCCCTTGTCCTGGCCGGGGACAGGCGCCGCCGCGCCCACCAGATGGCCGCCTGGTCCGACCGCCTTGGAGATGATCCGGGTGAAATAGCCGCCGCTGGGCAAGAGCTCGATCACCGTATCGCCAGGCTTGATTTTGGAGAAGGCTATGACCTCGGCAGGCTTTCTCGCCATGTCCCGCGCCACATCAACGGCGGGGCGGCCGGGGTCTGCCACCGCCGCCTTGATGTATGCCGGCTGAGCGGCGGCGGCTGATACCGTCAGGAGGCTCGCCGCAACGGCGATGAAGGCGGTGCGCATGGATCAGGCTCCGGGTTTCTTGAAGCGGTAGACGAAGCGGTCGGTGCTGCCCTTGATGGCGGGATCGAAGATCTTGGCGGTGTGCGGATCGGCGGGATTGGCTAGGACCTTGGTTTCGCCGTCGAACACGAACCCAGCCTTTTCCACCTCGGCACGGACTTCGGCCGGATCGATGCGGTGCAGGTCTTCGGTATTCTTTAGCCCCGAGCCCGCGGGCGCCGCATGGTCCCCAATCACGTAATAGCCGCCGGGCTTCAGCACCTGGAACACCGCCTTGTTATAGGCGTCCACATTTGCGCCCTTCATGAAGCTATCGTGCATGTCGTGATAGTTTTCGAAGGTCCAGACCACGTCCGCCACATCGTGGAAGGTCGGCGGCGGCGGGTCGGCCAAGGGGTCGGAGATGGCCTCTACATTGCCGCGCCCCGGCTCGGCGGCGACCGCTTTGGCGATGCCGAGTGGGTCGGACTTGAAGACGGTGATTTCGGCCGGAACATAGGCATAGACCTTACCCTTCGGCCCGACCACCTTGGAGAAGATCCGGGTCCAGTAGCCGCCGCCCGGCCACACGTCCATCACCACATCGTCCGGCTTGACCTTGGCGAACGCGACCAGTTCCGCCGGATGGCGGGAGGCGTCTTGCGCGGTGTCCTTAGCTGGGCGCGCGGGGTCGGCCACGGCGGCGGAGATGGCCGGCGAGGGCGTCTGGGCTAAAGCTGGCAGGGCGAACAAGGTCAGCGCAGCGGCTGCGGCTGCGGTACGAAGCATCATAGGTAGGCCTTCCTTTTTCCGGCGCGCATAGGGCGCCCAGCACCGCGCCGCGTCAAGCCAGCGGCGTCCACTCCTCATCCGCCGGCAGAGGCGCGAAAATCTCCTCCAGCATGGTGTCGGTGACGCCTTCGAGCAGAGGCGGCGACCACCGGGGCGCGTGATCCTTATCGACAATCACGGCGCGCACCCCTTCTATGAAGTCGTGGCGGGCGACCACGCGGGCGCCGATGCGGTATTCCATCGCCATATTGTCTGTGAAGGACCGGAGGGTCTTGCCCGTGCGAAGCTGGCGATAGGCCACCTTCAGGGCCTGCGGCGACTTCTTCAGGAGCGTATCATGCTCCCCGATGGCGAAGGGCGAGCCGTCTTCGCGAAGCGCCTGAAGGATCGCTTCGACGTTCGGCGCGGCGAAACAGGCGTCGATCACGTCCTGACGCTGAGCCAGTAGAGGCTCGCCGGGATCGGCTTCGTATTCGGCGAGCAGGGTTTCAATGGCGGCGGGATCGGCGATGACGGCGGTCTTCAGCGCCTCGATCGTTTCGCTCGGGATATAGTCGGTGGCGATTCCCAAGAGCAGGCAGTCCGCCGCCTTGATCCGCGCGCCGGTGAGCGCCAGCCACATCCCCGCCTCGCCCGGCAGGCGCGGCAGATGCCAGCCACCGCCCACATCGGGGAAAAGGCCGATGCCCGTCTCCGGCATGGCGAAAGTGGTCCGCTCGGTGGCCACCCGATAAAGGCACGGCATGGAAATACCTACGCCCCCGCCCATGACGATCCCGTCCAAAACCGCGCAGATCGGCTTCGGATAGGCCATCAAAAGCGCGTTCATCTGATATTCGAGGCGGAAGAACCGGCGCGCCTCCACACCATCCCTCGCGCCGCTCTCGGCCAACACGCGGACATCGCCCCCGGCGCAAAACCCACGCTCGCCGGAATGATCGATCAAGACCAGCGCCACGGCCGGATCGGTCTTCCAGCCTTGCAGGGCGGCGGTGATCGCCTCGCACATGGCGGTGTTCAACGCGTGCAGCGCCTTGGGCCGGTTAAGGGTAATGCGGCCGACGGCGCCCTCGACGCGGGCGATGATCTCGCCATCGCTGATCGCTGCGCTCATTGCCGGAACATCTCCCGCGCGGTGATCACCCGCATGATCTCGTTGGTCCCCTCCAGGATCTGATGCACCCGCAGATCCCGCACGATCCGCTCCAACGGATAGTCCTTCAGATAGCCGTAGCCGCCGTGCAGTTGCAGCGCCTGGTTGGCCACTTCGAAACCAGCATCGGTGGCGAAGCGCTTGGCCATGGCGCAAAGCTGGGTGGCCCTAGGATCGCGCTTGTCCAGGGCGTCGGCGGCGGCGCGCACCATCAGGCGGGCGGCTTCCAGCGCCGTCGCCATGTCCGCCAGCTTGAACTGCAGCGCCTGGAAATCGGCCAGCCGCTTGCCGAACTGCTTGCGCTGCTCGGCGTAGGCCTTGGCGGTGTCCAACGCGAGCCCCGCGCCGCCGAGCGAACAGGAGGCGATGTTCAACCGTCCGCCGTCTAGCCCCATCATAGCGAAGCGGAAGCCGTCGCCCTCCTGACCCACCCGGTTTTCCGCCGGTACGCGGCAGTCGTCGAACAGCACCATGGCCGTGGGCTGGCTGTTCCAACCCATCTTCCGCTCGTTGGCGCCGAAAGAAAGGCCCTGCGTTCCCTCCTCCACGACGAAGGTCGAGACGCCTTTGGGCCCGTCCGCACCCGTTCGCGCCATCACCACGTAGACGTCGCTGACCCCTGCGCCAGAGATGAAGGCTTTCGACCCGTTCAGCACATAATCTTCGCCATCCCGCCTGGCCGTGGTCCGCATGGCTGCAGCGTCCGACCCCGATCCCGGCTCGGTCAAGCAATAGGAGGCGATCAACTCCATCGACGTCAGGCGCGGTAGATATTTCTTCCTGAGCGCCTCCGAGCCGAACCGATCGATCATCCAGCTGGCCATATTATGGATGGAGATGAAGGCGGCGGTGGAGACGTCCCCCCGCGACAGCTCCTCGAAGATAATCGTGGCGTCGAGCCGGCTGAGCGCCGACCCGCCTACATCCTCCTGCACATAGATGCCGGCGAACCCCAGGCCGGCCGCCTTGCGGATCACATCGATGGGGAAATGCTTCTCTTCGTCCCAGCGGGCGGAGTGGGGGGCGAGTTCGGCCGTCGCGAAAGCCCGCGCCGCATCCTGGATCGCCACCTGATCCTCAGAAAGGGTGAAATCCACCGGCCAAGCTCCACGTTCGCGCCATAGCCACGCGGCGTCCGGGGCGGGGTTGATGACCTGCCCCCGAGCGTCCACTCTGTCAATGAACGGTCCTGTGCGGGGCCGCAGGACGAGGGGGCTCGGATGGCGCGGACTCGGAGGCTCGAGGGCGAGGCGGCCCATGACCCCTACATGCTGCAGTTCGACAAGGGCATGGCGCTTCTAAGCTACGGTCTCTTGTTCATCGCGCCGTTCGGCATCGGCCTGCCAGCCATGGTCAGCCTCGGCCTGGCCTTCGCCCACAGGCTCGATGGTCACCCGATCACCCGCAGCCATTATCGGTTCCAGGGCCAGGTGTTCTGGACCGCCGCTGCGCTGTTGGTGATCGGCGTCGCCCTGCTGCTGGTGGGCGGCGGGCTGGAGATGACCAGCGTCATGGGCTTCATTCAGGCGCGGCTGGCCCAATGGCGATGGGGCGGCTTCACCCTGCCGAGCTGGCTGGTCAGCGCGTATCGGGATCAGACCGAGCAAGAAGCGGGCAACTGGATGATGATCGGGGGCGTGGTCTCCGTTCTGGTCGCCATCGGCTGGCTGATGCTGGCATCCCTTTGGGGCGCGTTCAAACTTGTGCTGGGGCGGCCGATGGGCGAAAGGCGCTGATCCGCCGGAGCGCCTCATGAGCAAAGCCCCCCTCGCCCCCTTTCCCGCCCTACGGATGCGGCGGCTTCGCCAAGCCGACTGGACCCGGCGACTGGTGCGTGAGACGGTGCTGACGCCCGCTGACCTGATCTGGTCCCTTGTGGTGCATGACGGCCCCGAGGCGGAAATCCCCATCGCCTCCATGCCCGGCTCACCCCGCTATTCAGTAGGGCGCGTCGCAGCAATCGCCAGGGAGGCCAGAGCGCTCGGGATCCCCGCCATCGCCGTCTTCCCCTTCATCGACGGGGAGAAGAAGGACGCGCGCGGGACCAACGCTGTCGATCCCGACAATCTCGTCTGCCGCGCCGTCAAAGCCATGAAGGACGCCGCGCCGGAGGTCGGGATCATGTGCGACGTGGCGCTGGACCCCTTCACCGACCACGGTCACGATGGCCTGATCGAGAACGGCCGCATCCTGAACGATCCCACGGTGGAGGCGCTGGTGGCGCAGGGGATCGTGCAGGCCGACGCCGGCGCCGACATCCTCGCCCCCTCAGACATGATGGACGGCCGCGTGGCCGCCCTCCGCGCCGCGCTTGAGGCCGGCGGGCATCAGGACGTGATGATCATGGCCTACGCCGCCAAATACGCTTCGGCCTTCTACGGCCCATACCGCGACGCGATCGGTTCGGGAAAGCTCGGCTCAGGCTCGGTGGCCAACCCCGGCGACAAGCGGACCTATCAGATGGACCCCGGCAACACCGAAGAGGCGTTGCGCGAAGTCGCCCTCGACATCGCCGAGGGGGCGGACATGGTGATGGTGAAGCCCGGGATGCCTTATCTCGACATCGTGCGCCGGGTGGTGGACGCCTTCGCCCTGCCGACCTTCGCCTTCCAGGTCTCGGGCGAGTACGCTATGATCATGGCGGCGGCGAAGAACGGCTGGATCGACGAGGAGCGCGCCATCCTGGAAAGCCTCGCCGCCTTCAAACGTGCAGGCGCGGCCGGCGTCATCAGCTACTTCGCGCCGAGGGCGGCCAAGCTCCTCGGCTGATCATACGTCCTCCAGCCACCGCACCCCCGGCGCCGTTTTCAGGGCGCCGCGAAGGGCCGCATCGAGCATGTAGCGGCCCGGCAAGCGCATCTCCACCTCGCAGGCGCCCTCCAGCGCCGCCACCAGGGCCACCTCTCCCCCACGCTGCGCGCCTCCAGCCTCCAGCCGCCGCTTCAGCGCGGTGAAATCGGCGTCCGGGCCGGCGAGGTGAATTCGAAGACCGCCAACGTCCGTCTCCACCGCCTTGCCCACGGGCTCGGCGTCGTCGCCGAAGAAGCGCACCTCTCCGTCCTTGGCCTTGGCGCGCACCTTGATCATCACCGCCTGCCCCGGCTCTAGTACGTCGCGACAGCGCCGCAGAGCCTCGGGCGGAAACAGCACCTCGTATTCCCCGGTAGGATCCGAGAGGGAGACGAAGGCGAACTTCTCTCCCGACTGCGAAGCCCGCTCCTGCCGCCGCCGCACCACGCCCGCCATGCGCAAAGCCTCATCGCCGGCCTCGGCCCGCTGCACGGCTTCTATGAACAGGCAAACACGACGGCGGCGCAGCACCTCCACCATATCCTCCAGAGGATGGCCGGTGAGATAAAAGCCCACCGCCGCCAGCTCCTCGTCCAGCTGCACCGGTCCAGTCCAGGGCTCCACGGACGGTAACCGAGGCCGCGTGGCGCCGCCGCTATCGAAGCCAAAACTGGCTTGCGAGGACACGCGCTCCGCCGCCATGGTCTGGGCGTAGGCGATCAGGACGTCGGCGGCGGCGACAATGGAGGCGCGGTTGGGGTGGATGGAATCGAATGCTCCCGCCCTCGCCAAATTCTCCAGCGCCCGCTTGTTGACGAACCTGGGATCGATCCGCTCCAGGAAATCGAACAGGTCCTGGAAGGCGCCGCCCGCGCGCCGCACCTCGGCCACGTGCTGCATGGCCTGTTCACCCACGTTGCGGATGGCGCCGAGGGCGTAGAGCACCGCCCCATCCTCTACCTCGAAGTCGGCCGAGGAGCGATTCACGTCTGGCGGCCGCACGGTCACTTTGAACCGGCGAGCGTCCTGGGCGAAGATGGCCAGCTTGTCGGTGTTGGAGATGTCGAGGCTCATGGAGGCGGCGAAGAACTCCACCGGCGCATTGGCCTTCAGCCACGCCGTTTGATAGGCGATCAGGGCGTAGGGCGCGGCGTGCCCCTTGTTGAAACCATAGCCGGCGAACTTCTCCATCCGATCGAACAGGGATGTCGCCGTCTGCTCGGCAAGACCCCGTTCCTTGGCGCCGGATAGGAAGCGCGCCCGCTGCTGATCCATCTCCTCCTTCTTCTTCTTACCCATGGCCCGGCGCAGGAGATCCGCTTCGCCAAGGCTGTAGCCCGCCAGGATCTGGGCGATCTGCATCACCTGTTCCTGATAGACGATGACGCCGTAGGAATCCTTCAGCACCGGCTCCAGCAGAGGATGGGCGATATCCACGGGCCGCCGCCCCATCTTGCAGTCCACGTACTCCGGAATGCTGTCCATCGGGCCCGGCCGATAAAGGGAGATCAGGGCGGTGACCTCCTCCAGCGACGCCGGCTGAAGTTGGCGCAGGATGTCGCGCATGCCCTGGCTTTCCAACTGGAACACCCCGACCGTGTGGGATGACGACATCAGCTCGTAACTGGCCTTGTCATCCACCGGCAGCGTCTCGAGATCGAAGCCCGCGCCCCGCTTGCGCAGATGCCGGATGGCGCGGCTGATCACCGTCAAGGTCTTCAGGCCGAGGAAGTCGAATTTCACCAGGCCCGCGCTCTCGACCCACTTCATATTGTATTGGGTGGCGGGAATGTCGGAGCGCGGATCGCGGTAGAGGGGCACCAGCTCGGTCAGGGCGCGGTCGCCGATCACCACCCCCGCCGCGTGGGTGGAGGCGTTGCGATAAAGCCCCTCAAGCCGAAGCGCCGTCTCCAAGACCGCCGCCACTGAGGCGTCCTCCCGCTTGGCCTGCTGCAATCGGGGTTCGATCTCGATCGCCTTGGCCAGCGTCACGGGCGCCGCGGGATTGTTGGGCACCATCTTGGCCAGCCGGTCTACGAGGCCGAGAGGCAACTGCATGACGCGCCCCACGTCGCGCAGCACGGCCCGCGCCTGCAGCGTGCCGAAGGTGATGATCTGCGCCACCCGATCCGCGCCATACTTTTTCTGCACATAGCCGATCACTTCGTCCCGCCGATCCTGGCAGAAGTCGATGTCGAAGTCGGGCATGGACACCCGTTCGGGATTCAAGAAACGCTCGAACAGGAGGCCGTAACGCAGCGGATCCAGTCCTGTGATCGACAGCGCCCAAGCGACCAAGGAACTGGCGCCGGAGCCCCGCCCCGGTCCTACAGGGATATCCTGATTTTTCGCCCAGCGGATGAAGTCGGAGCAGATCAGGAAATAGCCGGGAAAGCCCATGGACTGGATCACGCCGATCTCACGCTCCAGGCGCGTCCAGTATTCGCTCTCGGGCACGGCATGGGGGTTCAGCGTCAGCAACCGACGCAAGCCTTCGCGCGCTTGATAAGCCAGCTCCTCGCCCTCGGTTCGGCCCGCGCTGGTGGGAAAACTCGGCAGGATGGGGTCGCGCTTCTTGACCATGAAGGCGCAGCGGCGGGCGATATCAATGGTGTTGTCGCAAGCTTCGGGCAGGTCGGCGAACACCTCGCGCATCGCTTGGGGTGAGCGGAAACAGTGATCCGCCGTCACCCGCCGCCGGTCGTCCTGACTGAGAAAAGCGCCATCAGAGATGCAGAGCAGCGCCTCGTGCGCCTTGTGCATTCCCGCATCCGGGAAATAGACGTCGTTGGTGGCGACCAAAGGCGCATCATTGGCGTAGGCGAAAGCCACCAGCCCTGACTCTGCGGCGGATTCCTCCGCCAAACCGTGCCGCTGCAGCTCCACATAGAAGCGGTCCCCAAACACCGCCGTCATGGTTCGCAGCGCCGCGTTCGCCTCCTCCGGCCTGCCGTTGACGAACAGGGGATTGACTGGCCCGTCCGGCCCGCCGGAGAGAAGGATCAACCCCTCCGATAGCGCCGCCACCCGCGCCCACGGCACGGTCGGCTCATTCTCCTCGCCGTCCAGATAGGCGGCGGAGGACAGAGCCATCAAATGGCCCCAGCCGACCTCGTTCTGAGCCAGAAGCACGACCGTCGGCGCCCGCGCCCAGCGCTCCGATCGTCCCTCTCCCAGCCCCGACACCGGCAGGGCGCACCCGATGATCGGCTGAATCCCGGCATCCTTGGCGGCTTGGGAGAATTCAAGAGCGCCGAAGAGGTTGGCCCGGTCTGTCAGCGCCACCGCCGGCGCGCCGTCCTTTAGCGCCAGGGCGGCGATGTCGACGGTCTTGATCGCGCCTTCCAGCAGGGAATAGGCCGAACGCACCCGCAGATGAACGAAGGTCTCAGCTGTTGCGATGCCGCCCGCGTCCGCCACACCGCTCCCCCACTTACGAATCTCAACCCGTGAAATGGGTCGCCATGCAGACCATCCAAACGAAGCTCGCCACAGATGCAAGCGCCATCGAGTCACGGGCTAAACGAGCCATCTACAATCTCCAATTTGTACCCTAAATGTTCTTTATTCATGCTTTGTTCTGGAACGGCTGTCAAGATGCCCCTTGCGAAGGGCAGGTCGTCTTGTGCGTCGTGTTTTTGAGCCCCTATTGTGACTAGGCCTTCCGGCTCGGGGCCATGACGCAAATGGGAAGCGAGACTGAGATTGAGCTCGTCCAGTGGCGTTCGGCCTAGCTTGATGGAACCGAACCTTAACTGATCCTTTCTTTACCCACGAACCGACACAGGGCCGGTTTTGGATTATGCGGAGATCAACATGTCTATTATCGCCTGGCTCGTTCTCGGGCTCATCGCCGGCTTCATCGGCAGCAAGATCGTCAATCGGACCGGCGAAGGCCTGGTCCTCGACATCGTTCTGGGCGTGGTCGGCGCCTTCGTCGGCGGCTTCCTGTTCAACATGTTCGGCGCCTCGGGCGTATCGGGCCTGAACCTCTACAGCCTCGTCGTGGCCGTGATCGGCGCCATCGTCGTGCTGGTGGTCTACCACATGATCTTCCGTCGTCGGGCGATCTAAGCCAGCGTAAAGTCATCCGGAGCCAAACGCTCCAATTAGCTCTACGGGGCGGCGGTCTTCGGGCCGCCGCCCTTGCTTTGCGACCCTTGCTTTTGCTTGCGATCGTGCAGATATCCGAGCTCTCGAAGCGTCGCCGTAAACCGCGGCTCTATCCTCTCCAAAACGGATATCTTCTTGGCGTCGATCATCTCCATTGCCGGCCTGACCAAGACCTACAAGTCGGGATTCCAGGCCCTCAAATCCGTGGACCTCGACATCCGGCCGGGGGAGATATTCGCCCTCCTCGGTCCTAATGGCGCCGGCAAGACCACCCTCATCTCCATCGTCTGCGGCATCGTCAACGCAACCGGCGGCAAGGTGACCGCCGACGGACACGACATCGCCGCAGATTACCGCGCCGCCCGCTCCAAGATCGGCCTCGTGCCGCAGGAACTGAGCACCGACGCTTTTGAGACTGTCTGGACCACGGTGAACTTCAGCCGCGGTCTTTTCGGCAAGGCGCCGGACAAGGCCTATCTCGAACAGATGCTGAAAGATCTGTCCCTCTGGGATAAGAAGGACAGCAAGATCATGGCGCTCTCCGGCGGCATGAAGCGCCGGGTGATGATCGCCAAGGCCCTCTCGCACCAGCCGCGCATCCTCTTCCTGGACGAACCCACCGCCGGCGTGGATGTGGAGCTACGCCGCGACATGTGGGCCATGGTGCGAAAACTCCGCGATGACGGCGTCACCATCATCCTCACCACTCACTACATCGACGAGGCGGAAGAGTTGGCCGACCGCATCGGCGTGATCTCCAAGGGCGAGATCATCCTGGTGGAGGACAAGGCGGTTTTGATGGAGAAACTCGGGAAGAAGGAACTGAGGCTGCAGCTCCAGCATCCATTGTCGGCGATCCCGCCCGAACTGGCCGCGTTCGACCTGGCGCTCTCGGCGGACGGGACGGAGATCACCTACACCTTCGACGCCCGGCACGAAGGCACGGGCATCGTTGGCCTGATGCGTCAGCTGGCCGCCTCGGGGGTGGACTTCAAGGACTTGCAGACCAAGCAGAGCTCCCTCGAAGACATCTTCGTCAGCCTCGTCAGCGCGAAATAAGGGGGCGATCATGAATCTCTACGCCATCCGCGCCATCTATTGGTTTGAACTGTCCCGCTGGTTTCGCACCCTGATGCAAAGCATTCTGGCGCCGGTGATCTCGACCTCGCTCTATTTTGTGGTGTTCGGCTCGGCCATCGGCTCGCACATGGCCGCCATCAACGGGATCAGCTACGGCGCCTTCATCGTGCCGGGGCTGATGATGCTGAGCGTGCTGACCGAGAGCCTGTCGAACGCCTCCTTCGGCATCTACATGCCAAAATGGGCCGGCACGATTTACGAGCTTCTCTCCGCGCCGGTCTCCTGGATCGAGGCGGTGATCGGTTATGTGGGGGCGGCGGCCACCAAGTCTATCCTCCTCGGCGGCATCATCCTGATCACCGCGCGCCTGTTCGTGCCGTTTAACATCATGCACCCGTTCTGGATGGCGGCCTTCCTTGTCTTGACCGCCGTCAGCTTCAGTCTGTTCGGTTTCATCATTGGGGTATGGGCCGACGGCTTCGAGAAGCTGCAGATCGTACCGATCCTGATCATCACGCCCCTGACGTTCCTGGGCGGCAGCTTCTATTCCATAAGCATGTTGCCGCCGATCTGGCGCAAGATCACCCTCTTCAACCCGGTGGTCTATCTGGTTTCGGGATTCCGTTGGAGCTTCTACGGGGTTTCAGACGTTGGGGTCGCGATCAGCCTTGGCATGACACTGCTGTTCATGCTCGCCTGCCTCGGCGGCATCTGGTGGGTGTTCAAGACCGGCTATCGCCTCCGAACCTGAGAGCAGACCTCATGAGCGATGATCGAACGATCGTCTCCATCAAGTCCGACGGCTTCAGCGCCGAGATCAACCCGCTGGGGGCTCAGCTTCATGCGCTCCGCGACGGCGATGATCGCGACCTACTCTGGGACGGAGATCCCGCGATCTGGACCGGGCGGGCGCCCATCCTCTTTCCCATCGTCGGCATGTTGGTGGAGGGCCGCTATCGGCTGGGCGGGACGGTCTACCCCATGCCCAAGCACGGCTTCGCCCGGCACAGCTTGTTCCAGGTCGTGGCGCAAACACCCACGTCCGCCACCTTCCGCCTCTCCGCCAGCAACGAGACGCGGGCCGTTTATCCTTTCGAGTTCGCGCTCGACCTGACCTTCGCGGTGGACGGTGCGGCGCTGAGCGTCACCGCTTCGGTGCAAAATCATGGCGAGGCGTCCATGCCGGCCAGCTTCGGCTTCCACCCTGCGCTCCGTTGGCCCCTGCCCTACGGCGAAGCCCGCGGGGACCATGGCTTGACCTTTCCGCAGGATGAGCCCGCCCCGATCCGGCGCATCGATGCTGAAGGCGTGGTCGTGCCTCAGACCTATCCGACGCCGGTCGACGGCAGTCACCTGACGCTGAAGGATTCGCTCTTCGAGGATGATGCGATCATCTTCGACCAGCTCAAAAGCGGAAGCGTGATCTATGGCGCCCCATCAGGCCCAAGGCTGGATTTCGCATTCCCAGATACGCCCTATCTCGGCGTCTGGACCAAGCCGGGCGCGCCGTACATCTGCATCGAACCCTGGCACGGGATCGCGGACCCGCAAGGGTTCCACGGGGATTTCCGCGAAAAGCCAGGCGTGTTCAAGGTCGCGCCTGGCGAGGCGCGCCTCATCACCCTATCGATCAGCTTAAAAGCTTAGACGTCTGCACAAGGGGCGGGCGTCTACCGACCACCACGCGTGTTGGCTACCAGCGGCTCTGGGGGCGTCCGCGCGGGGCGCCGCCGCCGCCGCCACCGCCGCCCGAGACGCGGAGGTTTACGGCCGAGGTCTTGCCCTTGCGACGGTCAAGCTCCAGGTCGTAGCCGACCGTCTGCCCTTCATCCAACCCGCGAAGGCCGGCGGCCTCCACAGCGGAAATATGGACGAACAGGTCCTCGCCGCCGTCGTTGGGGACGATGAAGCCGAAGCCCTTGGTCTGGTTGAACCACTTGACTACGCCTTCGCCGGACCCTTGGGTCTCGCGCGAGCCGCCGTCGTCGCGGGGACGGAAACCGCCGCCGCCGCCGCCGCCCGGAGGCGGGCGCGGGGCGCGGGGTGCGGGCGCCTCGCCGCCGCCGAGCACTTCCAGCGCGCTGGCGCTATACTTGCCGGTGCGATCCGCTTCGCGCTCGTAGCTGACCTTTTGGCCGTCCTGCAGGGCTGAAAGCCCCGCCTGTTCGACCGCTGAGATGTGGACGAAAATATCCGCGCCGCCATCCTCGGGCTCAATAAACCCGAACCCCTTGGTGGGGTTGAACCATTTTACCGTACCCGTGGGCATTATCGTCGTCCTGAGTCCTTAGAGCCTTTAGCGGCGTGGCTCTACACGATGCACGGACTTGCGAAAAGCCGCAATCTTCAGGCGATGGTCGGGACGCATTTTTATTGTCTGCAAGCCAAGTAATTGCGCATCCGCCGTTCAACCGCGATGCTGCGTGCTGGCGATCCTTGGAGGTCTCATGGCGACAGATACGGTTCTGGTCAAAGCGCCGCGCGTGAGAGGCTTCTTCGGCCACCCCCGCGGTCTCGGCTATCTGGTGTTCGCTGAGGCTTGGGAGCGGTTCTCCTACTACGGGATGCAGGCGCTTTTGGTGCTCTACATGGGCCAGAAGCTGCTGCTTCCAGGCCATGTAGAACATGTGACGGGGTTTGGGGCGTTTCGGGCCGGGATCGAGCATGTTTATGGTCCCCTTTCGCCCGCCGCCCTGGCCTCGGCGATCTTCGGGCTTTACGCGGGCGGGGTTTACCTGACGCCGATCGCCGGCGGTTTCATCGCCGACCGCGTCCTTGGGCGCACCTCTACCATCACCCTCGGCGCGATCCTGATGGCGTTGGGCCACTTCCTGATGGCGTTCGAGGCGTCGTTCCTTCTCGCCTTGGCCTGCCTCCTCGTCGGCGTCGGCTGTTTCAAGGGCAATATCGCCAGCCAAGTGGGCGAGCTTTACGCGCCGGGTGATCTTCGCCGCGCCGACGCCTTCCAGATCTATTATATCGGCATCAGTACCGCCGTGATCGTCTCGCCCCTGGTCTGCGGCACCCTCGGTCAGAAGATCGCCTGGCATTGGGGCTTTGGGGCCGCCGGGGTCGGCATGTTGCTCGGCCTAGCCGTCTATCTCTCCGGCCGCCGCTGGCTGCCCGCCGACGTCAAGCTTGGTCGAGCCGCGAAGACTCCAAAGGCGAAGCTGGCGAAGGGCGAGGGCAAGACCATCCTCGTCCTCGTCGCCCTGCTTCCCGTCCTGGCGATCTCGGCTCTAGGCAATCAGGAGATTTTCAACGCCTACCTGGTGTGGGGCGACGCCCACTACAACCTGGTGTTCTTCGGCCAGTTCTTGCCCGTCACCTGGCTCGTCTCGCTGGACGCCTTCATCTCCACGGCGATGATGCTCCTGTCCCTGAGCTTCTGGCGCTGGTGGGCGACGCGGCGGCGCGAGCCGTCGGAGATCAACAAGGTGGTGATCGGCGCCGCGATCTCCGCCTTCGCGCCCCTGGCTTTGGCCCTGGCTAGCGCCCAGGAGGCGTTGACGGGACACAAGGTGGGGATCGGCTGGGCCTTCGCCTTCCACATCATCAACGACATAGGCTTCGCCAACGTCTTCCCGGTCGGCCTCGCCCTTTTTTCCCGCGCTTCGCCGAGGGCGGTGGGCGGGGTGATGATCGGGGTCTATTACCTGCACCTCTTCATCGCCAACATGATGGTGGGCTGGCTGGGCGGGCTGTTGGAGAAGCTTGGCGGGACCTCATTCTGGTTCCTTCACGCCGGATTGGTGGCGGCAGGCGCAGTGGCGCTCCTGCTGTCCAGCCTCGTCTTCGGCCGCATCCTGGCGCCCACCGTCGATCCGGAAGCGGTTGAAGCGATTGCCGAACCTGACCGGCTTTAAGTCCCCACCGTCCTGCAGGCGATCAGCCACAGGTCATAGACCGGATGCTCGAATGGATGCAGCGTCGGGGACGAGGCGAACATCCAGCCTTTGAACACCTGCCGGGGGGCTGCGGCGGCGCGGCCGGGCAGCACCTCAGGCTGGGACTGCACCTCAAGGTGAGCGATGTCGTCGGTGATGTCCTCGTCCGTCGCCGTGGTTTCGCAGGCGCGGACGGTCAGGATCAGACCCTTGTAGCGCACCGGTTCGCCCACCTTGGCCTCGAAGCGAAGGGTCTCGGCGGTGATCTTGTCCACGCCCTGCAAGATGGCGGCGTTGTAGCGGGGCCGCTTCAGCGGTTCGGGGGGAGGCTTGGGCGGCTCCGGCGTCGCGGCGGGCTTTGCAGCATCCGCCTTGGGCGCGGCGGGTTTGGAGGCCGCCTCATCGCCACTGGAGGCGATCGGCGCCTGGGCCAAAATCGCGTTGGGCGGCAATGGGGCGGCCGCAGGCGTCGCTGACGGCGGCGGAGTGGGTGTGGCCGGTGGCGTGGTCGCGGCGGGCGGCTTGACGGGCGCGGCGACTTTTGGCGGCGGCGTTGCGA
>CAXTHJ010000007.1:0-69257 GCA_964243985.1 uncultured Caulobacteraceae bacterium | reverse complement strand
TCTTGGACTGGTTCGAGGCCTCGGCCTCGTCGCGCGAGCGGGCGAGGGCGACGGCGGATTGCAGCGCTTCGGCGAGGTGCGAGGCGTTGTCTAGGTTCGCCAGGCGATCAGACGAAGGTGTTTCCGCCGTCTCGGCGCGCCGGCGAGCCTCGTCCAGCCGCCGCGCCACCGCCGCCCAGTCGCGGGGCTTGGGGCCGCGAAAGCCGTAACGCTCCAGGGCGCTCCGACCGGCCGCCAATGTCAACTCATCCACGCCGAGCCGCACCAGCGGATGCTTCAGGATTGCCAGCATTGTCGCCGGATCGAGGACGCCCGTGGCGGCGCGGGCGACGAGGGCCATCAGCACGCCGGCGGGATAGTTGGCGAGGGGACGGCCCGCCGAGCTATCCGCCTCCACGCCCCAGCGCGCCAGCCGGGCGGAGACGTGGCGAGCCATGGCCTGGTCCGGCGTGATCAGGGCGGCGGTTTCGCCGGGACGCTCCAGGGTTTCGCGGAGCAGGAGAGCCGCCAGCGTCGCGGCCTCCTCCTCGTTCCGCGCATTGACGGCGGATAGGCCGTCCAATCCCTCGGCGATGGGATCGACGCGGGCGGCTCCCTCCGCCTGAAGATCGCCGATCACGCGCAGCCAGTCGCCAGTGGCGTCGGGCGGACGAAGCGCTTCATTGATCACCCGGCGGCGGGAGCGGCCTTTCAGTTTCGCCAGGGCGGTTTCATCAGAGGGCCAGACCTGCACCGCCGCCCGGTCCAACCCCGCGCGCTCCAACAGGCGCTTCATCGCCCCCTGCGGATGCGCTTCGCCCACCTGGTCCCACGCGTCCTGCGCCAGATCGAGGTCCAGGCCCGGCAGCACCACGGCGCCTTTGGGCGCGCGGGCGATCACGGCCAGAAGGTCGGCGGTGGCGGGGGCCGTGCCGGTGGAGCCGGCGGCGATCAGCGGGCGGTCCGGCGGGTTTACGCTCCACTGGGCTGCGAGGGTGCGCAGCAGTGCGGTGCGCCGCTGGTTCACGTCGAGCAGGCCAAGGTCACGCAGCCGCCTCGGCCACACGTCGACGGCGAGGCGCAGCACGTCGGCGGACCGCTTCCAGTGAGCGGCCATATCCTCGTCCACCAGGCCATCGAGCTTGCCGGTCGGATCGATCTCCTCGATCTGCACTGAATCTAGGAAGGCGCCCAAAGCCTCGCCGAGTTCGAGGGCGGAGACGGCGTCCAGGCTCCGCTCGAACAGATGGGCGTGGTCGGAGACCAGGCGCGCCAGCTCGAACCTACGCTGGCTCTGGGTGATGGCGGGGGGGAGGTCGAGGGCCAAGTCGCCCGGCTCGAACGGCGGCTCGCCTTCGTCGAGATCGCCCAGCGCCAGGATTTGCGGCAACAGCAGCGCGCCCCCGCCGCTTGCCTTCAGGAAGGCTTCGGCCAAGGATCGCGCGCCTCGGCGGGTGGGGGTAAGCACCACCGCGTCGGCGAGAGATTCCGGCCCGTCAGCGGCGGTTAAGGCGGCATAGAGCGTCGCAGCTAAGTCCTCCAAAAACGATCGATGCGGCTGAATGGTGAACCAGCGGGGGCCCTCCCCTGCGAAGATGGACCGATCTATGACGCTCACGGCGCAGCGGCCTTCCGCAGCCGAAGTTCCGCCACATCGCGGGCGGCGGGGTCGCCCACGTGCATCCAGTCGCCCTCCATCACTAAGCCGTGCAAGCGCCCGGCGGCGGCCCAATCGGCCCAGAAGGGAAAGAGGCCGAACTCGGTTTTGTTCGCCGCGTAGATCGGGCGAGGATCGCAGATATGGACGCCCATGTAGTTCAAAGGCGCTGTGGGCGCGCCGGTGACCCGACGAGGTGTCAGACGGCCTTGGCTGCCCATCGTGAAATCCCCCGCGCCGTCGAAGCCTGTGGTCCGGTCCATCCGCGCCAGCATGAGCCGGGCGTCCATGTGGGCGGGATTGAAGCCGGCGCAAAGGTCGCGGATCGCGTTCGACGGCGGCTCCCCGTCCTCGATCCAGACGCTGTCGATATTGGCGACCAGAATAGGGGTTTTCGGCAGGAAGGCGTAGGCGAACTTGACGCCGCCGCCGGTCTCCAGCGGCGCGGGGTGAGCGCGCTCGTCTGAAATGGCGATGTCCAGGCGGCGATAACCCTGCAGGTACGCGATCAGCCGTTCGGCGAAGGCGTGGACGTTCACCACCGCCCGCTCCACGCCCGCGTCCGCCAGCCGGTCCAGCATGTGGTCGATCAAAGCCTTGCCGCCAACTTCCACGAGGGCTTTTGGCCGATCGTCGGTCAGGGGGCGCATCCGCGTGCCGAGCCCCGCCGCCAGCACCATGGCGATCTTGGGAACGGCGCTCATGCGCGGGTGTCCGGCGGGACGTAGCGGTCCATCCAGGCGGTCAGGGGCGCCAGGTCCGGCGCGGCCAGCATCGGCTGCAGGTAGGCCCACAGGCGCGGCAACATCGACTCGTACTTCGGCTTGCCATCGCGGGTGACCAGGCGAGCGAAGATGCCGATGATGCGGCAAGTGTTCAGCGCGCCGAGCGCGCGGAAATCGGCCAGGAAGGCGTCGCGATCGAGGGTCGGGTGGGCGGCAAGGTAGCGCTTCATGGATCGCTCAGCCAAGGCCGGGGCGATGTCGCGCCGCGCGTCGTGCAGCAGCATGGAAAGGTCCCAGGCCGGGTGGGCGAGCACCGCGTCCTGGAAATCGATCAGCCCAATCCGCTGAACGCCGTCCCGCGCCGGCAGCCAGAGCAGGTTCTCGGCGTGATAGTCGCGGTGGCAGAACACCCGTGCGCCCGCTTCGCCCCGCGCCCGTATCGGCGCCCACACCGCCTCCCAAGCCGCCACCGCCTCAGCGCCGAACGTCAGGGCTGGTCGGAGCTTCGGCAGCCATTCCACGAACAGGTCGCCTCCCATCCTCAGCGCCAGATCATCGTAGACCAGGAGCGGCCAGGTGGCGGCGCCGTCGTGCAGCACCTCGGGCGGCGCTTTGGCGTGCAGTTCGATCAAAGCGTCGATGGCGACGTCGTAGAGCAGGCCTTCGTCTACGCCGGTCTGGAGGGCGCGGGCGTAGAGATCGTCGCCGAGGTCCTCTAGCAACGCCAGTCCCGCGCCGTCGTCTGCGGCGATCACCTCTGGCGCCGAAAGCCCCCGCCCGCGCAAATAGGCCGCGCAAGCGACGAAGGCGTCAATCCGGCCAGCCGCAAGCCGGTAAGCGGCGTTGAAGCCGAGCGCCATCCGCTCCCCAGGCGTCGCTTCAGGCGGACAGGGCGGGCTTTCCAGCCGCGGCGCCTGGTCCATGAGGATGCGGGTCGAGCCGTCCTTCAAATAAAGCCGCTCATAAGCCCGCGTGGAGGCGTCGCCGCCCAAGACCTCGCGGCGGGCGTCTGCGAGTCCGGCGCGACCCAGAAAGGAGACCCTCAGCGCCTCGCGCTCATCGACCTTGGTCAAAACCCGTCCCGTTCCTTCCAGGCGCCATAGCCCGCCCCCTGCGCGCAGCGTCCGCCCGCCTCGCCCTCGGCGGGCAGAGTGATCTCTATATCGAGCCGGTCGGGCGGCAGCGCATCCCCTAGGCGTTGCGGCCATTCGATGACCACCGCGCCTGTGTCCAAAGCCTCGTCGAGGCCGAGCTCATAGGCTTCCCCCGCCGACTTCAGGCGATAAAGGTCGAAATGAGCCACCGGGAAATCCCGCCCGGCGTAGAGCTGCACCAGGGTGAAGGTCGGGCTGGGGACCTCCTCTTCCGGGGAGGTCAAGGCGCGGATCAGCCCTCGCGCCAAGGTGGATTTGCCGGCGCCGAGGGGTCCCGACAAGCAAACCGCGTCTCCTGGCCGCAGGCGCGCTGCGATCTCGCCGCCAAAAGCCGCCAGCGCCTCCGCCGTGTCGAACCACCGTTCAAAGGTCATGGTCACAGCGTTTCCCATGCGCTAAGCGGCGCATCAAGCGCGCCTCTTTTGTGCGCTGCGACGGTGGGGCTGCAGCCGTCTGCTTGGGAGGGACGAGTTGAGCGACCTGCGGCGCCACATCGTCATCGTCGGCGCGGGCCATGCAGGGGGCTCGGTCGCCGCGTTCCTGCGCCAATACGGGTTCGAGGGCCCGATCACCATTATCGGCGAGGAGCCTATCGCCCCCTATCAGCGCCCACCCCTCTCTAAGGCTTGGCTGAAGGGCGACGCGACCCCTGAATCTCTCATGCTGCGGCCCAGCAGCTTCTATGCCGAGAACAACATCGCTCTTCGGCTCAATACGCGGGTGGAGAGCCTGGACCGGACCGCCAAGGCCGTGCGGCTGATTGGCGGCGAAACCATCCAGTACGACACCCTGATTCTCGCCACCGGGCGGCGGGCGCGCCGCATCTCCCTGCCGGGGATCGCACTCGACGGCGTGTTGGAGCTTCGCACCGCCGCAGACGCGGACAAGCTCAAAGCGGCCCTTTCCGCGCCCGGAAAGCGACTGGCGGTGATCGGCGGCGGCTACATCGGACTAGAAGCGGCGGCTTCAGCCCGCGCGCTGGGCGCCGAGGCGGTGGTGATCGAGAAGGAATCGCGAGTGCTGGCGCGGGTGGCCTGCCAAGAGCTGTCGACCTTCTTCCAGGACTATCACCGGCAAAAGGGCGTGGGGTTCGAGCTCGGCGCCGGTGTTGACGCCATCGAAGGTGATGGCGGCCATGCCGTCGGCTTGCGGCTGTCGGATGGACGGCTAATTGAGGCGGATTCAGTGCTGGTGGGCGTCGGTGCGGTCGCGAACGACGAACTGGCCAAGGACTCTGGGTTGGAATGCGAGAACGGCATCCTGGTCGATCTCGCCGCCCAGACCTCAGACCCCGCCGTCTACGCCATCGGCGACTGCAGCCGGCGGCCCCTGCCGCACTATGACCGCATCGGCCACCTGGAGAGCGTGCCCAACGCCCTGGAGCAGGCCAAGCAGGCCGCCGCCCACATCACCGGCCGCAGCCCCCCGCCCCACGAGGTGCCCTGGTTCTGGTCGGATCAGTACGATCTGAAGCTGCAGATCGCCGGCTTGTCTTATGACGCCACGCAGATCGTGATCCGGGGCGATCCTGCGGCCATCCCAGACGCCGCTCGCTTCGCCGTCTTCCACCTCACCGCTGACCACAAGGTGCAGGCGGTGGAGGCCGTCAATGCGCCGCCGGAGTTCATGGCGGGCCGCCAGCTGATTGCGTCAAGGAAACCCGTTGCGACGGACAAACTTCGCGATATGTCGGTATCCATGAAGGAGGTCGCGGCCTGATCCGCGACGGAAGATACGGACATCATGCCCACCATCATCTACATCGACCACGCCGGAACCGAACGCCCCACCGAGGTCAAGGCCGGCCTCACAGTCATGGAAGGCGCCATCAAGCACAATGTGCCCGGCATCGACGCGGACTGCGGCGGCGCCTGCGCCTGCGCCACCTGCCACGTTTACGTGGATGCGGCGTGGGTGGACAAGGTGGGGACCGCCTCGGCCATGGAGGAATCCATGCTCGACTTCGCCGAGGGCGTCGAGCCCAACTCCCGCCTGTCGTGCCAGATCAAGGTGACGGACGCGCTGGACGGGCTGAGAGTGACAACGCCGGAGAGCCAGCACTAGCGCGCTGATCGGGGCGGCTTGGACCCGCTACACACAGGCTTGTCTGAGATCGCCCGATGCTTGATCTATTCGGTGTCATTATCATTCGTGGCGTGAATAAACCACTGCCCTAGAAAGAACCCAACCAAGCCGATTGGCGATATTTTGAGGAGTAGAGGCAAAGCAAGCCAGAGTTCATCCCAATTCGGGGCGTGGAGGCCTTGCTGTTGAGACATGCAGAAGAAGATGACCGCCAGCACTAGTGCGGTCATCAGGATGCTCAATTTCAACCATGTGAGAATGAGAGACATTTCCCCTCCCAAGTCATCTTGATTCAGGACGACACCTTATCAGACCTAAGCCGACTGATCACGTTGGCCGCCTTGGTTAGCCGCCTTCACTCCCCGCCCAAATCATCCTAGCCTCACCGCGTGAGCGCGCCCTTCACCTTCTACGAATTCTTCGCCGGCGGCGGCATGGCGCGCGCGGGGCTGGGCGAGGGGTGGCGCTGCCTGTTCGCCAACGATTTCGATGCGGTGAAGGCGGAGACCTATCGGGCGAACTGGGGCGGCGGCGATCTCCTCGTAGGCGACGTCTGGGGTGTGCGGGCCAATCAGCTTCCCGGCGTTGCCGATCTGGCCTGGGCGTCCTCGCCCTGCCAGGACGTCAGCCTCGCCGGCAATCGGGCGGGGCTTTCCGGCGCACGGTCCTCGGCGTTCTGGGGGTTCTGGCGCGTGGTGCAGGCCCTCGGCCGCGAAAGCCGCGCCCCCCGCGCCGTGGTGATCGAGAACGTGGTCGGCCTCCTGAACTCCCACGGCGGCGAGGATTTCACCGCCCTCTGCGGCGCGCTGGCGGGTGAAGGCTACCGCTTCGGCGCGCTGGAGGCCGACGCCGCCTGGTTCACGCCGCAGTCCCGCCCCCGCATGTTCGTGATCGCCACGCGGGCCGATGCGCCGCCGGGCCGTCCGAACCCCGTCCTGCACGGCGTCCGCGTGACCAGCGCCTTCAGCCGGCTGCCGGACGAGCTGAAAGCGCGCTGGATATGGTGGAGCGCGCCCACGCCGCCCGCCCGCAATGCCGACCTCGCCAGCGTGCTGGAGCCGGACGATCGGGTCTCGTGGCATTCGCCTGAAAAGACCGCCGCTCTGCTCGTCCTGCCCTCGCCTCTGCACCTGGCCAAGCTCGCCGCGATGAAGGACGTGGGCCAGGCCGTCGGGGCGATCTACCGCCGCACGAGGATTGAGACCGGTCACAAGGTCCAGCGCGCCGAGGTGCGCTTCGACGGGTTGGCCGGATGTCTGCGCACCCCGGGCGGCGGGTCCTCCCGCCAATTTATCGTGGTGGTGAAGGGCGGCGAGGCGCGCACCCGCCCGCTCACTCCCCGCGAAGGCGCCCGGCTGATGGGCCTGCCCGACGACTACCGCCTGCCCGCCGGCTCCACCAAGGCGTTGCACGTGATCGGCGATGGGGTGGCCGCGCCCGTCGTGCGGTGGCTCGCGGCCGAGATCATCGAGCCGCTGCTTTCCGCCCAAGCTGCGCAGGCAATGGCGGCGGAATAGACTGTTCGAGGGGCGAGACAGGCGCGCCGCAAGGTTCTATTCTGCCTTTGAAAAGGCCGCCGACCGCCCTCAGAGAAGCCTCCCATGCCTGACGACGCCTCAACGCTCAAAGCTTATGACGCCCACCACTACGCCCGCAAAGGCCGGGGCAAGATCTACGACTCCATTGTCGACACCATTGGCGACACGCCGCTGGTGCGCCTGCCCCGCCTCACCGCCGAGCTGCAGCCGAAGGGCGAAGTGGTGGCCAAGCTGGAATTCTTCAACCCAATCAACAGCGTCAAGGACCGCATCGGCGCCGCCATGATCGAAGCCCTGGAGCTGAAGGGGCTGATTAAGGAAGGGACGACCATCGTCGAGCCCACCTCCGGCAACACCGGCATCGCCCTGGCGTTCGTGGCGGCGGCCAAGGGCTACAAGCTGATCCTGGTGATGCCGGAGAGCATGTCGATGGAGCGGCGCAAGATGCTGTTGCTGCTGGGCGCCAAGCTGGAGCTGACCCCGGCCGAGAAGGGCATGCGCGGCGCCGTGGCGCGGGCGCAGGAGATCATCGCTGAAATCCCCGGCGCGATCATGCCGCAACAGTTTGAGAATCCCGCCAATCCCGCCGTCCACCGCGTCTCCACCGCTGAGGAGATCTGGAACGACACCGAGGGGCGGGTGGATGCGGTGATCTCTGGCGTCGGCACCGGCGGCACCATCTCCGGCGTCGGCGAGGTGTTGAAGGCGCGCAAACCGTCGGTGAAGATGTTCGCCATTGAGCCCGAGGCCTCCCCCGTGCTCTCCGGCGGCGCGCCGGGACCGCACAAGATCCAGGGCATTGGCGCAGGCTTTGTGCCGGGCATCCTGGACCGCGGCGTGATCGACGAGGTGGTGCAGGTCTCCAATGACGAGAGCTTCGAGATGGCTCGGCGCGTGGCCAAGACGGACGGCATCCCCGTGGGCATCTCCTCCGGCGCGGCCCTGGCGGCGGCGTTTCAGGTGGCGGCGCGGGACGAGTACGCCGGCAAGCTGATCGTCGCCATCATCCCGAGCTTTGCGGAACGGTATCTCTCCACCGCGCTGTTCGACGGGCTTTAGGGGCCGCTTACCTCCCTCTCTGTTTTGCTCTAAGCACCATGCGATGAGCGAAACGCCTTCTTTGACTAATAGGGTCAGCTTTGGGTTCCGGAATGTCGATCCCTCGGAAAAGCCCTCCCTCGTGCGAGGCGTTTTCGACCGGGTGGCGGGACGCTATGACCTGATGAACGACCTGATGAGCGCGGGCGTGCACCGGCTCTGGAAGGACATGACGGCCGCGCGGCTGAATCCCCAGCCCGGCGAGGTCATCGTCGATTGTGCGGGCGGCACGGGCGACATCGCCCGCCGCCTCGCTAAGCTGGGCCGCCGGGCTAAGGCGCGCCGAGGCGGGGCTGATGCCAACGTGATGATCATCGACTACAACGCCGAGATGATCGCCGCCGGCCGGGAGCGGGGCCTAGACCCCGAGATTACCTGGACCGTCGGCGACGCCCAACGCCTGCCGCTGCCGGACCGCTCCGCCGACGCCTATGTGATCGCCTTCGGCATCCGCAACGTCACCGACATCCCCACGGCCCTGCTTGAAGCCCGCCGCGTGCTGAAGCCCGGAGGCCGCTTCCTCTGCCTGGAGTTCTCTCAGCCCGCCGCCAAGGCGCTCCGCACCGCCTATGACGCCTATTCCTTCGCCGTGATCCCCCGCATCGGCGAGATGGTGCTGAAGGATCGCGACAGCTACCAATACCTGGTGGAGAGCATCCGCCGCTTTCCCGAGCAGCAGAAATTCGCCGACATGATCACGACGGCCGGCTTTTCCCGCGCCGGCTACACCAACTTCACCGGCGGGGTGGCGGCGCTGCACCACGGCTGGGCGGTTTAGACCTTTGGCTCCCCAACCTCCGCTCATCCCCGCGCAGGCGGGGACCCAGATGGACTGGGCTCAACAGGCAGACTGCGCCGAGCGGATGACTTGGCTGGCTCCCCGCCTGCTCGGGGATCAGCGGGTGGTGAGACTGTTCGGTTGCTCAGGTTTGGATAGTTGACCAGCACCCTATCCTCAGCGTTCCGCCTGATCGGCGCGGGCTGGGTGCTGATCCGCCATGACGCCTTGGCCCCGCGCGAAGTCGATCCCCTGCTGCCGCCGAGCGCCCGCTTCGCCGCCCGCACCCTGCGCCTGTTCGCCAGCGGGAAGGCGCGGCGCGGCCGGCCCGGCGAGCGGGTGGCGCTGGCGTTCGAGCACTTGGGACCGGTGGCGATCAAGCTCGGCCAGCTGCTCTCCACCCGGGCGGACGTGTTCGGCGCCGCCTTCGCCGCCGACCTCAGCCACCTGAAGGACGCCCTGCCACCGTTTCCGCTGGAGATCGCCAAGGCGGAGGTGGAGCGCACCCTGGAGCGGGCGATCCCAAGCCTTTACGCCAGCTTCGAGCCAGCCATCGCCGCCGCCTCGATCGCCCAGGCTCACCCGGCGACCCTGCTAGACGGGCGAAGGGTCGCCGTGAAGGTATTGCGGCCAGGAGTAGAGGTGCGCGTCGCGAAGGACGTGGGCGCCATGATCCTTGGCGCCGGCCTCGCTAACCGTTTCGCCCCCCTCGCCCGGCGTTTGCAGCCGGAAGCCTTCGTCCAGACGGTGGCACGGTCGCTGGAGCTGGAGCTGGACCTGCGCCTGGAGGCCGCTGGCGCCTCCGAGCTCGGCGAGGTGATGGCCAAGGACGGTTATATGACTGCGCCCAAGGTGGTTTGGGATGGGGTGGGCAAGCGCGCGTTGACTTTGGAATGGGCCGCCGGAACCGCGCTTTCATCTCCGGCGGCGCTTACCTTGGACGGCCTGGATCACCCGGCGCTGGCCAACAACCTCATCCGCGCCTTTCTGGCCCAGGCGCTGGACCACGGCGTGTTCCACGCCGACCTGCACGAGGGCAACCTCTTCGTCGCCGCGCCTGCAGAGATCATGGCGGTGGATTTCGGGATCGTCGGGCGGCTCGATCACGAGCAGCGGCGGTTTCTGGCGGAAATTCTCTGGGGGTTCCTGCGGCGCGACTATCGGCGGGTGGCCGAGGTGCACATCGACGCCGGCTACGTCCCGGCCCGCCACAGCATCGACGCCTTCGCCCAGGCTTTGCGCGCTGTGGGCGAGCCTATCTTCGGCCGGCCAGCGCGGGAGGTCTCCATGGGCCGCCTGCTGGGACAGTTGTTCGAAATCACCGCCTTGTTCGAGATGAACCTGCGGCCAGAGCTTGTTTTGCTGCAAAAGACCATGGCCAGCGTGGAAGGCGTCGCCCGCCGCATCGATCCCGACCACGACATCTGGGAAGCCGCACGCCCGATTGTCGAACGGTGGATCGCGCGGGAGCTCTCCCCCGCCGCCCAGGTCAAACAACTGGCTGAACGAGGGCTAAACGCCTTTGAGGGTTTGACCCGCTGGGCGGAACGGACGCCGGGGGAGTCACATACCATCGTCGTGGACCGAGCAGCCGGAGTCTGGACCGGCGTCGCTGTGGGCCTTGGTCTCGGCGCTTTGCTGATCGCGCTTCTGACCCACGCGACGCGTTGAGCGAGACCTATTTGTCCTCGATCATTGGCGTGCCCTCGTGGGCGACGAGAAGGTCGTGCATGTCGTCGGCATGTTCTTCTTCGACCACCAAGATGCCTTCGATCATCACCCTGGTCGCGGGATCGTGGTCGGCGAAATAGCGAATGAGTTCGCGGTAGTGCTCCACCGCGATCCGCTCAGCGATCAGGTTTTCCTTGATCATGTCCACGAGGTTCTCACCGGCGGCGAATTGCGAGGCGGAACGGGTGGCGAGGCCTTCTGGGTTGAAGTTGGGCGTTCCGCCGAGCTGGTTGATCCGCTCGGCCACGGCCAAGGCGTGCTCGTGCTCCTCCTTGGCGTGTTCGGCGAACTCCGCCTTCACGCCCTGGCTGGAGATGCCGGCGGCGGCGATGGAGTGCTGGGTGTAGCGTAGGACGCAGACCAGTTCGGTCGCCAGCACGGACTGCAAGATTTCGACCGTCTTTTTCGGGTCACCTTCGTAGTCCGGCGTCACGGCGCCGTCCTCAATGCTTTGGCGGGCGCGGTCGCGGAGCGTCTTCACGTCGCTCAAAAACGACTCGTTGGTGTTCGGCTTGTTCATGACAGTTCCCACGGTAACAGTGTCTGCGTCTGAAACGCCCAAACCTTAGCCGTGATCCCTGCGAACGTATCGCAGCGTTATTGGCCTTAACCGATAAAGGGGTCGCGCATCAAAATGGTGTCTTCCCGATCCGGGCTAGTGGAGAGCACCGCCACCGGGGCGCCAATCAGCTCCTCGATGCGGCGGACGTACTTGACCGCCGTGGCCGGCAGATCCTTCCAGGAGCGGGCGCCGTAGGTGGTCTCACCCCAGCCTTCCATCTCCTCATAGATCGGCACAGCCGCCGCCTGGTCGGCCATGTTGGCGGGAAGGTGGTCCAGCGCCCGCTCGCCCACCTGATAGGCGGTGCAGATTTTCAGCGTTTTCAGACCGTCCAGGATGTCGAGCTTCATCAGGGCGACGCCATGGATGCCGTTGATAGCCACAGTCTGGCGCACCAGCACCGCGTCGAACCAGCCGCAGCGGCGGGCGCGGCCGGTGTTGACCCCGACCTCCCTGCCGACCGTGGAGAGATGCTCCCCGATCTCGTCGAACAGTTCGGTGGGGAAGGGGCCTTCGCCAACGCGGGTGGTGTAGGCCTTGACGATGCCGAGCACGTACCCCACCGCGCCCGGCCCGACGCCGGACCCCGCGGCCGCCTGCCCCGCCGCCGTGTTGGAGGAGGCGACGAAAGGGTAGGTGCCATGGTCCACGTCGAGCAGCGCGCCCTGAGCCCCCTCGAACAGAATGCGGCGGCCGTCCTTCACCGCCTGATCCAGCACGCGCCAAGCGGGCTGCACATAGGGGGCGATCTTGGGGGCGATCTCCAAGAGTTGGGCCTTCAGGGCGGAGGCGTCCACCGGCGGCAGATCAAGGCCCCGGCGCAGGGCGTCGTGGTGGGCGAGCAGGCGCGGCAGCTTCAGATCGATGGCGGCGGGGTCGGCGAGGTCGGCGACGCGGATGGCGCGGCGGCCCACCTTGTCCTCATAGGCTGGGCCGATGCCGCGCCCGGTGGTGCCAATCTTGCCGCCAATCGCCTCGGCTTCGCGGGCCTGATCGAGGTCGCGGTGCAGGGGCAGGATCAGGGCGGCGTTGTCGGCCAGCACCAGTAGGTCGGGGGTGATGCTGACGCCCTGCGCCTCGATACGGGCGATCTCGTCCAGCAGATGCCAGGGATCGACCACCACACCGTTGCCGATGACGGATAGTTTGCCCTGCACCACGCCGGAGGGCAGGAGCGCCAGCTTGTAAACTTTATCACCGACGACGAGGGTGTGGCCGGCGTTGTGGCCGCCCTGGAAGCGCACCACCACGTCGGCGCGGCTGGAGAGCCAGTCAACGATCTTGCCCTTGCCCTCATCGCCCCACTGGGCGCCGACCACCGCGACGTTGGCCATCGGCGAACCCCTTTATGTCATGTCCGTGAAAGCGCCGCCGTCCAATCAGGGCTGGGCGGTCAGGTCAAGCTATACCGCCCGGGGCGCGAGGACCTTCAGCGGAAGTGGTAATTCAAACGCAGGCCCGCATCGTCCAGGCCCTGGTTCTTGCCCTGGTGCAGGATCTGGCCATTGGAAAGGTGGACGTAGGACGCTTCGATCGCCCACTTGGGGTTGATGTTGTAGCCGACCGCCAGCTCCGGCTCGAACAGGTAGTGATCCCCAAAGTCGATCCGCGTGTGATAAAGGTGAAGCCGGGCGTCTACCTCCGACGGCGTCAAGCCCGGCACGTTGGAGGGCGGCAGACCCGCCTTGCCTGTGGTGTAGGAAATGCCGAAGCCCGGCCGAATATACCACTTCTTGGAGAACTGCACCCGCCAATCGAAGCCGACGGCGACGAAGTCGGTGGAATACTTGTCGTTGATCGACAAGATCACATGCGCCTGGGGCCGAGCGAGCCACCATAGCCAGCCTATCCGGTCGGTGCGATAACCGACCATGGTGTCAAAGCTGTCCTGCTCGCGGTTGGCGACGCCCAGGCCGTGACCGTAGAAGCCGCCGAACACATCGTCCGCATGGGCGGCGGTCGCCGTCAGAGCCGTTATCGCAGCCGCCGCAGCTAGAACCGTCTTCAGAATGATCTTCATGAGCCCCCTCGATGTCACGACTTCGTACAGCCCGTTCGTCTTAACCCTATCTTGCGCTCGGACGAAATCCCAAAATACAGCCAAGGTTCAAGAGGACAAACGACAAATGCAGCCGAACACCGAAATCGTCTATGGGGGGTTGAAGCCGGCCACCGCATAAAGCATTTCCAACAGCTTCCAAGCCCATGATGGTTGCACGTCGGCCCCAGCCGCGCCATCTCTGCGCCACGACCCGATCTTCGGGGCGAGGAACCCGCCGTGTTCATCCAGACCGAACAGACTCCCAATCCCCTAACTCTGAAGTTCATCCCCGGCCGCGACGTCACCGGCGACCAAGCGCGGGAGTTCCGCAGCGCGGCCGAAGCTCATGAATCGCCCCTCGGCCGCGCTCTGTTTGACATCGACGGGGTGACGCGGGTGTTCTTCGGCTCGGATTTCGTCACCGTCACCAAGGCGGACGCCGCCAGCCTGGACTGGAACCACTTGAAGGCGCCGGTGCTGGCCGCCATCATGGACCACTACACTTCCGGCCAAGGTCTGTTCGACGAGGGCGGCGACGCCAGCGGCGAGGGCCATGACGACACCGTTTACGAAGGCGACACCGCCGCCATCGTTGCCGAGATCAAGGATCTGCTGGACACCCGAATCCGCCCCGCTGTGGCGCAGGATGGGGGCGACATCCTGTTCAACCGCTTCGAAGCCGAGACCGGGATCGTGTGGCTGCACATGCGCGGGTCCTGTTCCGGCTGTCCGTCTTCGGCCGCGACCTTGAAGTCCGGGGTCGAGAACATGTTGAAGCATTACGTGCCCGAAGTGACGGCGGTGGAGCAGGCGCTCTAAGCTCCCTTGTCAGAAGGGGGTTGCGCCCACGGCCCGAACTGGCACTATATCAGTTACAGATTGCCCGATGAGGTTCGCATGGCTGACGCTCTTAACCCCGGCGCCTTAGACCAACTGTTCAGGAGTGCTCGCTCGCGCAACGCATGGGCGGAGGAGACCTTGCCCGACAGCACCTGGCGCGACCTTTATGAAGTGATGAAGTTCGGCCCTACCACCGCCAACACCAATCCCGCCCGCTTCGTCTTCGTCACCACGCCAGAGGGCAAGGCGCGCATCGCGCCCTACCTTTCGGAGGGCAACCGGGAAAAAAGCCTGAAGGCGCCCGCCATTGTCATTGTTGCTTACGACCTGGATTTCGCCGAAAAGATTCCGCAGCTTTTCCCGCAGAACCCCGGTGCGAAGGACTGGTTCGCCGATCCAGCCGTGGCGCAGGTCACCGCCTTCCGTTCCGGCACGCTGCAGGGCGCCTATCTTATGGTGGCGGCGCGGGCCTTGGGCCTGGACGCCGGCCCCATGTCAGGCTTCGACAACGCGGGCGTCGATCAGGAATTCTTCGCCGGGACCAACATCAAGTCCAACTTCCTCTGCACCCTCGGCCACGGCGCCGACACCGCCTTTCCCCGCCTTCCCCGCCTCTCATTCGACCAGGCGTGCCGGATCGTCTAAACGGGCGCGCTTAGCAAAAGCGCGAAGCGGTTTTGCGCCCGAAGCGCGCTCCCTTAAGAAGGCGGCGTGATCGTTCTCGCCCTTGATACAGCTTTAAACGCCACGTCCGTCGCTGTGGTCGATGGTGGTCGCGTGCTCGCGGCTCACACCGAACGGATGGAACGGGGACATCAGGAGCGGCTGGCGGGCATAATGCGCGATACGATGGCGGAGGCTCGCACCGCATTCAGCACGCTGGGCCGCATCGGCGTCACCGTGGGGCCGGGCTCCTTCACCGGGCTTCGGGTCGGGCTGGCCTTCGCCAAGGGGTTGTCGGTGGCGCTGAATATTCCCTGCGTCGGGATCGGAACGCTGCAAGCGCTGGCCGCAAGCGTGAATGCGCCAGACATGGTGGCCGCCGCCATCGACGCTCGGCGCGGCCAGATTTACCTCGGGCTTTTTCAAGGTGGTGCGCCTCTTATGGCGCCCGAGGTCTTGTCGCTAGAAGACGCTGAAGGCCGGCTTGACGCGGCCGTATCGCGGGGGCCCGTGATAGTCGTCGGCTCGGGCGCAATGCTACTGGCCTCAAGGCCGGGGCTGAGCATCGATACGCGCACCCTGGTCGACCCCCTGGCCCTAGCCCGGCTGACCAGCGCGGCGCGTGATCCTATTTCTCGTCCAGAGCCGCTCTACCTTCGCGCGCCCGACGCCAAGACCATCGCCGAACGGGCCTCAGCGTCGTGATCCTCGCCGGGCCGGAGGAGGCGGAGCTTTTGGCGGCGATCCATGCTCAAGCCTTTGATCGCTCCTGGAATACCGCCGCGATCAAGGATCTTTTGACCGCCCCCGGCGTCTTCGCCCTGACAGACCCCGACGGCGATGGCTTCCTCATGCTTCGAACCGTCGTGGACGAGGCCGAAATTCTCACCCTGGCGGTGAGGCCGGCGGCGCGGCGACAGGGGCTCGGCCGGCGATTGACCGACGCGGCGGTGGAAAAAGCGCGAGCAAGTGGCGCGGAACGGCTGTTCCTGGACGTCGCCGCCGATAACATCGCCGCACTCGCCCTTTATACCGCCGCGGGCTTTGAGGCGGCCGGTCGCCGGGCCGGTTATTACACCCGCCTGGCCGCCCCCGGCGTCGACGCCCTGGTTCTTAAAAAGCCGCTGCGTCCGAACGCTTAACAGCGCAGCTCCTTCCGCCTATATTGCGTTATCCAAGGAGCGCCGCGTGGATCGCATCGAAAATATCTGTGTCGCAAAAGGCATGCGGATGACGGACCAGCGCCGGGTCGTGGCGCGCGTGCTGTCGCAGGCGCATGATCACCCGGATGTAGAAGAGCTCTATCGCCGCGCCCATGAAGTCGATCCCCACATCTCCATCGCCACCGTCTACCGCACCGTGCGCCTGTTCGAGGAGGCGGGGATCATCGCCCGACACGACTTCCGCGACGGGCGCTCCCGCTATGAGGAGGCGCCGGACCACCACCATGACCACCTGATCGACATGAAGACGGGCGCGGTGGTGGAGTTCATGGACGACGAGATCGAGCGGCTGCAGGCGGCCATCGCCAGGCGGCTGGGCTATAAGCTCGTGGACCACCGCCTCGAGCTTTACGGTATGCCGATCGATGACGAGGCGAAGGCTTGACGAGGTCCGAGGCGACCGACCCCCCTCTTGTGGAAGCTCCGGCCACAAAGCGGCTGTTCATCAAGACCTACGGCTGCCAGATGAACGTCTATGACAGTGAGCGCATGGCCGACGTGCTGCGCCCGCTGGGCTACGCCATGACCGACACGGCGGAAGGGGCGGACATGGTGGTTTTGAACACCTGCCATATCCGCGAGAAGGCATCGGAGAAACTCTATTCCGATCTCGGCCGGCTGAAGCCGATGAAGGGCGAAACGCCGGGGATGCAGGTGATCGTCGCCGGCTGCGTCGCCCAGGCTGAGGGCGACCAGATCATCGCCCGCGCGCCGGTGGTGGACTTCGTGGTCGGCCCGCAGTCCTACCACCGCCTGCCGGAACTGGTGGCCCGCAACGCCCGCGCCTCCGGCGAGCGGCTGATGGCCGACTTTGCGCCCGAGGCCAAGTTCGACGCCCTGCCGGACGCTCGCACCGTAACCGGCCCCTCAGCCTTTCTCACGGTGCAGGAGGGTTGCGACAAGTTCTGCACCTTCTGCGTGGTGCCCTACACCCGCGGCGCGGAATATTCCCGCCCTGTCGCCGCCATCCTGGACGAAGCGCGGCGGCTGGCGGACCAGGGAGTGCGGGAGGTCGTGCTGCTGGGCCAGAACGTCAACGCCTACAATGGGCTGGACGCCAGCGGCGCGCCGTCCAGCCTGGCCAAGCTGGCCTACGCCCTAGCGGCGATCCCCGGCCTGGACCGCATCCGCTACACCACCAGCCATCCCCGCGACATGGGAGACGACCTGATCGCCGCCCATGGTGACCTCGAGGCCCTGATGCCCTACCTGCACCTGCCGGTGCAGTCCGGATCGGACCGGGTGCTCAAGGCGATGAACCGCGCCCACACCGCCGAGAGCTACCTGCGCCTGATCGAGCGCATCCGCGCGGCGCGGCCGGACATGGCGCTATCCGGCGATTTCATCGTCGGCTTTCCCGGCGAGACGGACGCGGATTTTGAAGCGACCCTCGGTCTGGTGCGGTCCGTGAAATACGCCTCCGCCTTTTCCTTCAAATATTCCAAGCGCCCCGGCACGCCGGCCTCCGCCATGGGGATGCAGATCGCCGAGGCGGTTAAGACCGAGCGGCTGGCGCGCCTCAACGCCCTGCTCGAACAGCAGCAAGCCGATTTCAACGCCGCTATCGCCGGGCGCACCGTCCCCGTGCTGATCGAACGGGAAGGCCGCAAGCCCGGTCAGGTCGTCGGCCGCAGTCCGTATTTGCAGCCCGTCTGGACGATGGGTTCGGCCTCGCTGATCGGCCAGATCGTCAACGTGAAGGTTAAAACCGCCACGCGCGGCAGCCTCACCGGCGTCATGGCGAAGGCCGCGCCTGCCCCGGTGCTCGCAGAGGCCGCCGCTTGAGCCCCGCCGCCGAGGCGTTCGTGCCTCTGTCGGACGACGCCGTCCGCGCCGTCTCCGGTCCCCACAGCCGCCACGCCGCCCTGATCGAGGACGCCTTCAAGGTGATGATGGAAACCCCCGGCGGCGGCGTCCGCCTGCGCGGCGACAACAAGAGCCGCGAGACCGCCCGCCGCGCCGTGGACCTGATCGCCCGCCGGGTGGAGACCGGCGCGGGGGTGGACGAGAGCGACGTGCGCGCCGCCATCTCCGCCGCCCGCTCCGGCGATGCGCCGGCGCAGGGCGGGGCGCTCCCGCTGGGCCGACGTGGCGTGATCGCGCCGAAGACCGCCGCCCAGGCCCGGTATCTTGAGGCGCTCGGGAGCTGCGAGCTGGTGTTCGGGACTGGCCCTGCCGGCACCGGCAAGACCTTCATCGCCGTCGCCTACGGCGCCTCGCTGCTGATGCGGGGCGAAGTGGACCGGCTGGTGGTCACCCGCCCGGCGGTGGAGGCGGGGGAGCGGCTCGGTTTTCTACCGGGCGACCTCAACGAAAAGGTCGATCCCTATTTGGCGCCGATCTGGGAGGCGCTTTCTGACATCATGGGCGGCGAGGCGCTACGCCGCCGCCGGGAGCGCGGCGAGATCGAGGTGGCGCCCATCGCCTTCATGCGCGGTCGCACCCTCAGCCACGCCTTCGTCATCGTCGATGAGGCGCAGAACACCTCCCGCCTGCAGATGAAGATGGTTCTGACGCGTCTGGGCGAAGGCGCCCGCATGGCGGTGACCGGCGATCCCAGTCAGGTGGATTTGCTGAACCAGCACGACAGCGGCCTTTCCCACGCCATCTCGATCTTGGAAGGGGTAAAGGGCGTCGCCGTCTCCCGCTTCGAGGCGTCCGACGTGGTGCGCCACCCGATGGTGGAGCGCATCGTCAAGGCCTACGATGCCGACGCCGCGAAGCGGGCGCATAAGGCCAAGTGATCGACGTCGAGATCGAGGACGAAGCGTGGGCGGCGGGGCTGCCGAACGTGGAATTGATTGTCATCAACGCGGCAGAACTCGCGCTTGCCTCTCCCCCCTTGCGGGGGAGAAGGCGGCCCCCGGAACAAGTCCGGGGGGATGGGGGTGTAAGCGCAACGTCGGCCAACCTTGGCGCTCACACCGCCATCCCTGACCCATTTCCGCAAGAAGGAGGGGACGTGACCGTGCTGTTGGCGAATGATGAAGCTGTAAAAGATTTGAACGACCGCTTCCGCGCCAAGTCCGCCCCCACCAACGTCCTATCCTTCCCCGCGCCGGCCACCGCCGCTCCCCATCTCGGCGACATCGTCCTGGCTTACGGCGTCTGTGCGCGGGAGGCGCTGGCGCAGGGAAAGCCCCTCTCGCACCACCTGATGCATTTGACTGCGCATGGCGTCCTGCATCTGCTAGGATACGACCACGAAACCGATGCGGACGCCGAGGGGATGGAGGCTCTGGAACGCGAAATCTTGGCGGGCCTCGGCGTTCCCGATCCCTACGCGCCGACGCTGACGCCACGCGAGACCGATGAGCCTGTCTGAAGACCGAATAGCCGACGGCGCGGGCGGCAAGCCTCGCCGCCGGAACCGCACCGGGCGTAAGCGTTCTCTGCTCCGCCGCCTGTGGGCCCTCTGGGTCGACGGCGAGCAACATCACGGCGCGCCTGTGGAAGACACCCCCACCGCCTCGGAAGACGCGGCGGCGGACCTGGTGGACCATGCCGAAGCCTTTGCGTCTCTCCGCGTCTCCGACGTGATGACCCCTCGCGCCGACATTGCCGCCCTGGAGATCTCCGCGCCGCTTTCGGACGTGGTGCGCTGTTTCGTTGAAGTCGAACATTCGCGGATGCCCATCTATCGCGAAAACCTGGATGACCCCGTAGGCTTCGTCCACATCAAGGATCTGTTCAAACTCATCGCCCCCACCGAAGCCGAACCCGAACGGGCGCCCCGCGCGCCGTGGAAGGAGCCGATGCTGCATCGCCTTCGCCGGGAGATGCTTTACGTGCCCGCCTCCATGCGCGCGGCCGACCTGCTGGTGAAGATGCGGGCCGCGCGCATCCACATGGCGATGGTGATCGACGAGTACGGCGGGGCCGACGGTCTCGTGACTTTGGAGGACTTGGTGGAGGCGGTGGTCGGCGAGATCGATGACGAGCACGACGAGGAGGCCTCCGCCAGCATCATCGCCCGCCCCGGAGGCGTCTATGAGGCAGACGCCCGCGCGCCTTTGGAGGAGCTGGAGACGCTGCTCGATGTCGATTTATCACCGCCGGAGAGCGAGGAATCGGTAGACACGGTGGCGGGGCTGGTGGCGGCGCTGGCCGGCCGCGTGCCTCAGCGCGGCGAGGTGATCGTCCACCCTAAGGGCTACGAGTTCGAGGTGGTGGACGCCGATCCCCGTCGCATCCGGCGCCTGCGCATTCGCGCGCCGATCCCAACGGTCAACGAAGACGGATCGGCGGTCGTGGAAGCCCCGGCTATGGCGATCAAAGAGACGGCCTCGTGACGGCTGACGCCGGGGCGGTGGTCGCCGCATCGCCGACAAGGAAGTCCCTGGTTCTCCGATCGGCGTTCTGGCTTGCGCTGGGGGGCGGCGCGCTGGCGGCGATCGCATTTCCGCCCTTCGGCCTATGGCCGGGAATTTTCGGCTTTGGGCTGCTGCTCCGCCAGCTCGACCGCATCGCCGACGACCGACCGCTCCGCACCGCGTTCGGGCTCGGGTGGGCGGCGGGGTTCAGCTACTTCCTGATTTCCACCTGGTGGGTGGGCGAAGCGTTCCTGGTGGATATTGCCGTCCATGGCTGGCAAGCGCCCTTCGCGGTCTTCTTTTTGGCGGGCGGGTTGGCGCTGCTTTGGGGGGCGGCTGGGCTGGTCTATCGCTGGATCGCTCCAAGCCATCTCGGCCGCATTCTTGTTTTCGCCGCGATTTTCGCCCTGACCGAGTGGCTGCGCGGGCATATCCTCACTGGCTTTCCCTGGAATCTGCCTGGGGAGGTCTGGCGCGCAGGATCGGCGCCGAGCCAGGGGGCGGCCATCCTCGGCGCTTATGGAATGAGTTTTTTGACCCTGGCGATCGGGGCGACGCCCGGGGTTTGGCGGAGGAACGGCGGGCGACCGCAAATCATAGTGTTCGCCCTGGCGACGCTGGCGCTGGTCCTGCTTTGGGGCGGCGGCGCATGGCGATTGGCTGGAGCCGCGCCGCCTCCCGCTCACGCCCTTCGCTTGAGGATTGTGCAAGCCAATACTCCTCAATCCGAAAAGTGGACGGCGGAGGCCTTCCGCTCCATCGTCGAACAGCATTTAAAGCTGACCGCCCAGCCTTCGGCCCACCCTGCCGACGTGGTGATCTGGCCCGAAGCCGCCATTCCCGACGCCGCGGAGGACTTCCTGGCGCCGGACGCCTGGCCCCGCGCCGCCATCATCGACGCGCTCCATCCTGGCCAGACCCTGTTTCTCGGCGCGGTGCATGTGGATAACGCCGCCGCGCCGCCGCTTTATTTCAATAGTCTCATGGCCGTGCGCCGGATCGGCGACGACCTGCAGGCGCTCGCCCGCTACGACAAGCATCATCTGGTCCCGTTCGGGGAATACATGCCGTTCGACTGGCTGGCGGCGGCGATCGGGTTCAAGACGCTCGTGCATATCGGCGACGGCTTCACTTCTGGTCCTGTCCCTGTGGCGCTGACGGTGCCGGGTCTTCCGCCGGTGCAGCCTCTGATCTGCTATGAGGGCCTCTTCCCATCGAGCTTCGCCCGCACCGGGCCTCGTCCGGCCTGGATCGCCAACGTCTCCAATGACGCTTGGTTCGGCGAGACCTCCGGACCCTGGCAGCACCTGAACCTCGCCAGCTATCGCGCCATCGAGGAAGGGTTGCCGTTGGTCCGCGCCACGCCGACCGGCATCTCGGCGGTGGTGGACGCCTACGGACGACCAACCGCTCTGCTGGGGCTCGGCAAGGCTGGCGTGATCGATGCGGACCTGCCGCCGGCGCTGACGCCCACCCCCTATAGCCGCTGGCGAGACGTTCCGTTCTGGATTTTCTGCTTTGGCGGCGCAATAGTGGCGGCCTGGGGCCGATTTAGACAACCGATGCGTTAGCAATCGCTCCAAAAACGACGACGGTGTGTGGAGCGGGGCCTTATGGGAAGCGGGACGATCGACGACAGGATACCCAATCCGATCGACATCCATGTGGGTCAGCGTATCCGCGCCCGCCGCAAGGAGGTGCGCGTCAGCCAAGAGAAGTTAGCTGAACAGCTCGGACTGACCTTCCAGCAGGTGCAGAAGTACGAAAAGGGCTCGAATCGCGTCAGCGCCTCCAAGCTGTTCGAGATCGCCAAAACCTTGTCCGCGTCGATTGAATACTTTTTTCGAGGCCTTCCTGATCCCCTGGGCGAAAACGGCAGCGTCTCGGAAAACGATAGCAAACCTTTCGTGCACGACTTCATCAGCAGCGCCGAGGGGCATGAACTGGTGACGGAGTTTTCCAAGATCGCGGATTCGCAGGTTCGCCGGCAGGTGCTGGAGCTGATAAAAAGCCTCGCGCGCAATCACCCGGCCCCGGATGACCCCCGCCCGTAAACGCCGATTCGTGTTCGGCTAGAAGCCGATCCTTGTCCCGGCCAAAGCGATGCAGCGCCTCCCAGGTGTAGATGCCGCTGTCGTGCCCATCGTCGAACACCAGCCGCACGGCATAGGCGCCGACGGCCTGCGCATCTGTAAGGCTCACGGTGTCGAAGCGTTTGGGAAGAGGCTTTTCGGTTACCCCACCGTGACCACGGTCCGCCGCCGACGGGGTCATGGCGCGCAGCAGCGATGCGGGAAGGAAAAAACGCCCTCCGTCGTCGAAATCGATCTCCAGGATACGCGCCGTCCGCAAAAGACGCAGCTCCAGCGGCCACGGCGCGGTGATCATCCCGCCTCGTCCAGGGGCCGAGCCTCTTCGGCCAGCATGATCGGCACGCCGTCGCGGATGGGGTAGGCGAGCTTGGCCTTGCGGCTGATCAGCTCCTGCTTTTCCCGATCATAGTCGAGAGGACCCCGGGTCAGAGGGCAGACCAGCACCTCTAAAAGGCGCGGATCGACTTCAGCGGAGGAGGTGGCGGGTTTGGTCATGAACCCTCTTTACTGCATCCGAGGGGAGCCGTCGCCATCTTCGCCCGCCGCCTGGATGTTCAGGAGGATGGTCAAGGTCTCGGCGCGATCCGCAACGGTCAGGGCCTCAAGCAGCGCCTGCTTTTCCGCCCCGCTTAGCGGCAACGCCATGGAGAGGCTGTTCACCAAGGCCTCCATTGGCGCATCGGCCGCCATGCTCCAATCGATGTCCATGTTCCGCCCACTGAGATACCGCTTCAAAGTGGCCAACAGCGCGTCACGACCTTGGCCCTCTTCCTCGGACGGCGAAAGGTCATGCTCGAACGGTTTGAAGTCGGCGCGCACTTGGCGATAAGGCGTAGGCGCCGAAAGCTCCGGACCGAGCCGGAACCGGCACACGCCAGTCAGCGTGACGAGGTACCGACCATCCTGTGTTTCCGCGAAACTGGTGATGCGACCGGCTCCGCCAACGCTGGCCAGGGTTGGACGCTCGCGATCGCCGCCGGTGCGGGTCTGAACCATGCCGATCACCCGTTCGGCCGCCATGGCGTCATCGATCATGTTCAGGTAGCGCGGCTCGAAGATGTTGAGGGGCAAGATTCCCCTGGGCGGCAGCAGCACGCTGTCCAGCGGAAACACCGGTATCACCCCCGGCAGTTCGACGGTTTCTAGGGTAAGGCCGGACATTGTGGCTAAGCGAAAAGAAGAGAGGAGAGCTTGCGCCGTCCTGTCCGCGCTACGTCCGAGCCTGGACCCGCCGCCTCGAACACCGTCAATAGCTGGGTCTTGGCCACGCCGTCCTTCCACGTCCGGTCCGCCGCGATGATGGCCAAGAGCTGATCCGTCGCCCCAGCAAAATCGCCCTTGGCTGCTAAGGCGGCGGCCAGTTCAAACCGGGCATCCAGGTCGGCCGGATCGGCGGCGACGCGCCGCTGCAAAGCCGCGTCCTCCCCACTCGTGCCGGACTCGGCGAGGGCGATGGCCGCCTTCACCGCCGTCAGGTCGGGATCGTTGACGCCCGGCTTGGCCATGGCCAAAACTTCCTTGGCGCGCTCCACATCCCCGCCTTGAAGGTAGCAGCGCGCGAGGCCGGCGATGGCCTTGGCGTTCTCCGGATCCATCTGCAGCGCCTGGGCGAAGCCCTGCGCCGCGCCGCCCATGTCGCCGAGCTTGAGGGATTCTGCCGCCATTTCCAGCAAGGTTTCCAAATCGGACGCTTCTGGCGGTCCGGCGAGGCGATCCACAAAGGCCTTCACCTGACTCTCGGGCAGAGCGCCTTGGAAACCGTCCACCGGCTGACCATCCGCGAAGGCGAAGACGGCGGGGATAGACTGCACCCGAAGCTGGCCGGCGATGGCCGGGTTCTCGTCGATGTTCACCTTCACCAGCTTCACGGCGCCGTGGGAGGCGGCCACCACCTTTTCCAGGATGGGCGTCAGCTGGCGGCAGGGGCCGCACCACGGCGCCCAGAAATCCACGATCACCGGCTGGGTGCGGGACGCCTCCACCACATCCGCCATGAAGCTGGCGTCCGTGGCGTCCTTCACCGCGGCGCTGGCAGCCGGCTTGGCTGCTTTGACGCCCATCTTGGCGCCGCCCAAATCCAACATCTCAACCTCTTACGCTGCGGGAGACCTGAAAATGGTCCCCCTGGGCCGATTTCGCAATCAGAGCGTGGCTCAGAAATCGACCAATAGCGGCTGAACGCCCAAGGCGGCGAGGAATTTCAGGAAATCATCTCGCGAGATGGCCGTGGTGGCGTTGTTGGAAAGCGGGTGGAAGTTGACGATCTCATACTCCAGCAACGCCCGATCCAGCACAAATCTTACCTTGTGCTCCGGATCGTTGATCAGGGCGAAGGCGGTGACAGATCCCGGCCGCACGCCCAGCGCCGTCATCAACCGCTCCTCAGACGCGAACGACAGCTTCGCCGAGCCGATGGTCAAGGGCAGGGTTTTCAAATTGATCTTCGTCTCGCCCAAGGCGGAGATCAGCCAAAGGTGACCCTTGGCGTCCTTCAGGAAGAGGTTCTTGGTGTGGCCGCCGGGGAGGGCGGCCTTGATCTCCGCGCCCTCCTCCACCCGGAACACGGGCGGATGATGATGAGTGTGGTGCGCGAGGCCATGGGCATTGAGGAATGCGGAGAGATCGGCGGCGGTTATGGGTGGATTCACGGGGTCGCGCGCCTCAAATCTCGCCCGTCGCCAAAACCTGTCTAGCGGCCACCAATGCCCGGTCCAGATCACCGCGAGCGTAGGAAACCGCCTGACCGGCGCCCCAGACCGGCCCCGGCCACGCCGCATCCCCAGCGTGCCGACCGACCACATGAACGTGCAGTTGCGGCACGACATTGCCGAGCGCGCCGACATTGAGCTTCTCTACCGGCCTGTTCAAAGCCGCCCCGACGGCCCGCACCACTCGCGCAGCCGCCAGGATTTCCGGCAACAGCCGTTGCAGATCGGCGGCGCTGAGGTCTTCAAGCTCCCTTAGACCCACCCTGCGGGGAACCAGCACGATCCAAGGAAAGCGCGCGTCCAACTGCAGGCGAGCCTCGCAGAGACCAAGGTCTAAGATAGGCGCCGAGCTTTCCGCCAGACGCAGATCCAGCACGAACGCCAAGGCTAGAAGGCGGCGGTGGCCGGTACCAGGAAGCCGTTCACGACGATCTGCAACGCCTTCAAGAGGATGATCAGGATGATCGGCGTAATGTCGATGCCGCCGAGATTGGGGATAAAGCGACGCAGCGGCCGCAGCATCGGCTCGGTAATGCCGTCGAGCGCGCTGACGATGCGCGAGACGGTCTGATTGCGGATATTCAGCACATCGAAGGCGATCAGCCACGAGATGATGGCGTTGATGATCACCACGGCGATGATCAGGCTGATCAGGGCGTTGAATATAAAGAGCAGCGCGGCGACGATAGGCATGGTGTGATTTTCCCTCAACCGCTCCTTATCGCGCACCGCCCCGGCCCCGCAAGGTTGTTTCCTACCCGCCTTGACAGCCTCGACCCCCGCACCTTATGTGCCGCCTCCCGCGCGCGAGGCCCAACCTCGCAGAAGTCCTGGGGCCGTAGCTCAGTTGGTAGAGCGCCTCGTTCGCAATGAGGAGGTCAGGGGTTCGACTCCCCTCGGCTCCACCAGGACCAGCTTATATCCTCGCAGCGTTCAAGATTCGGGCATTTTCGACGTCGGCGGGTTTTTGGCGAATACGGCCACATTGCAAATTGACCATGAGCTGCTGCGAACTTGATCTTATCTGGCGCTGTGTCCTATACCCAAGACGATTACGGGTCCTACGACCGTACGGATAAGATCGATAGCGAACAGGTCAGCGCGGCCTATCTCATGAACCGCGCAATCTCCCTGAACTTGACCTATGCGCACCTAAATCAAGATTCCACTGGTGCTAACGCCGGCCGGAAACATGACATCAACAGAGTCATCGCATCGCTGGCCTGCAAGTTCTAGAAGTTCTGCATCTGGCCCTACTCCGCAAGTCCCCTTAATCGTTACTCTGCTGAACTTGCTTTAAACCGGTATTCTCTGCTGAGAATTACCGTTAACACGACTTAACTGTATCTATAAGCTAATTATTAATCGTCTTTATTCGCCTTAAATCAAAATAGACATGAGATTTAATTCGCATAACCCGGAGCTGGGATATGCGGATCCAAACTTTACCAAAGCATGCGCCTTTAAAGCTTACCCTGGCCGTGGCGGCTTTGATGTCGTTGACCGCTTGCGCGGACACGGTCATGCCGAGTTCTACGCCGATGCATCTCGGCGCTGCGGCATTCGCTCCGCAGGGGTATATTAGATTTTGCGAGCGCCGGCCGGATCAATGCGGCCTGCCCACGCCCATCGCTGAGCGTGATCGCGCACAACTGGAGCGCGCTCTGAATGGGCAACAATGGGCCAACGTCTTTAATCTTCAGCCAACCTCCATAACGCCGCCCGCAATCGTGTCCGAGCCGCCGACTGTCGAGCACAGCGTCTCCACTGCCTCAATCGCTTCTTTGGAGGAGACGCTTCAGCCGTTGGAGCTTTCCATGCCTATCGTCGATATCCAATTCATCGATCCGAGCAGCGCCGCTCCGCCGTCTTCGCCTGACGCTGTGACCAAAAACTCCACGCCTCCGCTCTTCCCCCTCGCGCCGCAACGGTCAGCGCCCTTTATCCATTTGACGCCCTTGGTCTGGGCCGCGCTGACAGGCGTGAATCAAACCATCAACGACAAGATCAAGCCGATGAGCGATGAGCAGGCTTTTGGGACCGCAGACTATTGGACCTTGCCCCTCACCGACGGTCCGCGACCCGTTGGAAACTGCAAACATTACGCCCTCGAAAAACGCAAAGCGCTAGTAGATGCTGGTTTTTCCGCTGACGCCCTGTCGATCGCCATCGTCAAAACCGGGTGGGGAGAGATTCACGCCGTGCTGGTGGTGGGTACGGACAAGGGTGACTATGTGCTCGATAATCTGTCTCCTTGGATAAAGGGTTGGCAGGACGTGCGTTACACGTGGATCGAACGCCAAACGCCGGGACAGCCTTTGCGCTGGGCCGCCATCGCCAGCGATCAAGACCATAAGGCGTCTTGACGTTACAGCGTCGTTGTCACGCTCGGGTCGGCAAGCCAGTATAGTTTCTGATCCCCCGGGACTTTGCCCAGACCATTCACATCGAAAGGCCTATGCCGTGCGCGCGATCGACGGGTTCAGCATCGCTGGCGCTTTGACGTTTGTTGTGATCGCCGGGGCAACAGGCTTTTCCATAGCCGCACCGGCGGCGGGCTTGTCTTTGGCGATGGCCAGGGTCCTGCCCCTGTCCGCCCCTCACGCCGCGGTCGCGCAGGCGGCTCTAAATCGGAGCGCGTTCGCCCAGGCCGCCAGCGAAACCAATGCGGAGCTCGCCGTCTCTCCAATCCGTGATGATGCTTGGCTGCGGTTGGCGAAGATCGACCTCGCTGAACATAACGATATAACCGATGTGGGCGCGGGCGCGCTTGGGCATGCTTACGACGCCAGGCCCTACGATCTGGATCCCCAGTCCTCCCGCGTGTCTTTCGTACTAGATCACTACTCGGCCCTTCCCGCCTCCGTTAAGTACAGCGCTTTGGACGAGCTTGGCGTATGGGCGCGATCGCCGGCCTTGAGGACTTGGCTGCATATCAAAGCGGCCCAGACAAAAGATCCGTCGACCCGGACGATGGTCTTTCGTTTGCCGGACGCCTGAGCCTGCCCGCGTCGCGTGAGTTGGTGCTGTGATGGTTATTGGATTTGAAGTTTCATTATGCGTCGCCCAGAGGAGAACAATCCCCGCACGATTGAACCGGCCGGCGTCGCACTGGCCGCTGTCTCGTGCACCCTTTTGCCCGGCTTTGGCCCCGCTATCGACCTGTGGCTCTGCGCCGGCTTCGGCCTGACCTTTATCAGCCTCGCTTGTTTTCCATCCATGCGAAAAGTGGGTGGATATTACGGGTTAACCGCACCGGCGATCTTGTTTCTGGCCGCCATGGCGAGCTTGGCCTTGGGCACTACGACGTTTTCAATCGGCGGCGGCCATCCGCTTTGGCAAACCGTCCACTCCCCATTTGGCGGCGCCGCGGTGGATATGCAGGCGGAATGGATCGGCCTGATCGAGCTTTTGGGCGTCGCTTTCGCGTTTTTAACCGCCACTCGCCTGGGCAGGCGTCGCCAGACTGCCCGAACCACCTCCGACGCTTTGATAGTTTTGGGTGGAATGTTCGGCTTGATCGCCTTGGGCGACGAACTGAGCCGGGTGTTGCAGATCTATAGGCGCGCCCTATTGCCTTCGTTGACCGGCTCTGGACCCGGCGCCGCCTTCTTCGGCCTCGTTTCAGTTTTGGCTGCCGAACGGTTCATAGGGTCTTGGCGAACCAGATCGGAGAGCGCTCGTGAATCGGTGTTCAAGCGCATTCGATCCTTCTATGCGCCTCTCCTCGCGATGACGGTTTGTTGGGGCGCTTTGGCCGTCCATAATCAGCCAGCCCTGGTTCTTGCGTTGACGATGAGCGGCCTTTTGGTGGCCTGGACCGCCCTTTCGGGAGGGGAGCAAAACCGCGTGCCGCGCCGTGTGCTGATCTGGCTGGCCCCCGCAGCCATTGGTTTGGCCGTCCTAATTTCGTTCCTCTTCGTGAACTCTCTGTCCTCTGAGCCGAACGCTGTGTTGTCCAGATCGGCCCACGCGGCCGCCTTCTGGGCCTCTCCCTGGCATGGGTATGGGCTGGGGGCGCAGGGGACCGTGGCCGCTTTGTTCATGAACCGCCTTAATATAGAAGCTCTCAGCGCCTACCCCATGCCCATGAACGCCTATTTGTCATGGATGGAACAGGGAGGAATACTTGCCGCGACACCCCTTATGGTTTGCGTGATCTGGATTATCGGCTTGGTTTTATTTTCCGCTCTTAAGACAAGGCACCTGAAAGGCCTCATGCGCGGGGTTGTATGCAGTAGTTTATTTTTGATCGCCTTCTCCCTGATCAGCGCGGGACCGGCGACAGTTTCCATCGAAGCGATTTGGGCCATATTGCTTGGCCTGGGGTCAGGCGCGTGCGCCTTGTCACGGTAGGTGACGGAAACTTATGCTTGGGCTATTGTTGTCTTGTGCAGAGTTTCGGCAAATTCGACCTTCACCTGTGACATTTCTATGATTTAGGTAAGCTTTGTCGACGCCAGGCCCGCTTTTTGCTGCGTAATCTATTATGGTGTGTCTGAGTGGAACACTAGGCCCGTGCAAGCAGACGGTCCGAGGCGCCAGTCGACCCATGCGTTGAAAACTGAAGCGGTTCCGGAGACGATATGGTGGACGTAGGACACGATACGGCTTTCGAGAGTTTGGATGTTGAAGCGCCCCTGATGAAACGCGCCACACCCCAGCTTGCGGCCGGTGGTTTAAAACGGGCCCTGGACCTTCTTGTCGCTGCGCTTTTGCTGCTGTTCGTCTTTCCCCTGCTCCTCGTCGTCGCCGTTTGCGTGATCGCCGATTCCAAGGGTCCGGTATTTTTTGTCCAGCGGCGCACGGGGCTGGGCGGCGTCGCAATCCGGGTGTTCAAATTTCGCACAATGACCGTGATGGAGGATGGCGAAGGCATTCGCCACGCCGGTCGTGTTGATGACCGCGTCACAAGAGTTGGTCGGTTTCTGCGGCGGTCGAGCATAGACGAGCTGCCGCAACTGCTGAATGTGATTAAAGGGGACATGTCCCTAGTGGGGCCCCGCCCCCACGCCCTGGCGCACGATCAGTATTACGGCGCCCTTGTGCCCCAGTATGCGCATAGGTTTCGCGCCAAGCCCGGCATAACGGGACTGGCGCAAGTGAACGGCTTACGAGGCGAAATCCATTCCCTGGACAGCATGGTCGATCGGGTAGAGCTGGACAATTCTTATATTGATCACTGGTCGATCATGCTCGATCTGCGGATTTTGGCAAAGACAGCCGTCGTTGCGGCTTTTCAGCAAAGCGCCTATTGAAAAATGCTCGGCTAAGGCCCGAGCTTATAGCGCAACGAGGGTCGAACCCTCGCCGCTTACGGTTATTTCTTGAGAAAGCCGCCGTACTTCGCCGCAAACCGCGACACGCGGCCGCCGCGATCGAGCAAGGTCTGGTTGCCACCGGTCCACGCCGGGTGAGTCTTGGGATCGATGTCTAGATTCAGCGTGGCGCCATCCTGCCCATAGGTGGAGCGGGTGCGATAGGAGGTCCCATCGGTCATCACCACAGTGATGAAATGATAGTCGGGATGCGTTTCTTGTTTCATCGGAAAATAAGCCGACTTCAGTGAAGTGCCGAAAAGGAAAACCCGCCTCCGTAGGGGCGGGCGATGAGAGCGTTTCATACACGACAAGAATACAAAAAGGCAAGAGGGCGATCAGGAGGCCGTTCTGACGAGCCTTACGCACGACTCAACTTTTGACAGAGGGCGTCCAGCTGCTCCAGCGTCTTGTAGGCGATCCTGATTTCGCCGCGGCCGGATCGATCGGTGATTTCCACCATGAGACCGAGGCTCTCGGAGAGGTCCTGTTCTAGCGCGCGGGTATCGGCGTCCTTCAGCGAGGTCGCGGATTTGGTCTCCAGGGGTCCAGCGGATCGATGCGCATCCCGCGCCAAGGTCTCCGCCTGTCTGACGGACAGATCCTTCTGCACGATCATGCGAGCTAGCCGCTCGGGGTCCGGCGCGTTGGCGATCGCTCGCGCGTGCCCAGGGGTGAGCTTGCCGCCCGAAAGCGCGGACAGAACCCCATCGGGCAGAGCGAGGAGGCGCAGGCTGTTGGCGATATGGCTGCGGCTCTTGCCGACGGTGCGCGCAATGTCTTCTTGAGTTCGGCCGAACCGTTCGATCAGCGCCTTATAGGCCTGCGCCTCCTCAAGCGGCTTTAAATCCTGCCGCTGCACATTCTCGATAATCCCGATTTCCAACACATCGAGGTCGTTGAGATCGGCCCGCACCACCACCGGCAAGGTTCGGAGACCGGCCTGTTGCGCCGCGCGCCAACGGCGTTCGCCGGCGACGATCTGATATTCACCCGGCGCGCCCGGCGCCGGACGCACGAGCAGGGGCTGCAATATCCCCTTCTCCCTTATGGAATGAGTCAGCTCCTCCAGTTCCATATCTAAAAACTCTCTGCGCGGCTGGTCAGGGTTTCGCCTCAGGAGTTCGATGGGGGTCTCGCGCACGCCGTTATCTCCGCCCTCTCGGCGCGGCGATCCGTCGTGGGAGGCTTCGCTTTCTCCAAGAAGGGCGGAAAGTCCTCGGCCCAGCCCTCGTCGCCCAGCAGAATCGGTCATGATCGCCCCCTACGCCGCCATTACCTTGGCGCGGCGCGCGCCTTCCCGTCGGACCACTTCTCGGGCAAGCTTAAGATAGGCTTGGCTTCCGGCGCATTTTAAATCGTAAATAAGCGCCGGTTTTCCGAATGAAGGCGCTTCGGACACGCGCACATTGCGGGGAATAACCGCGTCATAGACCTTTTCACCGAAATGCGCCCGAACATCGGCCGCCACCTGTTCGGACAAACTGTTGCGCCGATCGTACATGGTCAGCACCACCCCCTGAATATCCAGGGTCGGGTTCAAGTTGCTGCGCACCAGTTCGACGGTTCGCATGAGCTGAGTTAGCCCCTCTAGAGCGAAAAATTCGCACTGCAACGGCACCAGCACAGCGTCCGATGCGGTCATGGCGTTAACGGTGAGGAGGTTGAGCGACGGCGGGCAGTCGATCAGAATATAGCTGTAACGGCCCTGCGGCCCCCGATGGCCATCGACCGCCTCCTTCAGCAGGTATGACCGACGGGGATGTCCGCCAAGTTCGATTTCCGCGCCCGACAGATCGGCGTCCGAAGGGATGATGTCCAAACCCGGCACCGACGTGGCGATCACCGCCGCTGTAAGGGGCTCGCCGCCCACCAGCACATCATAAAGCGTTGTCGTGCGGCTGGCCTTGGGCACGCCGAGGCCGGTGGAGGCGTTGCCCTGGGGGTCGGCGTCGATCAGAAGGACGCGCTCTCCCACCGCCGCCAGCGCCGTCCCTAGATTGATCGCGGTGGTCGTTTTACCGACACCGCCCTTTTGATTGGCGATGGCGAGCACCCTCAAGGGCGCGCGGGCGGGTTCAGGCACGGGATAATCCTTCGATTTTAACGATGGAGCCGGACACATCGCTGCGGCTGGGGAAAATCGTCGCCTTGAATCTCCAGGCCTTTTCGGCCTCTTCCATTTCAGTATCTAGGCTTTGGCCCTTGAGGAACAGCCCCGAAGCGCCCTCCTTCAAGAGCGGCCAGCAAAAGCCCAACAGGCGGGTCATCGGCGCGCAAGCCCGCGCCGTCACCACCTGGACGCCCCTAAGCGAGACCTCCTCGGCGCGTCTATTGTGGACCTTTGCTGGGAGGTCGAGGCGATCGACCACATGGGAGAGAAATCGGCAGCGTTTGGCCATGCTTTCGATCAGGTGAACGGTCGAGCCAGCGGTTTGCTTCATCAAGATCGCTAAAACAATACCCGGGAATCCAGCGCCGGCGCCGACGTCCGCCCAGATTTTGGCGTCCGGCATGAATGATTGGAGCTGCGCGCTATCCCAAACGTGCCGTGACCAGAAGTTCGGCATGGCTGACGGCCCTACCAGGTTCATTCGATGATTCCAGTCCGCCAAAAGCGCGCGAAATGACTCGAGGTCGGCGATCTGCGCATCGGTTGCGCCGGCGAGCGCTTTAAATGCCGCGGCGTCAAAGATTGGATCAGCTGTGATCACGCCGCTTTGGCCCGCCCCACGTGCGCGAGCAGCGCCGTCAAGGCGCCAGCCGAAACCCCTTCAATACGGGCGGCCTGGCCAAGAGACGAAGGCTGCACCGCCAACAGCTTTTCGCGGCACTCGGTTGAAAGTCCCCCGATCTGGCGATAGTCCAGGTTGGGATCGAGGCGCAAATCTTCGTTCCGACGGAATGCCTCAACATCGGCTGTCTGGCGGTCGATATACCCCGAGTATCCGGAGTCGATCTCCAACTGCTCCCGCACATCCGGCCGCCAGGTTGCAATTTCGGGCCACACTTCAGTCAGCTTTTCAAATCCGACGCCTGGCTGTGACAGCAGCTGGCCGAAGGTTCGACGACGGCCGTCGTCGTTCAACTGGAGTCCAAAGGCGGCGGCTTCCTTGGTGCTGAGGTTCAGGCTGTCAGCCAAAGCTCGCGCTTGTATGAGGGCTTCCGCCTTGTCTCCGAAGGCACGCTCGCGAGGCGTCGCGATAAGGCCAAGGGCGACTCCAAGGGGCGTTAGCCGCTGATCGGCATTATCCGCTCTCAACGTCAGTCTAAACTCAGCACGACTGGTGAACATCCGGTAGGGCTCGGTAACCCCTCTCGTCACCAGATCATCGATCAATACGCCAATGTAGGCTTGGTCACGGCCAAGGACTACCGGATCGTCGCCGCCGGCGGCGCGGGCCGCGTTCAGCCCGGCGACCAAGCCTTGAGCCGCCGCCTCTTCATAGCCGGTAGTCCCATTGATCTGACCCGCCAGATAAAGTCCCTTCAGCCGCTTGGTCTCAAGCGACGGGTGCAGTTCACGGGGATCAATATAATCGTACTCGATGGCGTAGCCATAACGCTTTACCCGCACGGCCTCCAGTCCAACGATCGTTCTCAGGAAGGCGTCTTGCGTCGATTCTGAAACAGAGGTCGAGATGCCGTTAGGGTAGACAGTGTTGTCGTTCAGGCCCTCCGGCTCTAAGAAAATCTGATGGCCGGTTTTTTCAGAAAACCGGACAACCTTATCCTCGATCGACGGGCAATAGCGAGGTCCCACACCCTTTGCATGACCACCATAGACGGCGGATTCCGCCAGCTTCTCAGCGATGATCCGGTGTGTGTCGACGTTTGTCGTCGTCACCCCACAGGAAACCTGGGCGTTCTTGATCTTTGACGTGAGGAACGACAGCGTCGTCGGGTGCTGATCAGCCTCCTGACGTTCAACGCGGCTCCAGTCGATGGAATTGCCATCTAACCTCGCAGGGGTTCCCGTTTTAAGGCGGCCGATGCTGAGGCCAAGACCATATAGCCGATCGGCCAAACCGATAGACGGCGCGTCGTTAGCCCGGCCTGCAGGAATTTTAACGTCGCCCCGGTGGATCATGCCGTTCAAAAAGGTGCCAGTGGTCAGAACAACCGAGGCTGCAATAAATTGCGCGCCACCGGCGGTTAAAGCGCCGCGCACGCGATCGCCTGCTAAGATGAAATCTTCGACGGCGGCCGCGTGGATCGTCAGGTTGGGTGTATGGCTGAGTTCAGCCTGCATCGCTTCGCGATAGAGTCTCCTGTCGATCTGTGACCTTGGCCCTCTCACTGCGGGGCCCCTCGAACGATTAAGCAGGCGATACTGAATTCCCGCCGCATCGCCCACACGACCGATAAGACCGTCAAGGGCGTCCACTTCGCGAACCAGATGACCCTTCCCAACGCCGCCAATGGCGGGATTGCAGGACAATTCGCCCAAGGTTTCAAATTTATGCGTCAAAAGGAGCGTACGAGCGCCGAGGCGCGCCGACGCTGTCGCCGCTTCGCAGCCTGCGTGGCCTCCCCCGACAACAATGACATCCCAATTTGGGGAAATACGCATCACGAATTCCAGTATGGCCAGTCTAGTAGGTCAGGAACCCGGCGTCGATGAATGATCTCAATGCTCCACGTGAAACAGCCGGGAGAACCGGCGCATTGTTTCACGTGAAACATCACTTCCCAATGCAGAAGGAGCCGAACACCTGATCCAAAACGTCCTCGGGATTTATCCGGCCGGAAAGCTGCTCGAGCGCTCCAGCCGCATGTCGCACATTCTCAGCCACCAACTCCAGCCCCCCGTCCTCCTCAAGCGCCTTTTGCAAACACGCGGTGGCTTCTTGTAAAAGCGCCTTATGCCGCATCCGCGTGAAGGCGGGAAATTCAGCGCCAGACAGGGCCGACATCACTTTTTCTTCTAAGATCGACCTTAACTCCATCAGCCCGTCTGCTGAAACCACGCTGCAAAACACATGGTTGAGTCCCTCGAGCTTGGGGGATTGGATACTGTAATTGATGGGTGACTCCATCCGGTCGCTTTTACTGAACACGACTATGTCTTCGCTCCTTAGCAATCTGGCGTGCGAGTCGTCCGCGCCGGCATCGTTTGGACCCACGATCCAAAGACGAAGATCAGCCTCCTCGGCGAAGCTTACAGCTCGCCGCACACCTTCAGCCTCAACCTCGTCCACGGTGTCGCGAAGCCCAGCCGTGTCCGCAATGATGACCTTATAGCCTTGAATAGTCATCGTGCCCTCGATGACATCTCGCGTGGTGCCGGCGATCGCTGTGACGATGGCGGCCTCGCGCCCAAGAAGTGCGTTCAACAGACTCGATTTTCCGGCATTGGGCGCACCAATGAGGGCGATCTTGAACCCTTCGCGCACCCGCTCTCCCCGCGCGTCCCCCAACGCCCCCTCGATTTCCGCTTTTAACTGCACGATCGGCAACAAGGCTCTTTGCAGAAGATCGTCCGGAAGGTCCTCATCCGGGAAATCCATTTGTGCGCCTAAAAAGGCCAAGGTCTCGATGAGGGCGTCACGCCAACGATCACCGCGCCGAGCTAAGGCTCCGCCTAGCTGAGCCAGGGCCTGATGTCTCTGCGCCGCCGTTTCCGCATCCACCAGATCCGCAATCGCCTCGGCCTGCGACAGCTCCAGCCGTCCGACTTCGAAAGCTCTGCGGGTGAACTCTCCCGGTTCTGCGGGCCGCGCGCCAAGTCGGCTCAAGCTTTCAGCCAAGGCGTTGATGATCGCTGCGCCGCCGTGGACTTGAAGCTCAAAAACGTCCTCACCCGTGAAGCTGTTGGGTGCGGGAAACCACAACACCAGCGCTTCGTCGATGAGATCGCCCCCTTCGCCGGTGATTTTACGAAGGGAGACGATGCGAGGGCCGGGCCGTATGTTGCAGAGGCGATCCAAGATGACGCCGGCGTCTGGTCCCGACGCCCGCATGATCGCTACGGCCGCGCGACCAGGCGCGGTGGCCAAGGCGAAAATGGTATCCCGCATATCTAACCGCGATCACGCCCTGACAGCGCGGCGTCTGTTGCAGCGGTCATGAGTTTTCGGAACTGCTCCTGCGCCTGGCCACCGAAAGCGCCCCAGGTTTTGAGGAGTTCGTCCGGTTGCAGAAGCGCCATATTGGCGTCCATGCGATTCTTCATCTCGCCGACCAGATGGTCGTTCAACCCGGATACGTCCGGAAGCCCCAGGAAACTGCGGGCTTCTTCGGCAGAACAGTCGATTTCGATCTTAACCTTCATGACGACCTCATGCACGGCCCACTGCGATCGGGCTCTTCTAATGATCGATCAGGTATTCATCGACTGGAAGAAATCGGCGTTGTTCTTGGTCTGGCGCAGCTTGTCGAGCAGGAACTCGATGCCGTCTTGAGCGCCCATTGGCGCCAGGATGCGGCGAAGCACGTGGGTTTTCTGCAGCTGGTCCTTGGGCGTGATGAGTTCGTCCTTGCGGGTGCCGGATTTCAGGATGTCGATGGCGGGATAGATGCGCTTGTCGGCCACCTTGCGGTCCAGCACGATTTCCGAATTACCGGTGCCCTTGAATTCTTCGAAAATCACCTCATCCATCCGTGAACCGGTGTCGATCAGGGCGGTGGAGATGATGGTCAACGATCCGCCCTCCTCGATATTCCGCGCGGCGCCGAAGAAGCGCTTGGGCCGCTGCAAAGCGTTGGCGTCCACGCCCCCAGTCAAGACTTTGCCGGAGGACGGCACGGTGGTGTTGTAGGCGCGGCCGAGGCGGGTGATGTTGTCCAAAAGGATTATCACGTCCCGCTTGTGCTCCACCAAGCGCTTAGCCTTTTCGATCACCATTTCGGCCACCTGCACGTGGCGGGTGGCGGGTTCGTCGAAGGTGGAAGAGATCACCTCGCCCTTCACAGTCCGCTGCATATCGGTGACTTCCTCGGGGCGCTCATCCACAAGCAGCACGATCAGGTAACACTCGGGATGGTTTGCCGCGATGGCCTTGGCGATGTTCTGCATCATGATGGTCTTACCCACCCGCGGCGGGGCGACGATCAGGCAGCGCTGGCCTTTTCCGAGGGGCGAGACGATGTCGATTACCCGGCCGGAACGATCCTTAAGGGTCGGATCGTCGATCTCCATAGTCAGTCGCTCATCAGGATAGAGCGGCGTCAGGTTGTCAAAGTGGACCTTGTGGCGGACATTGTCCGGGCTCTCGAAATTGATGGTGTCGACCTTCAGGAGGGCGAAGTAACGCTCACCTTCGCGGGGGGCGCGGACCGGGCCTTCGATGGTGTCGCCAGTCTTCAGGCCCATCTTGCGGATTTGCGAGGGCGAGACGTAGATGTCGTCTGGCCCAGGCAGATAGTTGGCTTCTGGCGAGCGAAGGAAGCCGAAGCCGTCCTGCAACGCTTCAAGGGTGCCAGAGCCGGAAATCTCCACGCCCTCTTCGGCCAGGGTCTTCAGGATGGCGAACATCATGTCCTGCTTGCGCATGGCGTTCGCGTTTTCGATCTCTAGGCTTTCGGCGAAAGCGAGAAGATCGGTAGGAGTCTTTTCCTTTAGTTCCTGCAGCGACATGCGGGGCAGGGTGGCGGCAATGGCGGTCGCGGGCGAGGGCTCTTCCGCGCCGGACTGCTCATCGGGCGCGTCCAGCACTTCGGATTCGATTTGGGCGTCGTCAGACATAATTGAACTCATAAACAAGGCGCGGCGCGGAGGTTGCGCCGTGGATTGGGCGGTCGGCACCCGGGGATGTCGAAACTGGTCGGCGGCGAGAGCTCAGCGCGACCGGAAAGGCGGGAGCGTCGGCGCAAACAAATCGCGCCTAGCCATCGTTAGCGGAACCACAGGCTGGACGCGACGTCAAGCTAAGCAGCGGATCGTTCAGCTGCCAAATTTGGTGGTGACGGCGAGGACCATGACGATGGCGGCTAGGAACGGGAGCTCGTTGGTGGCGCGCCAGAACGTCTCGGAGCGGGTATTGCGTCCCGCAGCGAAGGCTTTCAGTCCGCGACCCAAGACTTGGTGCCAGGTGGTCAGAAACACAACACCCAAGAGCTTGGTGAGCATCCAGGGCGAATGGAGAAACCCCCACCCGAGCCGTCGGCTGCCATCAAACCAGATCAGGCTGAGGCCCAGCACCCAGGCCGCGATCATGGCCGGATTCATGATGAAGCGGTAGAGCTTGCGCTCCATCACTTTGAAGGTCTCGTCCAGCTCGGACCCTGGCGTGGCTTTGGTGTGATAGGCGAATAGGCGCGGCAGATAGAGCAGTCCCGCCATCCAGGCGATGTCGGCTAGGATATGCAAGCCGCGCAGCAGGTTGTAGACGAGGTTATCGCTCACACCGGCTCCGTCCGCTTTGCGCAAGCTGTCGGGCATTGAGCGAACCCTTGCGGACAGGGTTGCCCCGCCGACGCTATTCCCGGCCGAGACAGCGCGCCGATCACGGTCTCCGCTAAGCCTTCAATAAAGGCCAGATCGTCGCCTATAGCCGGCGCACGCAGATAGAAGGGCTGGGCAATAGACCGGGCCAGCGCAGCGTACTCATGGTCGAGTTCCACCAGCGTCTCAACATGTTCAGACACAAAAGCAATCGGCGTGATCAGTACGCCGCGACGATCCGCTCCCGCCTCTTCGATGGCCTCGATCGTGGAAGGCCCAAGCCATTGCATGGGCCCAACCCGGCTCTGATAACAGACGCGCCAATCCCATCCCCCGGCCGCCCAATCGGGGCCGAGCCGCCGCAGGATCGCCGCCGCTGTGCGTTCGACCTGGTTTTGATAAGGATCGCCGCCATCCACCACCTTCTGCGGCAAACCGTGGGCTGAGAAGAGCAACCGCACCGGAGCCGGCCGCCCCATCGCCGTATAGGTCGCAAGGATGCGCCGGGCGTGCGCCTCGATCAGCCCTTCCTCTTCGGGATAACAGCAGACCCGGCGTGTAAGGCCCGGCCCTTTGTAAGCCTTCGCCCAAGCCTTAAACGAGGAACCGGTCGTCGTCGTGGAGAATTGCGGGTAGAGGGGCAAGAGTACGATCTCGTCCGGCGCAAAAGCCGCGACTTCACCGGCAGTCTCGCCGGTCAAAGGCGACCAGTGGCGCATGGCGATGGTGGTGAGCACATCGATATCCGGCAATCGGTTGACAAGGGCGGCCTGCAGCCCCGCCGCCTGCTTCACCGTTTCACGCAGGAGGGGCGATGAGCCGCCCATCATGGCGTAGTTGGCCTGCGCCGTCTTATCTCGAAAAGTGGAGATCAGCCGCGCCACCAACCAGCGAAAGGGTTGCGGCAGCGGGATGATCGCGGGGTCATTGAAGAGGTTGAACAGGAACGGTCGCACGGCGGCGAGGCTGTCCGGCCCCCCGAGATTGAGGAGCACCACGGCGAGCTTGCGCTTCATGCCGCTACAGCCTCGCCCGTTACGCGCTCGCCGGTCACCCTGGCCAGCACCTGCGCCACATGGGCGATGGGCGTATCGGGCAAGATGCCGTGGCCGAGGTTGAAGATGTATGGTCCCTTCGTCCAGGCCTCCAGCAGCTGGTCCACGCGGCGATCGAGGGCCGCGCCGCCCGCCCGCAACAGCAGCGGATCAAGCGCGCCTTGAATTGTGCGCCGCGCCTGAATACTCCGGCCCTGCGCCAATGTCGTTTGCGTATCCAGCCCGACGCCGGCCACGTCCACCTCGTTCGCATACTGGTCCAGGAGAGCGCCGGCGCCCCGAGGAAAGCCGATCAGTGGAACGGTCACGCCGAGCCCCTTCAGGCGCGCCAGCAGCCTTTGATGCGGCCCGATCACCAGACGCTGGAACAAGGGCTCCGACAGCCCTTCCGCCCAGGATTCGAAGATTTGCAACACCTCCGCGCCCGCCCGCGCCTGCATGGCCATATACTGAGCCGTGGCCTCCACGAGAACGTCCAGATAGCGATCAACGCGCTCTGGCTCGGTGTAGGCTAATGACTTCGCCTTAAATCGATCGCTCGACCGCCCTTCAATCATGTAGGTCAAGACCGTCCAAGGGGCGCCCGCAAAACCAATCAGGGCCCGGTCGGAAGAAAGACCGTCGCGCACCCGCTCCAGGGTCTCGCCCACCGCGCCGAGGGCTGTCTCAACCGCGAAAAGCTTCTCCTCGAGCCGCTCAGGCGCCGGAAGATCGCCCAGTCGTGGTCCCTCCCCCGCCTCGAACCACACCGATTGGCCCAGGGCGCGGGGGATCAAGAGGATGTCGGCGAAGACGATCGCGGCGGTGAAGGGAAATCGCTTGGTCGGCTGCAAGGTCGCCTCGGCGGCCTTAATCGGATCGAGGCAAAAGCTGATGAAGTCCGGCGTCGTGGCCCGCAATGCCCGGTATTCCGGGAGGAACCGGCCTGCTTGGCGCATGAACCATATGGGAGGCCTCTCGAACGCTTCGCCCTGCAAAGCCCTGACGAGGCATGGACTGTCCTGATTGCTCATAAGCTCCTTAAAGACCCTCGCCCGCCTCCCCTCAACCCCATGCCAGCCAAAGCTATCTTCCTTTTTCTTAAAGGAGGATTTGGAGAGAGGAAGGAGTCAGTTGACCGCCGTATATCGGGGATAATTCCTACCGCCGGTGGTCCCATGTACGGCCAAACTTCGAGTGGTCCACGAGTTCCGTTGGGTAGGATAGTCGCTCTGTGGAAATGCTTAATAAAACCTTAACCGTTCAAATTCATTAATAGATCCTTAACGGGTGTCGATGACGACCGGCCTCCGTCCCTTCGGACACCGCATATTGTTCTTGCGGCTGTCCACATGGCGTGGCGCTACATGGAAATGGCTCAGGACATCCTGAGTCGTCCCCAGTCATCCACGCCTGTGAGGGCGATCGTGTCGGCTTTGGCGTTTTCTCAGCGGTCTTCCTCGGCTAAGTCAGCGGTTGACCATGAACCGTCACCGGTTTGATCCCCAGCCTTCTGCTGCGGCGTTTTGGCTCCAATGGCGGTTTCAAAGGACGGCTCTTCACCGATGATTACGCCGACGCCCCGATTTTCCACTTATTTTCATGTTCACCTAGTCTCCGATTCCACCGGCGAGACCTTGAACGCCATGAGCAAGGCGGTTTGCGCGCGTTTCGACAACATCTTGCCCATCGAACACATGTACCCGTTGATGCGATCTCAGCGGCAGCTGGAGCGCGTGCTTAAAGAAGTGGAGGCCGCGCCCGGCATGGTGATCCACACCATCGTCGATCGGGAACTTCGCACTGCGCTTGAGGCTGGATGCCGCGAGGTGGAATCCCCTTGCATCGCCGCCCTCGACCCGATGACCGCCGCCCTTGGCCGTTATCTTGGGGCGCAGCTCACCACCAAAATCGGCGTGCAGCACACCCTCGACACCGATTATTTCAACCGTATCGAAGCGTTGAACTACGCCATCGGTCACGATGACGGCCAAAGCGGCCAGGATCTTGAAAGCGCGGATGTGGTGCTGGTGGGCGTCAGCCGCACCTCCAAGACCCCCACCTGCATCTATCTGGCCCATCGAGGCGTCCGCGCCGCCAACGTGCCTTTGGTGCCGGGAAGCGATCCACCGCAAGAACTTCTGGCCATGAAGAAGGCGTTAGTTGTGGGTCTTCTGGTCTCCCCAGATCGCCTGATCCAGATCCGCCGCAACCGCCTCCTCTCCCTGAACGAGGGGCGAGAATCCAGCTACATCGATCAGGAGGCCGTGCGAGAGGAGACCATCCGCGCCCGCCGCCTGTTTGAAAAACACGGATGGCCGGTGATCGACGTCACCCGCCGCTCGGTGGAGGAGACCGCGGCGGCGGTGATCAACCTTCTCAATGCGAAGAAGACCGTCGGCGGTGCGATGTGATGGCCGTCACCGTGGCGTCCACCAGCGCCGCCCGAGCGACCCTGCTCCGTGAAGCGGGCGTCAAGATCGCGACGATGGCGCCCAATGTGGATGAGACTTCGATCAAAAACGCTCTGGTGGCGGACGGCGCGGCACCGCGTGACATCGCCGATGCGTTGGCGGAGGCTAAGGCGGTGAAGGTTTCCCGCAAGATGGCCGGGTTGGTGATCGGCGCAGACTCCACCCTGGATCTCGCCGGCCAGCTTTACGACAAGCCCCACGATCTAACGGAGGCCAAGGTCCATCTCCTAGCGTTGAGGGGCAAGACCCACAAACTTCATTCCGCTGTTGTGATCGCCGAGGGCGGCTCGCCGGTCTGGCGGCGCGTTTCTACGGCCACCCTGACGGTGCGCCCGTTCACCGACGCCTTCCTCGAAAACTACCTCGCGACCGAAGGCGCAGCACTGCTGACCACCGTCGGCTGCTATCGGCTAGAGGGGCTCGGCGCGCAAATCTTCAGCGTTATCGACGGGGATTATTTCAGCATTCTCGGCTTGCCGCTTCTACCGATCCTCGACTACCTGCGCGTGCGAGGCGCTATTTCGTCGTGAGCACCGCTCGAACAACCGCTCAGGCGATGGTGGCCGGCGTCGCCGGTAGGCCTATCGCTCACTCCCTTAGCCCCAACTTGCACAATAGCTGGATCGAGGACGCCGGATTAGATGCGGCCTACATCCCCTATTCGCCGGCTGAGGATCGATTTTTAGTTTTCGTTGAAGGCCTCCGCGGGGGCGTGATCCGGGGTCTCAACATCACCTTGCCGTTTAAGGAAGCGGCCCTCGGCGCCGCGGACGACGCCAGCCCTCTCGCTTATGCAGCCGGAGCCGCGAACCTTTTGCTGTTTCACCCTGACGGCGAGATTGAAGCGCGCAACACTGACGGCGAGGGTCTGCTCTACGCCTTCGCACGCCAGGCGCCGGCCTTGCGGCTGGGGGATGGTCCAGTCGTCATCTTCGGAGCCGGCGGCGCGGCGAAGGGCGCCGTCGCGACGCTAGAGGCCGCCGGGGTGTCGGACATCCGGGTGGTCAATCGGACCAAATCGAGGGCGGAAGCTCTGACCGCTCGGTTCTCTTCTGTCTCCGCCTGGGATTTGAAGGAGACGCAGCGGGCCCTCCAAGGCGCCGGAGCCATCATCAACGCCAGCTCCGCCGAAGTCGGCGGTCAGGATGGGTTGAGCTGGGACTTCTCCAACGCGCCTGCCGGCGCTGTGGCGATGGACATGCTGTATCGACCGCTGGAGACCAAATTCCTCGCGGCGGCGAAGGCGCAAAGCCTGCAGACGGTGGATGGCCTCGACATGCTGATCGGCCAGGCGATCCCGTCCTTTGAAGCCTTCTTCGGCCGCCCGCCCCCGGACATCGACGCGCGCGCCCTGCTCTTAAACGCCATGCAGTCTGATCGATGATCCTGCTCGGCCTTACCGGCTCCATCGGCATGGGCAAATCCACCACCGCCGCCATGTTCGCCGATGAAGGCGTTCCAGTCTACGACGCCGACGCCGCCGTTCATGAACTCTACGGTCTGGGCGGAGCCGCCGTAGAGCCTGTTGAAGCCATTTTTCCGGGGGTCACGGTAGACGGCGCTATCCATCGCGGTCTTTTGGGCGATCGAGTGCTGAACGATCCCGAGGCGCTGAAAAGGTTGGAGGCCATCGTCCATCCCCTGGTCGGCGCCCATCGCCAGGACTTCTTCGCGTGTGCGATCAGCGAAGGCGCGGCGGTGGTAGTGATGGACGTACCGCTGCTGTTCGAAACGGGCGGCGACAAAGCCGTTGACGCCATCGCCGTCGTCTCCGCGCCCGTGGAACTACAGCGCCAGCGGGTGATGGCGCGGGTCGGCATGAGCGCTGACAAGCTCGAGGCGATCCTGAAGCGACAGACGCCGGATGCGGAAAAACGCGCCCGCGCCGATTTCGTCATCGATACAGGCCGCGGGCTGGATGCGGGGCGGAAGCAGGTGAAGGCGGTCCTTGAGACCCTCGCTAAGCCGGGCTGGCGATCCACAAGATCGGGCGCGCCGTCCCTTTAAAACATCGCGCTGTTGGGCCTTGAGCGGTTTCGCCGCGCTGGACGGCTCCCGCGACGCAGACCATCTTCATCCCATGGCGCGCGAAATCGTTCTTGATACGGAAACCACCGGGCTTGACCCCAAATCGGGCCACCGGGTGATCGAGATCGCCTGCATCGAGATCGAGGATCTGCTGCCCACCGGCCGCCACTTCCACCGCTACATCGACCCCGAGCGCGACATTGATCCCGAGGCCGAAAAGGTCCACGGCATCTCTCGCGCCAGCCTGCATGGCAAGCCCAAGTTTGCCGACGCGGAGATTTGCGACCATTTCATCGAATTTGTGGGCGACGCGCCGTTGATCGCCCACAACGCCGCTTTCGACCGGGGCTTCATCAACCACGAGCTGGAGAAATCCGGCCGCGCCGCCCTACCGCCGCCCCGCTGGGTCTGCACCTATGAGATGGCCAAGGTTCGGTTTCCGGGGATGTACAACTCCCTCGACGCCCTCTGCAAACGCTTCAAGATCTCCCTGGCCGAGCGGGAGAAGCATGGCGCCCTGATCGACACCCGCCTCCTGGCCATGGTCTATCTGGAGCTTCAGGGCGGCAAGGAGCGGGGGCTCGACCTCGCGCCGGCGCGGACGATGCAGGGGATCGTCGCGGGCTCGACCCTGATGAACGGCGGCTACGGCGCGCGGCCCCGGCCTCTGGCGACGCGATCTACCGATGAGGAGCGGGCGGCCCACGCGGAATTTATCGCGAAGACCTTAAAGGATAAGGCGGTTTGGTTTCGATACGCAAAGGCCTGATTTTAACACGGCGTCAGGCCGGCTCATGCCCGCATCGATCGGTGCAATCGAGTCCAACGTCATCTGCGATAGGCCGGCCTTTTCCAAAGACCACTGATATGGCGGAGTTTGCCTCGTCAGGCGCTGGTGAAATCCAGCCATAGGATCAGGATGCCGAAAACGGCGATCAGGGAGGCCGTTATCGTGGCGGCGACCGCGCCTCTCCCCTCGGCCTTCACCACTCGGCGAGCGGCGCGCCAATAGAGCCACGCACCGGCGAGGACGAAGGCAAGTTCAATGCTGAAGGACAACAGAGGATAACGCCAAATCCCAAGACCGAGCCGCGGGAGATCGCCCAGGTTGCCCGGCAGGATCGTCATGTCGCCGCGGTGAACGATCAGGTCCAGCACCCAATGGGACGCAGCCACCAAGCCGACCACGAAAGCCGAGCGTCTTCCCCAAAGCAGCCCCGCGAGCCCACCCAACACTCCAGACAGCACGATCATGCCGACGATCGAGTGCGTATAATCCGCGTGGATGATCAACTCGCCGTATCCTATCCGCCCCGCATCGGCGGGCTGCGTGGTCTCGACGCCCGATAAGTAAAGCGGGAGGAACACCACATCCAGCCACGCCGTCGCCAGCATCAAGGCCCACAAGGGCGTTCCTTGCTCACGACTTTTGACGGCGGCGGCCAGGCCGAAATGACCTGCAATCACGTCTGCGCGCTCCGCTTGCGGGCTTTCGACCACGGTACGCGTGCGTCTATCAGTCCGATGACCACGATAAACAGGAAGAGGCTCAACAGGAATTGCATGTTCACCTCTCGGCGCTTCACAACGCTCGAAAGCTAATACCGTTAGCCTTCAGCGTCAACCTTGAACGACGAGCGCAATCCAAGGAGGATTACGGAAAAGCCTCGTTCAAAGGCCGCATCCACGCCGGGGCCCAGACGAAATGCATTTGCGAGCTCCATCGATACAAAGCCATGCAGGTACGGCAAGAACACTCTCGCCGCAGCGAAGGCGCAATCTTCCCCGACAAGGGCGGCGAGCGGCGGAATAACTTGGGCCAAAACTGCAGCCCGCACAGAGATCCCCTCCTCCGTGGATGCAGAGCGGATATCGAAAAGCAGCGCATAGAGATTCCGGTTGTTCGTCGCGAATTTGCGGAGAGCCTCAGCTTGCGCCATCAAAGTGGTCTCGGGTTTATCCGCGATGATCGCATCAGCCAGAAGACCGGCGAGTTCGGTCCACACTTGAAGCTCCACGGCGTTCAGCAAGCCGGCGCGGTCTTGGAAGCGGCCATAGAGCGACGGCGTCCGAACGCCCACCGCCACCGCGACGTCGCTCATGGAAAACCCGTCGCGGCCTTCGTCCTCCACCAGCTGGCGAGCGGCGTGGATGATCTGCGCATCGGTGGTTTTGGGATGAGCGGGCATAGACGCAAAGTTTAGCGCAAATGGGGTTCCTGGACCCGTCGGAAATCCAGAAACACCGGCGCGATGTCGCCGAGCTTCTTGGTCTCATAGCGGGTGGTGATGTGATCCGGCGGCGGGGTTCGCCAGTCGTTGGCGCGCTCCGCGGTCCAGTTAAACGCCGGGTTTTCCAAAAACCGCTTCAACGTCCACTCGCCGTAATCCGCCCAGTCGGTGGCGAAGCGCAGGCGGCCGCCGGGCTTCAGCACCCGCGCCCACTCGCCAACGGTGGCGTCTTGCACCAGGCGCCGCTTGTTGTGCCGCGCCTTGGGCCACGGGTCTGGGAAGAGGATGAAGAGGCGGTCGAGGCTGGCGTTCGGCAGGGCCGCCACCACGTCCCTCGCGTCACCGACGTGCAGGCGGACGTTCTCCAGCGCCTGCTCCTCGATATGACGGAGCGCGCTGGCGGCGCCGTTCAGGAAGGGCTCGGCGCCGAGGATCAGCACGTCGCGGCGCCCGGCCGCCTGCGCCGCCATGTGCTCGCCGCCGCCGAAGCCGATCTCCAGCCAGACCTCCGCCGCGCCCGGCATCAACAAAGATGGATGGATCGGCCCCGCCGCCGGATCGGGCAGGGCGAGCTTCGGTAGCATGGTTTCCAGCAAATCCGCCTGCCGGGGCTTGATCGCCCGGGACTTGGTGCGCCCGAAGGACCGCAGCGGCGGATGGGCGTCGCTCATCAAATCAGGCCGAGAACTTGGCCATGTCCTCGTCGCTGATCTCGTAGTTGCCGTAGACGTTCTGCACGTCGTCGTCGTCATCCAAGGCGTCCAGAAGCTTGATCAGGCTACCCGCCGCGTCGCCTTCCACCGGGGTGGAGGTCTTCGGTCTCCAGACGATGTTGGTGGACTTGGCCGGGCCGAGCTTGGCCTCCAGCACTTCGGCCACTGTGTTCAGGTCCTCGAACGACGAATAGATGGTGTGGACCGGCGCATCGTCGGGATCGGCAGAGGGCGGGTCACTCTCCACGTCTTCGGCGCCGGCGTCGATCGCCGCTTCCATCACCTCGTCCGGCGAACCGGCGGCCAGCGGATAGACGATCTCCCCCAGCCGGTCGAACATGAAGGCCACCGAGTTCATTTCCCCCAGCGCGCCGCCCCGTTTGGTGAAGATCGCCCGCACGTTGGCGGCGGAGCGGTTGCGGTTGTCGGTCAGGGTTTCGATGATCAGGCCGACGCCGCCGGGGCCGAAGCCTTCGTAGCGGATCTCCTCCATCAGGTCGGCCTCGCCCCCCGCAGCCTTCTTGATGGCCCGTTCGATATTGTCGCGGGGCATGGATTCGGCGCGGGCGTTGGCCATGGCCAGGCGCAGGCGGGCGTTGGTGGTGGGGTCGGGGATGCCGCCCTTGGCCGCGATGGTGATGTCGCGCGACAGTTTGGAGAAGAGCTTGGAGCGCTTCTTGTCCTGCGCGCCCTTGCGGAACTGGATGTTCTTGAATTTTGAGTGGCCGGCCATGATCCGAAGGTCGCTTTGGATGGAGGGGCCGCGTTCTAGCCCCAGTAGGCCTTTAAGGCCAGTGCGGAGCTTTGGAGGATCATATGATGGATGCAGCGGCTAAGACGCCCGTGGCGCGACCCGCGGCGGCGATCGGGCCGGCGGCCGTCGCCTTTGCAGCGGTCACCGCGGCGGCGGTAGGGGCATTCGCCATCGGCGCCTTTGCGGTCGGGGTGCTGAGCATCGGCCGCTTGGCGGTGGGGAAGGCTAAATTCAAGCGGTTGGAGATCGGAGAGCTGGTGGTGGGTAAGATCACCTTTCGAGACTGAGCCCAACCTATCATCCTGGCTGGAGCGCAGCCTTTCCGGGACGACAGAATTTCAAGGCCTTAAAGCTCCGGTACGTGGCCGATTAGGCGGCCGCCGATGCGGATCGGTTCGACGCGCTTGGCGAGGCCTGTCTTCGGATCGGTCTCCACGAAGACGCCGCAAACGGTGGCGGGGCCGCTGGCGGGTTTGTGCCGCTCGCCAGGCAGCTTGGTGGTGAAGCGGCGGACGCTCTCCTCCTTGCCCATGCCGATCACGCTGTCGTAGTCGCAGCAGGCGCCCGCGTCGGTCTGATAAGCGGTGCCGCCGGGCAGGATTTGCGCGTCGGCGGTGGGGATGTGGGTGTGGGCGCCGACCACCAGGCTCGCCCGCCCGTCGCAGAAATGGCCCATGGCCATCTTCTCCGAGGTGGCTTCGGCGTGAACCTCCAGAATGATGGCGTCGGCGGCGAGGCCCAGCGGCGTATCTTCCAAGACTTTGTCTACGGCGGAGAAGGGATCGTCTAACGCATCCATGCCCCGGTGCCCCAGCACGCAACACACCAGCACCCGGCCAGCCGGCGCATCGTAGAGCCAGGCGCCCTTGCCTGGGGCGTGGCTGAGGCGAGGGTAATTGACCGGGCGAAGGAGGCGGGGCTCCCGCTCGATATAGGTGAGCGCCTCCCGCTGGTCCCAGGCGTGATTGCCCAGCGTGATGCAGTCCGCGCCGGCATCATAAAGCTCGCCGGCGATCTTCTCGGTGACGCCAAATCCACCTGCAACATTTTCCGCATCCACCACCACGAAATCCAGTTTCAATCGGCGGCGAAGCCCTGGCAGGTGGGTGATGAAGGCGTCGCGGCCGGCGCGGCCGACGATGTCGCCGAAGAAAGCTAATCTCATCGCTTTCCTTAGCACATCCTAAGCGATTTCGATGAAGGCGCGCTCGGTGAGGATGGCGTCGAGGGGCTGGTCGTGAGCATCCATGGGCGCACGCTCCACTTCCTGCGCCGCGAAGGCGAGGCCGATGGCCAGGATCGGTTTCAGGGCGCGCAGGCGTTCCAGCGTCCGATCATAATGTCCGGCGCCATAACCCAAGCGCCCGCCCAGCCGATCGAAAGCCAGGAGCGGGACCAGGAGGATGTCCGGCTCGACGATCGCCTTGCTGGGATGGGGTTCATGCACGCCGAACGCGCTGGGATGGAGCGCATCCTCCGCCGCCCAGAGATGGAAGCACACCGGCTGATTTGAGCTCTTCGCCGGCGTCACGGGCAAGGCGATTTGGGCGCCGGCCGCTGCGAAGCGCTGCATCAGGGGGCGAGGGTCGATCTCGGTGCGGAAGGGACAGTAGGCGGAAACCACCACGCCTGCGCGGAACAGGCGCCGGGGCGCCCGAGCGGACAGGGTCAGTCCAGCCGTTGGATTGGCGGCGAACGCCGCCGCCCGCCGCGCCGCCACCTCGGCCCGCAACGCGGCTTTGGAAGGCGGCTCAGACAAATTCGTGGCGGCGCCGTAGAGACCGTGAAGGGCGGTTCAATCCCCTCAGACCTGGTAGCCAGGTGGGCGCCGTGTGTCCGAAACCACGATCTCGGCCAGGGACAGCTCCCTTTGAGTGAATTAAGGTCGGAGAGATATGTTTGCCTTCGACGCGAACCACAGCAAGACCCGCCATCTTCAATGTAGGGCTTCGGCGGCGTCGCCTCAAGCGCATTGGCTCAATCGAGTTTGGCGACCAGGGTTTCGATCCGGTTCGCCGCGCTGTCTATGGCGGCGATGACCTTTGGACCGGCGCGCGCGAGGGCGACCGGGCCGCTGGCGAGCTGCGACCGAGCCTGTTCCAGCCGTAACTTAGCGTCGGCTAGCTCGTCGGCGGTGACGAGGGCGGCCATCAGGAACAGACGCAGATCGCCCACCTGGCCCACCTCACCGCCGACCTCCTGCACCTGTTTGTCGAAATCCCGCGCCAGGGCTTCCACGTGCGCCTCCTGCCCATCCTCGCAGCCGACGCTATAGGGTCGGCCGTTCACGATCACATTGACGGTGGCCAAGGTCAGCCCTCCTCAGCCGAAAGCGCGGCGCGAACCTCTGCGGCGGCGCGGCCGAGGGCGGCGGAGGCGTCGGCGGCCACATCCTGAAGGGCGCGCTCGCGAGCGCGGGCGGCGTCCAGTTCGGCGGCGAGCCGGGCGCGGTCGTTCTCGAACAGATCGTCCTCCTGCGCGTCGTAGGCCGAAAGGCGAGCGGCGACCTTGCCTTCCAGCGCGCTCAGGGCACGATCCAGCCGCTCGATCGCCGCGTCGAGCGACGGGCCGGCGTCATCCTGCAAAAGGTCTTCCGACATCGATCCTCCAAATCGGAACTTTCGGCCTTCTATAGGCGTCGCGCAAGCGGAGGCGAAGATGGCGTGCGCCAATACATCTCGCCTAATAGCAGGCAACATGAGCGCGGTGCGCGAAGAGTTCGGCGACGCTTTCAGAGCATTGGCGCAGGTCAGTAAAGCGAAGCTTGTGTCATGAAGCCTGACGGTTTGTGAGCCGGCGCAGGGTTGACTTCATCGCCCGAGCCCGCAAAACGCCAAGCCTACATCGCATTTAATAAACCTCGGGGAAGTTTTCATGGCCGTCCGCGTCGCCATCAACGGGTTCGGCCGCATCGGCCGGCTGGTTCTGCGCTCCATCGTCGAGCACGCCCGCCGGGATATAGAGGTGGTGGCGATCAACGACCTTGGCCCGGTGGAGACCAACGCTCACCTGCTCCGCTACGACTCGGTGCATGGGCGCTTTCCCGCCATCGTCACCACCGGCGAGGACTGGATCGACGTCGGCCTCGGCAAGATCAAAGTGACGGCCGAGCGCGATCCCGCCAAGCTGCCCCACGGCGACCTCGGCGTTGACATCGCCATGGAATGCACCGGCCTCTTCACCGCCCGCGATAAGGCGGCGGCGCATCTGGCCGCCGGCGCCAGGCGCGTGCTGATCTCCGCGCCGGGCGACGGCGCGGACAAGACCATCGTCTATGGCGTCAACCACGAGACGTTGACGGCCGAAGACACCGTGGTCTCCAACGGCTCCTGCACCACCAACTGTCTCGCGCCCGTGGCCAAGGTCTTACTCGACCTCTGCGGCATCGAGCGCGGCTATATGACGACGATCCACAGCTACACTGGCGATCAGCCGACTTTGGATACGATGCACAAGGACCTCTACCGCGCCCGCGCGGCGGCCTTGTCGATGATCCCCACCTCCACCGGCGCGGCCAAGGCGCTGGGGCTCGTGCTGCCAGAGCTGAAAGGCAAGCTTGACGGCTCCTCCGTGCGGGTGCCGACGCCCAACGTCTCGGTGGTGGACCTGAAGGTGGCGCCAACCCGCGACACCACGGTGGCCGAGATCAACGAGGCGCTGAAGGCCGCCTCCACCGGCGCTCTGAAGGGCGTGCTCGCCGTGACGGACGAGCCCCTGGTGTCCATGGATTTCAACCACATCGCCGCTTCGTCCACCGCCGCCCTGCCGCAAACGCAGGTGATCGAGGGTAAGCTAGCCCGCGTCCTGGCCTGGTACGACAACGAGTGGGGCTTCTCCACGCGCATGGCGGACACGGCGCTGGCGATGGCGAAATTGATCTAAATGACCTTCAAAACCATCGACCAAGCGGGCGATCTCACCGGCAAGCGCGCCCTGGTGCGGGTGGATTTCAATGTGCCGATGGCAGATGGCAAGGTCTCGGACGACACCCGCCTGCGCGCCGCCCTCCCTACCATCCGCGCCCTCAGCGTCAAGGGCGCCAAAGTGATCCTCCTGGCCCACTTCGACCGGCCCAAGGGCAAGCGGGTGGCGGAAATGAGCCTGAAGCCGGTGGTGCAGCCGCTGTCCGATCTCCTGGAACAGCCGGTGGCGTTCGCCGACGATTGCGTCGGACCCGAAGTCGAAGAGGTGGTCGCCGCGCTCGAGAACGGCGGCGTCGCCCTGCTGGAAAACCTCCGCTTCAACGCGGGCGAGGAGAAGAACGACCCGGCCTTCGCCGACCAACTGGCCAAGCTCGGCGATCTCTACGTCGACGACGCCTTCTCCGCAGCCCACCGCGCCCACGCCTCCACCGAAGGTATCGCGCACCGGCTCCCCGCCTACGCCGGCCTCGCCATGGAGCGGGAGCTGGACGCGTTGAAGGCCGCGCTCGGGAACCCGAAGCGCCCGGTGCTGGGCATCGTCGGCGGGTCCAAGGTCTCCACCAAGCTCGATCTTCTGAAGAACCTCGTCACCAAGCTCGACAAGCTGGCCATCGGCGGCGGCATGGCCAACACCTTCCTCTACGCCCAGGGTCACGACGTGGGCGCCTCCTACTGCGAGAAGGACCTGGCCGAGACGGCGCGGGAGATCATCGGCCTCGCCGGCCGCAACAACTGCAAGCTCTTCCTGCCGCTGGACATTGTGGTCGCCGAGAAGATGCAGCCCGGCGCGCCCGCCCGCGTGCGTGGCCTCGGCGAGGTGGACGAGCACGAACGCATTCTTGATGCGGGTCCAGAAACGGTGGCGCGGCTGAAGCGGGCGATGGACAACTCCGAGACCCTGATCTGGAACGGCCCGCTCGGCGTGTTCGAGATGCCGCCGTTTGACAAGGCGACGGTCGAAGCGGCCAAACATGCCGCCGAGCTGGTGAAAGCCGGCAAGCTGATCGCGGTGGCGGGCGGCGGCGACACGGTCTCGGCCCTTCACCATGCTGGTGTAGCGGCCGACTTCACCTTTGTCTCCACGGCGGGCGGCGCCTTCCTGGAGTGGATGGAAGGCAAGCCCTTGCCCGGCGTCGAGGCTTTGGAAGCCTAAGCCGCCAGGCCCGCCTGGGTCATCAGACCCCTCACCCGCTCCAAGGTCTCAGGCGCGCCGGCCAATTCCGTCCGCGTTTCAGCCACGCGCAAGAGCTTTATCGCCTCGGCCCTGGCCCGGTCTGCGGCGGGTCCGCGGGGCCCGGCTTCCCCGCAGGCGAGGCGGAGCAGCAGCATCAGGCGATGGTGGGCAGGCGCGTCGGCGCGAACGATCAGGTGCACGAGCTTGGAGTCCGCTTCGATCCAGCCGCCGACCTCTCCCAGCTTGGCGACGATTTCGTCCCCGTCTGCGGGCGCGAGACCGGCTTTCAAAACCCCGCGCTGCAGGCTCGCCAAGGCGGCAAGCTTGGCGGCGGCGGTTTCAGGGCCGTTGCGGAGCTCCTTTTCGAACCTTAAGGCGCCCACGGAGGCCAGGATCCATCGCCCCGCCGCCCGCTTGTTCACGGCGCCGGCCACATTTTCCGCCAGCTTGACCAGCGCCTGAGCCTCCAGAAGCGGGCTGTCGCGGCCTTCAAGGTAGGTTTCCACAAAATCGCTGGCGACCAGGGACTTGGATCGTTCGATAAAGGCCGCCTGAACATCCTCCACCGGCAGAAGGGCGCCCGAAGCGGCGGTCAGCGCCATGGCGAGAGCGCGCAGGATGACGATCTCCCCGTCCGGATCGCCGGGCCGCAGGCGCCGGGGGCCGGTGAGCTCATTGATGACCCGCCGGGCTAGGCCGGCGCGCACCCCGTCGAACGCCTCCTTCTGCAGCCAGATGGAGAGTCGGGCGGCCTGTCCGGCAAGCGGGGGCAAGGCCTTCTTCAAGCCAGGATCATAGGCAAGGACGGCGTTGACCGCATCGCCTGCCGCTAGGCGCGTAAGGGCCGCGAGGCTGCCACCGAGGTCGAGGTTCGGGCCTAAAAGATCAGCCAGTCCGCCGCGGGAGCCGAGGATTTCCGACAGCGGCTGTTCCAGCACCGCCAAGACCAAGCCTCGCGGCCGCCCCGCCTCCGGCGCCTGGTCCGCCAGGTCCAGGATCAGCCCGACCTTCTCCGACCAGGTGGCGGCCGACGCGAGGTAGGCCGCGACGCCGCCGCCGAGGATATATTGCCGCTCCACCTCTTCGTCGGCGAGGCGGATCACGGTCTCCCGAAACCCGGTCGGGCCGAATGTGGGGAAGATCTTGTTCTTGCCGTCCTTCAGCACGCGCTCCACCGCCCGCTCGATCAGCTTCTGGAAGGTGCGGATCATCTCGTGGGTGCTGAGGTTGCGGGCCTGTGCCTCGGGCACGGCGATCTTCTGCACCGCGTGCTGCAGCTCCACGCCAGAGGCGTCCAACGCTTCCACAAGGTCAGGGCGGTGCAGGAGCTCAAAGGGCGTGACCGCGCTGCGGCGCAGCCAACCGTCCAAAAGCCGCCCGATCCGCTCGCGGGCATGGATCGAATAGAGATCCTGGGGCGCGACGCAGAGCGGCGTCTCATCGATGTCCCGCGCCTTTTTCTTGTTGGTCGCGTTCACCGCGCCCTTTGAGAGCACGTTGACGCTCTGGAATTCCCGGGTATCGGCGTCCAGCGTCTCCTTGCAGACCCGCACCGCCGCCATCTTGCCGGACGCCAGCATCTCTTCCGCGGCTTCTATGGCTCGCCCACGCTGTTCGGTGGCAAGCTCCAGGGACCAAGGCGCATTGACCCGGCGCCGGGCGAACACCTCGAAATGGACTTGAGCCCCAGTCATGCCGCAATAATACGCCTTAAGGCTTGCAGGGGGCTTAATCCAAAACGGCTTATGCTTGCGCCGCAGCGCGCAAAGGACCACCTTCCCCGATCATGGCGAACATCACTCTTGTCGATGACGATGAAAACATCGTCGCTTCGGTCTCACTGGCGCTGGAGAACCACGGCCATACGGTCAATGCCTTCCACGACGGGGTGACGGGGCTGGCCTCCCTGGAATCCGACCCTCCGGATCTGGCCATCCTGGACGTGAAGATGCCCCGCATGGACGGGATGGAGGTGCTGCGCCGCCTGCGCCAGACCTCCGACATGCCGGTGATCATCCTGACCTCCAAGGACGAGGAGATCGACGAGATTCTCGGCTTCAACCTCGGCGCCGACGACTACATGCACAAGCCCTTCTCTCAGCGCCTGCTGATCGAGCGGGTGAAGGCGGTGCTGCGCCGGGCGCGAGCCGATGAGGAAGAGGAAGGGCTGATGACCGCTGGCCAGGCCTCCGCCCTGGCCGCCGCCAAGCCCCTGAAACGCGGCAAGCTGACCCTGGATCCCGCCCGCCATGACTGTCTGTGGGAAGGCAAGCCGGTGAAGCTGACGGTGACCGAGTTCCTGCTGCTGCAGTCCCTCGCCCAGCGCCCAGGTTTTGTGAAGAGCCGCGACAACCTGATGGACGCGGCCTACGACGATCAGGTCTACGTGGACGACCGCACCATCGACAGCCACGTCAAGCGCATGCGCAAGAAATTCCGGGTGATCGATCCGGAATTCGACGCCATCGAGACCCTCTACGGGGTCGGCTATCGTTACCGCGAAACCTGACGCGCCCCTCCCGCGCGGAGCGGCTATGTCCAGTGACAATCAAGATGAAGCGCCCCCAGGCGTGCGCCCCTCGGGACCACTCAAGCGCCGCTTGCGGCTGCCGCTCACCGGTTCGCGCCTTGGCCGGCTAATTATCGGACTCAATCTCTTGGGGCTGGCGGTGATCATCGTCGGCGCCCTGGTGCTGAACGAGTTCCGCCAGGGCCTGATCAATGCGCGGGTGGAAAGCCTCCGCACGCAGGCCGACCTGGTTTCCTACGTGCTGGTGCAGGCCGCCACCGTGGGCGATCCCGAACCGGCCCTGGACGTCGACAAGGCCGCCAAGCTGATCCAGCTTTTGGACATTCCACGCTCAGAGCGGGCCCGGCTCTACGACGCTCAAGGCCACATCGTCGTGGACAGCGACGTCATCGCCGACAAGGTGATGGTGCGGGAGCTTCCCCCCGCCCGCTCCCAGTCGCTCGATCTCGAGCACTTAAGATGGCCCTTCGGTGAAACCGAGACCTCGCGGGAGGCCAAGGCTCATGCTGCCGAGACCTCGGAGGTCAAGGCCGCCCTCGGCGGCGTACCGGTCCAGCAGGTGCGGGAATCTGAGATCGGCGGCCGGCTGGTCAGCGTCTCCATTCCGATCCAGCGGGTGCAGGCGGTGCTGGGTGTCCTCACCATCGAGGCTGGGGACGTGGACAAGATCGTCGCCGCCCAGCGCGCCGCTCTGATCCCCTTCATCCTCATCGCCGTGGGGGTGACGCTGGTCTCTTCCATCCTCCTGAACGTCGTGGTGGCCCGGCCGATCATGCGCCTATCCCGCGCGGCGGACAGCATCCGCCTGAAGCGCGCCCGCATCCTCTCCTTGCCCGACATCGCCGAGCGGGATGACGAGATCGGCGATCTCAGCCGCGCCTTGGAGGCGATGACCGCCACCCTGTCCGCCCGCATGGACGCCACCGAGCGCTTCGCCGCCGACGTGAGCCACGAGATCAAGAACCCGCTCACCTCCATCCGCTCCGCCGTGGAGACCCTGGAGATGTCGCCGACCCCCGCCGCGCAGGCCCGGCTGTTGCCGATCCTGAAGAACGACGTGGGGCGGCTGGATCGCCTGATCACCGACATCTCCAACGCATCGCGCCTGGATGCGGAACTGTCCCGCGAGGCGCCGCGCACCATCGACCTAGCCAGGCTCGTCGGCGACATCGCCGCCCTTTACGCCGCCGGGCTCAAAGACGGCGACCCGGTGGTCCACTTCCTGGGCGCCGAGAGCACGACGGCGTTTCACATCGTCGGCCGCGAAGGGCCGCTCGGCCAAGTGTTCCGCAACCTGATCGACAACGCCCGCTCCTTCAGCCCGCCGAACGGTGTGGTGGCCCTGACCCTCAGTCGCGGCCCGCAGGCGGTGATCGTCTCGGTGGAGGATCAGGGACCGGGGGTGCCGACGGAGAATTTGGAGAGCATCTTTCAGCGGTTCTACACCGAGCGGCCCAAGGGCCCCGGCGGCGTGCGCCGGGCGTTCGGCGGCCACTCCGGCCTAGGCCTCTCCATCGCGCGCCAGATCGTGGAGATTCACGGCGGCGCGATCCACGCCGAGAACCGCCTGGGCGCGGATGGCCAGGTGCTCGGCGCGCGCTTCATCATCAGCCTGCCGGCGTCGGCTTGAGCGATCCGACCCACGCCACCCTGGTCGCCCGATATGCTGAGGGGCGGTGGCGCGGTCTGCTCCTGCGCGGTCGCTCGGGGCGCGGCAAGAGCAGCGTGGCGCTGGCGCTGATCGGGCGGGGCTGGCGGTTGGCGGCCGACGATCGGGTGATCGTTTGGTCATCCGGCGGGAAGGTCTGGGGCCGGGCGCCCGACGTGTTGAGGGGCCTTCTGGAGGTTCGCGGCGTTGGCGTCCTACCCTGTCCGACCCTTAAGTACGTCCAGATTTGCACGATTATCGACGGCGTCGCCACGGCCGGCGAGCTCGACCGGATTCCGGCGCCCGCCACCACTAACCTCTGCGGGATCGCTCTCCCGATTTGCCGCCTGAACCTCACCGAAGCGTCAGCCGCCGACCGAGTCGTGGCCTTCTGCGGCGCTCTGCGCGTTTGACAAGGGGTCCAACCGGCGTATCAAGCCCGTTCGCGCGCGGCGGCTCCCTACCGGCGGCGCAGAGGGGCCTCACAAGAGGAAGGGCATGATCGGTCTGGTGATCGTCACCCACGGACGGCTGGCGGAGGAATTCGTCGCCGCGATGGAACACGTCGTGGGCCCGCAAAAGGCTGTGGTCGCCATATCTATCGGTCCGTCCGACGACATGGAGCGCCGTCGCAAGGACATCGTCGCCGCCGCCAAGGCCGTGAATGACGGTTCGGGCGTGATCCTGCTCACCGACATGTTCGGCGGAACGCCATCCAACCTCGCGATTTCGGTGATGGACGAGACCCGCGCCGAGGTGATCGCCGGCCTGAACCTGCCCATGCTGATCAAGCTGGCCTCGATCCGCGACCGCTGCGATCTGTCCACCTGCGTCGCCTATGCCCAGGAGGCCGGACGCAAATACATTTCGGTCGCCTCCTACGTCCTAGCCGGGGAGAAATGAGCGAGCCGATCAAGCGGACAGTGGAGATTGTCAATGAGCGGGGGCTTCACGCCCGCGCGTCCGCCAAGTTCGTCAAGACCGCCGCTCAGTACGACGCCCACGTCACCGTCTCCCGCGACGGGACCACAGTGGAGGCGCAGTCCATCATGGGCCTAATGATGCTGGCCGCCGGCATCGGCTCGACCGTGGAGCTTGTGGCCGAGGGCCCGGACGCCGCCGAGGCGCTGGAGGCTTTGACGACGCTGATCGCCGACCGCTTCGAGGAAGAGCGTTAGCGACGTCGGCGGTCAGTGACTCTGGTTCAACATCTTGAACACGTCGGCGTACTTGCCGCTGGATTCGGCATTGCGCAGCATCTTGACGTTCTCGACACAGATCTCGTCGGCGGCGGGGTTCGCCTTCAGCAGGGCCATGACTTCATGGATGTAGTCGTCCAGCGGCATGGAGCGCGGGTTCTCCGCATGGCCCGGCATCAGGTCGGTGGCCACACCCGGCGGCGCCAGTTCGATCACCTGCACCGCCGTGTCACGCAGCTGGAAACCGAGCGACTGGCTGTAAGAGTGGAGCGCCGCCTTGGTGGCGCAGTAGGTCGGCGTCATGGCCAGCGGAACGAAGGCCAGCCCTGATGAGACGTTGATGATGGTCGCGCGCGGTTGCTGGCGCAGGTGCGGCAGCAAGGCGGCGGTCAGGCGGATCGGGCCGAGCAGGTTGGTGGTGATGGTGGCTTCCGCATCGGCTAGATCGAACGGCTCGGCCAGCAAATCCTCCGCGCGCATGACGCCTGCGTTGTTGATCAGGACGTTGAGCTGCGGATGATCCTTGCTTACCGCCGCGGCGAAGCTGCGGATGGCGTCCGGGTCTTCGATATCGAGGGTCTGGAAGGTCATGCCCGGATGGGCGGCGACGGTTTCCTCCAGGGCTTCCCGACGGCGACCGGCGATGACAACCTTGTCGCCGGCGGCATGAAACGCTTCGGCCAGGCCGCGGCCGATGCCGGACCCGCCGCCCGTGATCAGAATGGTGTTGCCGGTGATGTCCATGGTCTTCCTCGTGGCGTGACGTTCAGGTGTTGCGGCGATATAAAGCCTGTGATGACAACCAGTAAGTAGGCACTATTAAGCGCCATACTTACCCATGAGAGAGTGACTATGCCCTCCGCCCCTCACGCCGCCGCGCACGCCTCCGCATCACCGCACGATCAACCCGTCGATCCGAAAGTGGAGGCGCTGGTGAACGAGGTGATCGGACGGGTGGCCGACAAGTGGACCATGATCATCCTCGAAGTGCTGACCGAACATGGAGAACTGCGCTTCACCCAGCTTGGGCGGCTGGCCGGCGGGGTCAGCCAGAAGATGCTGACGCAAACCGTGCGCCAGATGGAGCGGGACGGCCTGGTGATCCGCACCGTTCATCCCGTCATCCCGCCCAAGGTCGAGTACCGGCTGACCGATTTAGGCCTCAGCCTCAGCGAGGCCTTCTGCGGCGTCTGGACCTGGGCGGAGCAAAACCTGCAGCGGATCGAGCAGTCGCGCCGCACGTTCGACGAGCGGGCGACGTCGGAATGCAAACCGCTGACCTTGCCTTGACCCCCGGCATTCGTTGACAGGGAAGGGCTCGGGTTTAAAAGACGGCCAGCGCGTCGCTCCTGGTCCGACGCTCCGGAGAGTGCTGGATATGGCTGAAGTCAAGGTGGAGACCGGGGCGCCGATCCTCCGTCCACGCCCATTGTCACCGCATCTGCAGGTCTGGCGTTGGCATATCACCATGCTGACCTCGATCCTGCACCGGGTGACTGGGGGCGGGTTGTATGTGGGGGCGCTGATCCTGACCGGATGGGCGGTGGCGCTGGCCAGCGGGCCGGACGCCTACGCCGCCTATATGGGCCTCTTAGGCTCGATCCTCGGCAAGCTGGTGTTGTTCGGGCTGACGGTCTGCGTCTTCTACCACATGGCGAACGGGGTGCGGCACCTGGTGTGGGATATGGGTAAGGGCTTTTTGCCCAAGACCGCCGACTTTACCGGCGTGGTGGTGATCGCCTTCGCGCTGGTCGCCGCCCTCGTCGTCTGGGCCTTGGCCCTTTTGACCGGGAGCGCCTGAGATGGCCGGACCGCAACAAGGCTACCGCACGCCCCTGTCCCGCGCGCGCGGACTTGGAGCCGCCCACCATGGGGTTGGCCACTTCATCGGCCAGCGCGCGTCCGGCGTGGCGCTGGTAGTGCTGCTGCTGTGGGGCGTCTGGTCGGCGCTGAAACTCGCGCCGCTGAGCTATGATGGCGCAGTGGCGTGGACCCGCTCGCCGTTGCACATGGCGCCCCTGGCGCTGCTGCTGGCCGTCGGCTTCTTCCATGCCAGGATCGGCATGCAGGTGATCATCGAGGATTACGTGCACCAGCCGCTATTGAAAACCGGCAGTTTGCTGCTCAACACCTTCGTCGCCTACGGCGCCGCGGCGCTCGCTACCCTATCTGTATTGAAGGTGGCGTTCAGCGCCGTGGGAGCCGTCTGATGGCCGGGTACAAGTTTGTCGATCACGCCTTTGACGTGGTGGTGGTGGGCGCGGGGGGATCGGGCCTGCGCGCCGCGCTCGGTTGCGCGCAAGCCGGGCTGAAGACAGCCTGCATCAGCAAGGTGTTCCCCACCCGCAGCCATACGGTCGCGGCGCAAGGCGGCATCAGCGCCAGCCTGGGCAACATGGGCGACGACGACTGGCGCTGGCACATGTACGACACGGTGAAGGGCTCCGACTGGCTTGGCGACCAGGACGCTATCGAATACCTCTGCCGCCACGCGCCGGACGCGGTTTACGAGCTGGAGCACTGGGGCGTGCCCTTCTCCCGCACCGACGAGGGCAAGATTTACCAGCGCGCCTTCGGCGGCATGACTAAGAACTTCGGCGAGGGGCCGATCCAGCGCACCTGCGCCGCCGCCGACCGCACCGGCCACGCCATCCTGCACACCCTCTACGGCCAGAGCCTGAAGCATGCGGTGGACTTCTACATCGAGTATTTCGTCCTCGACCTGATCATGGATGAGGGGGTTTGCCGAGGCGTCACCGCCTGGAAGCTGGACGACGGCACCTTGCACCGCTTCTCCGCCAACCTGGTGATCCTGGCCACCGGCGGATACGGGCGCGCCTACTTCTCCTGCACCTCGGCTCACACCTGCACCGGCGACGGCGGCGGCATGGTGCTGCGCGCCGGCCTGCCGCTTCAGGACATGGAGTTCGTGCAGTTCCACCCCACCGGCATCTACGGCGCGGGCGTGCTGATCACCGAGGGCGTGCGGGGCGAGGGCGGCTACCTCACCAACTCCGAGGGCGAGCGGTTCATGGAGCGCTATGCGCCGTCCGCCAAGGACCTCGCCAGCCGCGACGTGGTCTCCCGCTCCATGACCATCGAGATCCGCGAGGGACGGGGCGTTGGGCCGAAGAAGGACCACATCTTCCTGCACTTGGATCACCTAGACCCGAAGATCATCCACGAGCGCCTGCCCGGCATTAGCGAGAGCGCCAAGGTTTTCGCCGGCGTCGACGTGACCAAGGAGCCGATCCCGGTTCTGCCTACCGTGCACTACAACATGGGCGGCATCCCCACCAACTATCACGGCGAGGTCTTGACCAAGGCGGGCGCCAACTCGGATCAGATCGTGCCGGGGCTGATGGCGGTGGGCGAGGCGGCCTGCGTCTCGGTGCACGGCGCCAACCGCCTGGGCTCCAACTCCCTGACCGACCTCGTGGTGTTCGGCCGCGCGGCGGGGCTTCGGGCGGCCGAGACCGTCAAGCCGGGCGAGCGCCAACGGGAGCTGAAATCTAACTGGACCGACAGCCATCTCGCCCGCTTCGACAAGTTCCGCAGCGCCAACGGCTCCCTGCCCACCGCTGTCCTCCGCGACGAGATGCAACACGCCATGCAGAACGACTGCGCCGTGTTCCGCACTGAAGAAACCATGAGGGAGGGGGTCGACAAGATCGCCGCCGTCTTCGCCAAGGTGGCCGACATCAGGGTGACCGACCGCGGCCTGATCTGGAACACCGATCTGATGGAGACGCTGGAGTTCGACAACCTGATCGTCCAGGCCGCCGTCACCGTGAACTCCGCCGTCAGCCGCCAGGAAAGCCGCGGCGCCCACGCGCGGGAGGACTTCAAGGACCGGGACGACGTGAATTGGATGAAGCACACCCTGTCGTGGCTCAATCCCGCTACGGGCAGGGTGACCCTCGATTCCCGTCCGGTGCATACCTACACCATGAGCAACGACATCGCCTACATCCAACCGAAGGCGCGGGTGTATTGATCGAAACGTCTTGACCAGCGCGGCCGCTCCATCCGTCGGCAAGGGGGGCCAGTCCTTGACGGGCTACTCTCGCGTCGCCGTGCTCGACGGAATGCGCGCGGTGGCGATCCTTTTGGTTATGGGCTTTCATTACGGCGTACGCTGGACGCCCCCGCACTCGGATACCGACCTCTACCCCTACCACGGCTTCTTCGCACACTTACCGGTCCTTGGGCCGGTGCTCAACTACGGCTGGGCGGGGGTGGAGCTTTTCTTCGTCATCTCCGGCTTCGTCATCTGCATGACGCTGGAGCGGTGCGCCACTGTATGGGACTTCGCCCGCCGCCGCCTCGCCCGGCTCTGGCCCGCTATGCTGGTCTGCATCGCCATCACCATGGTCGTCGCGCAGTTCGGCCCGGCTCAGTGGAAGGTCGGGGTCCTCAGCGTCATCTCCTCCGCCCTGTTCATCGACCCCAGTCTGTTCGGCGATGGGCTCGGCGTGAATAACCTCGGCTGGGTGGACGGGGTCTACTGGACCCTCTGGATCGAGGTGCGCTTCTACATCCTGGCGGCGATCCTGTTCACCTTGTTCAGGAAGCGCTTCCTGCCCGCGTTGACGGCGCTCACGGTGGTCTCCTTCATCGCCGGGGTGCGCGTGCTGCAATACCCACACCGGGACCTGGCGTGGACGCTGCTCCTGCCAACTTTCTTGCCCTACTTCACCTTCGGGGTAGGGCTCTTCCGCTTCAACGCGGCGGGAAAGCTGACCGTTGAAGCCGCCACTTCTATGTTGATTTCAACATTGATCATCTTCGCCCAAGGCTGGCTGAGTTTTGATTATCCGGCGGGCGGTCCGATCGGCTTCGCGTTCGTCAACGCCTTGATCTTAACGGCTTTTATCCTCTTCACCCTAGGCAGCCCTTTGGTGAAGCCGTTCGGCTGGGCGCCTCTGGCCAAGCTCGGGGAAGCGTCCTACTCGCTCTATCTGATCCATTCGGTGGTGGGGATCGTTCTGATTGAGCTTCTGTCCAAAGTCATACCGTGGCCTGCCGCCCTCGGGCTGGTGACGGCGGCGATGATCGCCCTCTCGCTGGTCCTGTTCCGTTGGGTCGAGGTCCCAGGCAAGCGGGTGATCCTGCGCTTGACCGCCCTCACCGCTGCTGATTTCAAACTCCCGTCGCGCCTCCCGCGTTCAGCGGTCCTGCGCCGGGTCTTCTCCAAGTCCCTCTCTTCAACGCTTCCGAACGGGTAGTCCCATGGTCGCCTTCACCCTCCCCAAGAATTCCAAGATCGTCAAAGGCAGGCACCATCCCGCGCCCGAGGGCGCCAAGACGGTGAAGACCTTCAAGATCTATCGCTACGATCCGGAGGGGTCGAAGAACCCCCGCTGGGACACCTACGACGTGGACGTCGCGGCTTGTGGCCCGATGGTGCTGGACGTCCTCTTGCATATCAAGAACACCATGGACCCGACCCTGGCGCTCCGCCGTTCCTGCCGCGAAGGGGTCTGCGGCTCCTGCGCCATGAACATCGGCGGGCGCAACACCCTGGCCTGCACCCACGGGCACGAGGATTACAAGACCGGCGTCGCCGTCTCGCCTCTGCCCTCCATGCCGGTGGTGAAGGACCTCGTCCCCGACCTCACCCTCTTCTACGCCCAATACGCCTCCATCGAGCCCTGGCTGCACACCGAAACGCCGATGCCGCAGAAGGAGTGGACCCAGTCGCCGGAGGATCGCAGCAAGCTCGACGGTCTCTACGAGTGCATCCTCTGCGCCTGCTGCACCACCTCCTGCCCGAGCTACTGGTGGAACCCGGAGAAGTACCTCGGCCCGGCCACGCTTCTGCAGGCGCAACGCTGGCTTTCCGACAGCCGCGACGAAGCCAAGGGCCAGCGCCTCGACGATTTGGAGGACCCGTTCAAGCTCTATCGTTGCCACACCATCATGAACTGCGCTCAGGTTTGCCCGAAGGGGCTGAACCCGGCCAAAGCCATCGCGGAAACCAAGGCCATGCTGGTGGATCGGGTCACCTGAGCCAATCGGTAGATGGCTGAACGTACCCGTCGCTATGCCAAGCGCCCTAAGGCTTTCGCCGTAATCTTCGGCGCGGTCGCGGCGATCGCGGCTTTATCGGTTGTGGGGCTGGTCCACTTGGCCGGAACGCCCATATAGTCGCCTTGAAAGCGGCCGCTTTTCCCGAGGTGTTCATGTTGCGTCGTCCTCTCGCCGTCCTCGCCGCTGTATCTGCGTTGATTGCTGTCCCCGCGCTCGCCGAAGTGTTGCACCAGTCGGCTGAAGACGCCGCCCGCGCCGCCGGCGGCATCCACGCCATCACCAAGGACGCGCCCAAGATCGAGGCCCTTCTGAAACAGTCGGGCTGGGTGTCGCCCCACCTCAAGGGCAAGCCGCTCTACATGCTGTCGTTCCGAAGCTGCCCCGACTGCATCCGCTTCGAGACCGAGCAGTTTCCCGATCTGCAGAAGGCCGGGGTGGACACCCGCGTCATCATCGTCGCCCGCCGCGCCAAGTCCACCGAGCCGGAGCGCACCGGCGTGGGCGAGGTGTGGGCCACGCGCAGCTGGAAGACCTTCCAGACCTGGACCGAAACTCCCGTGGACGCCTTCACCGGCGAAGGGCTCAAGTCCGGCGACACCGATCCGGCGCGCGCGGCCCTGGTGGAAAAGGGCCGCGTACTTGTGGATAATCTGACCCCGCTGCTGGCGGAAAACGGCATTCAGCTCCGCTACCCCACGCTGATCTGGAAGGACGGCCACGGCCAGCTCCGCGGCTGCGCCTGCGAGGATCGCTCGGAATATAAGTATATCCGCAGCGAACTCGGTCTGCCGGTGGAAGCAGGGTCTTAAGCAGGCTTGACGAACTGGGCGTGACCGGAGGCGGTTAACCGATTATCCTACCCGGTATGACCGAAATCCTGAGCCTCGATCCTGAGGATATCGACCAGAGCGAGGCGATCCAGCGTCGGATCAACGTCGATCAACCTATCCGCCTCTATTTGATCGACGGGTCCGGATACATCTTCCGCGCCTTCCACGCCCTGCCGCCCTTGACCCGCAAGCGCGACGGACTGCCGCTCGGCGCCGTGGCGGGCTTCTGCAACATGCTGTGGAAATTCCTCTGCGAGATGAAGGCGGAGAAGCCGACCCACCTGGCGGTGATCTTCGACGCCTCGGAAAAGACCTTCCGCACCAGGCTCTACGATCAGTACAAGGCCCACCGCCCGCCGCCGCCGGAGGACCTGATCCCGCAGTTCCCCCTGGTGCGGGAAGCGACGCGGGCGTTCGGCGTGCCGGCGCTGGAGCTGGACGGCTACGAGGCCGACGACCTGATCGCCACCTACGCGCGCCAGGTGGCCGAGGCGGGGGGCGAGGTCGTCATCGTCTCGTCCGACAAGGACTTGATGCAGCTGGTAAACGAACAGATCTCCATGTTCGACCCGATGAAGTCGCTGAAGATCGGGCGCGATCAGGTGATCGAGAAGTTTGGCATGGGCCCCGAGCGGGTGGTGGAGATCCAGGCCTTGGCCGGCGACAGCGTCGACAACGTGCCCGGCGCCCCAGGCATCGGCATCAAGACGGCGGTGCAGCTGCTCACCGAATTTGGCGATCTCGACACCCTCCTGGAGCGTGCTCACGAGATCAAGCAGCCGAAAAAGCGCGAAACCTTGATGGCCTTCGCCGATCAGGTGCGCCTCTCCCGCGAACTGGTGCGGCTGGCCGACGACGCGCCCGTGCCCGCGCCGGTGGAGAGCCTGACGGTGCGCGACCCGGACGGTCCGACGCTGGCGGCCTTCCTGGAGGCTATGGAGTTTCGCACGTTAGCGCGCCGGGTGGCTGAGGGGCCGCAAGCCCGCGCGCCCGGAGGTCCGGTCGTCTCCCGCCCCGCCGCGCCGACGCCGCAGGCCGTGGCCGCCGCCATCGCCATCGATCCGACCACCTACCATTGTCTGCGCGATCACGAGGCGCTGGACGCCTGGATCGCCAGGGCGCGGGCGGCGGGGGTGATCGCCTTCGACACCGAAACAGATTCGCTTTCCTCGTCAGACGCCGGCCTCTGCGGAGTCTCCATCGCCATCTCGCCGGGCGAAGCGGCCTATATCCCGGTCGGCCACTGCAAGGCGGCGGACATCGGACCCAGGGGCCTGGATTTCGGCGAACCGGAAGGCGCGGACGAAAAGGACGAGGCGGACTGGCGCCAGCTCGATTGCGGCGAGGCGTTGGCCAAGCTGAAGCCCCTTCTGGAAGACCCGGCGGTGCTGAAGGTGGCCCAGAACGCCAAGTACGACATGGCGGTGCTCTCCCGCCACGGCGTCGAGGTCTTCCCGATCGAAGACACCATGCTGATCTCCTACGTGCTGGAGGGCGGACTGCACGGCCACGGCATGGACGAGCTGTCGCAGCTCCACCTCGGCCACACCCCGATCCCGTTCAAAAAGGTGGCCGGAACCGGCAAGGCGCAGAAGAGCTTTGCCCAGGTCGAGCTGCATCCCGCCACCTGCTACGCCGCCGAGGACGCGGACGTGACGCTGCGGCTCTACAACGTCCTGAAGCCGCGCCTGCGCGCCGAGGGCCTGCTCACCGTCTATGAGACGCTGGAGCGGGGCATGCCGGCGGTGCTGAAGGCCATGGAGCTGGAGGGGATCAAGGTCGATCCGGAGCGCCTGCGCCAGCTCGGCCACGAGTTCGGGCTGAAGATGGTCGAACTGGAGGCCAGGGCGCACGAATTGGCCGGCCGCCCCTTCAACCTCGGCAGCCCCAAGCAGATCGGCGATATTCTCTTCGGCGAAATGGGCCTTGCCGGCGCCAAGAAGACCGCCACCGGCGCCTGGGCCACCGACGTGAAGGTGCTGGAGGACCTGGCCGAGCAGGGCGAGGCCCTGCCCCGCACCCTGGTAGACTGGCGCCAGGTGGCCAAGCTGAAGAACACCTATACCGACGCTCTAGTGGCCGCAGTCTCGTCCCGCACCGGGCGGGTGCACACCTCGTTTTCCTTGGCGGCGGCGTCCACCGGGCGGCTGGCCTCCACCGACCCGAACCTGCAGAACATCCCGATCCGCACGGAGGAGGGCCGCAAGCTCCGCACCTGCTTCATCGCCGACGAAGGCAATGTGCTGATCTCGGCGGACTATTCGCAGATCGAGCTGCGCCTCCTCGCCCACATCGGCGACATCCCGCAGTTGAAGGAGGCCTTCCGGCTGGAGCACGACATCCACGCCATGACCGCCTCGGAAATCTTCGGCGTGCCGGTGGAGGGGATGCCGTCCGACATCCGCCGCCGGGCCAAGGCGATCAACTTCGGCATCGTCTACGGCATCTCCGCCTTCGGCCTCTCCAACCAGCTCGGCATCCCGCAGGCCGAGGCGGGCGCCTACATCAAGCTCTACTTCGAGCGTTTCCCCGGCATCCGCGCCTATATGGACGAGACCAAGGCGTTCGTGCGCCAGCACGGCTATGTGCAGACCATCTTTGGGCGGAAGGTCAACATCCCCGCCATCCGCGGCAAGTCGCCAGCGGAACGGAGCTTCGGCGAACGCGCCGCCATCAACGCCCCGATCCAGGGCGCCGCCGCCGACATCATCCGTAGAGCCATGATGCGGATGCCCGCCGCGTTGAAAGCTGAGGGGCTGACGGCGCGGATGCTATTGCAAGTCCACGACGAACTGGTGTTCGAAGCGCCGGAAGCCGAAGCCGAAACCGTGATGGCCGTCGCCAAACGCGTGATGGAGCGCGCCGCCGACCCGGCGGTAGAGATTTCCGTGCCGCTGGTGGTTGAAGCGCGGGCGGCCAGGAACTGGGATGAGGCGCATTAGGGGATAAATCCCCCCTTTTCCGCCTCCATAAGTCATCAATATTGCGCGCGAGCCTGCCGTCGATACAATCAGTCCGTGCCAGAAACTCAAGACCTGATTAAGTCATACGCTGAGGCGTTAGTCGGCCTTCCTGTGTCCCATATATGGAATGGGCACGGCACAGCGCTCTTTGTCGAGTTTGGACAGATCACACCAACTTTTCGTCGGGATGGTTCGCCGGGCAACGGCGATGGGGAATTCGGACTCATGATTGAGTGGGCTTGGCGGATTGAAGATGCATCCGTCATCTTATGCGGCAGCGATAATGAAAAGGCGGAATGGCCTCCAATCTTTGAGAGGATAATTGGCCAGCGGGTAACAGCAATCGATTTTGTCGGCCGGCTCCCTGAAGTTACGCTCTCCGTGAGCGGTGGGTTCTATCTCACTTCTTTCATGACGACAGCAGGTCAGCCGGAATGGACCATATTCGATCGCCGATCTCGGCCGGTGCGATGGCTGCATGTCGAGAAAGCTGAGATCATTGAAAGCTCTAGTTTGCGATGAGCCGGAGCCATCTGATCTGGGTCCCGGCATTCGCCGGGATGAGCGGGGCCGGGTGACACCGCAGTTCTAATATCCCTTAAGCCCCATGGTGGAACGATACGGCGAGGCTAGGCTTGGGCTGTCAAGGACGGCCCCGTAGGGGCCGCTGCGGAGCGGCGCGCTTCGCGCGTCCTTGACAGCCCAAGCCGCTCGCCAAAATCGCATCCACGGACTTAAGGATGGGTTTGGTCAGAGGCCAGGAACGAATGCCTGTCCAATCAACCCTTTCCCCCGCGGCCATCACCCGCAATAACTAGGCTTCAAGTAGGG
>CAXTHJ010000006.1:0-77821 GCA_964243985.1 uncultured Caulobacteraceae bacterium | reverse complement strand
GTGGTTTAGGGGCGGGTCGTTATTGGATGCGTTGGCGCCCTACCTTCCAGTGCCAGCGGGTATTATGGAAAAGGGCTGAAATGAGCAGCCTTCGCCAAATTCCTCCGTCCTTTGCTCCAGATGTGGTCGCCGAAATTGATCAGCGGCTGGCGGGTATCTGTACCACGGAAGCGGTCGCCATTCCTTGGGCGGTGGAGAGCGGAAGCCGTGCGTGGGGCTTTCCTTCCCCGGATAGTGACTATGATTGTCGGTTCGTCTTCGTGCGGCCCACAAGCCAGCATCTCACGCCTTGGCCTCGACGGGACGTCATCGAGACGCCGCTTGACGCTATATTTGATGTGAATGGGTGGGACCTCGGCAAGGCCATCAAACTTCTTCTCAAAGGAAATGCTGTTATTCTGGAGTGGCTAAAATCGCAGATCATTTATCGCGGCGATGAATGGTTTCGTGCCGAGTTGCTGGATTTCGCAAGCCGGCACGCAAGCAGAGAGTTGACCGCCCGTCACTATCTCCACCTCGGCGAACGCCAACGGCGCGTTTACTTCGCCGACGATCAAGCTGTGCCACAGAAAAAGATTTTCTACGCCGCGCGACCCGCCGCCGCCTTGCGCTGGCTGCGCCACCACCCCGAAGCAAACGTGCCACCTATGAACTTTCAAGAGCTGATAGGCGAAAGCGACCTGCCGAAACTCGTTCACGAGTGCATCGCTGATTTGCTTCGACAAAAAGCTGCCTCTCACGAGATGGGCGTGGGGCCGCTCCCGCCAACCATTGCAGGCTTCATCGATCAAGAGTTTAAATCGGCGCGCAGTTTCTTTGACGACGCTAAAATTGAACCGTCTGAGACTGCGAAATCTGAGGCCGAAATCCTATATCGCAAGATCGTTTTGCGCTGTCGTTGATGCGCGACCCAACTGCCGCGATGACCCGCGCCCGATTATCCCCTATATCCGCTCATCCCGGCGGAAGCCGGGACCCAGGGAGAGCCGGTGCGCTTCGCTGGACAGGACTGGGTCCCGGCTTCCGCCGGGATGAGCGGAATTTGGAACAAGTGACCGCGTGAACGCTATCCCCAAAAAGATCGGCATGGTTAGTCTCGGCTGTCCCAAGGCGCTGGTGGATTCCGAGCGGATCCTGACGCGCCTGCGCGCCGAGGGGTATGAGACTTCGCCGAGCTACGACGGGTCGGACGCCATCGTGGTCAACACCTGCGCCTTCATCGATTCGGCGCGGGAGGAGAGCCTGGAGGCCATCGCGGAGGCGCAGGCCTCGGGCCGCCCGGTGATCGTCACCGGCTGTCTCGGCGGCGAGACCGAACTCCTCAAAGCGCGCTTCCCCACCCTCGCCGCCGTCACCGGCGCGCACCAGACCGAGGCGGTTATGGACGCGGTGCATGTCGCCGCGCCCCGCGACCCCTTCGCCGAGCTCGTCCCCGTGCCGGAGGCGGGGATCAAGCTGACGCCCAGGCACTACGCCTATCTGAAGATCTCGGAGGGGTGCGACCACCGCTGTTCCTTCTGCATTATCCCGAGCCTCAGAGGCGATCTCGCCTCCCGCCCCATCGGCGAGGTCTTGGCCGAAGCCGAGGCGCTGGCCGCGTCCGGCGTGAAGGAATTGCTGGTGGTGGCGCAGGACACCTCCGCTTACGGCCTCGATATCCGCTACGCCGAGAGCGCGTGGCGCGGCGAGGCCTGGAAAGCCAATCTAGAGGACCTTTGCCGGGGTCTCGGGGAACTCGGCGTCTGGGTGCGGCTGCACTACGTCTATCCCTACCCGCATGTGGATGCAGTGATCCCGCTGATGGCTGAGGGCAAGCTCCTCCCCTACCTCGACATCCCCTTCCAGCACGCCAGCCCCCGCGTGCTGAAAGCCATGAAGCGCCCCGCCAGCGACGCCAAGGTGCTGGAGCGCCTCGCCAAATGGCGCGCCATCTGCCCGGAGATCGTCATCCGCTCCACCTTCGTGGTCGGCTTCCCCGGCGAGACGGAGGACGATTTCCAATACCTCCTGAACTGGCTGGATGAAGCGCAGCTCGATCGTGTCGGCTGCTTCGCCTACGAGAACGTGCAGGGCGCCGCCGCGCAGAGCCTGCCGGACCATGTGCCCGAAGCGGTCAAACAGGACCGCCGCGCCCGCTTTATGGCCGCCGCCGAGCGGATCAGCCGCGCCAAACTCAAGAAGAAGGTCGGCAGGACCATTGAGGTGCTGGTGGACCAGGTGCGGGGCGACGGCCTCGCCATCTGCCGCTCGAAAGCCGACGCGCCGGAGATCGACGGCAAGGTGTTCGTCACCCCCGGCCATGCGCTGCGCCCCGGCGATCTGGTCAAGGTGAAGGTGGATAGCGCAGAGGCGTTCGACCTGCACGCCACCCCCGTCGACTTCCGCCTCCGCAACGCCGCGCCGCAGCCGGCTCGACGCATGCACCGGGTGATCTCCCGCTTTTAGGGAACACGCTCCGCCTCTGGGTGTTCGATAGTCAAAGGAGGCGAGCCATGTCCAACCTCACGCCAACCCCTGCCAGAGCCGTTCCCCCCGTAAACGACGCCGGCGACGGGCAGATGATCCCCGAGCGTCAGGTGAAACAGGGCCGGCGAGGCATGCATATGTTCGTCGTGCTCGCCGTCTCCACCCTCCTCGCCGTCGTGGTGATGTTCGGCATCTGGAGCACCCAGGCCGGTAAGATGAACGCGGCCGCCCACACGTCCGGAGACTCCAAGGCCGCCGCGTCTCAAACCTTCGACACAGGGCCCTCGCAACCCAAACCCGCTCCGAACACGTCGCAAACCCCGTCCTAGGCGCCTACACAATGAGCCAAAGGTTTCAATCCGGGCGCACTAACGCAATATCTTCGCCACTTTCCATTTCTAGGGTCGTGATGGGGCGAGAGACCGAGGAGAGCGGCATGATGAAGAGCGAACACCGCGAGCTTGTTTTCGCCTGGACGGCTATCGGCCTGGTGACGGCGACCGCCGCCGTGGCGGGGTGGCTGGCGTCGAGCATTCTGCCGATCTAAACGCCGCTCACGCGCTGGACAGGGCCCTGATGTCCTGATTGAGTTTGGTTGGGATAGTGATCCCGCACTCAGCAGCTCGACGGCGGGCGGCGAGGCCGGACGATCCGGGTAAGCGCACGTTCTCCTCCGCTTCCATCGCGCCGAGCAAGACGCTCATGCGTCCAAGGAAATGACCGCCCGACAGCCGCGCCGGATCGATAGCGATGATCGTGTGTCCAAGGTTCGGCGGCTCCCCCTGGGCGTCGAAGAGGGAGGACGCCTCCCACCCAAAGGCGGAGCCGGTCAGCGCCGCCGCCAAGATCTCCACCATCAAGGCCAGGGCCGAGCCCTTTGCCCCGCCGATCGGTAGCATGGCGCCCTTCATGGCGGCTGAAGCGTCGGTGGTGGGGTGGCCCTTGTCGTCCACGGCCCAGCCCTGCGGGATCGTCTCGCCCTTCTGCTGCGCGGTCATGATCTTACCCCGGGCCACCACCGACATGGCGAGATCGATCACCAGAGGGTCGGCGCCCGGCGTCGGGCAGGCGAAGGCTATGGGATTGGTGCCGATGGCCGGCGCCTTGCCGCCCCAAAACGGCATGGCCTTGGGCGCATTGCCGAACACCAGCGCGATCAGGCCTTGCCGCGCCAGCTTTTCCGCATGGGCGCCGGCTTGGCCGAAGTGGTGCGAACGGCGGATGGCGGCGGCGGCGATCCCGGTCTTGTGGGTCAGAGGCGCCAAGGTTTCCTGGGCAAGGTCGATGGCCGGATAGGCGAAGCCTAGGCCGCCGTCGACGACGATCGCTGCATCCGCCGTCTGCTGCACGCTCGGGGTGGCGAAGCCGTCCACCTTTCCCGCCTTGACCTGCGCGGCGTAGGACGGGATGCGGGAGAGGCCGTGGCCCCTCTGCCCATCCGCCTCCGCCGAGACTAGGGCGCGGGCGGTGGGCCCGGCGTTGGCGGGGCTGGTGCGATTGGCGACGAGGGCGCTGATGGCCAGGGCTTCGGCCTCGATGAGCGTTAAAGTGATCATTCTGTCACGCACGCTCACAGATAGACCTGACGGATCTGTTGTCTCATAACGGGTCAATGGCGGGTGAGGCAGAGGTAGACAAGTGCCGAGCCACGAGCGGCCATATCCTTGATGAGAAAAAGGGTGAAGTGGCGCACGAGCCGCCAGGCGTCTCCCATGTCGTCTATGCGTTGACTCTGGCTTAAGACCAGGCGGCGCCGTTCAGCCCGCGTTGGATCGCGTTGGAGGGTCCTATGTCGCTGCTGCCGTTCCAGAAAGAGCAATGCTTCATCGGCGGCGCCTGGCGAGGCGCTGAGTCCGGCGCGACGATGGAGGTGAACAACCCCGCTACGGGCGAGATCATCGGTACCGTTCCCCGCTGCGGCCGGGTCGAGACCGCCGCCGCCATCGACGCCGCGCACGCCGCCTTGCCGGCGTGGCGCGACACCACCGCCGCCGAGCGCGCCAAGCTGATGCACAAGCTCTGCGATCTGATGGACCAGCATCGGGAGGCCCTCGCGCGGCTCCTCACCATCGAAATGGGCAAATCGCTGATCGAAGCCAGGGGCGAGCTGACCATCAGCGCGGGCTACATCCGATGGTTCGCGGAGGAGGGAAAGCGGCTCTACGGCGACATCATTCCCTCGCCCTGGAAAGGCAAGCGTCTGTTCGTCACGAAGGAGCCGGTGGGGGTGGTGGGCGCCATCAGCCCGTGGAACTTCCCGAGCAGCATGATCGCTCGAAAGCTCGGCCCCGCGCTGGCGGCGGGGTGCCCCATCGTCATCAAACCGGCGACGCAGACGCCTTATTCTGCGCTCGCGATCGGCGTGTTGGCGCAGGAGGCTGGAGTTCCCAAGGGCGTGATCAACATCCTCACCGGCTCGGCCGCCGAGATCGCGGCGGAGATGTGCGAGAACCCGCTTCTGCGCAAAATCAGCTTCACTGGCTCCACGGCGGTGGGCAAGAAACTGGCCTCGAACGCCATGGCGCACATGAAGAAGGTGTCGATGGAGCTAGGCGGGAACGCGCCCTTCATCGTTTTCGACGACGCCGATCTGGATGCGGCAGTGGAAGGGGCGATGGCCTCGAAGTTCCGCAACTCCGGCCAGACTTGCGTCTGCGCCAACCGGATGCTGGTGCAGGCCGGCGTCTACGACGCCTTCGCCAACACGTTCGCGACCGCCATTTCCAAGCTGAAGGTTGGCGACGGGCTGGAGGAGGGCGTCACCCAGGGCCCCCTCATCAACGAGGACGGAGTGAAGAAGGTGGAGGCCCATATCGCCGACGCCGTGGCCAAGGGCGCCAAGGTCGCTCTTGGCGGTCATCGCCACCAACTCGGCGGCAGCTTCTTCGAGCCGACCCTACTCACCGACGTCACGCCCGACATGATCGTGGCGCGGGAAGAGACGTTCGGTCCCCTGGCGCCGCTCTTCAGATTCGAGAGCGAAGACCAGGCGATCCGCATGGCCAACGATACTGAATTCGGCCTCGCCGCCTACTTCTATACCCGCGATCTCGGTCGTAGCTTTCGCGTGATGGAACGGCTGGAATACGGTATCGTCGGCGTCAACGAAGGGTTGGTCACCACCGAGGTCGCGCCGTTCGGCGGCTATAAAGACTCCGGGGTTGGTCGGGAGGGGTCGAAATATGGCGTGGAGGATTACCTCAACATCAAATATGCCTGCTTCGGCGGCCTTGGCCTTTAAAAGGCGGTATACTAAAGGCGCCTCGCCGACATCTATAGACTCTAAGGTTGAATTGCGTATAATTTTCTCTCTATGAGGGAAATTGGGCATGGACCTGACCCGGTCCTCAACCTCCTGACCCCGCGTGAGCGGGAATGCTTGCTTCTGGTCGATCAGCATCTGTCGTCCAAGGAGATCGCCCGCCGTCTCGGCATCTCCAAGCACACGGTCGACCAGCACCTGGATAAGGCGCGCGAGCGCCTGGGCGTCGACACCCGCCGTGACGCCGCCCGCCTCGTCGCCACCCATGCCGCCATCCCCACTGAATCAGGAGGGAAGCCGATCAGGATAGGCGTCCTCGATCCCCTCGGGCTTGATCCTTCCCATCGAGGGGGGGCGGATGAGCGATCCGAAACACATGGCGAAGACCTACCCGGAAACGGGTCGGGTGCTGCTGTTCAAGACCGAGCTTTCGCCCCGGAGCGGGTCCCAGACCCTGACCTTCAGCTGGGACGAACTGGAGCGGCAACTTTCCGATTTGGCGGTGACGGACCGTCAGCGCGCCTTGGTTCCGGCCCTGGTTTCGGCCACCCGCAAGCAGGCAGCGTTCAAGCCGCCGGAATCGGTTTTGCGGGAGGTGCTCTGCATCGCCTCGGTGCTGATGGACGAGACCTTCCATCCCGACGCCGGCGGGTCGGACACGGAGGAGGGCGCAATGACCTAAGCCTCCTTCAACGGCTGGGCTACATCCTCGCCATCGTCATCGGGTCGGCCCTTGGGTTCGGCGCCGTGCTGGCCGGCCTTCACGCCCTCAAAGACCTCGTTTGAAATAGGTCGACCGCGCGGCGGCGACCGCATTCCACATCAATTTATCCATTGGACGCGCCGGCCTAGCCCGCGCGAAGGGGACTCTCATGCTCAAAGTACGTCGCCAAGCGGCCGAACAAGTCGCCGCCAGCCTGATCGCCGCCGAGACCGCCATTGACGCGGCCCTGACCCTGACCGCCAAGCTGGCCGGCCAGATGCCCTCCGTCCGCGCCGACGCCGGCCTCTCCGCCCTGATCGGCCAGGGCGCTCTGGAGCGCGCTATTGAAGCCATGACGGCGCTGGGGCAGGCCCGAAACCACATCGTCGCCACCCATAAGGAGCTGAGCATCGCCCAAAGCCAAATCGGGCTTGGCGCCATCAATGTGGTGGCGGACGGTGCGACCGGAGCGAAACCAACGTCGCTTGACGAAGCTATGCCGATGGGCCGCCAGCTTCATTCCGTCAGAACTGTCGAGAAGGCCGCTTAAATCAGCGATACGTTGCAATACATAGAGCTCTCGGCCATGCCAGAGCCCTATGTATTGGCCGACCATCATAAGCGTGTCGTGCGCTGCCCTATCCTGTGGATACGCCGTCTGGCGCAACAACGGGCTTGAGCGCTTGGCGGCTCTACTGATCCTTTTGGACTGGATGGTCAGCCTGCTCGTTGCAAGTCATGATTTCAATCACGCCCAATCGGCCGTTTTCACGATCGATGGCCTACTAGCGGTGGCGCTGGTCTGGATCGCGACTCGAACGAGGAGGTTTTGGCCGCTTTGGGCCGCCGCCTTCCAAATCTTCGAACTGCTGATGCACTTGTCCATGTTGGTGGATCACCATGTGCAACCCAGGGCATATTTCATCGGCATTGAGATCTCGAGCTATCTTATTCTCGTCGCGCTTGTCTTAGGCGCCGCATTGGAAAACCCCAGGCGCCCAAAGGTTTCCGAACCGAATCTCACTGAAACCTAAGGTGTGGCCAATCTGGAGATGCGGGCGTTCGGAACATCGCGACAACCTCAGCGCGCCAAGTCCGACCAGCGGTCCACGTCGAACAAGACCCCGTCATCTTCCACGTTGATCAGCGCCAGATCGTCCCCTAGCCCATCGAGCACCGCCCTGGCGCCCCGATCACCCGAAAGCGCCATCAGAGCCGGGAAGAGGCGGCGGGTGAACAGCACCGGATGGCCCTGCATCTCCTCGAAGCAAGGCGCGGCGGCGCTGTGTGACCCGATCTCTGCGGCAAGGCGCGCCGGGACGTCCGCCGGAATGCTCGGCATATCGCCCAGGAAGACGAACGCGCCCTCGGTCTCGTCCGACAAAGCGGCGACGCCGGCGCGGAGCGTGGCCGCCATGCCCTCGGCATAGTCGTCGGCGTGCCGCAGAATTAGCCGGGAATGGTGGTTTTGGCGACGGGCGAAAGTCGTCACGGAGTCGCCGACGTCGTCGCGACTATAACCTGTCACCACGATAACGCTGTCCACCGGCGCAGCGAACGCGGCCTGGAGTGCGCCGTCGATCAGCGAGCCTCCGCGATAGGGCGCCAGAAGCTTGCCGCCGCCGAATCGGGAGCCCGATCCTCCGGCCAGAACGATCGCCTGAAGGCGCTGCATCATGCCGTCGTTCTAAAGATTGGCGCGACTAACGCAAAAGCTCGGTGAAGGCGGCCCGCGCGGCGGGGCCGAGGTCCGGCCGCTTCAGCGCCATGGCCACGTTGGCGCGCAGCCACCCGATCTTGTCGCCGCAGTCGTAGGTCGTTCCCTCGTATTCCAGGGCGTAGAAGGGCTGGCTGCCCATCAGCTTGTGCATGGCGTCGGTGAGCTGGATCTCGCCCCCCGCGCCGCGCTGCTTGTCGCTGAGGATGTTGAAGATTTCCGGATTCAGCACATAACGGCCGGAGATGAACAGGTTGGAGGGCTCGGTCCCCGGCGCGGGTTTCTCCACCATGCCGGTCATCTTGTTGAGCCGCCCGTTTTGACCATCCAGCGCCACAATCCCGTACTGGTGCGCCATTCCGGGCGGGCAGGGCTCCACCACGATCACATTGCCGCCGTCTGTATCCTCATGGGCCTTCAACGCCTGGGCGGTGCAGCCGGGCGCGGCGTCCATGATCATGTCGGGCAAGATGACGGCGAAGGGCTCGTCGCCGACGATGTCCCGCGCGCACCACACCGCGTGGCCAAGCCCGTGGGGCGCCATCTGGCGCACATAGCTGATCTCGCCCTCTTTCGGCAGATCGCCCAGCATCTGATCCAGGATCGCCGTCTTGCCCTTGGCGCGGAGGGTCTCCTCCAGCTCCACGTGATGGTCGAAATAGTCCTCCATCGCCCCCTTGCCGCGGCCGGTGACGAAGATGAAGTGCTCGATCCCGGCCTCGCGGGCCTCGCGGACCACGTAGTCGATCAAGGGCCGGTCCACCACCGTCAACATCTCCTTGGCCACGGTCTTGGCGGCGGGCAGCATTCGGGTGCCAAGACCCGCGACGGGAAAGACGGCTTTGCGGACGCGTTTCATTTAATCCCCCGTAGTGTTCTGCGACAAGTCTCTACGTCGCGGCGCCTGTTTTTGCGAGACTTCGGTTCAGGTCTTTAAGACTATCGAGCTTGTGTGAACGCCGCGCTTACTGATGGCCATCGGCGTCCAGGCCAGGGTGCGAAGGAGCCCCGGAGGCGCTCGGAACCAACGGCGTTCACGAAGGAACGGTTTGCGGCCTTTCCAGCCGTCCTTCAGCCCGCGCCAGCGCGCATCCCACATCTCGCGGGAAGAACTGCGCAGCATGACGTAGGCGATGATCAGGATATGCGCCGGCAGGGCGATAGGCATCAGGATGGTCGGCATATCCCTCAGGAAGGTCCAGAGCCGGTTGCGCGTGCCGTGATACTCCGCGAACCCGCTCACCTGATCGCTGGACGCCGAGCCCACGTGCCGCACGATGGCGCGGGGCTCCAAAACGCAGCGCCCGCCGCCGAGCCGCAGCCGAAAACCCAGGTCCACGTCCTCGTAGTAACAGAAGAACCGCTCCTCGAATCCGCCCAGCGCCTCGAACGTCTCGCGTCGGTAGAGCGCGGCGGCGGCGCAGGCGGCGAAGACTTCCACGGGTTCGGTCGGAGCCGTGGACCGAGCGTGGCTGTAACCGCCTCGCCAGCCGATCCCGGCGATGCTCATGCAGTCCCCCGCCCCGTCGAGTATATCCGGATCATCGTCGGAGAGCTGGAGAGACGCCACCGCTTCGGCGCTATAGGTTTCAGCCGCCCCGATTAGCCGCTCCAGCCAATCAGGCTCGGGAAAGGCGTCCGGGTTCAACGCGACGATGAACGGTGCTTTCGACAAGGCGGCGGCGCGATTGTTGGCGACGGCGAACCCCAGGTTTTCGCCGCATCGCTCGATCCGCACCCGCGGGCCGACCTGCAGACGCTCCACCGCATCGTCGCTCGACGCATTATCCCAGATGATGGCCTCGTAATCGCCAAAGCTTTGCCGTTCCAATGCGTCCACGCAGCGCTGCAGATGCGCCCCCGCATTATAGGCGACGATCACCACGACGGCGGTGGGAATAGGCGAGAAGGCGGGCGACGGCTGAGGCACGCCCTTGTTTGACCCGGCCAAGCGCCGGCATCAACCTTGGATCAAGCCGCGACCATCCGCTCCACTTCCGCCACGATCTCGCGCAGGTGGACCGGCTTGGCCAGGACCTTTGCTCCCGCAGGGGCGCGGTCGCCGGCGGCCAGCGCTACGGCGGCGAAGCCGGTGATGAACATGATGCGCATGGCGGGATCGCGGGCGGCCGCCTCCCTCGCCACTTCGATCCCGTCCGCCCCCGGCATGACGATGTCGGTCAGGAGGAGGTCATAAGCGCCTTCGTCCAAAGCCGCGATCGCCTCGTCCCCGTCTGGGCAGGCGCGCACCCAGTAGCCGGCGCGCTCTAACGCCCGCGTGAGGAAGGCGCGAAGAGAATCGTCGTCTTCAGCGAGGAGGATTCTGGTCATCGGCGTTTGCTGGACGTCTTCCATGCTCTTACCTTAAACGCGGGATGGTAAACCGGGCCTAAACCAACGCGCAAAGCGGCCCCGCCGTTGACCGTCGCGATTTGGCGCGGGAATAGTCCTTGTCATGAGCTTAAACGACGCCCCTGACCTGGACGAGCCGACCACGCTCGCGCGTGAGGGGCAAGGTGACGAATCGACCGCCCCGTTCGAGATCGTGCGGCCCGCCGCCTTGTCCTCGCCTCTGGTGTTCGCCTCCCCCCACTCCGGCCGCCTCTACCCCAAAGCCATGATGCAGGCGGCCCTGCTGGACGCCGACGCCATCCGCCGCTCCGAAGACGCCTTTGTAGACACTTTGGTGAGCGGGGCCGCGGCGTTCGGCATCCCGGTGATCGCCGCCCTTTACGCCCGCGCCTATATCGACGTGAACCGCGAGCCCTATGAGCTTGACCAAGGCATGTTCGAGGACAAGCTCCCCGCCTATGCCAACGCCCGTACCGCGCGGGTGGTGGCGGGGCTCGGCTCTATCGCCCGGGTGGTGGCGGAGGGGAAGGAGATCTATCGCGGCAAGCTCACCTTTGCTGATGCCCGCCAGCGCATAGATCAGGTGCATCGGCCTTATCACAAGGCGGTGCAGGAGCTGATCGAGGCGGCGCAGCAGACGTTCGGGATGGCGGTTCTGATTGACTGGCACTCCATGCCCTCGGCCGCCGCCGGTGGCGATGGTCGCAGCAAGGCGCCCGACATGGTGCTGGGCGATCGCTTCGGCGCCGCCTGCGCCCCCGCCATCACCACCCATGTGGAGCGGGCGCTGGAGGCCGGCGGCTACAAGGTGGTGCGCAACGCGCCCTACGCTGGCGGTTTCACCACCGAATTCTATGGCCGGCCGTCGAAAGGGGTTCACGCCCTGCAGGTGGAGTTGAACCGTAGCCTTTATCTGAACGAGACGTCCCTCGAGCCGCACGAGGGGGTGCATCGCCTCACCAGGGATTTGCAGGCGTTGTTCGGCAAGCTGGCGCGCTTCGACTGGCGCGCCTTCGCCTGAGAGCCGCTTTGCGGTCAAAGGGTTGCGAAGGCGGCGGGCCGCCGCTATGGATCGCGCCCTCGATCCGGCGCGTCTTTCCGGCGCGCTCGACCTTGCGGAGAGGTGGCAGAGTGGTCGAACGCGCCGCACTCGAAATGCGGAGTACTTGCAAGAGTACCGTGGGTTCGAATCCCACCCTCTCCGCCACCTTAAGTAGTTGTTTTTATTGGTCTTTCTGTCTTGAGAAGTAGTGCCGACTATTCCGAGACTTATCAGCCGACCGAGCTGAAGATCGCCATTCTCCGCCGCCAAGAGCAGCCGAATTCCGGTCCAACCAAGGTCCTTTTCTCCGGCCCACAGGTTCGAAGTACCCCTTTCGCGTGGCGCGCTGACGAGAGAGCGTTCGTATCGCGGCCTCATAGGGTGTTCTTGTCCCCCTTATGCGCGGCTGCCGCCCACAAATTTCTTATGGGCGGCTAGCACGCAGTTTGGCGGTGAAAAACGTCAGCGCGGCGCATCTAGCAACGTTCTGTCGATGTCGTTGTCCACGGATCATGTGCGGCCATCTCCGAAGCCAAGCATCTGGCGGATCGGTCATCTGACCCTAGCCGGCGTCGTCATGGGCGGCTTCGACCTCGTATTCTGCATCACCTGTTTCGGGGTCGGCAAATTCGCTCTTGGGCTGGATACCGGCGCCTTGAGGACCCTGAGCGTGGTGACCCTGGTGTTCAGCGGCCAAGCCGTCTTCTACGTTTCGCGTGAGCGGGAGCACCTCTGGAGCTCGGTTCCAGGCAAATGGCTCCTGGCGTCTTCCGTGGCCGATGTTTCGATTATCACGGTTCTGGCCGCCAAAGGCCTCCTGATGACGGCTCTGCCGATCGCCATTATCGGGGGCGTGTTCGTTGCCGCGATCGCGTTCTGCTTCGCCTTGGATGTTGTGAAGACCATGCTGTTCAGGCGGCTTGAGATCGCTTGATCCCGCGGGCTGCGTAGTTTCCGAGCCTCGTTTACAGCGCACGGAAGATTAGGGTCATTCTCAGTAGCGAAACGAAAACAACCGTGAAACCGGCGCTGCTTTCGACAGGCCTGTAGTCAGTTTCTGCAGGATGTTCTGTCCTTCGTGTTTGGAGAGCTCAATGTCTAACGACCAAAATCTGAAAAACGCCGTTCTCGAAGAACTGAAGTGGGAGCCCAGTGTCGATCCTGCCCATATCGGGGTCACAGCCAAGGACGGCGTCGTCACCTTGTCCGGCCATGTGCTGACCTTCGCCGAAAAGCACGCCGCCGAAACCGCCGTTCGCCGGGTCAAGGGCGTCAAGGCCGTAGCGGAAGAAATCGAAGTGCGGCTGGCGTTCGAGTCCAAGCGTGGCGACGATCAGATCGCCGCCGCAGCAGCGGATCGACTGGCCTGGGATGTATCCGTCCCTGACGCCGTCAAGGTGAAGGTCGAAAAGGGTTGGGTCACCCTGGATGGCGAAGTGGAGTGGTATTATCAGAAGGACGCCGCCCAGCGGGACGTCCGCAACCTCTTCGGCGTCGTCGGCGTCAACGACCTGATCACTATCAAACCGGCGGTGAACACGTCAGAGATCAGCGACAACATCATGCACGCCCTGCACCGCTCGTGGTTCTTCGACCCGGCGATCGCCGTCAGCGCCGATGGCGGCAATGTACGGCTGTCCGGCACGGTGAGCTCTCCCCACGATCGGCAAGTGGCCGGGTTGACCGCCTGGGCGGCCCACGGCGCAACCTCCGTCGAGAACAACATCCGCGTGAACTGATCGAAGCATAGACCCCGCCGGCCTGACGGCTGGCGGGGTCGCGTTCGGCCTCTGCGTAGTTTCCGAGCCTGCCTTCGAAGGGACGGCTGGCGTAAAATACGGGTTGGACGGTCGCCTTATCGATCGAGCACCAACGGAGCGTCGACCCCATGGACCTCCGCGTAAGAGACGTCATCGACGATAGGGCTCTATCCGAACTCCCCAAGACGCTTTCGCCCGAAGACCTGCGCAAAATCGACGCCTATTGGCGCGCGGCCAACTACCTCTCGGTCGGGCAGATCTACCTCTACGACAACCCACTGCTGCGCGAGCCGCTGACCTTGGCCCACATCAAGCCGTTGGTCGTCGGACACTGGGGCACGACGCCGGGGCAGAACTTCATCTACGTCCATCTCAATCGGGTCATCAAGAAGTACGACCTCGACATGTTCTACATCGCTGGCCCCGGTCACGGCGGTCCGGCTATCGTCGGCAATACCTATCTTGAAGGGACCTACAGCGAGGTCTATCCCGACGTCAGCCCGGACGAAGCCGGGCTGAAGAAGCTCTTCAAGCAGTTCTCCTTTCCCGGCGGCATCTCCAGCCACGTCGGGCCGACGACGCCAGGGTCGATCCATGAGGGTGGCGAACTCGGCTATTCCCTCAGTCACGCGTTCGGCGCCGCGTTCGACAATCCTAAGCTGATCGTCGCTTGCGTTATCGGCGACGGCGAAGCGGAAACGGGACCGCTGGCGACGGCTTGGCATTCCAACAAGTTCCTAGATCCCGCAACGGACGGCGCCGTCCTGCCGATTCTTCATCTCAACGGCTACAAGATCAGTAATCCGACCGTTCTGGCCCGCATTCCCGGCGATGAGCTGGTGCAGCTATTGCGGGGTTGCGGCTGGGCGGCGTTGTTCGTGGAGGGCGACGACCCGCAGGTGATGCACCAACACATGGCTACGGCCATAGAGATCGCGGTGGCGCAAATCCGCGAAATTCAAAAGAGGGCGCGGTCTGGGTTCAACAGAAAGCGACCAATATGGCCAATGATCGTGCTCCGGTCGCCCAAGGGCTGGACCGGCCCGAAGGTCGTGGACGGCCTGAAGATCGAGGGCACGTTCCGATCGCACCAGGTGCCGATGATCGTCGACGCTGCGCATCCCGAACATGTGGCCCGGCTCGAGAGCTGGATGAAGAGCTATCGTCCAGAGGAGCTGTTCGACGCCGAAGGTCGGCTGATCGCCGAACTGGCCGAACTGGCGCCCAAAGGCGAATACCGGATGAGCGCCAATCCGCATGCAAACGGCGGCCTCTTGCTGCATGACCTCGCCCTGCCGGATTTCCGCAATTATGCCGTCGCCGTGCCCACCCCCGGCGGCGTGAAGTCTGAGGATTGCCGCGTGCTCGGCGTCTTCCTCCGCGACGTCATCAAGCTGAACGAGGCGCAGCGGAATTTCCGCGTGTTCGGTCCGGACGAGACCCTCTCCAACCTCCTCGGCGCCGTGTTCGGAGCCACAGATCGCCAGTGGGAGGCGGAGACTGTCGAGGGCGACGAGTTTCTGGCGCCGACCGGGCGCGTGCTCGACTCCATGCTCAGCGAGCACCAGTGCGAGGGGTGGCTGGAGGGCTATCTCCTGACCGGGCGGCACGGGATGTTCAACACCTACGAGGCCTTCGTCCGCATCGTCGATTCCATGTTCAGCCAGCACGCCAAATGGCTGAAGGTGACAAGCGAACTGCCCTGGCGGCGCAAGATCGCCTCTCTGAATTTCCTACTCTCCTCTCATGTCTGGCAGCAGGACCATAATGGCTTCACCCATCAGGACCCGGGCTTCCTCGACCACGTGGTGAACAAGAAGGCGGACGTGATCCGCCTCTATCTGCCGCCGGACGCGAACTGCCTGCTCTCTGTGGCCGACCATTGCCTTCGCAGCCGCCACTACGTGAACGTGATCGTCGCTGGCAAGCACGCCCTGCCACAATGGCTGAGCATGAAGGCGGCGGTCGAGCATTGCACCCAAGGCCTGGGCGTCTGGCGCTGGGCCAGCAACGACGAGGGCTTAGAGCCGGACGTGGTGATGGCCTGCTGCGGCGATACGCCGACACTAGAGCTGCTGGCCGCCGTCTCGATCCTACGCGAGCACCTGCCAGAGCTGAAAATCCGCGTCATCAACGTGGTCGATCTGATGAAGCTGCAGTCCGAGAGTGAGCATCCCCACGGCCTCAGCGAAATCGACTACGACGCGATGTTCACCACCGACAAGCCGATCATCTTCGCCTTCCACGGCTATCCGTCCCTGGTGCATCGACTGACTTACCGCCGCACGAACCGGAACCTCCACGTCCACGGCTATAAAGAGGAGGGCACGGTCACCACGCCGTTCGACATGCGGGTGCAGAACGGGCTCGACCGCTTCCACCTGGTCCAGAACGTCATCAATCGCCTGCCGCGGCTGGGTGAGGAGGGCGCCTACCTGAAGCAGATGGTTCAAGACAGGCTAATCGAACACAAGCAATATATCGACAAGCACGGCGAGGACTTGCCGGAAATCTTGGATTGGAAATGGGCGGGGCTGTGAGGGCAGGTCTGCATTCACACATCCTCGTCCTGAACTGTGGGTCGTCTTCGCTGAAGTTTGGATTATTCAAGGCTGGTCGGGCGCGCATGGACCCCCTTGTCTCAGGCGAGGTCGGTTCAATCGGAACCCCTGAAAGCAAATTCTCAGCCAAGGATGCGTCTGGTCAAAACGTCACCGAAGCAACCCACTTCGTGGATCAGAAGCATGCGATAAGCCGCGTGCTTCAACTCTTTACGGACTGGCGTCTGCCGCCCCCGGTCGCCGTCGGGCATCGGATCGTTCATGGCGGACCCAAGCTTCGCCAGCACTGCCTGATCGATGGCGCGGTCATGGAAATCCTCGAAGCCGCCGCGCCTTTTGCGCCCCTGCACATCCCCGAAGCGCTTAAGGTCGTCGGCGCCGCGAAGGACCTATTTCCGGACGCTCAGCAGGTCGCCTGTTTCGACACCGCCTTCCACGCCTCTATGCCCGACGTCGCCCGCATCCTGCCGATTCCACGGGAGCTGGAAGCCCACGGCGTCTATCGCTACGGCTTTCACGGGCTTTCCTGCGAGTCGATCCTCCACCAATTAGGGGCCCCACCGCTCGATAGGCTGGTCATCGCCCACCTCGGAAACGGCGCCAGCGTCACCGCGGTGAAAGCCGGCCGATCCATCGACAACAGCATGGGCCTGACGCCTACGGGCGGCGTCATGATGGGCACACGGAGCGGCGACATCGATCCCGGCGTCCTGCTCTATCTCATGCGGGAGAAGCACTTCAACGCGGCGAGGCTGGAGGAGCTGGTGGACCGCCGGTCCGGCCTTTGCGGGGTTTCGGCTGTCAGCAGCGACATGCGGGAACTCCAGGCCGCAGCCTCGTCGAACCCCAGCGCCCGCTTAGCCATCGACATGTTCGCCTATCAGGTGCGCAAGCAGATCGCCGCCATGATCGCCGCGCTCGGCGGTGTAGACGGGCTCGTTTTCACAGGCGGGATCGGCGAGAACGATCCACCTCTGCGCGCCGCGATCTGCGAAGGCCTCGCCTGCATGGGCGTGGAGCTTGATTTGGACCGAAATGCAGAAACCACGAACCCGATTAATTCTCCTGACTCGCGGTGCGCGATTCAGATCCTTCCCTCTCAGGAGGATGAGCAGATCGCGCGCCATACCCGTGCGCTAATCGCAGCGGACTAAGGCACGAGGACCGCGGCCCCCTCGAACCGGCCGGCGCGCAGATCGGCCAGGGCCTGATTGGCGTCCTTCAACGCGTACGGCGTTGTCTTGGTGACGAGGCCGATCTCGGGCGCGAGCTTGAGGAAGTCGAGACCATCCTGCCGGGTCAGATTGGCGACAGACACGATCTCGCGCTCTTCCCAAAGCGAGGCATAGGGGAATCCCGGAATATCGCTCATGTGGATGCCGGCGCAGACGAGGCGGCCACCTTTGCGAAGCGCCTGCAACGCGGCGGGCACAAGAGCGCCATCGACGGCGTAGATGATAGCGGCGTCCAGCAATTCCGGCGGCGCCTCGTCCGAACCGCCCGCCCAGACGGCGCCGAGGCTTCGCGCGAAGGCCTGCGTTGCGATATCGCCAGGGCGGGTGAAGGCGAACACCGACCGTCCCTGCCCCTTGGCGACTTAAGCGACGATGTGTCCGGCCGCGCCGAATCCATAGATGCCGAGGGTCTTTCCTTCCCCCGCCATCACCAGCGACCGCCAGCCTATTAGGCCGGCGCAGAGCAGGGGCGCGGGAGCAATGTCATCGCCGATTTCACCAAGCGGAAAGGCAAAGCGGGCGTCCGCTATGGTGGCCGTCGCAAAGCCGCCGTCACGGGTGAACCCGGTGAAAAGCGGATGGTCGCAAAGGTTCTCGCGATGCTCGATGCAGTAGGGGCAGACGCCGCAGGTGTGACCGAGCCAAGGAATGCCCACCCGCTCGCCGATCTTGAGTCCCGACACGCCAGCGCCAATGGCGTCGATACGACCGACGATTTCGTGACCGGGAATGATCGGGAAATGCGGGTCCGGCAGCTCGCCGTCGAGCACATGCAGGTCCGTCCTGCATACGCCACAGGCCGTGATCCTCACTCTGATCTGATCCGGCCCCGGCTGACGATCAGGCAATTCGGTCCACTGAAGCGGTCCGCCGACTTTGTTCAAAACCATGGCCTGCATCAGTGAGCTGGCCCTAGGACGTGCCCGAACGTTTGCGCTCTCATGGGTGCGGAAACCGCCAAAGACCTGTCTTTGTCGGAAGGCTGATGAGCCTGCATCAGGCTGAATGTCACCAGGTAGACCACGCCAAAGAAAAACGAGCTTGTCGCGAAAGACCAAAAGCGCGCCCGTGGCGTAGCGGCTATGCCGGATTGCAATGTGGGTTCAGGACTGAGACGGGGCAAAAGGCCGGTCGAACGTTGACAGATTGTCTCCAGTTCAGGCTGCAGCGGTGCTTTACCCGGAAGCCTTTGAAGCAATAAAGCGAGCCTTTGGAAGGCCGAGTCCTTAGGCAGTTGAGAAAGCGCTTCGGCTTCCTGCCAGGGATCGACATCCAGCCTTGCAAGCGCCGAAAGAATGCTGAGCGGCATCCCATTGTTTTCTTCCCACAGAGGGAAGTGGAGGAAGGCGTTATATTTCGAGGAAAGTTGCGAGCCTGTTTTAGGGCGAGTCATGTCAACGCCGCGCTTAAGAAATGACATCGGCGTAGTAGTTGTTGAAGCGCCGGGCGTAGGCTCGATCGATCTTCACCGGCGTATCGTAAGTCGGACTGTCTTTGACCTTTTGGCAATCGACGTTGATGTGGACCAACCTGTCGGACCACTCGATCTTTCGCACCGACTGCGGAGAGATCAGAACCTTCTTTCCAGGCCACCAGTTCGTCGTTTCGACGATGAGGTAGCGGACGCTCCAATCCGCGTCTTCCACTAGAAAGTCCTGCACGTGGCCGATGTCGCCGTCAGCGGCGTGGAGATGGTAATCTGTTACAGCCTGAACACTGCGCAGGTGAATATCATCCAGTGAATGGTCTTCACCGTCTTTTGCGACGTGGTCTCTCGACTCAAAATAGGGCGCCCCCATCGCCCCGCCGATATAGCCGCCGCCTTCCATGTAAAAGCCCGTGCCCCAATAGGGCGTCCAACCGTAGTAATCGTAGACGTTGGTCTCCATCTGCCGGGACACCGATTTATCAGTGTCGATGTCTGGGCTCTCCTTGACCTGGAGACGATCCAATTTGACGGAAAATTCGTGGCGCGCGGGGTCGATGTGTCCCAACACGGAGGGCGGCAGCAGGACCTTGCGGTCGGCAAGCCAGTCGCCCGTCTCCACTACGACCCAACGGACCAGCCAGCTGTCGTCATCGAAGAGGACGTCGCTCACATGCCCTATCAGGCCGTCGTTGGCGGCGATCGAATAGCCATTCAGGTCTGATGCTGCGCGTAACATGGGCGTTCCAGGATGTTTGCCGAAGGCTGTTGAGGTCCTCACCCTGAACCTGGAGCGCACGTTCGTCAGGAATCGGAAACTACTCAGGCGGAGCACTCTTCCGGGCAGTTGAGTAGTTTCCGATGCTATCGGCCGGCGCCGACCAAGGCTTACCCTGTTCCATCACGAAAATATGGAGCGGCCCAATGCCCGATGACGCCCTAGCGATGGCTCGCACAACACGCTCGACAAGCGGTGCGCCGACAATGATGGCGTTTGTCTACAACGGCTCCGGCCAGAAGGGCGTGGAAGAACGACCCATCCCAGAAATCCACGGCCGTCCGCCGGTCAGAAGCCCGAAGGCGCCGCGCAGGCGACGCGGTCGTGAAGATGGTCAAGACCACTATCTGCGGCACGGACCTGCATATTCTGAAAGGCGATGTGGCGACCTGCGAGCCGGGGCGCGTCTTGGGCCATGAGGGCGTGGGCGTTATCTACAAAGTCGGCGAGGGGGTGACCAACCTCTATCCGGGCGACCGCGTGCTGATCTCCTGCATCTCCTCATGCGGCAAATGCGATTACTGTCGGCGAGGCATGTTCTCCCACTGCGAAACCGGGGGCTGGATTCTCGGCAATACGATCGACGGAACCCAGGCGGAGTACGTCCGGATTCCGCACGCCGAGACCAGCTTGTACCCGATCCAAAAGGGCTATGACGAAGACGCCCTCGTTATGTTGAGCGACATCCTTCCGACCGGCTTTGAATGCGGGGTCCTGAACGGAAAGGTCGCGCCGGGTTCAACGGTCGCTATTGTCGGGGCGGGACCAATCAGCTTGGCCGCGCTTCTGACGGCGCAGTTCTACGCGCCCGCTGAAATCATCATGATTGATCTGGACGATAACCGTCTCGCGGTGGCCCGCCAGTTCGGCGCCACGCAAACGATCAACAGCCGAGACGGGAAGGCGGCCAAGGCTGTGATGGATCTCGTCGATAGCAGGGGCGTCGATACGGCCATCGAGGCCGTGGGACTTCCGGTCACCTTCCAACTCTGTCAGGACATCGTCGGCCCCGGCGGCGTGATCGCCAATATCGGAGTCCATGGCCAGAAGGCCGACCTTCACCTGGAACTCTTGTGGTCCCAGAACATCACCATCACCACGCGGTTGGTGGACACCGAGAGCACGCCCCTACTGTTGAAAACCGTGCTCTCCAAGAAGATCGATCCGGCGCGGTTGATCACCCACCATTTCAAATTCGAACAGATCCTCGACGCCTACGACACCTTCGCCAGCGCGGCGGAGACCAAGGCGCTGAAAGTGATCATCGAAGTCTAGCCGACGCGACGCGACACCGCGCGGACCCCTCGCGTGATGAAAATCGGAAAGTACGTTTAGTCATGACCTACCAGAGCCTCAGCCCGTTCGACGGCAAGCTGATCAAGTCGTTCGACGACATCAGCGATCTCCAGTTCGAAACCAAGCTCGCCACCGCCCAGGCCTGTTTTGAAAGCTGGCGGCATAAGAGCTACGCCGACCGGGCCGCGATCATCTTCAAGGCTGCCGAAATCCTGCACGCCAAGGCCGACGCCTTCGCCCACACCATGACTTTGGAAATGGGCAAGCGGATCGGCGAAGCGCGGGGCGAGGTGGAGTTCAGTTCCCGCATCCTCGCCTACTACGCCAAGAACGCCGAGCGTTTCCTCGCCCCGGTCAAGCTCAACCCGACTGTGGGCGAGGCACACATGGAATTCAGCCCGCTCGGCGTGATCTTCTGCGTCGAACCCTGGAATTTCCCCTACTACCAACTTGCCCGCATCGCCGGGCCGCACCTGATGGCGGGCAACGTGCTGGTAGTGAAGCACGCCGGCATCGTGCCCCAATGCGCCATCGCCTTCGAGAAGCTGTTGATCGAGGCGGGGGCTCCGGTCGGCCTTTACACCAACCTTCTGATCTCCCACGAGCAGTCTGACCGCATCATCGATGACCCGCGCATCAAGGGCGTTGCCCTGACCGGTAGCGTCGCCGCGGGGCGGACCATGGCGGCCGCGGCCGGGCGCAACGTCAAGGTCTCGTCCATGGAGCTTGGCGGCAGCGACGCCTTCATCGTGCTGGAAGACGCCGACCTCGATCACACGATCAAATGGGCGGTTTGGGGCCGGATGTATAACGCGGGCCAGACCTGCTGCGCCGCCAAGCGGTTCATCGTGGTCGAGGCGCTGGCCGACAAGTTCCTGGTGAAGTTTCAGGCGGCCTTGGAGGCCTTGAAGGCCGGCAACCCCCTGGACGAGAAGACGACGCTCGGCCCCCTGTCCAGCGAAGCGGCCTTGGTGGGACTCCTAAAGCAGGTCGATGACGCCGTCGCCCACGGCGCCAGGCTCGTCATGGGCGGCAAACGGATCGACCGGCCGGGCTCCTATATGCAGCCCACCATCCTGACCGACATCAAGCCGCAAAACCCCGCCTTCCGCGACGAGTTCTTCGGCCCGGTGGCGTCCTTTTTTCCGGTCAAGGACGAAGACGCGGCCATCGCTTTGGCCAACGACAGCGACTTCGGTCTGGGCGGCTCGGTCTGGACCAAGGACGTCGCGCGCGGCAAGCGCGTGGCCAGTCGCGTCGAGACCGGCATGATGTTCATCAACAACATCGACTGGTCCGATCCGGAACTGCCCTTTGGCGGCATCAAGAACTCCGGTTACGGGCGTGAGCTTGGCGGCATGGGCATCCAGGAATTCGTCAACAAGAAATTGGTCCGCACCGTGACCATGGAAGCGCCGCACTAGCACCGGCCGTCCGCTTCAGATGGGCCGCGGCTTTGCGGCTTCCGCCCGACCTGACCAACCATCGAAGACGCCTTTCTCCGCCCAACGTCTGGATTTGCAATGTACGTCAACGTCGCCGTTCTGAAGGAGACGCGTCCCAACGAGCGGCGCGTGGCCCTGACCCCCTCGGTCGTCCCCAAGCTGATCAAGCTGGGCGCCAAGCTGCACATGCAGTCGGGCGCCGGCGATGCCATCAAGCTGGCGGACGCCGCCTTCAAGGATGTCGCGTGCCTGGACGACGTCCGGGCCCTGGTCGCCGACGCCGACGTGGTGCTGGCCGTGCAGCCGCCGTCTCTGGCGGTGATCGACGCCATGAAGCCGGGGGCGATCCTGATCTCTTTCGTCTATGCGGCGAACGAGCCGGAGCTGGTGAAGAAGCTTCTGGAGAAGAAGATCACCTGTTTCGCCATGGAGCGCATTCCGCGTATTTCACGGGCGCAGTCCATGGACGCCTTGTCCAGCCAATCGGCCTTGGCGGCTATTACGGGGTCGCCCTCGGCATGACCCACATGGCGCGTGTGCTGCCCAAGATCACCTCCGCCGCCGGGGTGATCGGGCCGGCCAAGGTCTTGGTGATGGGGCTCGGCGTCGCAGGGCTGGAGGCCATCGCCACGGCCCAGCGCCTCGGCGCCGTGGTCGAAGGGTACGACGTCCGCCCCGAGACAAAAGAGCAGGCCCTGTCCCTCGGCGCGACCTTCGTCGACACCGGCGTCGACGCAACCGGCAAGGGCGGCTACGCCCGCGCGTTGACCCCTGAGGAGAAGACCAAGGTCGACGCCGCCCTCACCAAACATATCCAAAGCGCCGATCTGATCGTGACCACCGCCGCCATCCCTGGAAAACCCTCGCCCAAGCTGATCAGCAAGGCGCAGGTCTTCGGGATGAAAGCCGGCGCGGTGATCGTCGATCTTTCGGCGGACGGCGGCGGCAACTGCGAGGCCGCCGAGCCCGGCCGGACGGTGCAGATCGGCGCCGTGACCATCGTCGCGCCCCTGAACGTCCCGTCCCTGCTCGGTGAAGACGCCAGCGAGCTTTACGCCAAGAACCAGTACGCCCTGCTCGCCCTGATGATGAAGGACAACATCGTCACCATCGACTGGACCGACGAGGTCTTGGCCGAAACCGCTCTCACCCACAACGGCAAGCTGTGCGAGCCGGACCAAGCCAAGGCGGCTGAACCGTCCAAAGCCCCCAAATTGCCGGCGCACGCGGCGTGAACCCGACCAGGAGACGGTGATGCCTTTCGATATAACCATGACGGGGTTCGTGGCCCTTTACGTCTTCATGCTGGCGGGGTTTGCGGGGTGGGTGATCATCGGCAATGTGCCGGCGATCCTGCACACCCCGCTCATGTCGGGCTCTAACTTCGTCCACGGCATCGTGGTGGTAGGCGGCCTGTTCGCCCTCCTGAACGCCAGCACGGCGCTGGAGCAGGGGATTGGGTTCTTCGCGGTCCTGCTGGGCGCCGGCAACGCCGCAGGCGGCTATGCCGTCACAGACCGCATGTTGGCGATGTTCAAGACCAGCGGCGCGCCCGCCAAACACCGTCGCCGCGCCAAATCCCATCACCCGAAGAAGGGTTGAGGACACCGACATGTTCACCCTTATCCCAAATCTGCTTATCGGCGTCGTCGATCTCGTCGTGGCCTTCCTCTTTCTCTTCGGCCTGAAGCAGATGTCGTCGCCGGCCACCGCCCCTTCGGGCATCCGCGTCGCGGGCGTCGGGATGATCGCGGCGGTGGTGGCGAGCTTTCTCTATGTCTTCAGCGTCGGGGATGCGGCCAAGCCGCATCTGATGGTCAACATCGCCCTCGCCGTCCTTGCCCTGGCGGCCGGCGGCGTCGGCGCTTGGCTGGCGGGACGCAAGGTCGCCATGACCGCCATGCCCCAGATGGTGGCGATCTATAACGGCATGGGCGGCGGCGCAGCCGGCGGCATCGCCGCGGTGGAGCTGTTCGGCGGCAAAACGCACGGCGCGACCGAGTTGGTGGTGACCTTACTGGGCGCTCTGATCGGCGCGGTGTCGATGTCCGGCTCAATCATCGCCTGGGCCAAGCTCGACGGGGTGATCAAAAAGCCCCTGCGGGTGAAAGGGCAGCAGGTCTTCAATGCGCTCCTGATGGCAGTCGCCGTCGCCATCGGCGGGGTCATCGTCTATGGCGGGATCGTCGACGCGACGCCGCTGTTCTACCCCGTCACTTGGATTTGCGCCTTCTTCGCTTTCGCCCTGGTGTTCGGCGTCGCCATGACCTTGCCGATCGGCGGGGCGGACATGCCGGTGGTGATCTACATCTACAACGCCCTGACCGGCTTGGCCGTGGGGCTGGAGGGGTTCGTCCTGCAGAATCCCGCGCTGATGATCGCGGGCATGGTGGTGGGCGCGGCGGGCCTGCTGCTGACCCTCCTGATGGCCAAGGCCATGAACCGGTCGGTCTCCAACGTCGTCTTCACCAACTTCGGCGAGGCGGCGAAGCAGAAGCCCGGCGCGATCAAAGGCACCGAGCGCGCCGTCGACGCCTCCGACGCCGCCATTAAGATGCGCTACGCCTCCAGCGTCATTATCATCCCAGGCTACGGCCTCGCCGCCGCCCAGGCCCAACAGAAGCTCTACGAGTTCGTCAAGCTGCTGTTGGCCGCCAAGGTCTCGGTGAAATTCGCCATCCACCCCGTGGCCGGCCGTATGCCGGGACAGATGGACGTGCTCCTCGCCGAGGCCGGCGTCCCCTATGATCTGATCTTCCAGCTCGACGACATCAACGATGATTTCGCCACCACCGACGTCGCCCTCGTCATCGGCGCCAACGACGTGGTCAATCCAGCGGCGCGAACCGACAAGTCATCGCCCATCTTCGGCATGCCGATCCTGAACGCCGACAAGGCCAAGCAGGTCTATGTGATCAAGCGCGGCCAGGGCAAAGGCTACTCTGGGATCGTCAACGCCCTCTTCTACGACCCCAACTGCAACATGGTCTACGGCGACGCCCAGACCGTGCTGGTGAAGATGATCGAAGGCGTGCGGGGACTAGGCGCCGCCGCCGCCGCCTGAGCCGCAAGGGGCGATTTCGCCTGCACCGTAACCCAAAAGGGAGATCGCCATGCCTACCAAGATGCAAGCCGCGCCTGAGCGGGAGAAGTAGTCATCATCGACGACGAATACGGCCGTCCCAGCACTGGCCTGCCTTTGATCGGATACGACTGCGGGAGCGAATTCTTGAACCTCAGCGAAGTTCATCGCACTGAAAAGCCCGGCTTTATCCCATTTCACAACTAAAATTCCCTTCCAACTCAAACCTTGCGTCTCGCCCGGAGCGATGGTTTTCGTTTTGCGGGTAGGGCGCTGGCGACTGAACGTCTCCGGCCTATTGATAATAACTGGGCCGGCCTTCCGTTCCTCTGCGCGGGGAATAGTTCGGTTGCGACTCGGACGATCCGCATCCTTATGTTAGTTAGAGTGTTGCGATACTGGGCTTATACCCTAGGCGGTTTTCCGCTTCGCCTATTCTTCCGGTATGGCTTTCGCTCCGCGAGTCTCGGATCACTTCGGAAGGGCCAGTCATGGCCATCCCTACCCCGCCTGACGCGATCGTGGCCGATAGTCTGTCTATGGCGATGGTCGCGTCCTCCGATGCGCCCCTTCTCCTTCTCGACGGCGACCTGAATGTCATTGCGGCCAGTGACTCATTTTGCGAGGCGTTTAGCACTCAGTCGGCTGGGGTTGCTGGAAAAATCCGTATTCGCGATGGGTTCGGGAGAATGGGACCTGCCCAAATTGCGCTCGCTCCTCAGCGCTACAGCCTCCGGCCAGGCGGCTATCAAGGCTTACGAGATCGATCTGACGTCCAATGAGAAAGACACCCGACGTTTGGTGATCAAAGTGCAGAAGCTTCTATATGCAGACGCGGGCGTCACCCGCCTGCTTATGACCATCTCAGACATCACCGAAGCCCGACTGGCGGAGAAGGTCAAAGACGATCTGCTCCGGGAAAAAGATGATCTGCTCCGGGAAAAGGCGGTTCTACTTCAGGAGGTGCAGCACCGCGTCGCCAACAGCCTACAGATTATCGCAAGCGTTCTTATGCAAAGCGCCCGGAATGTGCAGTCCGAGGAGACACGCAGCCACCTGAACGACGCCCACAACAGGGTGATGTCGATCGCCACGGCCCAGAAGCAACTCGCGACGGCGCAACTCGGCGAGGTCGAGCTTCGGCCCTACTTCAGTCAGCTATGCCAGAGCTTGGGCGCGTCAATGATACGGGACCACAAAAAGCAATCTATCGAAGTGAGCAGCGACGGCAGCCGGGTAGGGGCCGACGTTTCCGTCAGCCTTGGCCTGATCGTCACCGAACTGGTGATCAACGCCCTGAAGCATGCCTTCCCCGAAGAACGGGCCGGCAAGATCATAGTCGATTATCGGTCACAGGGGCCTAACTGGACTCTTTCGGTAAACGACGACGGCGTCGGAATGCCCAGAGCTGGGGCGACCTCCACGCCGGGTTTGGGAACCAGCATCGTCGAAGCCTTGGCGCGTCAACTGCACGCCCGTGTCAAGGTCGCTGACCGAAATCCAGGGACAGCCGTTTCGATCGCTCACGCACATATCGCGGCCGTGGATGGCGCCGAACCCGTTGGCCAAGCCGTCTAACTAAAGACTGCTCACGCTGCTAACCGAGGTCCATTTCCGTTCAACAACGGTCTCAGCGCGTCTCTCAGCATCTCAGGCGCATATGGTTTTGGGACAAATGCGCTCCCCAACGGGAGATCGCCGAGGCTCGTACCCGGCCTACCCGACGTCACGAGGATCTTGATCGGGGGCCAGCGTTTACGGACGTGATGAGCCAGGCGGACCCCATCCATTGAACCGGGCATGGTGACATCGGTTAGAAGTAGTTCGATCTCGGCATGTGCGTCCAGAAGATCGATGGCTTCATCGGCATCGCCGGCGACGAGCACTTTTAAACCGAGTTCGGTAAGCTGAGCCGCTAGTTCCATCCTCACGATCGCCTCGTTTTCAACGATCAATATGGTCGCGGGATTAAGAGGGGCGGATTGAGCCATCTTTGCGTAACGCCTTGCCTCCCGTTTTGGTCCACCGCCGATAAAGCGATCAAGCGAATGCTCGCGATCGTCCTCAATCTGACTATGCTCGCTAAGCAAACCGTCTCTGAAGATCATTATGGATCGCGGTCGCAGCGATCGCCGCTTCTCCGGTGGCGACGCAAATCTGATTAAGACCGCGCACTAGGTCGCCGGCTGCGTAGAGGCCTTTGATAGAGGTCTGTTGATGTTCATCCACGAAAAGCCGCCCCGATGGGTCAGCGCGCGCCTGCAGCGCTATGGCGAGCTGGGACTGCGAGGTTGTTCCGAACGCCGAATAAACCACATCGAAGCGATGGATGTCGCCGTCCTCCACTTCCAACGCCACGACCCCATCGTCGTCGAGGGAGACCGCCCCGACGGCCACATGTGTGACGACGATCGCGGCCTTGCCCAAGGATGTTCTCGTTTCTTCTGAAAGAACGTCGTCGCCATAGGCCGGAAGTAAAAGGGTGATGCGATCTGAATAGGTTCGCAGAAAGAGCGCCTCGGCGGCGGCGTGTTCGCCGGCGCCCAAAACCGCCACTCGCTTGCCGATGGCTTCATAGCCGTCGCAGATCGGGCAGGTTCGGATCAGCCCAGACTTTACCGCGTCGGCGAGGTGCGGAAGGGGCGGCTTGTTCTCGATCACGCCGGTAGCGAGCAAGACTGTCCTGGCGGACAGGTTCATACCGTCGATGGTGGCGGTGAACCCTCCGCCCTCCAGTGGCCTGACGGCGGCGATCTCGCCCTTTTGAAGATTGGCGCCGTACAGCCTTGCTTGGGCTCGCATGTCTTCCAGGAGGACCGCTCCCGCAATCCCGTGTGCAAATCCCGGAAGGTTATGGCTGAGCGTGATCCACTCCGCCCGACTCCACCCTTTATCGACCACGGTGACGCGGCGGCGAAATCGGCCGAGGTAGGTGGCTGCCGTAAGCCCCGCAGGCCCGCCCCCGATCACCAGGCAATCCAGCACCTCATTCAAGACGAACCTCTTCCCGCCGTCATCAATCGGCGCGCGCGGCGGCGCCCTCTCGAACCATCTCGTCTCGACGAGCAGGGTCGGGACCCCAGTCGTCTTCTTTCGCGCCGGTCAATTCTAAACTCTGGTCCGCGTTCACTTTGACCACGTCCGAATGCCCGAGGCCCTTGGAGAAATCGACAACCGAAATGACCTGAGGCAGAACACGAAACACGGTCGAGCGGTTCATATCCAAGGCTGCGGTATCAAAATATTCGGGGTGATGCGACCGCATCTGCGCCACGATGTCGGCTCGATAGGGTTCATCCTGGGGTTCGATCGCTCTGGCGGACATCGATAGGCCCTCGAAGTGAGACGGGGTCGGTGAGGCGGAGGCGATGCAGATTGAGACCCGATCGTCAGCCATGATGTTGGCGAACTTTTGGCTCGTCTTGGATATCAGAAAATAGAGGATCAGGCCCCGGTTGACGTAGCTCACGCTTGTGGCCTGGGGCCAGCCGTCAGGCCGATTGGTGGCGAGCGTCATCAGCCGGTGATGCGCCAGGATTGAAAGTATTTTCTCTTGCATGCGGGTAAATCCAGCGGCGCCTCGCCGTTACCCTAAGAGCGCGGCCCTCGCATCGCTGGCTAGGATCGGAAACTACCCACGCTGCTCTCGCCGTCGCCTATTCCTCTGGTTCTCTGTGAAACTGGCGGCCTACCCAAAAGCGTGAAGCCCGAGTTGAAGCAGTTCCGGGGTTGTTAGACTTGGTAGGTCAGCGACAATCTCCCGAACAACACGCGCAGCGATATTCTTATGATGCTTCGCAAGATAGGTCCGCAGATGATCGGCCTCGTTGCTCTGTCCTTTGCCGTGACCAATGATGACGATCGAACCGCCAAAGGCGATCGCGCCGACGACCGCCTCAAAGAAGCGCTCATCGTCCGGGTAGCGCTCATCTCGATCAGCGTCGTGTTGCTTTGGATCGACCTCGTGGAGAACATGTTTCGAGTGTTCCACGGCGATCGCATGGCCGGAGCCGCCACCGCTTGATATCGCGACTTGATAGATTTTGGCGCCGGCGTGATCGATGACGATGATGGAGTTCGGAGACGTGTTTTGCGCGTCCGTCGCTGGTGGTGCGTCTGGCGACCAGCCGGCCCGTGTCAGGAAATGGCGCAGCGCCATGACGGCAGCGCCCGCCACGTCCTTGCCGTGCGGCTTCTTCATTGAAAAATGTTGGTCGCCAGCCTGAAGCAAGAACTCGCCATCACGCTTCTCCGTCGCGCTGCCGATGGACTCCATCAAAGAGACGACCTCGCGCCATTCGAGATTGTGCGCGAGGGGATGCTGGAAAATAGCGTCAAGCGTTCTGCGTTTGTGGCCCGTTTCGATGGCGTTCAAGTTTAACGAACTGCCGTTTAGGAGCTCAGTCATGGTTTGGTTCTTTACGTCTGAAGGGTGAACGACATGCGATTTCGCGGGGCGAGAAAAAGGTTCGAACGCGCGTCAACTAAGCTCCTGCGTATTGCAGAAATGGTCTGTCCGAGCTTGAAAGAGTCAGACGCGAGCGGAGACTCTCGCCGTCCGCCGTGGCTGGTTCGCGCGAGGGATCAGGTAGAGCGACCTGAATATCGTTGGTCACAAAGGTCACGCCATGGACCCGCCGAGCCGCTCTCCACGCGGCATCCTTCTGCGCATGGCTAGTCAGGTATCCGCCAAGGGCGACCACACCGCCTTTGACGGTTACGTTGAGGTGGCATGTGCTGACGAGTGGGTGGGCGACCAATCGGGCGAAGACAGCGCGGCGGAGTTTGGCGTCAGGCGTACTAATCAACATGGCTGCTAAACGCCCATGTCGTGCAGAGCGCGGAAGGCGCTGAGGAGGACACGAGGGTGGAACTGTCCCTTGTAGACCGCGGGCGGTTTGAGCGGCAGCCCAAGCAACGCGTAGACTGCGGTTTGAGCCGATCGTATGGAGTATTCGACCGTGAAGACGACGTCGTCGGGCAATTCGCAGAACTGGCCGATGAAGGCGAGGTTCTGGTAGCCCTTTGGCTGGACCTCGGGCTATCGCCTTCCTCCCGAACAAGAAATTGGCTGGTGATGAAGGGCATCATGCAGGGGATGCAGATGCAGTCGTGCAGAATGCGGTCCGCCTCGGTGTGCACCTGCAAGTGGCCGAGTATTTCCGTCATAACCTCCTTACCCGTACAGGCCGACATCGGCTTTCCGACGAAATTGCCAGGCTCATCAACCGAAAGGCCGTAGCCCCAGAACACGCTGACATCACCACGTTGCCCGATGAAATGAGGCTGGTGCGGGATGACGATGGAGGCGAGCCAGTTGGACTCCGAGAAGGTGATGAGCCCCCCCTCTCCCGGCGCGTTACCGGTGAAGTCACGGACGATGTGAAGAAACTCCGGATCGTGCAAGGTGGTGGTGAAGGACATCCATTTCGACTGATCCACGTGATCGGTGAAGGCGGCGGGATTGCCAAATTCAGGGCGACCCTCAGCAAGTCTTTCCCAAAGGCTCCAGGCGCCGCCATCGCTTTTGCCTAAGAGCGCGGACGCTCGATTCTTTCCGCCGAGCGCAGACGCCTCCGTCATCGAGCCCAAGGTGACCATCACGATATCACCGGCGGGGACGGCGAAATCGCCAGCGACGTCGCCACGCTCGTAAGTGATGCGATCAACGCTCCGCCGCCCAGCATCGCCAGCGAAACTAACATCAGTCACTTGAGTGTTCATCTCGAACACGACGCCGCGGTCATCGAGCCATTTGCGGAGCGGGCGAACCAGGGAGTCATACTGATTATAGACGGTCCGCATGATGCCGCTGAGGCGGTTGAACCCGCTGACCATATGCGCGAACCTGACGAGATGACGCCTGAACTCAACGGCGCTGTGCCAAGGCTGAAAGGCGAAGGTGGTGCGCCACATCAGCCAGAAATCGGTCTTGAAGAACGCGCGGTCGAACTGATCGGCAATGCTGGTGCCTCCAAGCATCGACTCAGGCTCTAGCGCCAGACGCTCGATGGTCAGGATGTGGATTTCGGACAAGCCGAACTTCGGCGCGGTCTGGCGATGACCGTCCCGCACCAGGCGCGCCTTCGACGACGTCATCATCGTCTCGTTTCAGGCGAAGATTTCCTGGGTGACCGTCTGCGACTCGTCGAGGGTCGGAATGGAAGAGAAGAGATCGAACGTGCAGAGGTACTTGCTTTCGATCATCCGGCCGCCCCGCAAGACGTAGCCGTCCTTCGCGCACCCGGAAGCGTCCAGGCTGCCGCCGATCGCATCGAGTTCTTCGAAGATCGTGATGTTGTGGCCGAGGACATCGCCATCTCTGATCAGGAATGCTGCGGCCGCCATCGAAGCGATTCCGCCGCCGACGAGATAGACCTTGGATGTGCTAGGGTCGGGCCGGCTTTGCGGGTCTAGGGGCGGCGAACGGGTTAATTTTGGAAACGTCATGGTTCGGTCCTCGGCGAGCGGACCCTAAGCTTTGAAATGGTGAGTTCGAGCCTCGGAATATACGCAGGGGCAAATAGCCGGCTTCGGAGCCCAACCCATGGGCTTGAGTAGATTCCGAGGCTCCCAACATCCATCGAAGCGCTGCAGTTTGCGAGCGCTTGAGGTCACGTTGACATCGGCGCCCGGTAATGGCGCCCGTCGATCCTTCGTCAGCTCAAAGGCTGTGCTTAAACTGAAGTCGGAGGCCGAATAGCCGGAGTGCATCTGCCGAGCACGCTTGATCTAGCGCGATCTCAATTCGCGTTCGTGGTGATCGTTGCAGACGGCGGGTGGGGCCGCCAAACTGTTGAATCGCTCCGGTCTCAAGAAGAGCAGTGGCTCGGCGACTTTTGACCTAAAAGTGGTGCCACTCCCACGAAGACAATGAAGCCGCAGGCGTGCAGTGCAATACTACCCTGACAGGATCTAATATGCTTGCCAAACAACATGACGAAATAGAACGGCGAAACAGTGCTACGTTTCGCCGTGGCATTCTAAAAGCAAGCCTTTTTGCGCCGTTTATTGCGTTGATGGCCAAGCCTGGTGTTGCGAAGAACTCAACAGACGGAGCATCAAACATGTCGGCGAGTCATAAGCGCGACAATCCCCAGGCTCATGACAAACTGGACAATGCACAGAACTTGCTGAACGCGTTCGCTGTAAGCCAGTTGCTGCTGCGTGAGCGGTTGGCGCGCGAGCTTCACAACTACGATGAGGAAGAGGCCTGCTACTATCCGGATGCGCCTGTGGAGGTGTCATGGTTCAAGGGAACTGCCGCTGACTTTGTTAACGCAGGACGCAAGACTAGTGCCGCCGGCGACAATATCGATTCGGCCTACTTCGACTCTCTGGGGCCCGCCAGTATATTGGTCCACGATGATCGCGCGATAGCCGACAGCGCTTGCGCGATACACACTTTTCTTCCGCTAGACGGCGTGCAGGCCAGCATGACCAGCTTCACTCGCCTACTTTCTAGAGTTCGCAAATCGCACGGCAAGTGGCGCATCGCAGGTTTGCAGGCTATATATATTCGTGATCAATTAGAGCCGTGCAATCCGGCAGAAGTCCCGAAAATTGATCTTGGCAAGCTTAATCAATATAGGCTGTCCTACCGTCATCTGAGTTATGCGCTGGAAGCAAATGGGCGGCCCCTGCGTGATGACTTGCCTGGCGTTGACCGGCCGCAGATGGTTGACGAATTGCGGGCCGCGAACAGCAAATGGCTCCACTCGCAGGACGCATAGGCGCAGGAAGCGCCCTCACCATCGCGTTGAGTCAGGCCGTCCTAGCCATACGCACACCGAAGGTCGCGTGGGTAGTTATGGTGGTCATGCCGGGTAGGCGTCGGCAACATCCAGTTGGGCGCTAAGCTGCTTTACCAATACACTAACGGGCGTTTTCAGCCCAAATGTACCAGATCGAGCTTTCCTGCTCCGGCTTGAAACTTACCGGCGACAGAGTTCGCTCGTCCAACAAACACAAGGAGAAGCCGGGCCGCCGTGGTGCAAATGCGTCTCAGAAGTTAATGAGCGGCGAATGTGAGGTCGCGGTGCATTTAGTCTGAGGCGCCAATGTGATCTTTGGGCGGACAGGCCAAGCCGGCATGGGATATCATTGAACCATGGTGAGGAAGCTATCCTGGGCTTGTTGGGCTCTGGCCGCCAGCGTCGTGGTGGTCGGCGCTGCGGCCTTCGCCAGACGCGCCGTACTTCCGCACTGAAATGGTGAGACCAGCGAGATCACCGACGGCGGACTATCCCACCCAGTGATCTGGACTGGAGCGAGCATAGCGATAATTGTCGCCGACTGGCTGCACCGCCAACGCTTGACTAATTGCTTAATAATCAAATACAGTCAGAAAGTACAGCCGCTGACCGGGTCTAGCATGGGCAGACGATGCGGCACGTTCTTCACAAGGCGGGCAATAGGGCGCTCTCGCTGAGGCCGGAGCACGCGGCCGACGGCCAAACGCTCAAACGATGGCAGCCCAAATTGCCTATGGTGTTGCAACCTTAACACAAATTGCTCGCAACGAACCCCGCTATCTAGAGTTTCGAGTGTGCTCGTCAGCAGGGCACGGGGGAAGTCGATCGATGGCCGCTGATAATCAGCAGACCGAAGCCTTGTTGCGCGCGATCCTGGAAACGGCGCCGGCGCTGATCTACGCCAAGGATCTCCAAGGGCGGATGCTGATTGCGAACGAGGCCGCGACCGACCTCATCGGCAAGCCCTGGTGCGAGGTGCAGGGCCGCACTGACCGGGAGTTTCTTTCCGACGCCGCCCAGGGCGAAGCGGTCATGGCGAACGACCGCCGTATCCTCGAACACGGCAAGGCCGAGGTCGTGGAAGAAGAGGTCACAACCCCAGGCAAGCCGCCCCAACTCTTTCTGTCGACGAAGTCGCCGATGCGGGGCGCCGCAGGCCAGGTGGTGGGCCTAGTCGGCATTTCGGTTGATATCTCCGCGCGCAAACGCGCCGAAAATGAGCTCCAGCGGCTTAATGAGACCCTGGAACAGCAGGTCGCCCAGCGCACGCGAGAGCGGGATCGGGCCTGGAAGCTCAGTCAGGACCTCCTGTTGGTCGCGCAAATGGACAGCCGCATCGAAGCGGTCAGTCCGGCCTGGCAAACATTGTTAGGCTGGGAAGAGACGGAGCTGGTCGGGTCATTCTTCTTGGACTTGGTGCATCCGGAGGATCGCGATGCCACCGCCCGCGAAACCGAGCAGCTTGCCTCAGGGGTCTCGACCCACCGGTTCGTCAATCGCTACCGCCATCGCGATGGATCTTACCGCTGGATTTCGTGGTCCGCCGTTCCAGGGGAGGCCAAAATCTACGCCTCCGGCCGGGATATCACAACCGAACGCGCGCGCGAGGCGGCCCTCGCCGAGGCGGAGAGCAACCTTCGCCAAGCCCAGAAAATGGACGCCATCGGCCAACTTACCGGCGGCATCGCGCACGACTTCAACAATATGCTGCAAGGTATCGGGGGCGGGCTGGACCTTATGCAGCGTCGGCTTGCGCGCGGGCAGGTGGAGCAGGCGGCAAAGTTCGTCGACGAGGCGCAGAAGGCTGTCACCCGCGCCGCGTCCCTCACGAACCGCTTACTAGCCTTCGCCAGGCGCCAAGCGCTAGCCCCCAGACCGGTCGAACCCGACAAGCTTGTCGACGGTGTCTCTGAACTATTGAAGCGCACGGTCGGCCCGCATATCGATGTGGTTCTCGAGAAGCACGACGGCTCCTGGCTCATCAACTGCGATCCGTCAGAGCTTGAAAGTGCTATCCTCAATGTTGCGATCAACGCGCGCGACGCCATGCCGGACGGCGGCACGCTGACGATCCGGACAAGCGATAACGAGCTCTCCGTTGAAGATTTGACGGGCTACGAGGACGTGCCCCCTGGCCGGTATGTAAAGATCGCCATCAGCGACGACGGGGTCGGCATGGAGCCAGGCGTATTGGCCCGCGCGTTTGAACCTTTCTACACGACCAAACCCCTCGGGCTTGGGACCGGCCTTGGCCTTTCGCAGCTCTATGGCTTCGTTCGCCAGTCGGGAGGTCTTGCCAAGCTTGATAGCGTGCCTGGCGAAGGGACGACCGTGACCGTCTACCTGCCACGCTACGCGGCCGTTGATGCTTTGCCCGATACCGCGCCGGACCGGCCAGTCACCGGCCGCGCGGACGCGAGAGGCGCGACGGTTTTAGTTGTTGAAGACGAGCCCGGCGTCCGTGCGATGATCGTTGAGGCCTTGTCGGATCTCGGATGCCAGATTCTCGAAGCTGGCGACGGAAACAGTGCACTACGGATCGTCGAGTCCGAGCAGCAGCTTGACCTGTTGCTAACGGATGTCGGCTTGCCTGGGCTGAATGGCCGCCAACTGGCCGACGCCGCGCGCGGTAAGCGGCCGGATATCCCGATCGTCCTCATCACGGGCTACGTCGGCGCAGCCTTGGACGACTGGAACCTTGCACCGGGCATGGACGTCGTCCGCAAACCGTTCAAGCTCGGTACTCTAACCGACCACCTTGCTAATATTCTAGCCCGTCGAACAATCGACTAACTGACCGCAGGAGTCGCGCTGATCGCTGCCGAAGAGCGGATGCGCGCGCATCACCCTAGGCCCATCGCCATCGGAACAGAGAAGCACCGCCTCTTCAGGTACAGCATCCAAATGCTCCAGACCTTGGCCTGTATTTTTGTGTAGATGGTTCGAGGCAACACGCCATTATTGAAGTGTGGCGGAACGGAGTGCTGCAATGAGTCCGAGTGATGACGTCGCCGGTGCGCTGAGGCTTATGGCGGGAACAGTGCTGGATGCCGTCGTCGCCATCGATGATGCCGGCGCCATTGTTGAGTGGAATCCCGCGGCTGAACGAACCTTCGGTTGGACCCGAGACGAGGCAGTCGACCAAACGTTGGCAACGCTGATCGTCCCAATACAACACCGCCAGGCGCACAGCGAGGGGATGCTGCGTTACAAGCAAACCGGGGAGGCGCAAGTCCTTAACCGGCGGATCGAGATTTCGGCCGTCGATAAGAGTGGGCGGCAGTTTCCCGTCGAGCTGTCAATCGTTCCGGTCAACGACACAGGTACTGGTCCAGCCATCTTCGTCGGATTCATTCGCGATATTAGCCAGCGAAAGAGCATCGAAGGGTCACTAAGCGAAAATCGTAGTTTTCTCGCAGACATCCTGAAGTCGTCAGGCGAGGCCTTCTATGCTGTCGACCGGGCGGGGGTGACCACCCTCTGCAACCAAGCCTTTCTCCGCCTCATCGGCTTCGAGCGCGAGGAAGACGCGGTCGGTCGAAAGTTACATGACGTCATTCACCACACACATCCGGACGGGTCCTGCTACGACAAGGCCGACTGTCCAATCTACATCTGCGCCTCGACGGGCGTGGCCGCCCATGTTGAGGACGAATGCTTTTATCGTCTCAACGGCGAGCCGTTTCCCGTCGAGTACTGGGTCACGCCGATTTACCGGGAGGGCGAGCACCACGGCGCGATCTGCACCTTTACCGACGTCACCGCGCGCAGGACCGCCGAAGCCGAGCTGGCGCAAAGCGAGGCGGAGTTTCGGACCTTCTCCCAAGCTGTGCCCAATCATGTCTGGGCCTCCCCGCCGGATGGCAGGCTCAACTGGTTCAATGATCGCGTTTACGAATACAGTGGCGCTAGCCGAGGTGAGCTGGATGGCGAAGGCTGGGCGATGTTGGTTCACCGAGACGACATCGGCGCGACCGCCGAAAGCTGGGCCGACGCGGTCGCTTCCGGTGATGTTTACCAGACCGAGTTCCGCTTGCGCCGCGCTGACGGAGTGTATCGCTGGCACCTCGGCCGAGCGGTTCCGATCCGTGGAGCAGCGGGGGAGATTGTGCGGTGGATAGGCACGAATACTGACATCGAAGATCAGCGAAGCACCGCCGAGGCGCTGATGTTGCTCAATACGACCCTTGAGCAACGGGTGGCCGAACAAGCGGCCGAACGCAACCTGCTATGGCAGACGTCCCAGGACCTTTTGGTTGTCGTCAACGCAGCGGGCGTCTTCCAAGCCGCAAATCCCGCCTGGACTTCGGTCTTGGGTTGGCCGGCCGACGAGGTGATCGGCAAACATCATCTAACCTTTGTCCATCCGGAGGACCGTCTTCAGAGTGATGGTGCGCTCCAGCATGCGCTGGGGACGCCCCTTCCTGCCTACGAAAACCGCTGCCTACACAAGGACGGCAGCTACCGCTGGATTTCCTGGCTCGCCTCATCGGAAAACGGACTCGTCTACGCCGCCGGCCGAAATATGACCACGGAAAAGGAAGCCGAGGCGCAACTTCTCGCAGCGCAGGAGGCTTTGCGGCAAAGTCAGAAGATGGAAGCGGTCGGGCAGCTCACGGGCGGCATCGCCCATGACTTCAACAACATGCTCGCCGTCGTCATCGGCTCCCTCGACTTGCTGGGCCGCCGCCTCGCAGGTGGCGACGCGCGGGCCCAGCGCTATCTCGACGCGGCCGGGGAGGCCGCCAAACGCGGCGCGCTCCTGACCCAGCGATTGCTCGCCTTTTCACGACAGCAGCCGCTGCAACCGAAAGCGATCGATGCCAACAAGCTGGTGGCGGGGATGTCGGATCTGCTGCGCCATTCTATCGGCGCGGACATTCGTTTGGAAACGGTGCTCGCGGGGGGACTCTGGCGAACTCATGTGGACCCTAACCAGTTGGAGAACATCGTCCTCAATCTGGCTGTGAACGCGCGCGACGCCATGCCTGGCGGCGGACGGCTGACCATTGAGACCCAGAACGCCCATCTCGATGACCGCTACGCGGCCTCGAACCTGGCGGTGAGACCCGGTCATTATGTGCTGATCGCCGTTACCGACACGGGGAGCGGGATGCCGGCCGCTGTCATCGAGAAGGCGTTTGACCCCTTCTTCACGACCAAGCCGGTGGGCAAGGGCACGGGCCTCGGTCTGAGTCAGGTTTATGGCTTCGTGAAGCAATCCGGCGGTCACGTGAAAATTTACTCCGAGCCGGGTGAAGGCACCACGATCAAGATTTATCTGCCTCGCTTGACAGGCGCCGCGTCGGTGGAAACCGTCGACGGCCCGGCGGCAAATCTCGCGCTGGGGGAGGAGCAGGAGGTCATCCTGGTTGTCGAGGACGAACCGGCCGTGCGCCAGTTCAGTGTCGATGCTCTTGCAGAACTGGGGTATCGGGTCCTTGAGGCGCAGGGGGCCGCAGAGGCGCTGAAGCTATTGGAGGCGCACCCAGACATCATTCTTTTGTTCACAGACATCGTGATGCCAGACACTAACGGCGCCGCGCTGGCGGACGAGGTTCGTCGCCGATGGCCGCACGTCAAAGTGCTCTTCACGACGGGTTACACGCGCAACGCTGTGGTTCACAACGGCATTCTGGATGCCGGCGTCGATCTCATCGGCAAACCGTTTACCTTAGAGGCGCTCTCAACAAAGCTGCGAGACGTATTGGATGTCGCTTAGGGCGCATCGTGAACGCAATAAGCAATAGAGGCCAGCTTAGCCTCCTCGCTGAGTTTCGCATCCTCGGCTTCCGGCGCCGGAGCTATTGCCCGCTATAGCGGCCGCGGACTGTCGGGGCGGCCGACAGCGAGCGAGGCTCATGCCGCGCTTCTGTGGTGAACGGGTCGATGGTGGCGTAGGTCACGGCCGCCCCCCTTTCTCCGGCCAGCCCGATGCCGGACGGGTGCGCTGCTCCCCGAGGCCGCCAGGAAGTCCTCCACCAGGCGGGTGAGCCGGACGGCGTGCTCGAAGTCGGGAGACTTGCGGATGTCGCCCATGATGTCGTCGCGAAGCGCCGCATAGACGCCGGCCACGTTGATGGCCGTATCGACGAGCGGAGCGAGTTCACCCTCGTCCACCTTCTGAGGCTCGCCGTTGAGCGACAGATCGAGGCGGCCCGACTGGAAGCCGCGGGCTGCGCCGCCGGTAAGCGACAGCTCCCCTTTGTCGCCGAACACGAGCAGTTCGAACGGCGTGTGGCCGTCGGGCCGCCCGCCCGCGATCTCTGCGGAGAAGGCGCCGCCCGTCTGGAGCTTTCCGTGAGCGATTATGTGGTCGAACGTCTCGCGGGGCACAGTCCGGTTATCGCCCTGCACCGCGACCTGCGGGTACTGGCGTGTGGCCAGCACCGCAGCGTCCGAAAGATCGCCGAGGAGGGCGATCATTAGGTCGACCGTGTGCGCCCCCTGGATGATCACGAGATTGACGCCGGCCTCCGGCTTCTCGGCGAACACCATTCCGGCCTGGGTGACGCCGCCCCAGGCCGCGCACGTCGAAAAGCAGCGCCCCCGAGGATACGGCCCAGCGCGCCGGCGGCGATCAGATCGGCGGCGCGCTGGACGGCAGGGTTGGCGCGGGTCTGCAGGCCGATCGCGACTTTGACACCGCTTTTCCGCGCGGCCGCGGCCAGCTCCTTCGCCTGATCCAGCGTGGGCGAGAGCGGCCATTCGCAATAAACATGCTTGCCTGCATCCAGGGCGCCCAGAACCAGGTCGTGGTGGTCGGGGACCTTCACCGCTACCGTGACAATGTCGATCTCTCGATCGTCGAACAGCGCTTGCGGATCGGCGTAGCCAACGCGGGCGCCGAAGGCCATTGCCGCGGCGTCGGCCTTTTCCTGCGTCTTTACGACGACCGCGCCGAGCTCCAGCCCGTCGAGGCCCTGGACCGCGGGAACATGGGATTCGCGGGCCCAGCCCGCCTTGGCGCTGGCCCCGATGATGCCGACGCGAAGAGGGCGGTTCATGCCGAATGCTCCTTGAGGACGGGTCTATTCGGGGTCATGGGCGTAATCCTCTTCGCTGACGGCGTGGAGCCAGGTCGCCTGCTCGCCTTGAGCGTCGGCCGCCTGGATGGAGGTGTGGACGAAGAGCTGCCCAGGCGCCACGCCGTGCCAGTGCACCTCGCCAGGCGCGAACGTGACGCTATCGCCGGGCAGAAGCGCCAGGAGCGGCCCTCCCTTCGACTGAAAAGCGGCCCACGCCGGTTGTGGCAACCAGGACCTGACCGTGGGGATGGCTGTGCCAGACCGTACGGGCTCCGGGCTCGAAGACCACCCGGGTGACATGGAGCGGCTCGGGGCCGTGACCGATTGCGATCTCCTGCTGCCAGGCGCTCCCGGTGAAGCTAGCCTCTGTTCCACGCTTCGTCGGCTGATCGGCGGGCCTGACGATCTTCACGTCTGACCCTCGCCCTGGGCCTCGCGCCAAGCGACCTCTGTCCAGTTCCTGAACTCAATGACGAAGTGGTGCAGGTGCCGCTGGACCAACCAGGATGGCGCAGCCTCCGGTAGGACCGTGCGAAGCAGAAGGTGCATGCCGTCGTCGCAGTCCCGCGACTCATGCATGGTAAAGCCGAGGCGCAGGCCGTCGCTGTCCACCAGCTCCGCACCGAAACGTGTCGGATATCCACCGTCCCACGGCAGCGGAAATGCGTCTTCAGGCAGCGCCCGATAGACGACCCGCCACGGCAGGTCAGTCTCGCCGATGTTCTCGATCACCTCGATGCCGTCGTCTTCAGGATGCAGCATGAAGTGCTCGGGATGACCAGCGCGGAGCACAGCCTCGCGCTTTTCCGCCATTGCTTGCTCGTACCAGCGGTGAAAATCTTTAGCGGTTGGCCCGGATACGACCAGTTCGACCTGATCCGTCCGCCAGCGCCCAGCGGACTGCTCCACCCACGTCCGCGCCTGAGCCTTAGTCCGTGCGGTATCCTCTGCTAGCAGCTCGCGCATTCGCGCGTTCCCAATCTTACCCTTCAGATAGGCCAGAGCATGTTGCGCGCGGGTCAACTCCTCGCCCCGGATCGCATCATCGTCCATCACGCCGGTACTGAGGACCGCCCTCGCAATGAAACCATAGCCCTCCGCCACCAGGATGGAGATGTCCCTAACTTCGGCCTGACCGAGGAAGTGGGTCGTGACGTCATGCAGGATGCGGACGGCCAGCACTTGAGCCGAAGCCGGGTCGAGTTCGGGGGTGACCACCAGAAAGGTCTCGTCTCCCAAGCGTGCTGTGAAGTCCCGCGCGCCGATGCGGCGGCGAATCTGGGCATCAGCCATCTCCCATACCCGGGCGCGGCGGTCTGCCAGCGACTGCCTAGCGCTTCGCGGATCGCCTTTAGCGAAAGCACATGCGCCCTTCCTCCGGCGAAGGCGCCAGAATGGTCGAGGTCTTCCAGCACTCGCCCGAGCGCGGAGTCCGCCAACGCCATAGTTGGCGAGGCCATCACTTTTGCGTAGCCGAGGCTGCGGGCGATGGGCTCAGACGATCGGAAGTATGCGGACCAAAGCTCATACGGAAGGTTTTGCGACTGAGCGCTCAACAAAGAATGAATGGGATCTGTATGAAGTTGAGGTGGGCGGATTTGTTATGGAGAGGTTGTGAGGCCGTAAAAAATACTCGTCTGATCCACCGGAGGGTGAGCTGCGTGGAAGTGCCGGGTCGAGCCCCAACAAGCGATGAAGTGGGTGAACAGGCGTGCGTCGAGTTGGCTTAGGTTGCGCCCGCTCATCCCACAGAAGAGCACTTGGCCCAACGTCTGATAACCGGCGTAACGGTTGTGACAGCAGACGACCCGGCGCCGCCCCTTGTCCGCTTGCTGGCCTTCCGCCTATGAGCGTGACCAACGGGGAAGACGCGCCCAATGCCGACATTGGCTTGGCTCCAGCAACTCAGCTTTCGCGCTGGCGGAAATATCCGTTACTGATTTGACGACGTTTCCGGGGGACTGGCGCGATGAAGTCTATTGGCGGGCTATGCACGGCGGCACTTGGTTTGGCGCTTCTTTCAGGGTCCGTTGCCCATGGGCAGGGCTTCACCGTTCGAGAGGCGCTGGCTTTCCCCTTCATTCCTGAGCTCACCGCCGCCCCAAAAGCAGATCGGATTGCATGGGTGAGGATGGTGAAGGGCGTGCGCAATGTTTGGGTCGCTGACGCGCCCAGTTTCGAGCCCCGTCAGGTGACGCAATTCACCGCCGATGATGGCCAGGAATTGAGCCAACTGACCTTCTCGCCCGACGGCGGCGAATTAATCTTTGTTCGAGGCGGTGACCACGACGCCAACTGGCCGGCCAACGGGGATCTAGCGCCCAATCCGACTTCCAGCCCAGTCGAGCCCAAAGTCATGCTCTGGAGCGCCGATCCCGCCGGCGTTGCGCCAGCTCGGGCGCTTGTGGAGGGCGACGGGCCCGCCGTGTCGGCGAAAGGCGAGCTCGCTTATATCAGCAAGGACCAGGTGTGGAACGCCAAGCTCGACGGCAAGGAGGTCAAAAAGCTCTTCTTTGATCGCGGTAAGGATGGTGCGCTGACTTGGTCGCCGGATGGATCGAAGCTGGCTTTCGTCTCTCGGCGCGGCGATCACAGTTTTGTCGGAGTCTATTCATCTGCGAGCCAACCGCTGGCCTGGATGGCGCCGTCGACCGGCACCGACGGCGCGCCAGTCTGGTCCCCGGACGGCAAAAGGCTCGCCTTTACCCGCCAGCCTGGAGAGGGTGGACCGCCGCCTTCGCTGCTAAAGCCGGTTCCACAGCCCTGGGCGATCTGGACGGCAGACGTCGAAAGCGGCGCCGGTCATGCGGCCTGGAAGAGCGGGGATACGCTGCGCGCCTCCTACCCCGACTTTGCAGGGGAAGCGAATTTGCATTGGGCTGGGACTGACCGGCTGACCTTCCTGTCCGAAGCCGACAACTGGCCTCACCTCTATGTGGTCAAGGCGGAAGGTGGCGACGCCAAGCTCCTTACGCCCGGCGCCTTCATGGCCGAGCACATCACGACGAGCCGCGACGGCCTTACGCTGATCTACTCCGCCAATACCGGCGTGACGCTGGACGACGACGACCGCCGCCACCTTTTCCGCGTGTCCGTGAACGGCGGCGCGCCGCAAGCCTTGACCAGCGGCGCAGGCCTGGAATGGAGCCCGCAGCCCCTGTCGGACAGCGTCGCCTTTGTCGGCGCCGATGCGCAGCGGCCTCCGGCCGTGCAGGTGGTGAGCTTATCGTCGTCGAAGCGAAAGCTGCTCGGCGGACAGAACGCCGACCCATTCACGCCCTCCACTGCTTTTGTCACGCCCCGGCAAGTGACGTGGGCCGCGCCTGACGGCCTCGTGATCCACGGCCAACTGTTCCAGTGGAAGGATAGCGCCATCGCCAAGCCCGGCTTGATCTTCGTGCACGGAGGACCGCCGCGCCAGATGATGCTGGGCTGGTCCTATATGGATTATTATTCGAACGCCTACGCCATGAATCAATATCTGGCGGCGCATGGCTTCGTGGTCCTGTCGGTGAACTATCGCCTCGGCATCGGCTACGGATTCGATTTCCAGCATCCGGAACACGGCGGATGGGCGGGCTCTTCGGAATATCAGGACGTGGCGTCTGGCGGCCGATTTCTGCAGACGATTTCAGGGGTGGACGCCACGCGTATCGGCATTTGGGGCGGCTCCTATGGCGGTCTGCTGACAGCGTTGGGGCTGGCCCGTAATTCGGATCTGTTCAAGGCCGGCGTGGATTTCCACGGGGTGCACGACTGGTCGCGCGATATCGGCTTCGACGAGGGGGGGCAGCCCCCCGTGCGCTTTGAGAAGGGCGATTTACAGGAGGCGTTGGCGACGGCGTTCAAAGCCTCGCCCGTTGCGGACGTCGATAAGTGGACGTCGCCGGTCCTCTTCATTGCTGGGGACGATGATAGGAATGTGCACGTCGATCAAACCATCGATCTCGCGCGACGTCTGCGCGACCGGAATATTCCTTTTGAGGAGCTTATCCTCCCCGATGAGATCCACGGCTTCCTGCGCTATGCCAGCTGGGTGAAGGCCGACACGGCTGCGGCCGAATTCCTGACCCGGGAACTCGGCGCCAGATAAGAGGATCGATTTCAACACAACCAACCTCGATGGCGATTCCGCGCCCAAACCAGAAGTTAGATTCGCTCCAGTTTCCGGACGTACGCAGAGTCGGATGAACAGTCAGCTTCCGGGCCGGATGCCAAGGCGAAGATTCGGCCCTTCTGAGACGTTCGCGGTGTCCGCTTTTTGGGCATTTGGAATCCTGACTGGGTAGGGCGACCGGGTCTACCTTTGCGGACGCGGCGGCGCCTTTTTGGGCTGAAGCGTTCCGACGCACCGGTCGCCCTGCCAAAGCTCGACGGGCATCAAGGGCGCGTGCTCCTTGACAACCTCCCAGGCGTGGTCGTCGCTTTCGCAATCAAGATCGACGGGACGCGATAAGCGGCCATCATGGCCGACGAGGTAGAGCCGATAATGCACGCCTACGTTCCACTAGCTGTGCAGTCAAAGCTGCGCAGATTATTGCATCGTGTCTGTTGGCTGTCCGACCGAGGGCGTACTGTCCGCTGTCTGGCGTGAAGTGAATGCACGGTTCGTTGTGCGGGCAACAGATGAATGCAAAAAATCGGCTCATACGATTGGACGGGCGCTTTGCTCACGTATGACCGGTCAGTGGTGCTTGTAATGAATACAGAGTCACGTTTGTCAGCGTTGGAACGGCGCGGTGCTTCCGCGGGTTCTCGTGGTGGAAGACGAAGTGCTTGTTCGAGACTTCGTCGAATTTTCGCTCGTCGACGCCGGATACGACGTCCTGGCGGTCGAGCCCGAGGACGCTTTGTCGACCCTGAAAGAACAGGGCGCGGCAATAAGGGCCCTCGTCACCGACATCAGACTGGGTTCGGGAATATGGGGGTGGCACATCGCTACCCACGCGCGCGAACTCCATCCGCAGATGCCGGTCGTTTATATGAGCGGAGATTGCGCGGCGGATTGGCCGGTAAAAGGCGTGCCGGAAAGCCTCATGCTGCAGAAGCCATTCGCGTCCGCCCAAGTGGTGGCTGCGGTCAGTGAGCTTCTCAACAAAACCCGCGAGTAGTTACGTGTGATGTCTGTCGGACGTTGGCCTACGGACTCGTAATTCATTAGAGTCCCTGACCGACGAGCCATCGTGCGGAGTCTAAGGAGTTTGTTTGCGGCCGGACTTGGTCTCCTGAACGGCGGTCGAGGGTGGGCTGAGAAAGGCGTCAAACCGGGCTTTGACGACCGCGTAGCACTCGCAAGACGCCGCCTCCAACCCGGCGCGGTCTTTGACCTGCATGGTGCCGCGACGGTAGCCAATCAGGCCCTGATTCTGCAAAGATTGCGCCGCCAGCGAGATCGAGGTCCGGTTGGCGCCCATGATGTGCGCCAGAAATTCGTGGGTGTACGTTAGAACTTCGCCTTCCGCCCGATCATGCATCATGAGAAGCCATCGACAAAGTCTCTCCTCCACTGAATGAAGAGAGTTGCATGCGACGGTCTGCATGACCTGCGACAGCAATGTCTCTGAATAGCTGACGAAGAGGTCTTGTAGCTGCGCACTCTTGGAAAACTCATCTCGTAAAAGGCCGATCTCGCACCGGCTCATCTCGCCTTCTAGCTGAACAGTACAGCGGTTAAAGGAAACGCCGCTGTACATGGCGGCGAATAGGCCGAACGCGCCCTCACGTCCGATGTTGCCACACTCAATTTCCGACCCGTTTTCCAAAACGGTGAGCAGCGAGAGAACGGCGCCCTCTGGGAAATAGGCGTGTTTCAAGAGGCCGCCCGCTTCGCAAACGATCGTTCCAAGCGCGTAGGTCACAGGCTGCATGTGGCTCAAGATTCTGCTGCGGGCGCCAGGCTCGAACGCACCAAGCAGCTAGTTCTTATGTATTATTTCGTCAGACTGCGGCTTAACCATAAGGTCGCCGCTCCATGAGGCGTGCGATCTAAGCGCGCGCTATCTCGATTAGTTGCCCTGTTTGTTGCGCGGAAAACAGACAACGCGCAAAATGAAACTCCTCTGCGATCTGTCGTGCAGACGACACTCAATGCGGGTGGTTGCTCCGCCTTAAGGGAAGAGCGGTGTTATGGCGATCCAGGGTTCCACGTCGACAACGGTCGATGGCGAGCGCAACTTCCGAAACCTCCTTCTAAGTGGATTGGATCAAGCGGACCGTCGGGCTCTGTTAGAGGGCGGCGCCGAGGTGTCTCTTCTCGCCGGCGCCGAAATCTTCGCCGTCGGTGATCCCGTGCTGAGCCTTTATTTGGCCGACACGGCCGTCCTCTCCGCCATCTTGATCACCAATGATGGTCAGGCGGTGGAGACGGCCACGGAAGGGTTTGAAGGCGCGTTCGGCATCTTGCCGATCCTTACCGAGCAGCCGTCGTTTCAGCGGGTCATCGTTCAAATCGAAGGAACGGCGCTGAAGGTTCCTGCGGGTTTGGTGCGCGGCCTCGCCCGTGAAAACCATCGTTTCCTTCAACATCTCTTCAAATTCGCCATGGCGAACATCGCCCAGGCCAATCTGTCAGTGGGTTGTAACGCGATCCACACCCTTTCTCAGCGTTTGACGCGATTGTTGCTCCTGACCCACGACCGTGTCGGTGGAGGCATTATCCCCCTGACGCAAGAAGCTCTATCGCTCATGCTGGATGTGCAACGGACAACGGTGACCGCCGCCGTTGCGGCTTTAAAAGAAAGGAAGATTATCGATTATTCACGGGGGCGGATCATTGTGGCGGATCGCCTAGGACTCGAAGCTCTTGCCCGCGAGTGTTACGCACTCGGTTGCGCGATCAATAATGGGGTTCAGAGGCGAGGCGCCGTGGCGTGAAGTGAACGAGGCGGGCGTCTCTTGCGGATTAGGAACGAAAAGCGACGCTTTGGGTTTTCAAAACCATGTCCGTCCGCCTTGTCCAAGATGATCTTTGTGACCAGCCGTTGAAAGTGGTGGCGTACGAGGCGGCTGTCGTTCTCCTGGGGCCTGACGCTGTTCATCTCGCCATGACGGCCGAGGCGGCAAAGACCTCGGCGAGGCTGCTGATTGAGGCTGCCGGACAGGCCGAAGCAAATTCCTGATCGGAATGGCACGAGAGCTATTTTATCTGCGTAGGTAGCGCATTGGCCTCGCATTGGGAGGCGTCGTTCCCGCTTATGCAAACTGACAAGAAGTTGGCGGGCTGAATAGGCTTGCGTCAGGGCCGTTAAAGCGCAACTCAGAGCGGTCGCGCCTCTGCGATCCTGCACCCGACCTTGGAGGGTGGACTTGCTACGCTGCTCGAAGTTTTTTTTCGCGGCTTTCGCCTGCTTAGCGCTCGTGGGCTGCGGCGCGCCTGTGTTGACCCCGGCCGGGCCGGTAGCGAAGGGCGACGTCAAGGTGCTGTTCGACGCGGTGGCGCTGATGCTGGTCATCGTGGTTCCGACCATCCTGGTCACCCTGGGTTTCGCCTGGTGGTATCGAGCGTCCAACACGCAAGCGAAGCGGTTGCCGACCTTTGCCTATTCCGGCCGCATCGAGCTGGTGGTCTGGGCGATTCCGCTCCTCACCATCATGTTTCTGGGCGGCATGATCTGGATAGGGTCGCACGATCTGGACCCTGCCAAGCCCTTGGACGCGCGGGGCGGCAAGTCGCTGGAGGTGCAGGTGGTCTCCCTCGATTGGAAGTGGCTGTTCATTTACCCAGAGGAGGGGGTGGCCAGCGTCAACACCCTGGCGGCGCCGGTGGGGCGGCCGATCCACTTTTCGCTGCCCTCGGCCAGCGTGATGAATGCGTTCTTCGTGCCCCAGCTCGGCTCGATGATCTACACCATGAACGGCATGGCCGATAATCTGAATCTTCAGGCCGACAAGCCCGGCGACTACCGGGGCCTCGCCGCCATGATCAACGGCGATGGCTTTCCCGACATGCACTTCGACCTGCATGCCGTGACGCCGGATCAGTACGCCGCCTGGATCGCCGCCGCCAAGACGAGTGGCGCGACGCTCGACACCACCGGCTATGCGACCCTGTCTCGCCAAAGCGCTAACCTTAAGCCCTTCACCTTTCGGGCCGTGCAGCCGGGCTTGTTCCAGGCCATCGTCAGCCAGCAGATCGCGCCTGCGCCTGGCCCGCCTGAGAAGGCCCACTCCGACATCCACGTCTCTCCCAAACCTCTGGAGCCGAAATGAGCTTTCTCTTCGGCAAACTGAGTTGGTCTGCGGTTCCGCTGGATCAGCCGCTGCCCATGGTCTCAGCGGGGGTGATCGGCCTGGCGCTCGCCGGCGTGGCGATCTGGGTCATCCGCAAGGGTTGGGCGCCTTATCTGTGGCGGGAGTGGATCACCAGCGTCGATCACAAGCGGATCGGAGTGATGTATTGCGTGCTTGCCTTGGTGATGCTGCTGCGGGGGTTCTCGGACGCGCTTCTGATGCGCTCGCAACAGGCGATGGCTTTGCACGGGGGCGGTTTTCTGCCGCCCGAGCACTACAACCAGATCTTCTCGGCCCACGGCACGATCATGATCTTCTTCGTGGGCATGCCGTTTATGTTCGGGCTGATGAACTTCGTGCTGCCGCTGCAGCTGGGCGTGCGCGACGTGGCGTTTCCGACCTTCAACTCGGTGGCGTTCTGGCTGACCTGCTCGGGCGCGCTTCTCGTAAATGTGTCGCTGGTGGTCGGTGAGTTTCAGCGGACGGGCTGGCTGCCGTATCCGCCCTTGTCAGAGATCGCCTATTCACCCGGGGTGGGGGTCGATTACTGGCTCTGGGCGCTAACCATATCCGGGGTCGGATCGCTGATCGGGGGCATAAACCTCGTCACCACCATCCTGAAAATGCGCGCGCCCGGCATGGACTATATGCGCATGCCGATGTTCTGCTGGACGTCCTTGGCCTCAAATCTTTTGATCGTGGCGGCCTTCCCGATCCTCACCGCCACCTCGGCCATGCTGCTCTTGGACCGCTACCTCGGCTTCCACTTCTTCACCAATACCGCCGGCGGCAATGTGATGATGTTCATGAATCTCATCTGGGCCTGGGGGCATCCTGAGGTCTACATCCTGATCCTGCCGGCCTTCGGCGTCTTCTCCGAGGTGATCTCCACCTTTTCCGGCAAGCCCCTGTTCGGCTATCGCTCGATGGTGCTGGCGACTTTGGCGATCTGCGTTTTGGCCTTCATGGTCTGGCTGCATCACTTTTTCACCATGGGCGCAGGCGGGAACGTCAACGCCGTGTTCGGGATCCTGACCACCGTCATCGCCGTGCCGACCGGCGCCAAGGTGTTCAACTGGCTGTTCACCCTCTATGGCGGCACGGTGAGGTTCAACAGCGCGCTTCTGTGGTCGATCGGCTTCATGGTGACCTTCGTGATCGGCGGCATGACAGGCGTGCTCCTGGCGGTGCCGCCGGCGGACTTCCTGCTGCACAACAGCCTCTTTCTCGTCGCCCACTTCCACAATGTGATCATCGGCGGGGTGCTGTTCGGCGCCTTCGCCGGCTACACTTACTGGTTCCCCAAGGCGTTCGGCTTCCGCCTGCACGAAGGCTGGGGCAAGGCGGCGTTCTGGTTCTGGCTGGTGGGCTTCTATGTCGCCTTCATGCCGCTCTACTGGCTGGGCTTCCTTGGCATGACCCGGCGGATGCAGCATTATGACGTGGATGCCTGGCGCCCATGGCTCTTGGTGGCGGGCGCCGGCGCGGTGCTGATCCTGGTCGGCGTCGTGCTGCAGATCGTGCAGCTCTTCACCAGCATCCGCGACCGCGAGAGCCTGCGCGACAAAACCGGCGATCCCTGGGACGGCCGGTCGCTGGAATGGGCCACGGCCTCACCCCCGCCGGTCTTCAACTTCGCTGTTTTGCCCGACGTGCATGGGGAAGAGGCCTATTGGAGCGTCAAATCTGTCGCCCGCGAACAACAGCGCCTGGCCGATGAGCCCAAATACGAGGCGATCGAAATGCCCCGCAATTCGTCGACCGGCGTGGTCTGCGCCTTCTTCGCCACGGTCATAGGCTTCGCCCTGATCTGGCATATCTGGTGGATGGCGGCCTTGGGCTTCGTCGGCGCGTACGCCACCTTCGTGGCGTTCGCGTGGCGCGACATCGCCGAGGAAGAGATTCCGGCCACCGAGGTCGCCCGCGTCGCGCGGGAGAACCGCCGGAGCCGCGCCGAGGCGCTGCAGGCGGCGGGCCGGTTATGAGCGCCGCCACTGTCGATCCTCACCGCGTCGGTCACGACGGCGCGCCCGGTCTCAAGACCGGCGCTGGCCGGGACGGTCCGGCGCCCAAGCGGATCATCGTCGGCTACGGCTTCTGGATCTTCTTGCTGTCCGACATCGTCATGTTCTCGGCCTTCTTCGCCGCCTACGCCGTGCTGGTCGAAGCCACGGCGGGCGGGCCGACGGGCCGGCAACTGTTCGATCTGAAGAACGTGGCGGTGGAGACGGGGTGCCTGCTCCTTTCCTCCTTCACTTGCGGTATCGCCAGCATCGGAGCGATGCAGAAGAGCTTCAGGACCTTCCAGATCGCCATGGCGGCGACCTTTGTGTTGGGCGCCATATTCCTGGGTCTGGAGATCAAGGAGTTCGCGGGCCTCGTGGCGCAAGGCGCGGGTCCGCAGCGCAGCGCCTTCCTGTCGGCTTTCTTCTCCCTGGTTGGATGCCACGGCTTGCACGTGACCTTGGGCCTGCTCTGGCTCCTGACCATGATGGCGCAGGTCTGGGCCAAGGGGTTTCGCGAGGACATCCAGCGCCGCATCCTCTGCTTCAACCTCTTCTGGCACGCGCTGGACATTATCTGGGTGGCGGTGTTCACCGTCGTCTACCTGCTCGGAGCCGCCCTGTGAGTGAAGCGTCCGCAAACTCCGAAGAGCACGGCGACCTCGCTCCCGGCGAGGAAGGGGCTCAAGACGGCGGCGTCCGCGGGGCGATTATCGGCTACGTCGTCGGCCTCGTGCTGGCGACGGGCCTCTCCGCCGCCTCGTTCCTCCTGCCCCTCACCGGCCTCGTCTATGCGCCGTCCCTGCCGGTGGCGCTGGTGGTGATGGCCATCGCCCAGATGGGCGTGCATCTGGTCTTCTTCCTGCACATCACCACGGGGCCGGACAACACCAACAACGTCTTGGCCCTGGCGTTCGGCGTCCTGATTGTGTTCCTGATCCTGGCCGGCTCTCTCTGGATCATGGCCAACCTCAACCACAACATGCCGTCCATGACCCAGATCATGCAGATGCAACGTTAGGCCTGGGGGGCGCACTGTAACTTCGGTGCTGTCTACAACACCTTCTACACCGCTCGGCATTTGATCAGCCGACGAACACTGAAGATCTTCCGCACAGCAGCTTTCGATGCCTGGTCAGGGGCGACCTGCGCCTAGGTTTTAATAGGGGAGGGGATTTCTAAAACCCTGCCGGTTAAGTTGACAGTGCTGACTGGTGCAGTTGGATTGACAAAGCCCTCCAGGCTAACAAATGGCCCGATCGCTAACTAGTCGCTCGCTGAGCGTCCAGGCGGCTCTCGCACGCTCCGGGTCGACGGCGTAAGGGCGCACGCCGCTCCGGGCGCCCGGGAGCGCGACAACCTCGGCCACGTGGCAGTCCTCACAGTAACGGCCGCCCACGTCTTCGGCGGCCGCCACGAGACCGGCCCAGACCACGGTGGCGCATCCCTGGTCCACCGTCTTGTACCTGAACTCGGCCGCGCCAGCCGGGCGGCTGGCGTTGATCTGGTTGATGGTCTGCGCCTTGGCTTCCGGCGTCATGTGGCGGGTCAGGTCGGTGTCGATGGTGCCGGGGTGGACGGCCACAGCGCGCACGCCCTCGTCCCGGTGGCGACGGTCGAACTCGACCGCGAACAGGATGTTGGCTGTCTTGGAACGGCCGTAAGCGGCGCGCGGGTCGTAGACGGTCCGCTCGAAGCCGGGATCCTCGAGGTCGATGTCGCCGGCCCGGTGCCCTCCCGAGGTCAATACCACGACGCGACTCCCTGCCCGCAGGAGGGGGAGCAGCCCATCGATCAGGGCGAAATGGCCGAGGTGGTTGATGCCGAAATGCGCCTCGAACCCGTCCCCCGTTCGGGTGAAGGGCATGCCCATCACGCCCGCGTTGGCGATAACGAGGTCGAGCGGCGCGCCCGCTTCGACCAGCGCTCCGGCGCAAGCCCTGACGCTGCCCAGGGACGCGAGGTCCAGCTCGACGAGATCGAGGCTGGGTACGTCTTGCATGGCCTGACGCGCCTTGGGTAGGTCGCGCACGGCGCCCACCACCTGCGCGCCGTGCTCGGCCAGAACGCGGGCGGTTCCCAGGCCGAGGCCCGAAGACGCGCCCGTGATTAGGACCCGCTTTCCGCTCAGGTCCACGCCCTGCAAGACCTCATGGCTCGTCGTCTGCGCTCCAAACATGTTCATGTTTGCTCTCCCTGTCTTGGCCGGCCGCTATAAGGATTATGCGCCACGTCGGCAAAACGGTGTCCGCTCCCGCACGCGCGGGCGGCGGAGCGACGCGCCTAGCCCAGGGCTGCGCCTGACGGTCAGGAGGCGACGTGGCTCAGGAGCGCCTCGGGATAGCGGCCGCCGGCGATCGCCCCTGGGGGGAAGACTGCGTTCAGCTGGGCCAGATCGTCGGCGCCGAGGTCGAGGTCGATGGCGCCGAGGTTCTCGGGCAGGCGGGAGCGGTTGCTCATGCCGACCAGCGGGACGAGGTCCTCGCCACTTGCCAGAACCCAGGCGATGGCGACCTGGGCGGGTGTCGCCCCCTTGGCTTCGGCGATGCTGCGCAGCGCCTCCACGGCGGCCATGTTCTTCTTCAGGTTCTCGCCCTGGAAGCGCGGGAAGATGCGGCGGACGTCGCCGGCGGGCAGCTCCGCGGGGAGCGTGCCGGTCAGGAGGCCCTGGGTGACCACGCCGTAGGGGACCACGCCGACGCCCAGCTCGCGGCAGGTCGGCAGGATCTCCGCCTCTATGAAGCGGCTGGACAGCGAGTATTCGATCTCCAGCGCGGTCACCGGATAGGTGGCGTGGGCGCGGCGGAGCTGGTCGGCGTTGTATTCGGAAACCCCGAGGTAACGGACCTTGCCCTCCTTGATCAGGTCGGCGACGGCGCCCACCGTGTCCTCGACCGGCACGTCCGGGTCGATCCGCGACGGCTGGTAGAGATCGATCACCTCCACGCCCAGCCGCTGGAGCGAATAGGCGCAGTAGTTCTTCACCGCGCTCGGCCGGGCGTCAAAGCCCAGCCACTGGCCGCCGGGGGCCCGCATGGAGCCGAATTTGACGGATACGAAAGCCTGATCGCGCCGTCCCTTCAGCGCACGGCCCACCAGCATCTCGTTGGCGCCCATGGCGTAGAAGTCGCCGGTGTTGAGGAGCGTTATGCCGGCGTCGAGCGCCGCGTGGATGGTGGCCACGCCCTCCTCTCCGCCGTCGCCGCCCCGCTGACCCATCATGGGCGTCATGCGCATGCAGCCAAGGCCGATAGCCGAAACCTCGGGGCCGTTCCGGCCCAGCGTCCTGGTCTTCATATCTTCTTCCTAACGATTCAAAGGTTGAGCCCTGACCACTGTTTAGCGATCGTGGCGGGCTTAGAGGGCGTTAAGCGTGGGCGAGCGCTGGCTCAGGATCGACCTCATAGTTGTGGACGAAGTCGTGGGGCACGGGCGGACCCCAGCTAGCGAGGCTGTCCTCCATGCCGTAGTTGGTCGGCGTCCACAGGGCGTAATCGTCGATGTGATCCATGTCGGAATAGTATTCGAACCACGAGCCCCAAGGGTCCTGGATGTAATGGAAGAAGTTGGATCCGATGGTGTGGCGGCCAAAGCCCCAGTCGCCGCGCTGGGCCTTGTCCACCAGGGCGCGGCCGCCGCGGCCCACCTCGTCCGGATCGGCCACCTGGAAGCTGGCGTGGTGGAAGCCGACGCCGGGCGATTTGGCGAAGGCCAGCACGTGGTGGTCGCTGTCCTTGCGCGCGCAGGTGAAGGCGATCACGTCCTGGGCCCGGTCGGCGAGGCCCATCCCCAGCGCCTCGGTGACGAAGGCGACGCTCCTCATCACGTCGGGGCTGAACACCAGGATGTGGCCGAGGCGAAGCGGCTTGGCCGGCGCATAGGCGCTGCTGGGCCGCATGGCGGAGCGGCGCTTACGCACCAGCCGCCCCGGCCCGTTGATCTCGAACGGCGGGCAGGCGGCGAGTTCCGGGTCCGCCGGCCGCTCAGAGAGATGGATCAGCATGCCGTTGGGATCTTCGATCCAGAGCCCGTTGTCTTCAAAACCCGCGGGCGGAGACATGGCTTTGCCGCCGTGCTCGCGCGCTTTGGCGGCCATTCCGTTGAGGTCGTCGGCCCGGAGCGAGACGTGGTGCAGACGCTTTTTCGGCGCCCCTCCGATCAGGATGATGCAATCGCGGTCCTGGCCCTCGCAGCGCAATCGGGCGACGGTTCCATCCACCGCGGCGATCAGGCCGGCGTCGGTGTAGAACTTTATCCCCGGTTCGAGGTCGGGCACCTCCAGCGTTACGGACAAGGCGCTCAAAACGGCCATCACATCCTCCCTGTTCTACAAACGCGCCACGCGGTTCTCGATCGCGCCGACGCCGTCCACCTCGCAGCGGACCACGTCGCCCGGCTGCAGGAACACCTGAGGCTCCATACCCACCCCGACGCCTTCGGGCGTGCCGGTGGCGATCAGGTCGCCGGTCTCCAAAGTGAAGGCGGTCGAGAGGTAGGCGATCTGCGCCCAGAGATTATGGATCATCTGGCTGGTGTTGCTCGACTGGCGCAGCTCGCCGTTGACGAAGGTGCGCAGGTTCAGGGCGTGCGGATCCTCGATCTCGTCCGCGGTGACGATCCACGGGCCGATCGGACCGTGGGTGTCGAACGACTTGCCCATGGTGAAGGTCGGGGTGTGGAACTGCCAGTCCCGGGCCGACACATCGTTGGCGACGAAATAGCCGAACACGTGGTCCTTTGCCTGCGCCTCGCTGACGCCCTTGGCCGGCTTGCCGATCACCGCGCCGAGTTCGACCTCATAGTCGAGCTTCTCCGTCACCCCGGGGTCGATCTCATCGTAGGGACCTGCGATGCAGGTGGTCTGCTTGTTGAACCAGGTCTGGTGCTTGGCCCGCGCCACGCCGAGCTTGTCGGCCTCCTCCAGATGCTTGGCGTAGTTCATGCCGATCGCCAGATACTTGCCCGGACGCTCGATCGGGGCCAGCAGCTTGATCTCGGCAAGTTTCAGGTCAGGCCTCGCGGAGGCCAGGTGGCGGCGGATACGGGTGAGCCCGTCGTCGCCGCCGTGGATCACGTCCATCATGGTGGTGAAGCCGAGCCCGTCGAGCGAGATGACGCCCTCTCCCTCTACTGCGCCCAGGCCCACGCTGTCGCCGTGCCTAAATCTCGCGAGCTTCATCGACTTCCCCCTCGGTTAGAGCCACATGGCCCCTTTTCCAGGTTGCGTTCGGCAATTTGGTTCACGCCGCGTCCAGCCATGCCTGCTCGCCCGTCCGGAGCGCCTTCACCATTTCTGGGCGATCGGCGCCCGGAAGGTCATCACGCACCGCAATGCCGAGGTTGGCCAGATTGGCGGAGGTGTAGCGGTAAGCGTCGCGGTAGCCTTCCAGCTTGGCCTCATCGAAGGTGGGCGGCTTGTTCGGATTGCGGCCGTGGATCTCGTCCTTCAGGTAAAGGCAGCGCAGCCCAGCGATCAACCACTGGTCTCCCTCGCGCTGGGCGCGCCAGAACAGCCGCACGAACCCTTCGAAGCTAATCTCCACGCCGGTCATATGCGAGAAGCTCCGCAGCACGCAGGGCGTTTCGGAGATCGCACGATCCTTGCTGACCTTGACCACGGGCGGCGTCATCAAGTGGAAGTTGATCGCACCCTCACGCACCTGCCGCTTCGTCAGCGCCACGAACTCGGCCCCGCTGCCGCGGAACCACGACACTTCGACTATCGAGTCTGGGTGGTAGCAAACCGCCATCTCGTCCCACAGCTGACTGTCCCGCGCGAGGCGCTCGCGCAGGATGAGATCGGCCACATCGATCCGGTCGAACCGATCCTGATCGCCCATCAAGCGCTTCCTCCTGCCTCTATGGTCCGAGATCGCCGGACACTTGCCGCCCACGGGCGCGATTATTGCGCCGCTAGAATCATGACGGGCTTGATCACCCGCCCGTCCAAGGACGCCGCTCGCGCCTCATTGATCTCGTCGAAGGCGTAGGTGGTGACCAGCCGCTCGATCGGCAAACGGCCCTGTCGATAGAGCTCGATCAGCCGCGGGATGACGGTGCGCGGGTTGGCGTCGCCCTGGTTGGTGCCTACGATGCGAAGGCCCCGCGCCACGAGGTCGATCACGTCGAAGCCGCCGGGCTCGCCATGTCCGGGGACGCCCACCACAACGCAGGTCCCGGCCGCCGCGAGCACGCGGATCGCCGTCTTGAGCGCGCCTGGATTGCCGCTCGTCTCGATCGCCCCATTGACGCCGGCGCCCCCCGTCAGCCGAGCAATCTCGGCGGCGACATCCTCTTTGCCCGCTTCGATGACGTCGGTGGCGCCGAGCTCCCGCGCCAACGCCAGCCGCTGCGGATGGACGTCGATGGCGATGACCTGCGTCGCTCCGGTGAGAGCGAGCCCCATTATCGAAGACATGCCGACGGCGCCTGCGCCGAACACGGCGACCCGATCCCCGTTGCGGGGCCGCAACACGTCGGTCGCGGCGCACACGCCGGTCTGCACGCCGCAGCCCAGAGGCGCCAGGACGCTTGCGGGGATGTCGTCCGGGACCGGCGTCACGGCCCGCGCGGCGGTCGCCGCATAGCGGGAGAATGACGACTGGCCGAAATAGTGGCTGTGGATGGCGCACCCATCGTGCGACAGGCTGCTGGAGCCGTCCTGGCGGCCGCCGCCGACCAGGTTGAGCGCGGGCCACTGGGCGCAATAGCCGGGCCTAGCGTCGAGACAGGCGGGGCAGCGTCCGCAGGAGGTGAACGAGATCACCACCCGCTGACCGACCGTGATGTCGATCACCGCGGCGCCGGTCTCCACCACCCGGCCCACGCCCTCGTGCCCCAGGACGCCCGGGAGCGGGAAGGGGATGCTCCCCGCCTGGGCCGAAAGGTCGGCGTGGCACATGCCGCAGGCTTCCAGTTCAACGATCACCTCGTCGGGGTTCGGCGGCGCGAGGGTGAGGTTCTGGAGGACGAACGGCGCGTTCGGCTCGGCCACCACTGCGGCGCGGGTCACGCGCATGCCTGGGGCGTTAGTGGGCATGGGGGATGAAGTCCTGGGTGATCTGCTTGTATTCGAGGAATTCCTCGATCGAGGCGAGGCCGCCCAGGCGGCCCGACCCGCTGGCCTTGAAGCCGCCCTCCTCGAACTCCACCGCGATATTGGCCCAGCCATTGATGGAGATGAGTCCGGCATGCAGGCGGCGCGCAACGCGAATCGGCCGGTCCACGTCACGGCTCCAGACGCAGGCGCTGAGGCCGTAGTCGCTGTCGTTGGCGAGCGCGATCGCCTCATCCTCCGTGTCGAACACCTGCAGGGTCTGCACCGGGCCGAAGGTCTCCTCACGTACGATGGGTAGGCCGCCGCCGTCCACCTGCAGCAGGGTCGGCAGGTAGAAGGCGCCTGCGGCCAGGGCGGGGTCGGCAGGCGGGCCGCCGCGCACGATCGGCCTGGCCCCGGCCGCAATCGCCGCCTCGACCAGAGCATCGACGCGGGTCACGGCCGCCTTGTCGATCAACGGACCCATGTGGCTCGCCAGGTCGGATGCCGGACCCGCCCGTACGGCCTTGAACCGCTCCGCCAGCCCCGCCTGAAGAGCCTCGGCTATGTTGCGCTGAACGAGGATGCGGCTTCCGGTCATGCAGAACTGGCCGGCGAAGACGGTGCTCGACTTCTCCAACACCGGGAGAACGGCCGCCAAGTCGGCGTCGTCAAAAACGAGATGAGGCGTCTTCCCTCCGAGTTCGAGGCCAACCCGCTTCAGGTGGGTCGAGGCCGCGCGCGCGATGGCGCGTCCCGTGGCCGTGCTTCCGGTAAAGCTGATAGCGGGCACCTTGGGCGAATCGACCAGGAGCTTGGCGCCGTCGGCGCCGGATTCCACGAAAATGTTGACGACTCCTGGCGGGATTTCGGGAACGGAGGCCACGATCGCGGCGGTCAGCGCGGCGGTATGCGCCGCCTGATGGGGCATCTTGACCACCGCCGTGCATCCGGCCGCGAGCGCCGGCGCCAAGGCGCGGATGCAGAGATAGGCCGGCGAATTCCACGGGATTATCAGCCCCGCGACGCCGACCGGCTCGCGGATCGACATCGCCTGCATCCCAGGTCGGGGCTCGGATACGCGGCCGAAATTATGCATCGACAGCCCTGAGGCGAAACGCAGCGCGCGGGGAATCAGCGATGCCTCGAATGTCGCCTCGCCGCGCACCTTTCCGTTTTCGAGGCATAGCGTCTCTACGACGTCATTCAGGCGGGCCGCGTAGGCATCGGCGAGATGGGACAGGGCGGTGGCGCGGAGGAAGGCGTCGCTGCGCCAAGCGCTCTTGTCGAATGCGGTGAAAGCGGCGTCGATCGCGGCCTGAGCAACGGAGGCAGGGGCGTCGCGGTAGTGGCCGATGACCTTGCCGCTAGCTGGATCGATGCTGTCGCGCGGCTCTCCCTCGTCGACCCACGCGCCGGCTATCCAATGCTTCGCATCGCCTAAATGCTTCATGCCGCTCCCTTCCGTTTTCGCCAGACGCTTTCGATCCGTCGATCGTTGTGGCGGTGGGCTATACGCCCTTGGCCCCACCTTTATTTGCAAACGCAAATGGCGTCAATCGCGCCGAATGAGCAGCTTCCTACGCCATCGCTTCGAGCGGCGAGCAGCGGCTGTATTTCCCATCGCTGTAGACGAGCGGGCATACGTCGTCGGTGGTCAACACCGACTCGACCAAACCGATGAAGATGGAGTGCGATCCATGCTCGATCACGGTCTGCTTTCGGCAGAAGATGCTCGCCTGTGCATCGGCGAGGAAGGGAAGACCGTCCTCGTCTTCAAGCCAGGAACCGTGGCGGAAACGCTCTTCGGATGGCAGTTTACCCGAAAAGGCGTTGGACAAACCCGCGTGCTCGCTACGTAAAAGGTTGACGCAGAAGCGGCTGTTCTCCGAAAGGAGACTGTGAAGCGAGCTGGATTGGTTGACGCAGACCAGCAGCGAGGGCGGGTCCATCGACAGAGAGGTCACTGCGGTGGCAGTAATGCCGTGGCGGCGCGCGGAGCTGCCCGTGGAGATGATGGTCACCGTCGCCGCCAGCCGGCGCATGGCGTCCCGAAAGGAGGCTTCGGATTGGAAAATCATCGTTGCCTATCCTCATCCAGAGCTAACACGCATCACAAATATTATTTGCAAATGCAAACGATGTCAATGAGGCAGGCGGCTCGGCTTGCATCGCCCCTCCAATCAGGCGGACGCTAACAGGATGTACGCATTAAGCGAGTCTCTGGCTTTTCTCCTTAACCGGGCAGGGTCGGCGGTCGGAAGCGCCTTCACCCTTGAGCTGAAGGAATGCGGCATCACGCTGCCGATGTGGCGCGTGCTTGCGGCGCTCTGGGGCTCCGGCGAGCAGACTCTGAGCGGCCTAGCCGAAGTCACCAGCGTGGAAATCTCCACGCTTTCTCGTCAAGTTGCTTCCCTTGCCCACAGAGGCCTCATCTCTCGACGACAGTCCGGCATGAATTGGCGATCCATCAACATAGGTTTGACTCCGCTGGGGCGGGAACTTGTCGAGCGCCTCCTCCCCGCGGTCGAGCGCCACGAAGGCGTGGCGCTCGATGGCGTGAGCCAAGCCGATAAACGGCGGCTCAAGCTATTGCTTAGTAAGATATATGAAAATCTCGTGCAGTTCGACGAGGTGCGGTCGGTGGGGGAGGATGAGCCCGATCAACACCGGAATACGACTTGACTCGTTTGCGTATGCAACCGATAAGCCCGGCTAGTCGAAAACCATAAGGCGGAGCCAGGCGGCATGAGCAATGTGGCAAAGATCGTAGACCGCAACCCCATACCTGAGTTGCTCGTCTCAGCAGATAAGATGGGTCGCCTAGCGCGCGAGAACGCGGGCAGGACCGAGGCGGACCGTCGCGTGCCGCAGGATCTGATCGAGCAGTTCCGCGAAGCGGGATTGTACCGCGTCCTTCAGCCACGAGCCTTTGGCGGCTATCAGGCGGGGTTCGAGACGTTCGCAGAAGTCGTCTCGCGGATCGCCCGCGGCGACGGATCGACGGGCTGGGTTTTCAGCGTCTGCGCGGTGCACCAATGGTTGATAGGCCTTTTTCCGCAGGAGGCTCAGGCGGAGGTCTGGGGCGCAAATAGGGACGCCTTCGCCGCAGGCTCCTATGCGCCTTCGGGCAAGGCGGCGCCGGTGGAGGGCGGCTACCGGATGTCGGGAAGCTGGAGCTTCGCCTCTGGGTGCGACACCTCGGACTGGCTCTTGCTTGGCGCTGTCTTCCCGCCGCGGTCCGGGAGCGATGGGGCCCCAAGCGCCGGCTTCTTCCTGGTTCCAAGCAAGGACTACCGTATCGATCCGGACACCTGGCATGTGGCCGGCCTCGCAGGCACCGGAAGCCGCACCGTTCACCTTGAAGACGTCTTCGTTCCCGCCCACCGCGTCTTGAGCTTCGCTGCAGGCACGTCTGGAGCGGCTCCTGGGACCCTGGTGAACACGGACCCGCTTTATCGCATCCCGTTCATGGCCTGCGTGCCGACCTGCCTCGTCGCGCCTGCGCTTGGCATGGCGGAGGGCGCCCTTGACCTCTACCTTGACTCGACCAGCACGCGGTCCACCCGCGGGGCTGTCGGCGGCGGAAACAACCGGATGGCTGAGTTCGCGACAATCCAGACGCGAGTGGCCGAAGCATCCGCGAACATCGACGCCGCGCGCACCCTTCTAATGCGTGACCTGTCGGAGACCCAAGCGCTGGCCGAGGCGAGCCGCCCCATCACGGTCGACGTCCGACTTCGTAATCGCCGCACTCATGCCTTTGCCGTCAAGTTGCTGGTGCAGGCCGTTGATGCGCTGTTCTACGGCTCAGGCGGCAATGCGCTAGCGCTGGAGCGTCCCTTGCAAAGGTTCTGGCGGGATATCCATGCGGCGGGCGTCCACATCAGCACCAACTGGGACGCGGTCTCCACGATGTATGGCCAGCATGTGCTCGGTCTCGAGCCCAAGGGTCAATATTGAGCAGCTAGGCTCCCTGCTATCCGTAGAGCCAGTCGTTCAACGGATTGTAAAAAAATATTCAGGAGGAAAGCTGTGCAGGGTAAGATAGCGCTTGAGGAGCACTTCTCGCTTCCTGAGACACTTCAGGATTCCAAGGGCTTCTTCCCGGATACGATCTGGGGCGAATTGCGCGAAAGGCTGCTCGACATCCAGGATCGTCGCCTCCGCGAGATGGACGCCAACGGCGTGGAACTGATGATCCTTTCCCTAAACGCTCCGACGATTCAGGCTATCCCCGATCGGAAGGCGGCCAACGACCTCGCCGGCCGTGCGAATGATTACCTGGCGGCCGAGGTCGCTAAGCGCCCGGATCGCTTCAAGGGCTTCGCAGCCTTGCCGATGCAGGACCCTGAATTAGCGGCGGCGGAGCTCGAGCGGTGCGTGCGAGATCTCGGTTTTGTGGGAGCCCTGGTCAACGGCTTCAGCCAGGTCGGAGACGACGCCACCGTCTCATATTACGACGAGGCCAGCTATCGCGGCTTCTGGCGAACCGTGGAGATGCTTGACGTTCCATTCTACCTGCACCCGCGCAACCCGCTCCTGTCGCATGCACGCATCTTCCAGGGTCACGAGTGGCTGCTCGGCCCGACCTGGGCGTTTGGACAAGAGACCGCGGTCCATGTGTTGCGGCTGACCGGATCGGGCTTGTTCGACGACTGTCCAAAGCTTCAGATCATACTCGGACACATGGGCGAAGGTCTGCCCTATAGCATGTGGCGTGTCGATCACCGCAACGCTTGGATGAACCTTCCTCCGAGCTACAAAGCCAAGCGCCAGATCGGCGACTACTTTCGCGAGAACTTCCATCTTACGACGTCGGGCAACTTTCATACGCCGACCCTGGTCGACGCCATCACCGAGATCGGCGCCGACCGCATCATGTTCTCCACCGATTGGCCGTTCGAGAACGTCGATCATGCCGCCCGCTGGTTCGACTCCGCCAAGATCGCCGATGCGACCAAGCAGAAGATAGGTCGAGACAATGCGGTGAGCCTCTTCAAGCTAGACGAGCACGCGTGCGCATAGCGTTAGGCCGCCGCCGCTCGCGTGAACTGAAGCTAGTGACTATCCGGCGCCACATATTTGATGTCTTGGGCGCGGCTTCGGCACACAGATTTGAGGGACGAAGACATGCTGAGCGGAGATCAAGCGGACCGAAGCGCGATCGATAGCCTTATCCAGTGGGAGCGCGCCGTCCGCGACGCGGGTCAGTGGTCGGACATGGCGCGCTGTTACCATCCGGACTCCTATGTGGAAGTCTCATGGTTTCAGGGCACGGGCGCCGACTTCGCCGAGCGGAGCAGCAAGATCGCGGGCGGAAAGGTCTACACGTTTCATCAGATGAGCCCTGCGGCTGTGACGCTGAAAGGGGACCGGGCCCTGGCTGAGACCGGATGCAGCGTTCACGGTCTGACCGAACTCCATGGCGTGGACATCGACATCGTCAGCAACTCGCGCCTGCTCTGGCGCGCTCGGAGGACCGCGGCGGGCTGGCTCATCGCGGGCATGCGCGCCTACTACATCAGCGACGTGATCATCCCCCTCGATCCGACCCGCGTCCCGGCGATCGACCACGCGGTTTTGGACGGCCTGCGCAAATCATACAGGTCGATCGCCTATTCGATGAAGCAGTCGGGGTTCCCGGTGCGCGACGACTTGGCCGGGATCGACCGCCCGGACACCGTGGCTGCGCTGCGGGCTGAGGAGCAGCGCTGGCTTGCTGAAGGCTAGTGCGTTCAATGAATGGAAACACCTGAGGAGTGCGGCATGTCCGAGGCAGCAGAGATCCATACGAGCGAGAGCAGGCCGCCGCTAAGCCATGAAATTTCGCCTTTCTTCAATTTCAAGATCGGCGCGCTCGACTGCGTCGCGTTGAGCGACGGGTACGTCCAAGCGCCGCTCCGAGGACTCGCGCCGGAGATACCTGAAGACGAACTCAGGCGCTTTCTCACATCCCACGGCGACGAAACGGACGGACGGCGGACGCTGATCTCGTGCTTGTTCGTTCGCTCGCGGGAGGGCGGCGGCATGCTCGTCGACGCCGGGATCGGCTGTTTGCCGGGTCCCGCCGGCCTTCCGATCCCTACCGCAGGCCAACTCCCTCGCGCCCTCGCCGCGGCCGGCGTGGATGGCGGAACCATCGAGACGGTGCTCGTATCGCATATCCATCCGGACCATATCGGCGGCCTCTTCGACGAAGCGGACCAGCCGGCGTTCCCCAACGCCCGCTACTATGTCAGCAATGAGGAGATCGCCTTCTGGAGCCAGCCCAGCCCTGATCTCGACGGTACGCTGATGCCCCCGCCGATGCGGGTGGATGCCATCCGCGACGCCAAACGTTTCCTCGCCCTAGCAGGTAAGCGTCTCGTTCCCTTCGATGCCGGCGGGGATGTGATGGAGGGCGTGACGAGCGTGCTGCTCGATGGGCATACGCCGGGCCAGGTGGGCTTCCTCTTCCAAGGTGGCGAGGAAAGCTTGTTTTATACCGCGGACGCGGCGCCGCACCGTTCAATTTCCTTCAAGAAGCCGGAGTGGCGGTTTTCTTTCGATGCGGACGCAAAAGCGGCGACCTCGACCAGGAAGCGCCTCATGGAGCTCCTGCTGGAAAAGAACTGGGTTATCTTCACGCCGCACTTTCCTTGGCCGCCGATCGGAAGGTTGGCGCGCCAACATGGCGAGACCCACTGGATCCAGGCGGTCTGACCTGTTCCGCCTCGTCGGGTGCGACCGGGTGGGCGGCCGGAATTTCAGGCGTGTTGCGGCTAAAACTGCGTTTGACAATACCTCTGGCTCCGTCGTAATTTGCGGATGCAAGTGATGCCATGACTTAAACGAGCATCAGGTCTGCCAAGGAGGCGCGCGGCTTCACGTCTTAGCCGCACCTCGTTCGGATCGGCCGGGATATATTTGGGAGATGGGATGACTGCGGTTTTGTCGACAGGCGAGACGTCGCTGACTAGGCCGGCCCTGAGCGAGCGGGATCCGCGTTCCGCCTTGCTAACGACTCCCATGAGCCTGGCGCAGAAGGTCGGCATTGCGGTGACGCTGCTGATCACAGCGACCGACGGCTACGACATCCTCGCAGCGAGCTTTGCGGCGCCCAGCCTCACGGCCGAATGGCGCCTGACGCACGCGGCTATCGGCCTGATACTCGGCGTCAACCTGATCGGCATCGGCCTAGGGGCCTTGATCGTTTCACCCTTGGCGGACCGGATCGGGCGGCGCCTGACAATTCTTCCATGCTTGCTGCTCATAGCCGTCTCGATGTTTCTGTCGGGCGCCGTCAACGGCGCGCCGGGTTTGGCGGCGCTGAGGTTTATCAGCGGCGTTGGGATCGGCGGGATGGTTGGCGCCACGCTTTCATTGGCCACCGAGTACGCCAACGCGCGCAACCGGCTTCTCGCGGCTGCGGTGATGTCCATCGGCCTACCGCTCGGCGGCGTCGTCGGCGCCGCGACCGCGTCGGTGCTGCTGAAGGTCGAGAGTTGGCGTTCAATCTTCATCACGGGCGGCTTCATCACCCTTGGCGTGATGGCGATCGCCGCGGTGCTGCTGCCGGAGTCGGTCGACTTTCTTATAGGGCGCGGCGACAAGCGGAGCCTAGTCGCGCTCAACAGGGTCCTCGGTCGGTTCGGGCACGCGCCGATCACGTCGGTCCCGCCAGTGGAGGCAGGCGAGCATCCGCAGGTCGGCTCGAACGAGCCTCGCCGGACCGGCATCTTCGCCCCGGGAGCGCGAGGCACGACATTGGCCATGGTGATCATCAACTTCGCGCAGATGATGACGATCTTCTACTTCATCAGCTGGCTGCCTCAGATGGTGGCGGACATGCACTTTACGGGCTCGGCGGCCGCGAGCGTCAGCATCGTGCAGAACCTGTTCGGCATCTTGGGCGCGCTGGTGGTCGGCTGGCTTGCACGTCAGTGGCCAATCATACCCCTAGCCGTTTTGACGATGGTCGGGACGGGCGCCGCCATCATCCTGTTCGCCTTTCTTCCGCCGACCATGATGTTGCTGAGGTTCGGGGCCGGGATGGAAGGGTTCATGGCGCTTGGCTGCTCGGCTGCGATCTACGGCGTGATGGCGCGCGCTTTCCCGGCTAAGACCCGCTCTACAGGAACCGGCTTCGCCTATGCCTTCGGACGGCTCGGGAGCATCGTCGCCGCCGTGGTTCCGGGGCTGCTGTTCACCGCCGGACTGGGCTTTGCGCCTGTCGCGGCCTTGATGTCCGCAGGTTCGCTCGTGGCGGTCGCCGCCATCCTGCTTTGGAATGCCAGGTCCGGTTCAAGACCGTCGGCCGATCACTCTGTGGAGGTTCTATGACCATCGCATCGACGCATAGCGGGTTCACGTCGGGAAGTGGTGTTCGTCCCGTCGGCGTCCTTGAAAAGCCCGCTGAGTGGGAGAAGCCCGCCTCACAGGGGCTCGCCGCGCCCGCAGGCGCCCGCGCCGACATAAACGAAGAAGACTCGGCGAAGGCCGCCATGCTGATTGATCGCGCGCGCGGCCTCGCCGCCGAGATCCGAAGCCGTGCTCAGGAGATCGATACCGCGAGCAAGCTCCCTGACGATCTCGTCAGGAAGTTCATCGAGCTTGAGCTCGTCTCTACCTTGACGCCTCGTTGCTACGGCGGCGGCGAGCTAGGCCTCGAAACGGCGACCGACATCATTCGCATCGTCGCCGCTGCGGACCAAGCCGCAGCTTGGGTACTCGCCTTCTACATCGGGCATAATTGGATCCACTGCCAGTTCCCCGAGGAAGGTCAGCGCGAGATATTCGCCAATGGACCCTCGCCATGTTCCGCCGGAGTTCTAGCTCCAACGCTCAAGCTTACGCCCGTGGATGGCGGTTATCGCATCCGCGGACGAAACGGATGGAACTCCGGCTCGCCGCATTCGGACTGGATAATGGGTTCGGGCATGGTCGTAGAAGGCGACGGACCAAAGGGGCCCGTCACCCTTATCGTCCCGACTCGGGAGGTCACCCTGATCGACACCTGGGACGTTCAGGGCATGCGGGCCACGGGCAGCTGGGATGCGGTGTTCGATGAGGTCTTCGTACCTACACACCGGACCATGCCGAGTTCGGCGCTGATGGGCGGCGGCTCGCCCGGGTCTGCCATTCATGCCAATCCCTTCTACGCTCGCCCGCTGGTCCCGATCACCCTGTCCTACTGTCTTGCCCCGTTCGTTGGCGCGTTGCGGGGAACGGCGGAAGAATTCATCCGTGCCACGCGAACCCGCCTCGGGACCAATGACGGCAAGGCCGTTAACGAGAAGCCGACCGCGCACATGCGAGCGGGGCGAGGCATGGCCAACAGCCTGGCGGCGGAGACGCTTCTGGCGGAGATGGTCCAAACCGCCGTTTCGGCGCAAGCGGGGACGATGGACGTCGAAGGTCGCCTTCGCTTCAAGGCCAGGACGGCGGCCTTGGCGATGCTCTGCAAAGACTCGATCAACGATCTGGTCCTTGGCTCGGGCGCGAGCGCGTTCCGGTCCGAGTCGCTTATGCAGAGAGCGTTCCGAAACGTAAACATGATCAGCATCCATGCCTTCTTCGACAACGACTCGTCGATGGAGGCATACGGGCGTGCTTTGCTGGGCTTGGAGCCGAATTCGCCCGTTTGATCCAGAAGTTGTTCAGGCGCGGCAGGCGGATTTTATATCTGGACAAGATGAGGCGGCGTCGGACAGCGCCTCAGACGAAGTTCGCAAGCTCCAAATGTCGATCAAACAGGCGTTCTAGCTGTTCTCTGGGCCGAATCATCGACGCCAACACTTCGTTCAATCCGCACTTGCCTGACGGAATCTCTCAATTTCTGGATAGCAGCTGATCCGCAACATCTCAGATATCACCGGATCAAGACATGGTGCGCATCCTTAGCAGTTTCACTGCCGACGCAGCCAAGCAAGCATCGCTCTGGGAGAGGCTCGCTCGTTTGCACGCGCACAGCCCTTTAAGCCCGGCGGCCAGGTTCTGGGATGCCAAACCGATGATGCTTAACATCGCTAAACAGCTTCAAGCAGTCGACTAACCCGTATTTTCTCGCAATTTATCATATGCAAATGCAAATGGCGCCTTGACGAAAAGGCTTTTTCCCCGAATGCTGCGGGACAACTCGGAAAAACCGGGGAACAGACTGGCTTGGCGACAGGCGGGTTTGAACATCGAGGGGGAAATGATGAGAGGCCTGAGCCGTCGCGGAGCGGAATTGAACGGCTCCTTTGCGCCGACACGCTCCGGCCGGCTTTCGCCGCTTCGATATACCCATAGATTAAGCCCTGCTGGCGGCGATAGGCCCGCCCGCTCCGTCAACAGCAAGCTCTCGGCACGTTACTGCTTGGGCCTTGCGCGCCTCAACTCTGATGATGTCGAACCGGCATTCAGGTCAACGGATTGGGGACCAAGGCGGAGCGTCGGATCAAATCGTATAGGGCGTTCCGCCTCCGCGAACCGACGGCGGCGGCATGACCGTCAGCGTCCAAGCGACTTGATCTATTCGCGCGATACCTGCCCGAAGCGGCAATTCAGGAAGTCTCGTTGGCAGCCCATCTGGACTGATCAGCGGCAGACCGTGCGCTTACAAGGACGTGGAGTTTTATGAGGATTGCAACACTGGTGGGCAGCCTGCGGGCTGGCTCCATCAATTTGAAGCTGGCTAAGGCGGTGAAAAAGCTCGCGGGCGCAAGGCTTCAACTGGACCTTGTGGGTCTCTCCGACCTGCCGATGTACAATGACGATCTGTTTACGCCAGAGCCGCCCGCGCCCGTCGCGACCTTCAAGGCGCAGATAGAGGCCTCGCGCGGCGCTCTCTTCGTCATGCCTGAATACAACCGGTCGATTCCGGCTGTTTTGAAAAACGCGGTGGATTGGGGCTCAAGGCCATACGGCCGAAACAGTTTCAGCGGAAAGCCCGCGGCCATTCTGGGGATCGCTCCCGGCAACATCGGAACCGCGGTGGGTCAGGCGCATCTGCGGGCGAGCCTGATGGTGCTCGACATGGGTGTGATGGGGCAGCCCGAAATCTACCTCAAGTACGCAGACGGGATGTTCGACGCCGAAGACGAGATCACCGACTTAGGCGTTCGCAAGCTGCTCGACGGCTTCATCGACCGCTTCGCCGTCTGGTGTGCACGTTTCGACGAGCCCGCGGCGACCTCGCAGCCAGGTCGATAGGTGCTGATTTGATCATAAACCACCCCTTTCTAATGAATGATGGACGTCGGCGAAGGATGCCTGTGACCATCCCGCTGCTCACGCTCGCTCTGGCGGGATCCGCCGCGGCGGCTGAGCCGACGCTTCGCTTTGAAGTTCCCGCAACCGTTTCGTCCGAAGCGGCCAAGGACTTGTCGGCGATCTATGCGGCCTCGTCGCACCTGCCGCCGCCAACCAAGCCGACATCCGTCGAAGATTGGGATCGTCAGAGGGAAGCCCTCGACAAGCGTATGACGCCTGCCTCCAACGCCCTTGTCGCCAAACTCGGCGCCAGCACGCGGGACGATCAAATCGGCGGCGTTCCGGTCGTCAGGATTTTCCCGGCCAATTACAAGCCGAACGGCTTCACCCTGATTTATCTGCATGGCGGCGGCTACACCCGCTTCTCCGCCCATTCCCGTCTAGGTCTCCCGGCGCTTGTGGCGGCCGCGACGGGTGACGAGGTGATCTCGGTCGACTACACGGTCGCCCCCAGGGGAGACTGGAAGATCGTAACCGATCAGGTGCTCTCCGTCTGGCGGGCGCTTCTCGCTAAAGGAGCCGTCCCCACGAGCGTCGGCGTGTTCGGCGACTCCGCGGGCGGCGGCCTGACGGCCGGGTCTGTGCTTAAGATGCGCGACGAGGGGCTGCCCTTGCCTGGAGCCCTCTACATGATGTCGCCGGCGTCCGACCTCACGGACACGGGTGACAGCTTCAGAACCCTTTCAGCGATCGACCCTGTGCTCGACCTGAATAGCTCCAGGTGGAACGCGGACGCCTACGCCGATCCCAAGGACCAGAAGAACCCCTACGTCTCGCCCGTCTACGGCGACTACGCCAAGGCCTTCCCGCCGACCCTGATTCAGGGCGGCACGCGTGAAATGTTGCTTAGCAACTTCGTGCGGCAATATCAGGTGATCCGCGGCGGCGGTCATGAAGCGGTGCTCGACCTTTACGAAGGCATGCCGCACGTCTTTCAGGGCTCCATCCCGAACACGCCAGAGGCGCGCGCGGCTATCGCCAGGGCGGCTGCGTTTTTCAAGATTCATCTAACGCCGCAATAGGGAACCGCCCTCGCGAACGTCTGTAATCGAGGTTGATACACAAAAACAGGGTCCATCATGGAACCCGATAAAATGAGGAGGATGACACATGGGACGAAAAGCTTTGCTGGCTTCGGCCGCTTCAATCGCGATGGTGCTGGGCGCAAACGCCGCCTGGGCGCAGACTGGCCAAGCGCCCTCCGTCCCGCTTGGAACTTCCTCGTCGTCCGTTTCCACCGGCACGGGCGATCAGTCCCCCCCTCCTTCTGGCTCCGCGGGCCAGACCAGCTCTTCAGCCAAAGGCGATGGGCCGCGGACCGCACCGACGAGCAATGTCACCCAGCTCCAGGAGATCGTGGTCACTGCGGAAAAGCGGCAGAGCACCGCGCAGAAGACCGCGGCGTCGCTTGACGTGGTCGGCAGCGACACAATCGCCAAACAGAACATCGTGCAGATCCAGGATCTGAACGCGGTTCTGCCGAGCGTTCAGCTGCTGCCATTCGTCAATTCGATCCAGGTCGCCATCCGCGGCGTCGAATCCAACTTCGTCGATCCCCGCGCCGATCCCGCCGTAGCGGTGAGCGTCAACGGCCTGTTCTTTGACCGGCCCTTGCCCACGGGCTTCGCGTTCCTGGACGTGTCCCGCATTGAAGATCTGAACGGCCCGCAAGGCACACTTTATGGCCGCAATGCCGTCGGCGGCGCGATCAACATCATCACCAACCAGCCGAGCAACACATTTGGGGGCTCAGTGACGGCCGAGGGCGGCAACTATGGGGCAAACAACTTCACCGGCGTCCTCAATGTGCCGCTGAGCGACACCCTGGCCGTCCGATTGGCCTATGGGCGAGATCGGAGAGACGGCTATGTCGGCAACTATTATGACGACGTAAATTCCGATGTCGTCCGCGCCTCGGTGCGCTGGCGCCCTACCGAGAGGCTGACGATCTATGGTGAAGCCGACTACCTGCATCAAGGCGGTCACGGCACGGTGCAGGAGTCCTATCCCTGCGCGGGCTCCGAGCCTTGGTCGCTGACCGTACCCGGAACATCCGCCTACGTACCGGGAGTCACGAAGCCGACAGGCTGCACGGACTTCGGGGGCGGGAACATTGCCCTCGGCGGGCATACCGACAGCTTCGATGAAGCCTACCAAGGCCATGTTGATTACGACTTTGGATGGATGACAGCGACCTCGATCACGGGCTTCGTGGGCGCCCACCAGCGGTACTTCAACCTGCCGAACGCCGTCGTCAACCTCAATACCACCCGCTCCAACGACTACGACTATTCAGAGGAGATCCGGTTCGCGGGTCACGACCAAGCGACACATGCTGGGGGCTTAGCCTGGCAAGTGGGCGCCTTCTTCTTCGACAGCACGGGCGATTTCTTCGAAAGGACAGTGCTCGCCTACGACAATCCTGTTCTTGCGCCGCGACTTGGCTCAAGCGCGGTCACTTACACTGGCCTCCCCCAATCCTCCGAAGCCGGGTTCATTCAGGCGACCTACGGAATCACCGATCGGCTGCGCATCACCGGCGGCGTCCGCTACACCAACGATCACAAGGGCGTACAACAGCCCGGCCTAGCCAAGCTCCAGCAGACCGAGGATCACACCACCTATAAGGGCGGCTTGGAATATGACCTGAGCCCCGGCAAGCTGCTCTACGCCAACGTCTCGAGCGGCTATATAGCCGGCGGTCCCGATGGCGGAAGTCCAAACTTGCCGGCGCCGGCGAACCACGCACCGGTTTACTTTCAGCCTGAAACGATCACGGCCTATGAAATCGGATCGAAGAACCGCTTCCTGGACAATCGGCTCCAGCTGAACGGCGACTTCTATTATTACGACTTCCATAATCTGCAGATCACGGAGCCGGCCACCTACAACACCGCGGCTGCAGGCAGCAATCTGGTCGTTGAAAACGCGGGCGACCTGACGACCTACGGACTGGAGCTAAATGGCCAGTTTGCCTTGACGCCGGCCGACCATTTCTCGGCTTCGGTGACCTTGGCGCACGGCACTTATGGCGGGGCGATTTTTGCAAACACCCCCTCGGGTGTGCCGACCACAAACTCCATCCCGGCGGGCGAAAGACTGGTCAACCTGCCGCTCGTGTCGACGCTGCTGGGCTACGACCACATCTGGCAGCTCTCCAACGGCCATGCCCTTACGGCCACCATCAACACCAAAATCTCGTCCTCCTATCCGCTGGAGTTCGGCTCCCCGATCGTACCAGCTTGGGATTATCAGGGGTCTTACACCATGACTGACGCCAGCCTTAGCTATAGCTTTAAAGACAACAGGTACGTCGTCAGGGGCTACATCAAGAACCTGGAGAACACGCCTGTGAATGTTTATGGAGAAACGGGCGGAAACCACGTCTACGGCATTTTGGCGCCGCGCACCTACGGCGTCAGCGTGACCGCCAACTTCTAAGCGGCGGGCTCTGTCAAGGACGGCCGCTTGGTGCGGCTGCTAGGTTGTCTGCGACCTGATGGAACGCGAGAAGTACCATCTGCTGGGTGGGTGCTGTCAGTCGTACTGTAGCTTGTCTTCACTTTTCGGCTGAGGAAGTCGTTGTGGGGCGGCAATTTATGCGGCCGATATCGTTCAAGCGCCGCCGGTTCCCGCTGATGCGATCCGCAATGCCATATGGCTGTATTTCCGCTTCACGTTGAGTCTGCGTGACGTAGAGGAAATGATGGCGCAGCGTGGGGTCGAGGTCAGCTATGAGACCATCCGCTGCTGGACGATCAAGTTCGGGCCACAGTTCGCTCGGGCTTTGAAGAAGCGCAAGCCGGCCCCTTCCCCTCGGTGGCATCTAGACGAAATGGCGTGCATGGTGAGGGGAAGGCGGATGTACCTGTGGCGCGCCGTGGACGACGAAGGCGAGGTGCTAGACCTTGTAAAGCAAAGACAAAGAGACACTGATACAGCGTTGAAGCTGTTGAAGCGGCTGCTGCGCAACCAGCCCGTGGCGCCCGAAGCCATCGTCACCGACCGCCTAAAATCGTACGGCTCGGCGCTGGCTGAACTCGGCTTTTCCCACATCCGTCACGATGGCAAAAAGCGCGAGAATAACCGGGCTGAAAACGCCCACCTCCCCATCCGAAAAAGGGAGCGACAGCAGCTGGGGTTCAAATCTTAGGCCTCGGCCCAGCGGTTCCTCACAACCCATGCGGCGATCTACAATACCTTCTACACCGCCCGGCATCTGACCACTCGACCAACACTTAGAACCTTCCGCGCCGCAGCCTTCGAGGCGTACTCAGGGGCGACCTGCGCCTAGATTTAGAGCGGGCGGGATCGGCTGATCTTGAGCCGTTAACGTGACAGCCCCGTCGAACCTGCATCCAAAAAAGGCCAAGCTCGTTAGGTAATATCCCTGCGCTCGACGCGCATTACAGCGGAAGACAGATGCGCCCCCCCGCCGACTTCAATCGCATCTCCACCGGCATCGCTGACCTCGACCATATCCTCGGAGGCGGCCTGACCCAAGCGCGATCCTATCTGCTCGAAGGCACGCCTGGCAGCGGAAAGACCACGATCGCGTTGCAATTCCTGCTGGAAGGCGCCCGCGCGGAGGAGCGGGGTCTTTACATCACCCTATCGGAAACGGCGGCGGAACTGCGCGAGGTCGCCCGCAGCCACAACTGGTCGCTAGACGAGATCGAGCTGTTTGAGCTGGTGAGCGAGGAGGGGCTCGATCCCGAAAGCGAGCAATCCATTCTTGAGCCCTCCGAGGTCGAGCTCGGCGAAACCATCGAAGGGGTGATCGAGTGCGTGGATCGGCTGCGCCCGTCTCGCGTGGTGTTCGACAGCCTGTCGGAAATGCGCCTTCTGGCTCAAAACTCGCTTCGCTATCGTCGCCAGATCCTGGCGTTGAAGCAATATTTCTCTACACGCCAGTGCACGGTCTTGATGCTGGACGACCGCAGCTCAGATCCCGGCGACTTGCAACTGCATAGCATCGCCCACGGCGTGATTACACTGGAGCAGACCGCTCAAGATTATGGCTCGGAGCGCCGGCGCCTCAGGGTGATCAAGATGCGCGGCGTGAAATATCGCGGCGGCTATCATGACTTCGTCATCGAGACCGGCGGCGTATCCGTATTCCCCCGTCTAATCGCCGCCGAACACCATCGCGCTTTCACCGGCAAGCTCGTGTCCACCGGGGTGGCCGCTTTGGATCAGATGTTGGGCGGAGGCTTGGCGCCCGGCACCAACACCCTTCTTACGGGTCCATCCGGAGTTGGCAAGACAAGCACGGCCTTGCGTTGCAGCCTGGAGGCCATACATCGGGGCGAAAAGGCCGCCTATTTTCTGTTCGACGAGGGCGTCGCCACCATGATGGCCCGCGCCAAATTCCTCGGTATGGATTTGGAGCCGCACATCGAAAATGGCGTTCTGAACATCTCTCAGATCGATCCCGCTGAACTGTCGCCTGGAGAATTCGCCAGTTGGGTGCGCCGCGCCGTGGAAGAGGACGGCGTTACTTTCCTCGTCATCGACAGCTTGAACGCCTTCCTACAGGCCATGCCGGGTGAGAAGTATCTTCTTTTACAGATGCATGAGCTCCTTAGCTATCTGAACCAGCAGGGCGTGATCACCATGCTGGTTCTCGGTCAGCACGGCATCATCGGCGATGTGCGCGCCGACGTTGACCTCAGCTACCTCAGCGACGGGATCGTTCTGTTCCGCTACTTCGAGGCTAAGGGAAACGTGCTCAAAGCCGTCACCATCGCCAAAAGCCGGGTGAGCGCGCACGAGACGAGTATTCGCGAATTTGGACTTGGACCGAACGGCGTTCAGGTCGGCGAACCTTTGGAAGATTTCGAGGGAGTGCTTGGGGGTTTGCCGTCCTATCACGGTCGCACGCCCCTGATGAAGGGCTCACCGGCAACTTCGCAATGAGTGGGGCGATGGAGCGCCGCATACTGCTGCTTGCGCTTAGGGGCCGCGATTCACAGATTATCGAGCGCTTGCTGACCCGTAGCGGTCATGAGTGTGTGACGTGCCGCAGCGCGAACGAATTGGCGACCGCGATGTCGGAGGGAGCTGGAGCCGCGCTTGTCACTGAGGAATCCCTGGCCGAGACCGATCGTGGCAGGCTGGTGGCTTGGCTGAGCGCCCAGCCTGCCTGGTCCGACTTCCCCTTCATCCTATTGGCCACCAAACGCGCCGGACGTCGGCCGAAGGAGGCCGCGCTAATACTCAATCAGCTCGGCAACGTGGTCGTGCTCGAGCGCCCGGTTCATGGCGAGACCTTGGGCAGCGCTGCAGATGCCGCCTTGCGCGCCCGTCGGCGTCAATATGAGGCGCGAAGCCATCTGCATGAACTTCAATCGGCCGAAGAAACCCTGCGCCAACTCAACGGCACTCTGGAATTACGCATCGGCCAGCGCACTCAGGACCTAGCCCGCGCCAACGACCAGCTGATGCAGGAGATCGCGGAACGGGAAAGGGCTCAGGCCGCCCTCGTTCAGTCACAGAAAATGGACGCTATGGGCCAGCTCACCGGCGGCATAGCCCATGACTTCAATAATCTTCTGACTGTGATCAGCGGAAACCTTGAGCTGATCCGCAGGCGGGTGGAAGACGAACGGATCGGCCGACTTGCGGATTACGCCGGTCAAGCCGCAGACCGCGCGGCGAAACTCACACGCCAGCTCCTCGCCTTCTCACGCACTCAGCGCCTCACGCCGGAGCCTGTGAACGTCAACGGGCTGATCCGGGGCATGGACGACCTCCTCGCGCGCACCATCGGACCACTCTACCAGGTAGTCATGGACCTCGATCCTTCCGATCCCTGGGCGATGGCCGACGCCAACCAGATGGAGCTGGCCATTCTGAATCTGTCCATCAACGCCAGGGACGCCATGGCGCAAGGCGGCCGGCTACAGATTTCCAGCGAAGCCTTGGCCGTGGAAAGCGCCGTGCTGATCAAAGTGCAGGACAATGGGTCCGGCATCCCCAAACACATACTGGACAAGGTGTTCGATCCCTTCTTCACCACCAAGCCTATCGGCAAGGGAACGGGCCTTGGCCTGAGCCAGGTCTATGGCCTTTTGGAGCAGTCCGGCGGCTCCGTCGGCCTTGAGAGCGCCGAGGGCGTCGGCACCACCGTCATCCTGCGATTTCCCGCCGCGCGCCCGGCGCTCGCTGAGGCGGCCTTGGGAGCCGGCGACCCGCAGAACGGCGCTGGCGGACAGGAACGAATATTGGTGATCGAGGACGACGACGGCGTTCGGCGGTTCATCGTCGAATGCCTGCAATCCCTGGGCTACGCAGTAAGCGAAGCCTCGGGCGGCGTGGAAGGGCTCGCGCAAATCCGCGCCAAAACGCCTGAACTTCTGATCGTCGATTACGCCATGCCGGGCCTGAATGGCGTGGACGTGATCAATCAATCCCGTTCCGCCGCCCCCAACTTGCCGATCATCCTAGCCACGGGGTACGCGGATATGGACGCCGTGCATCGCGTGGTCGATCCCAGCCAAGTGCTGCGTAAACCGTTCCAGATCGGCGATCTCGAGACCGCCGTTCGTCAAGCCCTTGCCCCATCGGCGAGGGTGACTTGAAGATCTCGACGTGCCCGTTAGCCAGCGCGCCCAACAGAAAGGCGACATTTCCCAGCTTAGTCGAGCCTACCGCGTCGGCATGCGGGGTGGGGAGGAAGTTCAGCGTCCAGAAGGACGTTGTTTGTCGTTGCATCGGAAGAAACTTAACCGGCAACGATCGCTTCGCCAGGTTGGTGATATAATCACGCGGGTTCGTTCGCGAGCCCGCTGAGCGGATGACAACCGGTGGAGAGTATACGCACAACAGGGAGCCCGCTAAATCCCCCGAGGGATCCGAGTACACCTAGCTAGATACATTCAGCACGTACCTGCGGGCTGGCTAACTAAGATCAATCCAGCAGGCGTAACTGCTCGAACGCCAAGTCAAGGCACGTTACGAGTTGGACTGCGGTGTCCTCGAACCAAGTTGCCAGCGCATAGACGAAAACTGCACCGCCCACGCGTGAGGCGAGGTTCGCCTCTTTGGGCTCAAATCCTCTGCGTTCGAGCCCTGCCGCCATGGTCGCCATCAGCACCACATGCTTGGTGGCTTCTCGCTCCCGCAACGCGGGCGTGGCGGAGATAACGGCCTGGCGAGCGGCCGAGAACAGGTCGCCCTGCCCCAGCGTCGAAGCCACTTCGCAGAGCGCGTGTTGCAGGACGCCCATGAGCCCCAGCCCTTGAGGTGCGGCCGCGATGAATTGGACCAGCGCCATCTCCAAGCGCTCCGTACCCTCGAACAGGATGTCGCGCTTGTCCGCGAAGTGGCGGAAGTAGGTCCGCTCAGTCACGTCGGCACGCGCCGCGATCTGGGCCGCAGTCGTCTGTTCGTAGCCGTTCTCCTCGAACAGCTCCATCGCCGCCTCCTGCAGCCGGCGATGCACCTTGGCACGGTCTCTGGGCAAGGCCCTGCATCCTTATTGTCGGTGACAGACTTTACCTTATCGTCTATCACTGACATATGGAGGCTTCCCTGCCAACAGGAGGCGGCATGAAGCGCATTCAGCGCGCGGCGATCGGCCTCAAGGTGTCGCTGGCCGACGCCATCCCGGCGCTCGTCGAGCTCGAGGTCAACCACCAGCCGAAGGGTAAGCTGCTCATCGAGCCCGCCGGAGGAGGTTCCTAATGGCGGCGGACGAGAACTCCGGCGGGCGTGGCGGCGAACCGGGCGACGGGGACGACGGGCGCGATCGGGCCAGGCAGGGCGGCGACGCGGAGAACGCATCGTCCGACGATGGCGATGAGGGCGAGAGCGGCGGCGAGGATAAGCCGTCGCCATTGGCCAATCCCAAGGTGCGGATCGCGCTGATCGTCGGCGCGGTGCTGGCGGCGGCGCTCCTCGCCTACTGGTTCGTCCACTACCGCAGCTATGGCCGCTTCCAGCAGTCGACCAACGACGCCTACCTCAGCGCCGACCAGATCAACGTGTCGACCCGCATCGCCGGCTACGTCGAGCAGGTCCTCGTCTCCGACAACCAGGTCGTCAAGGCGGGGGCGCTGCTGGTCGTGATCGACCGCCGCACCGCCGACGCCACCGCGGGGGAGGCCGGTGCGCGGATCGCGCAGGCGCAGGCGAGCGTCGCGCAGGCACGCGCGACACGCGTCCAGCAGTTCGACGCCATCCGACAAGCGCTCGCGCAGGCGGCGCAGGACCGTGCACAGCTCGCACAGGCGGAGACGACTGATCGCTTCAACGCGGGCCAGGTGGCCCGCTACGCGCCGCTGAGCGCCGCCGGGGTCGAGACCGACGAGCGGCTCGCCCAGAACCGCAGGGATCGCGAACAGTCGCTCGCTCAGGTGGCGCAAGCACGAGCGCAGCTGGGGGCGGCGCGGGCGCAGGTGGCGG